>CALJJQ010000165.1 GCA_937973965.1 uncultured Calothrix sp. | reverse complement strand
CCCCCCCCAACTGTAAATGTCCCGATGAACCGAGTAATTTGGGTGTCAGTTTGTAGTAGCGTCCCCCGTCACCCCGGTCTTCCCCCACATCAAAGGGATTAATTTCACTCAAAGTCAAGCGAATCAGAGCTAAATCGGTTGTTCCTCCACCAATGTCCAACACGAGCACATTTTGCCACCATTTATCCCCATCATAATGGCAACGGGTTTTAAAGGATTCAATCCCCACATTCAAATCCCCTCCAAATTCCCGCCACAAAAAGAATATGGCCACGGAAACCGCTTCATCGTAGGCCATTTGCACATCTGCAATATCCAGCGATCGCACCAGATTTTCAATTTCTCGACGCACAAAGGGGGATGCTACCGTGGGATAGGTGACAACGGCTCGATAAAATTTGCCATCCGAACATTTACCAGCATTAGCTGTACGATATTTATCAGTAAGTTCAATTAATTGGGCATAGGCAGCCTGTAAAATAGTATTCACCGGAATCATCGCTTCTGTACCATTTTGACCTAACTTGTAAACTCGGTCTTGGCCAAAATACCGCTTGGGTGAATGCAAAAATCGTCCATCAATCACCTCCCCATGACGAATCGCATCCAAGCGGTGTTGTTTTGCCGACTCACCCAATATCACCTTGAGTTTGTGGGGATGGTCAGGGGAAAGGGTGGGGTCAACTCCTATCACCTCCAATTCGCTGGGTATCTCACTTTGACGACGATCCTTATCTAATTCTACAGGTATCAAACTTTGCCATTCCAGAGCCGGAACCCGAAACACCTCATGATAAATAGCATTTAGCCGCACACTTGCAGCTCGTCGGAACCAATCCAAACGTTTACTCAAACACATTTCAATTTGACGAATCGCATCCAAAAACTGGGTACTTCCAGCACGATGGATGTAAGCTACAATTGCATCCCGATTTCCCGGATGAGCAGGGGGAATTTCCTGACTTAATTCCGTCAAAAACTTCTGCCACTCACTATCCCAGACAGCACGATTTATCCCCGCTTCCTCCCTCGTTGGACGTGTAGCCAACCATTCCCCAATCCGCGATCGCAATCTGGTTTCTTGTTCCCGTGGTAAGGTTTCGGGTGTGACAATCACCTTCGGGTCATATAAGGTCACCATGGAATTAGAAGTACCAAAATCAATCGCAAACCAACCCGGATAGGTAAGATTCTGGTTACGAATCCCCGTGACATACACCGTTTGCAGTTCCGTAGGAGCCATTGGTTCTCTGAATATGGTGTGGGGTTCTAATTCTGGTTCCGATAGCAATTCCGTTTTTTCGGAAGATAGAGTCCAAATGTAACATTCAGCACTCACCTCCTTCACCACATCAAAGTCGGGATTTCCTTGAGTATCGGAATCAAAGTATTCCACAGTTACCACCAATGTGCAAGCAACTCCCGGTGGTAATTCCTCCGTATATATGCAATCATTTTGACGCAACCGTTGTGGTCCGAGTAACTTCAGAGGTTGATGATTATCTATATTTACACTTTTATAAGCAGACTGCATAATTACAGCCAATTCAGTAGGTGAACCACTCACTGAAATATTAACTTTCGATACATGGGGTAAATTTGGGCTTTCGGTAGGTTTAATTTCAATCACCGGAAGCATTAATTTTTGTTCTTTCAAACGTAATTGATAGCGATTTAAAAGTTCAATTTTAATTGGCATTTGATATATTCCTGAAATTGCCTCTCGTAATAGGGAAATCGGTGAAATATACATTGAATTATATCGTTTACGCTAATGGTCGCCACATATCAGGTTCTATGACCGTTAATTATTCTAGTTTCATTTATTTCCAAGTAAAATAGAATCTACAGCAATCCTATTTAAGTCGTGAAAAATAGCGTGCCGTTGACTGATGACTGGTGACTATTAACCGTCAACTGTTAATTACTTTCGCTTTTTAACTTGAAATTTTTACCTTTTAATCACAGTTAATCACACAAACTCTACCAGATATAGTATTTTCAAATCCGATGAAGTACCGGGAAACTCTACAAATAATATTTAGACCAATTACCTCAAATTAGCTAACAGATAGAATCAAAAAAAAATCATTGTCAAATATAAACCCTATCCATATCCAGTTTGATAACTATTGTTCTCAGTTGCGATTATGAGATTGCTTCATCCTTCCTCCTCGCTTCAGACAACTTGTTATCTGCAATTCATATAAAAACAGTATTACGAATTACAAATTACAAATTACGTAGCTTGCTTCCCGCGTAGCGGGTATTACAAATCACTATTCCGCACCGGGAAAAGAAACAGCCACTAACTGAGATAAATTTTCTAACCAAGCAGGTTGACCAGAAACCGGTTTATCTTCCGCAGCAGCAATATATCTCAGCAACGGTTCATTTTTCGACTTCAGTAAATCTTGCAAACTATCAACAATTTCCTTCGTCGCAACGGAAAAAGATAATTTGGTTTGTTGAGTTAATAAACTCACATACTGCACCAAATGTAATCCTAAACTCGCAGTAATTTCATTTCGCAAACGAAGTACAGCAATTTGATGATTAAAAGGTCGTCCCTGACTTGGGTATTTCTTATGGGGACTCCAGTCAAAAATCTGGCCAATTTGGTGACGCGCATCCCGTCTTGCTAAGGGAAATAAAGCATTGGCATTTATGGGTGTGGTATTCTCCGTTAATCCACTACGAGTAAGTATCATTTGTTGCCATTTGTTCACTGGGTCAATTGCCCGAATCAAATTCCGAAACAACTTTGTCGAGCGATTACCAAAACTCTCCTGGATATAGGCTTCCATTTGGGGTTGCAAAATCAGGTCAATTTTACTACGCTCAGTTTCCACTGTATGAGCCAATTTACTGAACCAATCAGCCACCGCTTCACTCATTTGAGTATGGGCAAATTCTTGCATTTCATCGACAGTTTGCACAAATACCGGATAAAAATCGTCTCCTTGGGTTGGAATCGGGTCATCTGCTTCATCTTCTTCAAAAAAGCGCATGACTTTATTTAAGGAGATTTTCCCCCCTTTAGTCCGGTCAAATAATATGTTCCATTCACTCCAGTCAAAAAAGATTTTATGAGTAAGTTCATTTTTCACTAATTCACTCACGGCAATTCCTGTCCGATTAGTTAGAATTGGTTGCTGTTCCAATTCCGCTTGATACTGACGATAAATTGTCACTAGATTTTCAATCCCCTGACGCAAAGTCACAAAGGAAGGATTTTCCACCGCAGGAATATAGGCGGCCACTTCTTGGAGTATTTTTTCTAACTCCAACTGTTCAGTACGCAAATCTGCCGCGACGCGCTGCACATCTGCCAATAGCTGCTGCATTCCGTGAATTGTCACATGCTCATTCAACAATCCCCGTAATCTTGCTAAACCACCATCGTCAGCAAAATCACAAATCTGTTTATGTAAATAACCCGAAGGAATAATTTGCTCCCCTAAACGTCGCCATTTATCCCGTAATTCCCAATCATCCGTTTGTAAAAGCTGTTCTAACTCCGATTTAAATTCCGGTGAACAAATTTGTAACAAACTCGATAACTCATCTAACTTACTCAACCCATACAACTGTGAAAGTAAAACAATATTCTTCGGTTGGGTAGTCAAATTACTTGCACTAGCCATTGTCAACTTTAATATCGGTATCTGCTCTAACACCATCTCCTCCGACAGAGGTTCTGCAAATACCGAAAAAATCGACTCATCCCCAGTCAAATCATGACTACTAAGTAAACTATCAATTGCTCGCTCCTCCGCAACCGTCAAAGGTAACTGATTAAAACGACCGACACCAACGATAATCCGCTCCTTTAGGTCTTCTCCCTTATCCTGCTCCAACATAGTACGAATTTTTGATGCGGTTGCACCCCCTGGATATCTACCATTCAATAGCAACAGGATGGTTTGTACTTCTGCCAATTCCCGCAACGATAAAAAGGTATCCCGGACACTGGAATCAGCTGCGCCTAAACCGGGAAAATCAAGTAAAATCAACTCATTTGTCCCTTGTAAAGCCGATAAATCCCAAATTTCCCGTGAAACCTTCACTGTCACATCAATCCGACCAATCAAGCTAAATGTATTCCGCAAATCATCTACATTGGGTCGATCAATCCCATCCCATTGTTTATAGGGAATGGGAATCCGCTCAAACCCCAACTCCAAAATATTCATCGGTGGTTCCGCTAACCGTAACCCCTGATTTGCGGTTTCGCGATTAATACGATAACTTTTTCCGCAAATTTCAATCCCAAATAAAGTATAAGTGCGAACAAAAACCACCAATTCCCGTAATAGCGATCGCAACTCTAAACTTTGGGTTTGATTCCAAGCTTGTTCACACCAAGCCAAAATACTTTTACTATCAACAAATGTAGTTGGCTGTAAACTGCGCAAAGTTGTCAGTGCAGCTGGAGGAAATTTGGCTACACTTGCACGGGTTTCCACCTCCTTGAGCATGTACCGCAAACACTCCCGTACCCCCTCATGGGTCAAATATCGCACCGTAAATTCACTAACTTCCGTTGTCTTAAATTCTGCTTGCTGAATTAAACGAATAGCCGTCACATTTCCCGTAGTCGGGGTTTCACTCACAGGTAAAGCGTCAGCATAACCAATTAAACTACCAATTAATAGGGTTTTCCCACTACTAAACTCCCCCATAATCCCGATTTTCACAGGGGATGCAGCAATTTCTACTGTACGCTGTGCATGATACTTGAGCCTTTGTATGCTCTCATTAATACTTGTTTGCACCCAACTTTGTTTCGGTGGAGGACTTTCCACCGCAGCATTAATAAAGTGAAGAATCGACTCCCCATACTCCTGATAATGACGCAATTGTTCAACTGCGTTATCCCTGTTCATACTTGCTCCCTTTCCCAGAAATTTCCCCTCGCTTTTACCAGTATCCAGAAATATCTGCACCAATTGCCTATATATCAGGATTTTTACAGAAATATTTTTTGATAATTTAGGACTTACGCACTCATTACGAGAAATTAGGTGTTTGGGATTGCTACTTTGCAAGAAGTCGCTTCGCGTCTACCTTACGTCGCAATGACGGTGTTTAGGTTGTCCTTGTGTAAGTCCTGATAATTCAAGAAATACTGAATTTTTCCTCAAAATTCTTAAATAAGCTTTTAGCTGTTAAGTATTACCCTAATCCCTACTCACTAATCCCTCCACACAAGAAAATTTACTTATACATAATTAACCCTATCTCAATGACAATTTATATTTGAGACAATCGAATTCTTTATGCATATTTAATTAATAGCTATCAGGATAGAAAAATAATTTCTTAACATTTGCAGAGTTTGCAAAAACCTAATTGTCATGTTTTGATGACATAATCATGTTGAGAAATTATGATGTTTTTTTAGATACAGATAATGAATTTAAAAATACACCCAGTACTGATTGATGCAATCAACAATAAATAATTGCAATGGTAGATTTTCATCTGAAAATACACGATACGCCATCACAAATCAATACCAAACTGCCATCTTGTATCGCTTTGTAGGATTAAAATAGGGTATAGATAGACGAGGAATAGTATAACCACTTATCAGCTAAAAGCCAACTTTTCCGAATTTATTTTTGATATAGAAATCTCACTTGATGCAGAGGGAGTAGGGAGTAGTCTACATGTATTGCTGACACCAGAATGAAATTGGTTTTTCCCCACTCCCAACTTACTACTCCCCCCATCTTTCGGTCGATCTGCTTTATATCACAAGCTAAAGCTAAATATTTTAATTGTCTATAGGGGGACTACTCACTAATTCCTACTCCCTAACCTTCACCCGTTATTTTGAGGTTAGTCGGGTACTAATGTGAATGACTACAATTACCCTGTGCGTCGTGGTGGTGATGAGAATCGTGGTGATGTGAGCAGGTTTGTAAATCTTGCTGCATTAATTCTAGACTAGTATTTGCTTGGGAGGGGTCAACAGGTTGGAGACCGATCCATGCGTGAATCCGCTCCACATCAAAACCCACCTCATAGCGATCGCCAACTTGAATCAAGGGACGACGAATCAACAGAGGGTCAGCAATCATCAGCGCTAAAGCACTATCAGCATTTAATTTTTCTGGAATCACCTCACCAGACTTGATTCTAGGAGCAGTAGGATTAAACCACTCAGAAATCGGACGATTTCCAAAAAACACCCGTAACTTTTGTGGAGTCCAATTGTAGGTACGAATATCATGAGCTTCCAAATCATGACCAGCAGCAGTCAATAGGACTTTTTGCTTAGTATTATTCTTACAACCAGGTTTTTCGTAGAAAACAACTTTAGCCATTTAATTTCCAACATCCTCTCAGCGCAACTTTCTGCAAAAAAATCCAAAACTTGAAGTAAGTGGGGAGCAGTGGGAAAATCAACCCATTACTCAACACTTATCGCTCACTTCATCAAAATGCAGGGAATGTATCCAATATTTACAATCCAAAATCCATAGACGCGAAGCGGATCGACCGCAGAGTAATCTAAAATCGCACCACTTTCCCCTGTTCTAAATCATATTCAAACCGTCGTTTCGGGTCAGTTTCACCGTAGAGATTTAACGTCACCGTTGGTTTTTCTCCCAATGCTTCCACACTGTGAATTGCACCAGGTGTAAAACTAATCATATCCCCAGTATTGAGAATGATTTCCCCTGTTTGTTCAACACATTTTCCCGTATTTGCTATTTCCACAGGAGTTTTACTTCTCCAGAGAAAATTTTTTTCTTCCCCTTGCAAAATTGCCACAACTCCCCACGTACCATGATTGTGAATAGTAGATCTAGTCCCAGGAGCAAAACTAACAGTCTGGAAAGTAAAAGGAAATCCTAACTCATCATAAAGAATCTCCACAGATACCCCTGTTTGTGGATCAGGTAGGGAAAATCGACTACGTACCCAATAGGAATTCAGGATTAATTTTCTGACTAACATCCTGATATTAGGTAAATAGCTGACCTCAACATCAATATTTTGAATTGCACCCTTGAAAACATCTTCCAATTCCGTTAGAAACCGATACAAACGATAATTCTCCTGTAATAAATCCCACTTCCGTGCAGATTGACAAAGCACAAAAGAACCATCATCGGTAACTAACCAATCTTTATTTTTCATATTGTAATCGAAAGAAACTAGGAAATGCAAAATAGCAAATATATTTAACCTAAAACTTTCAGGAAGTAGGAAACAGGGTGTCAATTACAAATTACGTAGCTTGCTTCCCGCGTAACGGGTATTACGTAGACGCGAAGCGGCTTGCCGTAGGCTATTACGAATTATTTCAATCCTCCTCTTCTGGTGAACGGGTTAAAATATCGAGTAAAATTTCTGCACTTAAATACTCATGATTGACATCAATCTCTTGAATAAACTGACATATTTCCTGTGCAGTTTCAACTTTTCCTAGTTTAGCTAAAATTAAACCAGAAGCAGAATAGGCATTTATATATAGACGAATTTCGGCATCATGAAGACGTTGTAAAATAATTTGCTTCAATTCCTGTTGATTAGATGGTAAATTTTCATTTTTCTGTACCCATAACATGACATTTTCCACAGCTTTTAATGCCATTAAGTAATTATGCTTATAATAAAAATATCTATAGGCTGCAACCAAAACATCAATATTATTATTGGTGATTTCCAAAGCTTGGTTGATATATTGTTCCGACTCTTGGGTATTTTCCCATGTTTGGGCAGCTTGAATTAGTAATTTTTTTGCTTGTTCTGGTACATCAAACCAAGAAAAGCTATCCGGTGCAATTTGCATAACTTAGTTGTCATCCGTATAATAACTGAGTAAAATGGCTAATAAAGCAACTTATGGTTACATCTGCGGATGTTTGACTCCGCTTAAAAATTGTATATTTTTATACTAGGGCGTATTGTGCGGCAATAATGAGAATGAAGCAATATTACATGACCGCAGATGAACTGAATAAGTTTGTTAGCTATTGTCGGAAAATTCAACCACAGTCTCAACTCGATATTCGTCGTTTTTTTGAGGGGGTCGTCTGTTTTCCCTATGATAAGGAATTACTATTGCAAGCTTACTTATTTTTGAATATTCACAATTTATTTCCTAGTTGTTCCGAGTTACTTTTATTTGAAAAATCTCCCATCGCCGATTATACAGACTTAGGTAAATGTGATTTTGTTTATTTAACTACGACTGGAAGTTTATTTTTAATTGAAACTAAATTTATTGACACAGAAGCAACTGGTGCAACGGAACGTAAGCGTCGTAACAAGCACCGCAATAAGGTTTTTGAACAGGTGATGACTTTGAAAAGTCGTTTTAGCGAGTATTGGGATATTCAACGGGAATATTTGACTTGTGGTGTGTTTACAACTGATGCAGATGTGAGTTGGCGTGGTAATAGTATGAATGTGGTGACTCAATCTATTTCCATTGACAATTTGGAACAGTGGCGACAAAAATATTATTCACAATTATTTATAGGGAATAGGGAAAAGGGAATAGGGAGTGGGGAGTAGGGGAAAATATTTATATGGAATTAATATTTTTAATTTATTTGTTGTATCATGCCGTTTATGCACTCGCCAAAAAATTATGTAAAGACGATAAGAGGATGTTTGAGAAGTGTCAATCAATACTTTATCAACCACTTTTAGCGTTTCCCAAGCAAATGGAAGACAATTCTACCCGCACTCTAAAGCTCACCCTCCTCGATATCGGGGAGGGATGGGGAGGGTTATTATGTATCTCAACAGAATGAGAAAGGTATATTGTAAATAGGTTCAAACGGCATATTTTTCGTTATAAACTACTCCCAATTCCCGACTCCCAAAAAATAAAAAAGCTTTGAGAGAAAGCGATTAGGGATATATGCCAGGTGTGCGGAGAATTTGTCGCTGAGAATCGTTTAAATCGGGGAATAAATCTAGATTATAGTAATATCTTGCCCAAGCGGATGAATGGGGGGAATACTTGAAAAATAAAGTGCGTCTTTCTGATTTTCCTCGCCAAGGAATTGTGCCGTGGGATAATGCTTCAGTGAAGATAATTGCACTACCCGCTTTAACTGCTATTTTTTGAATACAAGGATGCAAATTTTCTGGATGTTGCTCTAAATTGCGGATACTTGTTGGTAGGGAAAAATTACTTTTATGGCTACCAGGAATACAAGCCAAACCACCGTCTTCGGGAGCGACATCGTTCAATTCGTAGGCAACTGCGGTGAGACCGTTATACATTTTCCCCTGGCGAAAATCATAATACTGACAAGGGTCGTAGGGTGTACCACCACCATGTAAATTTGCACCAACTGGTCCTTTCCCTTGACGCAGAATATGGATGTAATCGTGGTCTAAACGAAATTTTCCGGCTAGTATTTCCTGCAAATAGGGGGTAATAGAAGGATTATCAATAATATCTCGAAATGGTTTACCCCAGCCTAACAATGAATCAAATCGGAGATAGGTTGCTTCTGGAGATATTTGACTAGGATTGTGTTGATTAATTATTTGATTAATGATTTGCTGTAATTCATTAATCTGTGTTGGTGTTAACGCGTTTTCAACGATGATAAAACCTTGTAGATCAAATAGGTAGCGTTCAAGTTCGGTCATCTGATTTAAGTAATGCGTAATTCGTAATAGTCTACGGCAAGCCGCTTCGCGTCTACGTAATACCCGCTACGCGGGAAGCAAGCTACGTAATAGCCTGCGGCAACGCTTCGCGTACGTAATTTGCAATAGCCTGCGGCAACGCTTTGCGTACGTAATAGCCTGCGGCAACGCTTCGCGTGTGTAATTTGTAATAGCCGTTGGGTAGGGCTTGCGTCTACGTAATTACGAATTATTTTATATCAATTCAGTATGAAGGTATCCGTATGGGTAATCCAAAATCCATAGACGCGCGTAGTGCGGCTTCTCGCAGAGTAATCCAAAATCTAATTCAGGTTAATCAAAACCTGGTAGTTCTTCTAAAATGGTAAATCGGATATGGTTGATTGCTAATTCACCGATGGAAATATCTTCTTTGGTTAATCGTTTACCTTTACTAATTAAACTTTCAAAGGGAATGCCTTTACCAATTTCCAGGTGATACCAAGCTAAACCCATAAAAAAACGGGTGGGATGGTCATTTCGATAACCAACATCGTCGGGATTTGATTCCATTGGCATCCAACCGTAACCGGGGATGTAAAATTCTAACCAAACGTGGTTGAAGTCGGGTTGGAGGGGGATATTTTGCCGTTCTCCGTAGGGAGGACATTTGTATCTACCCACAGTTCGACAGGCGATCCCGTTTAAACGACACAAAGCTAGGAGAACACCTACATATTCGCCACAGGAACCGACTCCGCGTTCAAGGACAATATCCGGGGTGTCAATGTGGGGTTTAATACCATAGGAAAGATGGTCGTAAACATAATTACGGATGTTATACATTTTCCGTAACAGGTTAGTTTCTGTGCCAATGGCATCACGGGCAGCCTGGCGAACGATACTGGTATCCATTGCTAAATCATCATCATCGATGAGGTAGCGGGCTTGAAAATCGGGGCTGAGTTCGGGGATATTTTCCACGTCACGGGGAGTAATTCGGTATTTAATGCTACGAACTTGTAGGATGGCTCGCCAACCGAAAATGTGGCGTTCTCCGGGGGTAAGTTGGTCAAATTTGAATACGGCAACTTTTTGGCCATCGATGATTTGTTCCTGGAATGGTAAACCAATGGCTTGGACGGATTCTACCTTTTGACGGTCGGTGTCACTGGGTAGGGCGATTTGCCATTCTAAATCGGGGATATAGACCTCTTCTAGGGGAGCAATTTCCTCAACATAGGACATTTCAATTCGGTAGCCATTGGAGAGGGTGTAGCGTTTTTCCGGGTGATATTGGAAGTGGAGGGGGTGGATAAAAGTGCGATCGCGATAGGCTAGTTCATGGTTGGGGTCGGCGTTGGGGTTATCGCGGATATAGGGTTCTTCACCAGCATAGGCGACAAATAGGGTGTTTTGGTGATTTTCAGGATTGATATGAATGGCTATGCCTGTAGGTGACTCGAAGGGGGTAAGAATGCTAAATTTAATTTCTCCGGTGGCACGGTCGAGGGCGTAAACGCTTTGTTCCATATCATCGCACACCCACAGGGTTTCAGCATCTACGGCTAAGTTCTCGCAACCGACACCAGGAGCATAAAATTGGGTGATTTGTGTACCTGTATCTCGGTTAAACACCAAAATTTTACCTAGTTTTTGACAAGTAATATAAACTGTAGATTCCCAGACAGCTATACCATTGGCAGTGTAGGGAAGGGTGGCAAAATGCTCCAGTCCTAATGTATTAATTTGACAAGAGTAGATACTCAAGTCCCTGGTTAGCCATAATCGATCTCCCCAGAGGGAAATACCAGTGACATCCATCAATTCCCGCACTTGATGGGGATTGCGGATACGGGTATTATCTGTAGCTGGGTCAATTTCCAGTAAATATCCATTTCGCGAGTCAATCGCGATGAGTGTATCCTGGATAAAGGCAATACCATTTAATGCAGATGCACAGAGGGGTCTAATTGTTCGCTTCCAAAACATTTTGCTCGCGGTTATATGGGGGAGTGCAACACTCATATTAAACTGATTTTCTTGATGGTTAGCAGGTCAAACACGAATAGGGGATATCGTTAGTGACCAAAATTCCAATCATTCTACCGCGTTGGAGGATTTTATGTGTTTTAGATGACGCTGATTCGAGAATGATTCCATTTGAGAGATACCCAGTTAGGTAAAAAGTAAGAATAAATTATGATGAATGCTGTTTCACTGGTTCGGGAAAAGCTGTTTTGAGCAAGCCTTGAGAATTTTAAAAGGTATTTCCAAACAGCCTAAAACTGCTGTATCGATGAATTTTCAAGGACTGTATAAATCTATCCCCTCTCTTTTTCGTAAATTGGTTTAAATAATAACCATAATTAGAAAAAGTTTCAGGGATGGATCACTCGCAATGATTCAGAACTGCTATATTTTGATAAGTTTCTAGCAGAATCAAGAGTACAAAGGGAAGAGATCGAAATTTTAATTAGTAAGTATGATTAGGGAAGAAAAACGGTTATCTATCACTTGGATCTTTCCTACTCAGTACTAACACCCTGAGACGTGCGTTGCGCGGCTTCCCATAGAGTCAGATGATCTCTGCCTCATCCCTACTCCCTTCAAAACTAATCACCAATTCTTGTCACCTTTTTATTAAACAATGTCTGCTCACTCTCTACCTGACGTAAATGCCATTTGGCATAATTTAGAATCCGATCAAGCTCTAGAATTATTATCGACCGATCCAGATACAGGATTAAGTACCCAGGAAGTTGCACAACGTCTACAACGCTACGGTATAAATGAACTACAAGAATCGGGAGGACGCAGTTCCTGGGAGATTCTTGTTGATCAGTTCAAGAATATTATGTTACTGCTGTTGATTGCGGTAGCAATTATTTCCGGTATATTGGATTTAATCAAATGGCAGTCAGGAACCTTACCAGTTACGGAGTTACCCTTTAAGGATACAATTGCGATTTTAGCAATTGTTGTCCTCAACGGTGTTTTAGGTTATGTGCAGGAAAGTCGGGCTGAACAAGCTTTAGCAGCGCTGAAAAAACTATCTTCTCCCAATGTGCGGGTAATTCGCGATCGCAAGCAATTGGAAGTAGCAGCGAAGGATTTGGTTCCCGGTGATATTATGCTCTTGGAAGCGGGAGTTCAGGTGGCTGCTGATGGTCGATTGCTGGAAGAATCAAATTTACAGGTGCGGGAATCGGCTTTGACAGGGGAAGCGGAAATTGTTAGTAAACGAGCGAATATTACCTTACCGGAAGATGCACCTTTAGGCGAACGCTTGAATTTTGTTTACCAGGGGACGGAGGTTGTTCAAGGACGGGGAAAAGTCCTGGTGACGGGTACGGGAATGAATACCGAACTCGGTAAAATTGCGGAAATGTTACAGTCGGTGGATAGCGAACCGACACCGTTGCAAAAACGCTCCAATGAGTTGGGTAATACCCTGGTAACTGGTTCCCTAATTCTGGTGGCAATTGTGATTGGGGTGGGATTGCTGACCTTGGGATGGGGTTCGTTCCAGGAGTTGGTGGAGGTATCCTTAAGTATGGCGGTGGCGGTGGTTCCGGAGGGATTACCGGCGGTGATTACGGTGACTTTGGCTTTGGGAACACAGCGAATGGTACGCCAAAATGCTTTGATTCGCAAGTTACCGGCGGTGGAAACTTTGGGGTCGGTGACAACTATTTGTTCGGATAAGACGGGAACTCTGACCCAAAATAAAATGGTGGTGCAAACTATTTTTGTCAATAACCGGGAGTTTCGAGTCACTGGGGAAGGCTACACACCCCAAGGGGAGTTCCTGTTGGATGGCGATCGCATTTGGCTTGATAGCCACCCGGAAATTTTGGCTTTGCTGGTGGCTTGTGCTGTTTGTAATGATGCGGTTCTGCAACAGGAATCAGATAAGTGGAGTATTTTAGGCGACCCCACCGAAGGAGCCTTAGTCACCCTGGCGGCAAAGGGTGGTATAGAGAAAGACCAGTGGGATAGTAAATTACCCCGTGTGGGAGAGTTTCCCTTTTCTTCTGAGCGGAAACGCATGAGTGTAATTTGTCAGTTAGAGAGGGTGGATCGGGGAATTACTAGTTTGGGAGATGTCGATCCGGTATTTTCCCAGCGCATCCGTCAAGAAAAATACATCATGTTTACTAAGGGTTCACCGGAATTGGTATTAGCACGGTGCAGCCAATGGGATGATGGGCAAAACCGGGTATTGATGACTGAAGATGTGCGTCAGCGCATTCTCAAAGAAAACGATTACATGGCTAGTCATGGGTTACGGGTGCTAGGTTTTGCCTATAAACCCCTACTGGAAAAACCATCTCCAGACAGCGAAGAAACCAGTGAAACTGAATTAGTTTGGTTAGGGTTAGTAGCGATGATGGATGCACCCCGTCCTGAAGTTCGAGCAGCCGTCCAGGAATGTCGGGATGCGGGTATTCGTCCGATTATGATTACCGGAGATCATCAATTAACAGCGCGGGCGATCGCTCTTGATTTAGGAATTGCCACCGACCAGGATGAAGTCCTGACCGGAAAGGACTTACAAAAGATGAGTAACCAGGAACTGGAAAACCACGTCAACGCGGTGAGTATTTATGCACGGGTTGCACCGGAACATAAACTACGTATCGTCCAAGCTCTACAACGTCAAGGTCGATTTGTGGCCATGACTGGGGATGGTGTGAATGATGCACCAGCCTTGAAACAAGCTGATATCGGGATTGCAATGGGAATTACCGGTACGGATGTCAGCAAGGAAGCCAGTGATATGATTTTACTGGATGATAACTTTGCCACCATCGTCGCTGCCACAAAAGAAGGTCGCGTAGTTTACACGAATATTCGCAGATTTATTAAGTATATTTTGGGTAGTAATATCGGCGAAGTCCTCACCGTAGCCGCAGCTCCCTTGATTTTACCCTTTAACCCAGAGTTGGGAATTGGTGTCCCTTTAAGCCCTTTACAAATTTTGTGGATGAACCTAGTTACCGACGGTTTACCAGCTTTAGCCCTAGCAGTGGAACCACCGGAACCAGATGTGATGAAGCGTCCCCCCTTTAGCCCCAAAGAAAGTATTTTTGCCAGGGGTTTAGGTTCCTACATGGTACGGATTGGGATTATTTTTGCGATCACTACTATTACCATGATGTCATGGGCCTATCGCCATACCCATGACCCCAGGTACACTGGTAATCGGGATACATGGAAAACAATGGTATTTACCACCCTTTGCATTGCCCAAATGGGTCATGCGATCGCTATTCGCTCCAATAACCGTTTGGCAATCGAGATGAATCCTTTTTCGAATATTTTTGTCCTGCTATCGGTGGTGATTACAACCGTTTTACAGTTAATGTTAGTGTATGTTCCCCCTTTAAGGGCCTTTTTTGGCACCCATGTTTTGAATATGCAGGAATTAATAATTTGTATTGGATTTAGCAGTTTGATGTTTGTCTGGATTGAAGCAGAAAAAATCTTTTTCCGGATTATTGGCAAGAAGAATGTGTAATACCTGAAAATCATGTGTTTGTAGAGACGCGATGTATAGCTTTTCTCAGTCTAATGAGATACAAAAAAACCCTCCCCGACCCTCCCCGATATCGGGGAGGGAGATCGAGAGGTTCGGTAGGGTTGTATTTCACTTGCTCGGGAAACGCTATATCGTGTCTCAGATTCTGGATCTGTTGCTAGTAAGATAAGTCAAAAAGCAAAAGTCATACGGAGTGAGGTAATTATAATTAATGTCGGTTAAGTACAACACAGTGGAACCTGGTCTGTTAACCGTTGATAGCTGATACCTTTTTACTTTGGAGTTGATACCTTATGGGAAGCTTTTGAGAACTGGGGAAGAAAATGTATCAAAATTTGAGTGAAATGGGATGACAGATGTAGTAAAGCTGATTCTTTTCAAGCCCTATCTAAACGAAAAGCTCATTTATTGATTATGTAAAGTATAAATCCCCACTCTCTATTCCCTAGCACCTCCAAAAAATATCCAATCTCCTGCAACGGTCAACTTCAGTTAACAGTTAATAGTCAACAGTTAACTGTTAACTATGAATCCAAAATCTCAAATTGGAAACAACCATGATAATTTCCCTAGAGCAAACCCACCCCTCTAACCCCATAACAGAACGACACGGTGCAAGTTGGCAAGATTATCTCAATATTCGGGATAATCCGGATGGGAAATGGCGTAAAATATCATTTCATCAGGGGTGGCTATGGGTGGATATGGGAACGGAAGGGCCAAATCATGCATCGTTTAGCGATTTAGTCACGGCGATTTTCTTTATATGGGCATTTTTACACCCAGAGGAGAGGTTACAATCCTACGGACGGTGTTTAATCGAAAAACCCCAAACCCAAGCCTGTGCGCCAGATTTAGTCCTGTACAAGGGCGAAAATATCCCCAAATGGCAACCTGGTGTGAAGCGACGAATTGATTTATCCTCTGACCGCATTCCCGATTTGGTCGGAGAAATTGCCGACACGACTTTGAGTATAGACCTGGATGAGCAAAAACAACTTTATGCTAGTTTGGGAATTCAGGAATATTGGGTCATCGATACCAAAGGAATGCGATTATTTGCCTTTGCTTTGGGAGAAATGGGTAAATATACGGAAATTACCCAATCCCAAGTTCTAACTGGATTACCAATCGCGTTAGTTGAGCAAACTTTAGAACAACTGGGTACGGAAACAAACACCGCAGCTGCTA
Source organism: uncultured Calothrix sp. (assembly GCA_937973965.1). GTDB lineage: Bacteria > Cyanobacteriota > Cyanobacteriia > Cyanobacteriales > Nostocaceae > NIES-3974. The sequence continues at coordinate 18,939 of CALJJQ010000165.1, read as the reverse complement.
ATTGGTTTATGCAGCAGTTACAGCAGTATTAAGAAGTAAACATGAATTATGAGGTTTCAAGGGAACAGGAAGAGACGCGACATGTCGCGTCTGTACTCTCGAAGGAAAAATCAGCTTTATAACCCCATGTCCAAAGTCAGGACGATAGTCAAAATAGAGATAATTAATACTTGACAAACAACCTCTAAGGTTTTTTCGTTGTGCTATATTTCAAAGTCCAAAATCCAAAATTGTATTAGGTTGTATATTCCGCATTAATTTTGACGTAATCGTAACTTAAATCACATCCCCACGCCAAGCCACAGTCGTGACCAGCCCCCAAATCAACCGTAATTACCACGGGTTTATCAAGGCTTTGATAGATTTTAGTCGGCTTGTCTGCCAAATCCTTACTGCCACTAGTTGTCATCATCCCACCTGGGTAAGCGTCCGCAGCATTTTTTAAATATTCACTAGCTGCACTGCGGTCGAAGGATAAAGGTTGACCATGTTCCATTAAGAGAAAATCACCCAGTTGAATACGGAGCTTATTGTGGTCAAAGGGGACACCTGCCCGACCGGCTGCTGCCGCAATTCTGCCCCAATTCGGGTCACGACCAAAGATAGCAGATTTAACCAAAGATGAACCCGCGATCGCTTTTGCAACTTGACGCGCAGCTAGTTCGCTGGGAGCGCCATTAACTCGAACTTCTATTAAACAAGTAGCACCCTCCCCATCACGAGCGATCGCTTTAGCTAGGTGTTGACAAACGGCGGTCAACATTCCCGCAAGTCGATCTGCTTCTGGACCTTTTTCGGTGATAGCATGGGCACGGGATTCCCCATTTGCCAGGGCAATTAGACAGTCATTTGTACTAGTATCCCCATCAACGGTGATGGCATTGAAACTTTTATCCGCAGCTTCTGTCACCATTTGTTGCCAGAGGTGGGGAGAAACGGCTGCATCACAGGTGACAAAGGCTAACATGGTGGCCATATTGGGGTGAATCATCCCTGAACCCTTAGCCATACCTCCAATTCTGACAGTGCGATCACCGATGATGGTTTCCAAGGCAATGGATTTTGTCACCAAATCCGTGGTAATTATGGCCCGTTCTGCACTCTCCGCACCATCAGGAGATAAGGCTGCTACCACCTGGGGAATACCTGTACGCATTGCCGCCATTTTGATTTGTTGACCAATTACCCCCGTTGATGCCAACAATACCTGATTGGGTGATATTTTTAACTCATTAGCTAGTAACTGGGCAGATTCACGGGCATTATCCATTCCAGTTTTTCCTGTAGCCGCATTCGCTTGTCCCGCATTACAAAGAATAGCCCGCACACTTTGATGACTGCGTAAAATTTCCTTACAATAATCAATACAGGCCGCACAAACATGACTAGTTGTAAACACACCCGCCGCGATCGCATCCACATCGGAAACAATCAAGGCTAAATCTGGTAAACCCGAAGGTTTGAGTCCCGCAGTCACCCCAGCTGCTCGAAATCCTCGCGGTGCAGTCACACCCCCAGAAATTACCTGCCACTCTGTCATTTTTTTCCCTTTGATTTTGATGTTTTGAGAATACAGGATAATAGGATACAGGATACAGGAGACAGGAGGGGAGCTTTTGGGTGCATTCGGGTACTGGGGAAATAGGTAATCAGTTACCGCAGTCCCAGCGGGATTTGTGACATCTTACATGTAGGGTTGTTAATGGGTCAACAGCACGCTATTTTTCACTACTTCAATCGGATTGCCATCACTTAATTACTTATCTCCTGTCTCCTGTATTTTGTCTCCTTTTCCCCAGAATATGACTAAAGTCACAAAAAGAAGTGACGCAAGCCATTAGTAGGAAGTGCAGAAAGCTTGTTAAATTATCTTTAGTGTGATTGAAGAGATACATGGGTTAAAAGTTGCATCCTGCCAAAATTTTCTCCTCGAAAGGTTGTTTAGGGAGGTTTACGTCCAGAATTCTGATTTCACGATAGCAACTTATTTTGCTTACCTCAACATAAAATTGAGAGTTGACCTAGATGAAGCGATCGACAAAAAATAACCTACCAGTAAAAAAAATCACTGATTTTGGGGATTTACTACTCAAAAATAAGCGATTGGCAGCGATTGTCACCCTAGCAACCCTATCCTTTGGTGTCGGTTTATCTTCACGTTCCGTTTTTGCGGCCCAGGATACTCCCAGAGCAATCGTAGATAAGGTATGGCAACTGGTAAATCAGGAATTTGTGGATGGAACCTTTAACCAACAAGATTGGTTGGCGGTGCGTCGGCAGTTACTGAGTAGAAATTTTACTTCCAAAGAACAGGCTTACGCGGAAATTCGCCGGGTTTTAAAGTCTTTGGGTGATGAATACACGAGATTTCTTGACCCGAAACAAAGTGAAGCACTTTTTAATCAGACTGCGGGGGAAATTTCTGGAATTGGGATTAGAATGAGGTTGGATTCCCAAACCAATCAATTGACCATTATGGAAGTGATTGCTAATTCTCCGGCTTTGAGGGCTGGTTTGCGAGTTGGCGATCGCATTTTAGCAATTGATGGCAGGTCAACTCAAGGTATAGACATTAAAGATGCTTCTCAGTTAATTCGTGGTCGAGTTGGTACTCCTGTTCGGTTACGGGTGGCACGCAACGGACAAAATGTGGTAAATCTGCGGTTAGTCCGTGCTGCGATTGAAGTTCCCAGTGTCACCTATCAGGTGAAGCAAGAGGGAGATAAACGGGTTGGGCTTATTCGTTTAGATTCGTTTACAGCTAGAAGTAGCGAACAAACTCGACGAGCAATTCAAAATTTGACTAATCAACGGGTTGATAGTTTTGTGTTGGATTTACGGGGTAATCCCGGTGGTTTATTGTACTCCAGCATTGAAATTGCCCAAATGTTCATGAATGAGGGAACAATAGTCAAGACCTTGGATCGACGGGGAATGAGTATTCATGCGAGAGCCAATCAGCGCGCTTTAACGGATTTACCCTTAGCGGTTTTGATTGATAATGGTTCGGCTAGTGCCAGTGAAATTTTAGCAGGTGCTTTACAGGATAATAAACGGGCGATCGTTATTGGTTCCCCCAGTTTTGGTAAGGCTTTGGTTCAATCTGTCTATCGACTTGCGGATGGTTCTAGTGTCGCTATTACTACTTCCCGTTACTACACACCTAGAGGTCGGGATATTAACCAGAAAGGGATTATCCCCGATGTCAGAATTGATATTAGCGAAGCACAAATGCGGCAAATCGCAGCGAATCCCGATTGGCGAGGTAGTCAATTAGACCCAATCTATACAAAAGCGATCGCGATTTTGAGCAATCAGGATTTTGCCCAATCCCAATTAATACAGGGAGTAGGGAGTAGGAAATAGTAGAGACGCGATATATTGCGTCTGTCTCTTTCAGCGCAGAAAAACCTGCCATTTCCTCCAGAAGATGTTCAACACCAACAGTGAAAATAGCTATCCTAGAAGGAGAAGCGGATGAAATATAACAAATGAATCTTAACAATTTCCAATTTTACCTTGCCAATTTACGTCCTTGGTTAACCTTACTGATTATTGCTTGGTTTTTAGGGTCAATCGGTTTGGGATGGCTTGTTAACTCAATTATAGTGATTATTGGGATTATTGCGATCGCTCCGGTGGTGGCTTTTTTGGGATTACGCTGGTGGTTACAACGCAATTTGGTAACGAGTCAATGTCCTGTGTGTGGTTTTGAATTTATGGGGTTGAATCATAGCGATATTCAATGTCCCAATTGTGGCGAACATTTGACCGTCGATGGTGGTAAATTTACACGGATAGCCCCCGAAGGTACTATTGATGTGGCTGCGGTGGAAGTCCAAACCCAGGTATTGTCGGAAGGTGATGGAGAATAGGGAGTTGAGACGACCCGACCACCGACACAGAGTAGAGACGACCCGACGGGTCGTCTCTACGAAATATTTTCGGGTATTTATTATCGATTAATTTCCCCACCTGACGACCATATTCTGTCTGCTCACGTTACTTTACGTACTGCCAAATATCAAAGCGCAAAACTTCAAACAAACGAATTACCCGAATCACGTAATCATTTGCCGGGTTACGGCTACTTACTTTTTTGGTTGGGAGATAGATAGAGTATAATTACTCCGGGATTGGGAACTTTGACCAACATAAACTGTATAATCACCAGGTATCCAGTACCCAGAAATTTCTGATTTTCCTCCCGAATAGCTATCGGAGAGGGAACAAAAACGGCCAGCAGGACCTTCAATTAACAATGTGGGTTCACCAGCACCAGCTACCGAAAAATTCAAACGTAGTGGTTCTTTGATTTCGATTATATGATTAGGAGTAGCCGCCAAGTTACCGCAATTACTTCTGACTGCACCGCCTGATGTCCCTGTTAAAGTTAACGGATTTGGTTGAAAATTACGGCTAATTGACACCTTTTGGGCTTGGGCTGTGTTAATTTGCATAAGTAATAAACTTATTGTCAACCCGACGGAAACACCAATTAAGCGGATAGGTTTGTTCATTAGGGGATAATTTGTAACACTGATAAGGCTGTTTTGAGTTGTCATCGGTTAATCCTATAGATAGATTTGATAAGTTTTTGTTCCGAGATGTTGATTATTTACCCTTGGAAGTTGCAGCCAGACGCGTTATAGTTTTCTCGGTTCGAGGTGCTTTACTACACACACAACTAGATACAATCCCATACACAATGATTGCGGATGGGAAATGTCTAATCAGAAATTCTGATTTGTTTTTAAATGCACAGCCACACTGAGGAAAAGATTATCAATGGAACGTCAACCCGAAGATGATTTGCAACGAAGTCTGAATGAGCTAGAATCGTCGTCTGCGCTGGTGGTTGCGCAGTCCCAGCAAATCGTCCCCCCCTCCCCATCCGCTAACGGAGCGCTCACAGGTTTATGGGCTGTTGTCAGTTGGTTTTTGAATCTACCATTGGTGGCGAAAATAGGGGTAATTGGTGGGGGAATGGTGTTGGGTTTTGCCATCTTCCAGGCTGTTCTCAAATTAATTGCGTCGGTAATTGGTGTGACGCTGTTGCTGGGATTGGTTTACCTGGCATACAAATTTTTTGTATCAGATACTGGTCAAAATCAACAAAATCAGCAATAGTTAAATTTTTTAGTGCGCTCCTGGGCGTAGCGATTAAATTGTATAGAGAAGAGTGCTATGACGACCCCGATTGTGAGGAGAACAACGAATAAATCGATTCGTTCCCAAGAACCTAGCAAACCTAAGATGTTACCCTTAATGACTCGGCGTGCTGCTGCGGTGGTGACGGAAATCGCGTTGGTGACTGTTAGTGGACTAGTTCCCTTTGGGATTGGTGTATTGGCGAATTCGCGAACTGATGTGGAACGTGTACCGTTGAATCCGGTTTTGTCCCTGGTAGAACGGGAAGTCGCCCGTCCCCTGGCTTTACCTATTAACTATGGTACTCGTAATGTCACCTGGTTAACCAACTTTTTTTGGAGTGTGGGAGCATTGGCTTCCCTATCCCTAACTGGTTGGCAAATATACCTGTTGGCAAAAACGGGTAGTACTTTACCAAAACGTTGGTTTGGTGTGCGGGTTGTCACCAATGGGGGTACACCACCTGGTTTATTGGCTGTTGTCATCCGCGAAGGTGTGGGACGTTGGGCTTTACCTTTATCTGTCACCTATTTATTGTGGCGTTATAGTCCCTTTTTCCCCAATCTCGGTGTATTTACGGGTTTGATGGCAGTGCTAATGTTAGCTGAATCGATGGGATTTCCCCGTTGGCGTGATAGTAAACGAGCCTTACATGACCGAATTGCGGGAACCTATACAATTGATGCTACTAAACCCTTCAGTGTCGCTAGCTTACGAGCGGGAAAACCTCAACCCGACCAATGGAATGAGTATGAAGAAGAAGCTGCGATCGCGGATGTGGTAATTTCTCAAAAGCGCGATCACCTCAGTCAAGTTTGGGAGTGGATGCAACAAAATCCCAGTTTGACTTTGTTTCTGGTGGCGTTGGCGAGTATGGTGGGTGTATTGGGAACTTTGATTGGTACCCAAGTATATATTCAATCCCAAGAAAACCAGCGCACCACAGAACAGGGTAATCGTCAGCAGTTCCAGGAATTAGAAAAACGTCTCCAAACAACTGCGAGTACAAGTTTAGCGGAACGACAACAAGCGATTATGGCAATGGGGACGTTAAAATACCCCCCTGCAACTAAGTATTTAGTCGATTTACTCCTCCAGGAAACCAATCCAGTTTTACGCAGCACTATCCAACAATCCTTGGTGAATATTGGGATTGAGGCAATTCCAGAATTAAAGCGTAAAAACCAATTATTAACCAACGACTTAGCAACCAACAATCCAGCAAAAGCCCAGCAATTACAAGCTAATCAACAAGCAATTAATCAAATTTTGCTGGTGAATCGAGGCAAACTCCACAACGTTGATCTCAGTCAAACCAATTTATCCCAACCGAATACTGGTACGAATCCCAACACATCCTTTAACTTGGTGCTGGAAAGGATTGATTTATGGGGAGTGAATTTTAAAGGTGCTCAACTCAACCAAGCTAGTTTCCTCGGTAGTCGTTTTCGCGGTCCGGGGAACGATGGTCGCTACGACACCTATGATGATTGGATTACCGATTTAAGCCAAGCTGAACTCAAACAAGCCAACTTCCAAGAAGCTAACCTCAGTCGGGTCTTACTCAATAAAACCGATCTCAGTCGAGCTAATCTCAAAAAAGCTAACTTAGTCAGTGCGCGACTCATCGGTACAAACCTCAGTAGTGCCCAATTAGTTGGTGCTGATTTACGCAATGCCGTACTGGAAAACGCCAGCTTGACAGGTGCAGACCTGGGAGAAGCCAAACTCAACGAAGCCGAATTGTTTGGAGCTAGATTAGGAAGAGCGATCGCTATTGGTGCCTTTTTATCCCACGCTAATTTAACCAAAACCGATTGGCTGGGAGCGGATTTAAGTGGTGCTTATCTTGACCATACTAACCTCAGTAGTGCCAACTTGAGCGCTACCCGTCTCACCGGAGCCGTACTACGAGGTGCTAATTTAAGCAATGCTAACCTCAGTAATGCCGATTTGAGTTTAGCTGATTTACAACGAACCAATTTACGGGGAGCAGATTTTCAAGGAGCAATTCTCGCACCGGGTAATCAAAATCCCACGGAACAATTTGTGGAAACACCCCAAACAGGAGCAAAATCAGCACTTGTCAAGGGTGTGGATTTTAGTGAGGTGAAAAACCTAGATAAGCGTCAAATCGCTTACATTTGCACCCAAGGGGGAATTCATCCCAGTTGTCCGTAGTTGGAGAAATAGTACTCGACCACATTAATTTTGATGGGTGAGGAAAGGTTCGTAGTAGAACTTTAGCGTCCTTTGTTGCGGAAAAAGTCTGAAGCGTAAGGGTAGGGAATGGGGAGAGACGCGACATGTCGCGTCTGTAGGGGAAATAATCTTAACCCAAAGATTTCACTTTTTGACATGCCAAAAGGCTGAAATCATGATTTTGGTAAAGCCTGTCCGAAGGAATTAGCTTACAAACCGGTAATTTTGTCTACATTTGGGTAAAATTTATTTGACAGTTTAAAACCCGTACCCTACTTCCAGTAGGAAGCGGGGGGTTTTTTAGATTAAGCTAATTTTACGAACCATGTCAAATTCAACCGACACCACCTAAACTATGGATTTAAAATCACTGATTCGTGATATACCAGATTTTCCGAAACCAGGTATTCTCTTTCGGGATGTCACCACGTTACTACGCAACCCCCAGGGACTGCGATACACAATCGATTTGTTGGCTCAAAAATGCGATGAAGCCAATTTTCAAGTCGATTACGTGATTGGAATGGAATCACGGGGTTTTATTTTTGGTACACCCCTAGCCTATCAATTAGAAGCTGGGTTTATTCCGGTGCGAAAACCAGGGAAATTACCCGGTGCAGTACATTCGGTGGAATATGAGTTAGAATATGGTACTGATAAACTGGAAATTCATCAAGATGCCTTGGAAAGTGGTAGCAAAGTATTAATCGTAGATGATTTAATTGCCACCGGAGGAACTGCAAGTGCGACCGCTCAACTGGTACAAAATATGGGCTGTGAGCTATTAGGATTCGGGTTTATTATCGAATTGCGGGATTTAGAAGGACGCAAGCAGTTACCGGATGTACCGATTATCAGCTTGGTCGAGTATTAGGGAAAGGAGACAGGAGACAAGTATTTTAGTGGGACTTAGACAAAAAGTAGCCAGAAAAACTACTCAGTTGAATACACCGCAAGACTTTGATATCGTTTTAAATAGTTTCCTGCCATATCTGGGTTTAAAGTATTTTTTGGGTCTATAGTGTATTTTCCTTTTCTTGTATGGGTTTGAGGCTGATTTCTGCCTCAAAAACGTTTAAGTCCCCTTATTCTGTATTCTGACTTTTCTTTCTATTCCCTACTCCCTGTAGAGACGACCCGACGGGTCGTTTCTACGTACTATCCCTGAGAGTTTGAGGGATTTGTGAGAAATCTGGGTTCTCTATTCTGTCTTCTCAATTTCCTTTCCCCGTGTATAATTAAACATTTCAGATAGCGACTATGGAAAAATAGACCGATGACTGTAACAAGGGATAGATGGGAACTAAGACTGAATCGCATTTATGGGTGGTTGACTAGTGAAACCGTTTTATATATTGCCAAGCGTTTATTCCAGGCTTTAATTACGTTATTTTTGGCATCAGCTTTATCTTTTTTGATTATTCAGTTAGCTCCCGGTGATTTTGTTGATACCTTAAAGCAAAACCCTCGGATTACTCCCGAACGGATTGCCGAAATTCGTCAGCAGTGGGGATTGGATAAATCTTGGGTAGAGCAGTATTTTTTATGGATATGGCGGATTATCAGCAAAGGGGACTTTGGTACAAGTTTTATTTTTCAGCGTTCGGTTTCCTCCCTAATCGGTGAACGGGTATTTTCCACCCTACTACTGGCGGTTTCCTCACTAATCATTACTTGGGCGATCGCGTTACCTTTGGGTATTGTGGCCGCAGTTAATCAAAATCGTCTACCTGATCGGTTATTACAGGTAATTAGTTATGCGGGTCAGGGTTTTCCCAGTTTTATCACGGCTTTACTGTTATTGATTTTTGCCCAAGTTACGTCTCCCCTATTTCCGGTGGGTGGACAAACCAGTATTAACCATGATCAATTAACTTGGTTCGGACAAATAATTGATGTCGCTTGGCATATGATTTTACCAACGGTGGCTTTAAGTATTACCAGTTTTGCTGGTTTACAACGGATTACGCGAGGGGAATTACTGGATGTGTTACGTCAAGATTATATCCAAACAGCCCGTGCTAAGGGTTTACCAGAAAATCGGGTGATTTATGTTCATGCGCTGCGCAATGCGATTAACCCTTTGATAACCCTTTTAGGTTTTGAGTTAGCGGGTTTATTAAATGGTGCTTTTATTGCTGAATATTTCTTTAATTGGCCAGGATTAGGTCGGTTAACTTTACAAGCTTTGCAAGCTCAAGATTTATACGTTCTTATGGCGAGTTTAACAATGGGTGCGGTGTTATTAATTCTCGGTAATTTAATTGCGGATTTACTACTCAAAGCAGCTGACCCACGGATTCGCTTGGAAGATTTGAATTGATATTGTGAAACAGGCTTAAAGCTTGTTCCACAAAAAATTTGCCCAACGTCAATAATTCTAACAACAATTCTTCCAATATTCAGGGACAACCATATTATTCAGCTGCGTCGTCGTGGGCAAACTTATTATACAGAAAGTCTAACGCATAATTACGTAAATCATAATACTGGGGGTCTTCCATAATTCGCGTGCGAATGCGGGGACGGGGGAAAGGAATTTCTAAAATCTCGCCAATTTTCGCCGCTGGTCCATTGGTCATCATCACTAAACGGTCAGCCATGAATAAAGCTTCATCGATGTCATGGGTAATCATTAAGACAGTGACCCGATGGTCACGCCAGATTTTTAATAGTTCTTCCTGTAATTCTTCCTTGGTGATGGCATCCAATGCACCGAATGGTTCATCGAGGATGAGAACCTGGGGACGGATGGATAATGCACGAGCGATCGCAACTCGTTGTTTCATTCCTCCTGATATCTGTCCGGGTCGTTTATCTGCCGCTTCAAGTAAGCCAACCATTGCTAAATGTTCTTTGACGATGGCGCGTTTTTCGGCTTCGGTCTTCTGCGGAAATACCGCATCTACGGCTGTATAAACGTTATCAAAAACACTCATCCACGGTAGTAAACAGTAGTTTTGAAACACCATCATCCGGTCGGGTCCCGGTTCGGTAATGACTCGGTTTTGTAATCTGACCTGTCCTTCCGTGGGTTGATTAAAACCTGACACCATATTTAGGAGGGTAGATTTACCACAGCCAGAGTGTCCAATTACACATATAAATTCCCCTTCTTGGACAGATAAATTAATCCCATCAAGAACGACACGGGGACCATTTGCAGTCGGATAAATTTTTGTCACTCCCTCAATCGTCAAAAATGGATTTGATTCCGGAGAAGATAACTTATGGGTTTGGGTAGTATTTATTGCTTGCATGGTAATAGGTTTGTCAGGGAATGGGGTTGATTTTACAGACGACCCGACGGGTAGTCTGTACGGAAATCCAAAATCCAAAATCTAAAATTCCTGGATTCTAATTTCCCGTTTGATGGGGAAGGATTTAAGATAATCAATGGGGTCAGAGGGATTAAAGGCTTTACCGTCAAACATGTGGATGGGTTGGTCGCGACCAATGTCGAGTACCTCTAGGTCGCGAGCTGCCACACCAAATACATCGGTACGACAAATTCTATCTACCACATCGACCCAGTTTTTGGGGAATGGGACTAATCCCCAGCGAGCTAATTGGGTGAGAATCCATAGCATTTCTACCCGTTCCGGGTAGTTAGCTTTGTTGACAAAAAATTGATTGTAGGATGGTAAAAATTCTGCCTCTGTTCCGTCTCCCCGTTCGTAGGGGTCAATAAAACCAGGACGGATGCAATCAGCAGCAACACCGACATATTCGGGACGAGCGAGAATCTCCGCAATTTCCGAACGGTTGCGGATATCATCACAGTATTCGCAAGCCGACAATAGGGCTTTAACCAGGGCAATATGGGTTTGGGGATATTTTTCAGCCCAATCTTCCCGTACTCCCAGCACCTTTTCCGGGTGTTCTCCCCAGATATCTAAAGCGGTTGCAGCGACAAAACCAACTTTGTCACGGACAGCGTGGGTGTTCCAAGGACCACCAACACAATACCCATCAATAGCACCGGAACGCAAGGCAGAAACCATTTGTGCTGGGGGAATCACGGTCAATTCCACATCCCTATCCGGGTCAATGCCTCCGGCTGCCAACCAATACCGCAGTAATAAATTTTGCATTGATGCCGGGTGAACGATACCCAACACGTGATTTTTTTCTTTATCTGCTTGTAATACGGTTTTCAGGTCGGAAAGGGAATTAACACCTTTTTGTTGTAATTTTTGACTCAGGGTAATGGCGTTACCGTTGCGAGATAGGGTCATGGCAGTAACAACGGGAACAGGGGTTTTATCACCTGCACCTAGTGTTAAAGCCAGAGGCATTCCTGCCACCATTTGGGCTGCATCTAGTCTACCAGTTCCCACACCCTTAGCTACTTCTTTCCAACTGTTTTCCCGGTGAAGGGTAACTTGTTCCAAACCGAATTGAGCAAAAAAGCCTTTTTCCTGGGCAATAATTAGGGGTGCTGCATCGGTGAGTGGGATAAAACCGATATCCAGATTGATTTTTTCTAGACCATGTTTAGAAATAATTCCGGGGGTGGAAACTTTAGCCGCTTGACGTTTTTTGGCTTGTTTTTGTTGATTGAGGAAATAAATCATCTCGTTACGTAAACCATAGTAACTGGGATGGTTAATGACCTCCAAGCGATCGCGTGGTCGGGGAATGGGTACTTCCAGGATTTGACCGATGTGAGCTTCCGGACCATTAGTAAGCATCACAATCCGGTCAGATAATAATAAAGCTTCATCCACATCGTGAGTCACCATCACACAGGTAAGTTGGTGTTCATTGCAGATTTTCATTAATTGGGTCTGCAAACTACCCCGTGTCAAAGCATCTAAAGCACCGAAGGGTTCATCTAACAGCAGTAACTTCGGACGAATTGCCAAAGCACGGGCAATCGACACCCGTTGTTTCATTCCCCCAGAAAGTTCGCAGGGACGACTATTGGCAGCATGACGTAATCCTACCAGATCAATATGGTGTTCGACAATTTGCCGACGTTCCCCAGCTGGTTTGTTTTTAAAAACCTCATCAACAGCGATCGCAATATTTTCCTGTACAGTCAACCAAGGTAGTAGGGAATAATTTTGAAACACCACCATCCGGTCAGGACCCGGTTCCCGCACTTCCCGTCCTTCCAGGGTGACACCTCCAGTTGTGGCCCGATCCAATCCGGCAATAATATTTAATAGGGTCGATTTTCCACAACCAGAGTGTCCAATCAAGGAAATAAATTCACCCTGTTGGATTTTTAATTCGATATTTTTGAGGGCAATATATTGACCACCATTCGGCAAATTGAAAACACGATCCACGTGGTCAATTTCTACAAATGTATTCGTCGTTTTTTGGGGTTTATCGATATTGGTTAACATGATTTTGGATTTTGGATTTTGGATTTTGGGTTTCCGTAGAGACAACCCGTCGGGTCGTCTCTACAAAGTCGGGTTATTTTTACGCGTTAACTCCTGTATTCTGTCTCCTCGATCCTATTTCTGCTCCTGGGGGACAACCTTACTCGCAATAAAAGCAATCATGCGATCCAGAATCAAACCCACAACACCGACATACACCAGGGCTAAAACAATTTCACTTAAACGGGTACTATTCCACGCATCCCAGATAAAGAAACCAATTCCCACCCCACCGACTAACATTTCTGCTGCCACAATTGCTAACCATGATAAACCAATGCCGATACGTAATCCGGTAAAAATATAGGGAACAGAAGCAGGAAAAACTATTTTATAAAAATACTTAAAACCTGATAATTTCAATACCTGGGCAACATTTTTGTAATCTTGGGGAATTTGTTGCACACCCACCGTTGTATTAATAATAATTGGCCAAATCGCCGTAATAAAAATCACGAAAATTGCCGACGGTTCACTATCACGAAATGCTGCAAGAGAAATTGGCAACCAAGCCAAAGGAGGAACGGTACGCAATACCTGAAAAATTGGGTCAACCGCTTCAAAAATAAATGCATTAGCACCAATAATCATTCCCAAACTAATGCCAACAATTGCGGCTAAACTAAAACCAATGGCAACCCGACCTAAACTAGCAAAAATCTGTAAAGCCAAACCCTTATCCGTACCACCATTATCAAAAAACGGGTCAATAATCAAATCCCAAGTTTCTTGAACCACCGTAGTTGGAGGGGGTAGGTTAGGTTTTTCACCCGAACAAGCAATTTGCCAGATAATCAAAAATAGGGCGATCGCAATTAGTGGTGAGATAAACTTTCGTCCCCGCTTTTGCAAAAAGGTGACGAGGGATTTTTGAATCTTGCTCTGGGAAGGTTTTCTAATAGTTGTTGTCGCCATTTTTCTCTCTTAGATTTGTGGTAATGGGAAGGGAGCGAAGAGAAAATCGGTAATACCGTTTTATTTTAGAGTTGATACATCGGGAGAAGCAGGAAGAGAAAGGCTAGATTTTGGGTGTGGTGGGAAGTCAGGTTTTATCTAGTGACCATGCTCCGCGTGGTCGCTTAGTGAGTTGAAGGCTCTGCCTTCATTCACGAAGCAGGAGCGAGGGGATTAATAAACAAAACTACCTCCTGTCTCCCGTATTCTCAAACTACGCCTTACGAATCTTCAATCCTTTTAAGTATTCCTGCGGTTTTTCCGGGTCAAACTTCACACCATCAAAGAAGGTTTCCACACCCCGTGATGTACTTTGGGGGATTTCTGCATCGGGAACCTTCAAAGCTTTCGCAGCTTCCTTCCACAGGTCTTCCCGATTCACTTTGTCAATAATTGCTTTGGTATCCGTATCCGTAGGTAAATAACCCCAACGCATATTTTCCGTTAAAAACCATAAATCATGGCTCTTGTAGGGATAAGAAGCATTATCCCGCCAATACTTCATCATGATAGTTTGGGAATAGTCTTCCACCCGACCCGTACCGTAATCAAACTTACCTTGGGAGCGATCAATAATATCAGCAACCGGAACATTAAACCACTGCCGTTTAGACAGGATTTTACACATTTCTTCCCGGTTTTCCGGTTTGTCACACCACTGTTGAGCTTCCATCACAGCCATTAATAAAGCTTTTGCTGCTTTCGGATGTTTATCCACCCAATCTGCACGCATGGCAAAGGCTTTTTCTGGATGGTCTTTCCATATTTCCCCAGTAGTCGCAGCCATGTAACCGACCTTTTGGTTAACGGTTTGCAATGGCCAAGGTTCTCCCACACAAAAAGCTTCCATGTTGTTCACTTTGACATTTGCAACCATCTGGGGAGGGGGAACAACAATGGTGGAAACATCCGTATCGGGATTAATCCCCCCAGCAGCCATCCAGTAACGAATCCATAAATCGTGGGTTCCACCGGGGAAGGTCATCGCAGCTTTGAGTTCTTTCTTCCCTGCGGCTTTTTGTTTTGCAAACGCATCCTTTAGGGGTTTAGCATCAACTCCGACCTTCAAGTCTTTGTAGGTATTCGCTAATTGAATACCCTGTCCATTCACATTCAACCGCGCCAAAATATACATGGGAATTTTCTTCCCATCGGTGACAGTTCCTAACGCCATTAAATAGGGCATTGGTGTCAGGATATGGGCACCATCGATACCATTACCAGCAGAACCCAATACTAAATTATCACGGGTTGTCCCCCAGGAAGCCTGTTTAATGACTTCCACATCCTTCATGCCATATTTAGCAAATAAACCCTTTTCCTGGGCAATAATTAAAGGTGCAGAATCCGTTAAAGCAATAAATCCCAGTTTCGCAGTGGTGACTTCCGGTGCGTCCGCAGCCGAAACATTGGCAGCTGGAACTGCACTATTATTTCCATTCCCATTTGTGGCAGTATTATCACTAGAAGATGTGCAGCCATGAACCCAAAGCGTACCTGCTGCTGCTGCACCAGTGGTAATCAAAAATTTACGGCGCGATAGATTTGTCATGGTTGAATTATTGTAATTAGTATTAGTGGTAATGAGTGATATGGATTTTGGATTTTGCGGAAAGTTGGTGGGAGATTTATTCTTCCACCAAACTTTCCAAGACGGATTTTGGATTTGCTTTCCAGAAATACGGGGAAAGGATGTGCGAAGCCATAACGAGGTTGGGTAAGGGACTTACAAAAAAAATAGTTCTCCGATGTATGCATTATTAGAACAGACTTCTAGCCTTTTCGGTGCAGGCTAGAAGCCCGCACCACATGAAGATTTTTTATCTTGGAAGCCCCTAATACGCAATATATTTATTTATGATTGCGTTGTCCCACTCGCAAATTCAAAAGTCAAACCCTATTGTCTATCCCTGAGCCAAGCATTAGTCTGCATTTTCCCATATGTTTATTTTTGGGTCAAATATTGTCGGAGATAGGTATGAGAATAAATTTAATTTCCCATGTATTTTGGATATAACCAAACATGTAACTATAGCTTGGTACTTTGGGTCTAAATAGTTCTTATTACTATTCCCTATTTCCTACTTTCTAGTCAGAAATATTCAGGTTGGATGGGGTTGGAAACATCAACCTTTTAAAAATCCAAAATCTAAAATCTAAAATCCAAAATTCCATTGTTTTTTACTGTGGAGTGTCTTTCGGTTTTGCTCCGAAGTGCTGAATTAATAAATCACGGAGAACTGGTTGCAAGTCTTCACAGGGAACACCTTTTGTGATGCAATTTCCTAATTTTGCATCTTTACCGACTTTCCCACCCATGTAAATATCAACCCCTTCCACGGCTTTGCCGTTTTTGCGCGCTTTGGTTCCCATCAAACCGATGTCTGCCACTTGGGGTTGTCCACAGGAGTTGGGACATCCTGTCCAATGAATTCGTACTGGTTGGGTGAAATCCAGTTCTGCTTCCAGTGACTTTATCAGTTCAACGGCTCGATTTTTGGTTTCAATGAGGGCAAAATTACAAAATTGCGCACCCGTACAGGAAACTAGCGATCGCGTTAATTGACCTGGATTAATTGTAAATTTTTCTAGCAGCTTTTCTGCTAAAAATGATACCAAATTATCATCGGGAATATTCGGGATAATAATATTTTGTTCAACGGTAAAACGGATTTCTCCACTGCCGTAAACCTCTGCCAGTCGGGCAATTTGGGACATGTCCTCGGCTTGTAAGCGCCCTACAGGTACATGCATCCCTACGTAATTTAATCCAGGCTGTTTTTGCTTTGATACACCAATATGGTCACGTTTTTCCCAGTCGATTTCATCGTGGGGTGCTGCTGACACAAATTTATATCCCAGTTTATTCTCGACTGCTGCACGAAATTGATCAATTCCCCATTCATCAATTAACCACATTAATCGAGATTTTTGCCGATTAGCCCGTAAACCGTTGTCGCGATACACTTCTAGTATAGCTCGACAAACTGCAACTACCTCCTCTGGTGTCACCCATGCATTCAACGGAACTGCGGCTTCACAACGTTTAGCGGAGAAAAAACCCCCCACCAGCACATTAAAGCCGAATTTTTCACCCTCAGCCAAACTTTGAAAAGCTGGGACAAAGGCTAAATCATTAATCTCTGCATGAACCGAGTTATCCCGTCCCCCCGTAATGGCAATATTAAATTTGCGCGGTAGGTTTGTAAATTCAGAATTACCTTCACCAAAGTTGGTAATCATATCCTGAATTTGCTGAACTAGTTCACGGGTATCATACAATTCATCTGCATCTAATCCAGCAACCGGGTCTCCAGTAATATTACGCACATTATCCATTCCCGACTGCACACTGGTCAAACCAACTGCACGAAAGCGGTTAAAGATTTCCGGTAAATCCTCAATCCGAATTCCTCGTAATTGGATATTTTGACGAGTGGTAATATCTGCGCTAGCATCATCTCCGTAACGTTTGAGTATATCCGCCAACACGTACATTTGTGCGGCAGTCATAATCCCGTTAGGGGTGCGTAACCGGATCATAAATTTACCCGGAGTTACCGGACGAAAGAACACACCCAACCATTTGAGACGGTGGTCACGGTCGGTGGTGTCAATTGCGTCCCAACCCATCATCGCAAATTTTTCGATTTCTGCTTTTACCGCAAGTCCATCTTTTTCGGCTTTGAATTTCTCAAATTTGTTAAGACTGGTTGTGGTAGTTGCTAAGTCTGTCATGGAAGTAAACCATATCTGAGGAACGGGAAAATTCAGTGGAGAACTATCAGTCTGGAATAATTTTCTCAAGTATACTTTGCACGCCGATATATTTCCCTTTTGTTGACAGTTGACCCTTAAACATTAACTGTCTATAACGAAAAGCTCAGTTTATGAACGTGAAAAGTTTTAACTAGAAAATAGGGAACAAAGAGACGACCTAACGGATTGTCTTTATGGGGAAGGTGACTGTTTTCTCCATAAATTTATTGAGCAAATGTATTTGTCAAGTTGTCGTGAATACTAGCTTTGCCAAAATTCACATAAACCTAAGTTAAGGTCGATGTAGCAGAAAAATCGTATAAATTGTTACGAAATAATGCATTGTATGTATTTAACGTAATTATTTGATGTCAAACCTGCATATAAATAGGTTTTTGGCGGAGAAAAAGGCTGTTATTGTAGCGATGGGGAGAGTGGTTATAGGGTTTTACTCGTTCTCCCGGATCCATGTAATCACCGTGATATAAATCAGAAAAAGTAATCGTGACAAGTGGGAAAGATTAAACCCTCCCTTGAAAATAGGTAGTAGGGAGTAGGAGTGAATTATTTTCTCGTTTGGTTGTGTCCAAACGACATGGGGAGTTGATTTGACAAGGGGTTTTCCAACCCATAGACATGTAGCGGAACAACCGCAGGATAATCCAAAACCCAAAATAAATAGTATGAGGAGTTTTTACTAGTGGATAAAATTAGTCAACTTGTATTACGTGGAGAAAAAGCATGGGATACGGGGGATTATTTAGGTTTGCAGCAGTGTTTACAGCAGCTAATTGCTGTAGTGGGGAATAAAGATTTAGGGAAATTTCGCGATCGCGAAAAATTATTAGATTGGGCTGTATTCTTATTAGAGGCAGGAGATTTTCAACAAAGGTGGGAAATTGCCAAGATATTTGGACGTTTAGGGGAAATTGCCATTCCCAGATTGTTAGTATTGTTGACAGATGAAGAAGCAGAAGAAGAACTACGCTGGTATGGGGTGCGGATTTTAGGTGAATTGAAATCACCCCAAGCGATCGCACCCTTAATAGAATTGCTGCAAACCATTGAGGATGAGGATTTGCAGGTAATGGCTGCCAATGCGCTAGCACAAATTGGAGAATCAGCAATTGGTGCGATCGCCGAGTTACTTGCTACTCCCTCTACTCGTTTACAGGCTGTTCGTTGTTTATCCTATATTCGCCATTATCAGATTATTGATTATTTACTACCATTGGCAAAAGATGATGATCCTTCAGTCCGGTTAACCGTCATTGAAGCTCTTGGTAGCTTCCATCAACAAAGGGTGACAGTCGCACTTTTAGAAGCTTTGACCGACCCAGTTGCGACGGTGAGAAAGGAAGCTGTTACAGCTTTAGGATATCGTCCTGACTTGCGGGATAGTTATCATCTTTGTCAACATCTCCAACCTCTTTTATTTGACCTCAATTTAGATGTTTGTTGTGCTGCGGCGATCGCT
>CALJJQ010000164.1 GCA_937973965.1 uncultured Calothrix sp. | reverse complement strand
ATCATGGTGTACAAGTTTGAAGGTAAGAGTCAAAGGGAGGTAGAACAAATGCTGGGAATTACACTCAAAGAAACACGGGTGTATCGGGAAATTAAGGAAGAAGGAAGAGAAGAGGGACGGAAAGCTGAAGCGTGTCAACTTATAATGCGTCTACTAACTCGACGAGTAGGTGAGTTACCCCAGGAAGTGCGATCGCAAGTTGAATCCCTTTCCCTAGAACAATTGGAAAATCTTGGTGAAGCCTTACTCGATTTTACCAGCATGGCTGATTTGGATGCTTGGTTGGCTGGATTGGGTGATAATTCTCGATGAGATGATGCTGTTTTTACTTCAATTCATAGATAAATTATAAATACTGGGATTCACACTCAATTTTTCCGAAAGACAGCAGCGAAATAACTGCGATCGCAAATTCCCAAGGTTTGCAGCATCTGTCCAATGTTGATATTAGCAATCAAGAAAATATTTAGGCGTTGCATAAATGCGGGATGAACTGAAGGCTAAAAGTATTAGTATTTCCTTCAATATTCAGCAAAATCATCCCCTGAATCAGCAAAGCTAATAGTTATTATTATTTTCCCCTATTCTCTAGTGAGTCTCCATCGACTCTTGTGCATAGCTAAACATGTATCTTTATACTTTACACGGTCAAAATTAATAAACTCAAAGGCAAATATTATGATCAGCGTGTGAAGTATAACTGGACGCAAAGCATCTAAATAGTTCATTTCTACTCTCCACTCTCCATTTCCAATTTAGGGAGATTTATTTTTTGATTTGTGCATGAGTTAGCAAACCTCGGAAATATAGATATATAGCACCCAAGGGGGGTGTGAAGTAATCACAAATTGCATTTATCTAGAGGAGGTGGAAAAATTGAGGTAATAATGGCGTTGATTAGGTGATAGTTCCGTGACTTCTGCATCCAAATATTGGGAATTTGTCAAATTAGATACCACAAGTAAGCGCCGAGTTGAGATGATTGCTGTTGCCAAAACCTATTTTCAGAGGCATTTTCCAGATTTACATGATGTTGCTGATGTGACGGTACAATGTCACTTATGGCAGATTCAACATGACGCAAATGGAGAACGGGAAGACAAGTTTTTGGCTGAACTGTGTCTACGGTGTTATGTTTCGCACCAGATTTACCAGGTTTGCTTGGATTTAGGGATGAAGTTTGGCAGCAAAAATGGTTTTACCTATCAAGACTTGTTACCGTATGTGTTGGATGATGAGGTTTTAGAGGTAGCAGTACGTCAACCGCAACAGCTAAGTGCTTGGTTAAATACCCATAGAAGTCAACAAGGTTTCCCTGGTTTGGGTAATTCATCTTATCAATCCTTGGCTACCAATATTCTCAAAACTTTTGACCCGACTAAGGGTTCCTTGAGTGCTTGGGTGAGTCGTTATGTGAAACAGCATCCAGAGTTGAAGCGGTTTCTGTTGCAACATGGTGTGTTCTTGGTCAGTGATTGGGCTTTGTTAAATGATACTAATCCCAAGGAATTGCAGCGGATTTTAACGACAATATTTGGTTTGAGTCAGGTGGAAATTGAACAAGCTTGTGAATTATTGGTGAGTTACCACGGTGTGTATCGTCAAGACCGCTTACAGCAAAGGATGGCTGGAGGAATGCTCAAGTGTCAACCACCCACAACCCACCAGTTAGCGCGTATTGCTAATGATTTCCAATCCCGTTTGGGAAAATCGATTACACCAGATACTGTGTTTAAACAATTACAGTTAATTGCGTTAAAATTACGCCAATACCGCATTGCTGCACAGGGAGGTGCGATCACATCTGTTTCCTTCGACCGGGAGGAAATTCGTCCAATGGTGGAAGCAACCCAGGTGACAACAGAAGATGATGAACAGGTGGAATTCATCCGCTTATACCAAGCTCAATTTTCCCAAGCATTGGATGAGGCGATCGCTCAGGTTTTAGCTGATGCACAAGCGAAAATTCAACGCAAACGGGGTACGGTGGAACAGCAATTTACTACGGCTTTGCATTTATTCCATTGTCAAGGTCAATCCATGAGTCAAATTGCACCCCTAATCGGTTTGAAAAAACAGTATGAAGTCACCAGATTATTAAAATTAAATGACTTAAGGGCTGATATCCGGCAAAATTTATTATTGAGTTTGCGATCGCGGATTTTAGAACTAGCTGAAAATTTCACCGATTCATCCCGTTTACAAGCTTTAGACCAAAAACTAGAAGGAATCCTCGATGAGCAAATTTCCTCTTTAATTCAAGAAAATGAATCGGAAGCGAAAAATCCCATTCGCAACCAACCCTTACGCAGTTTACTTGCACGTCGAATCTGTCATTATTTGCAATCCCAGGAACGGAAAGGGTCAAAATAACTGGGAAAGCAGTATTAATTTCGATTAATAATTTACTATATAATTCCCCGTTAAACACCCATCCCCTCATCTGATTCCTGTCCTGAATGTGGTGTACCAAAAAAATTCTCTGACAAACAACGACTAACTGATTTAACTAACTTAATATGATTGACCAACCTTTAACTAACTTAGATGTCACGGAATTACTCGACTGGTACGCTCTCAATCCAGCTTACACCGAGTTATCCCCAGAACGATGTCAGCTCGCAGCAAATAATAGCAAAGATGTGATTCATCTCCAACAACGTTGGCAAGTATATGTCAATAGTTTAGCTGTACTGGGTTTTGCTGATTGGTTGGCAGAACGCGCTCCCGATTTAACAACTGATATCAATCACGCAACAATTTGGCAACCTATCTATGGGAATATTTTGGCTGCTGGATGCCATATTCAAGTTGGTGATTTCCGGGTTTGTGTGCTAAATGCTAGCAATTTTAGTCGTCAACATAGTCTACCTTTTGCTGTTTTTGATATTCCGAATTTGGCAGCCCATTTTTATATTTTAATGCAGGTGGAAGAGGAAAGTTCCCAAGTTGCATTTGCTGGTTTTATGACCTATGAGCAATTTTGCTCGCAGCGAGAAAGGGAAGATTTAAAAATTGAAACTGATTGGAATTATCGGATTGAACAAAGTTGGTTTAATGGGGATGCAAATGCTTTATTATTAAACTTACGCTGTTTACAACCAGATGCTATCTCCTTACCCCAATTAACATCTGTTTCAGAAGCCGAGGTCAGAGGTGTACGGCAAAAAATTACTGAGAACAAGTCCTTATTAGCCAAAAAAAATCCCTGGCAAATATTGAGTATCGCTGACGCGAGAGTGTTTTTCAGTCAGCCAGAACTATTACAGTATTGGCTTGATACAGCTAAAAGTCTCATTAATCAACCTTTAATTAATGTGGGATTATGGCTACGCGATCGCATTGACATCGCAACTCAAGAGTTAGGTTGGATGTTGATGAATACACCCAGTTTATCTCCTGCACCCATGCGTTCCTTAAGACTGATTAACGATAATTTTGACCAAATCCGTTCCAGTTTAGAAGCTGAGGGAGTGCATATTCCCGCTCATGCAAGGGGTGCATTTCGGGATTTAGAATGTGAGTCTGGTTGTATTCGTTTCTATGCCATTACCTGGATTATTTCGGAAACCGATGAAAATCCAGAATGGTTATTATTAGTTGCTCTAGGTGGACAACCTGGTACACCTATGCCAAAAACATTACAATTAGAAATTAAAGATGAAAACCAATCTTTGTTTAATGAGTCTTTATTTGATACAAGTAGAGGAGTTTTGTTCGCCCAAGTAATTGGAAATATCGGTGAACATTTTTGGGTCAAAGTCACTGTTGATCAACAATTTACTTTTGATATCCCTCCCTTTGGGTTGGAATTAGAATGAAGGGATTTTAGATTATTTGAATTTGAATCATCTTTGATATCAGTAAATGACTATCGGTATCCCATAATTCGGCTTTTTAGGTATGGATATATTGCTAGAAGTCGGCTTTCTTGCAGAAAACCAAACTCTGGAGAAAAATCCGACTTCTCACCCCAGGCAAAATTTAGGTTTTATACCGTTTTACTTTGGAGCTGATACCTGACGGGAAGTAGGGGAAGAATATGTATCAAAAATTTAGTGGGATAGTTTCACCTTTTTTATCTCAGGTGAAAATCATTGAGCAGCAATTAAATCCAATTCTGGTTCCAGCTAGAGACAGGTGATGTCTATGACATTCTTGAACCACAGGAATCAAATACCCAGGATTTGATGATTATTCATAATCAAATATTATACTTGGATGTATTTTTAGATACTTCATAACACGATACAGGAGGAATTGTTACAGGTATTGTTAATAGTGAACTAATTAGCAGCAATTTATATTAAACTTTGAAAACATCCTGAATAGGATGCTCATCCTAACCTACATTCACAGGGTCATCCCATCTACCAAATCCCTACAACTTGGTTTTGAGTAGGGAGTAGCAAGAAAATCAATACCTTACTCGCTCAATATCCAGATAATCCAACATCGCATGAACTATTGTAAACAATCATATTGATTCTTAATAATCAACCAGTAGATTAACAAGCATCAAAAAGCCTGCGAGATGATAGACTATGGAAAGCTGTCCGCATATTTTTAATCTTAAAGTTCAAAAAGTTGAACAAACATGTTTATTTGAGTTGTCCTGGGGTGAAGGACAAAGATTAGCCTCGCAGGTTAACTATCCAGCCACCTTGACCCAGTTATACAAAGAGTGGGAATGTGCGTATCTGAATTTTTACAAATCAGAACAAATGCGCGGACGAACTGTGGGGGGTGGTGTTGCCAACTTAAATATCGATTGGCACGCCGAACTAGTCAAGGCGGAAACAAAGTTAATGTACGAGTTTCATCGCTGGTTACGGAGTGCAGAATTATACGAAATTCGAGCCAGAATTGCCCAAGCAAGTCAGGAATTGCTAACCATCATCAACTCGGGGGAAGAACAGACAATTCAAATCAGCTTGACCTGCACACCGATGGAAATTGATCGCTTACCTTGGGAAGCTTGGGAATTAGGGAGTGAATTTGCCAGTATGGGAGCGATAAAAATTATTCGTACTCCCTTAAATATAGCAGCCAATGCCAGTGGTAGCAAGAAGTCACTCCGGGGTAAAACCAGAATCCTGGCAATTTTGGGTGATGATAGTGGTTTAAACTTTGAAGCTGAACGCAAAAGCATTAAATCCCTGGAAAAAATTGCCGAAGTGAAATTTGTGGGTTGGCAACCGCAGCAAACAGCAAATGAGGTGATCACAGATATTGTGGAGGCGATCGCCGATGAACGGGGTTGGGATATCCTGTTTTTTGCTGGACACAGTAACGAAACTGAATTAACCGGGGGAGAATTAGGGGTTGCTCCGGGGGTTTCCATCTCGATTAAGGAAATTGCTCCCCAACTAACAACCGCAAGACAACGGGGTTTACAGGTAGCCATCTTTAACTCCTGCAAAGGTCTGAATATTGCCCAATCTTTGATTGATCTGGGTTTTAGTCAGGTGGTGGTGATGCGGGAACCGATTCACAACCGCGTTGCAGAGGACTTTTTAGTCCACTTTTTACAAGCATTAGGTCGTAACCTGGATTTATACGCAGCAGTGACAGAAGCCAAGCAGTACCTGCGGATGGAAAAAAGCCATACCTACCCTTCCGCGTACCTGGTACCATCCCTATTTTGTCACCCTGGTGCGGATCTATATCAAATCAAACCAATTCGGTGGAAGGATAAACTACGTCAAGGTTTACCAAACTTTACGGAAGCAGCCATTCTCACCGCAACAGTACTGTTAGCCCTACTAGCTCCGGTAGAAATGTTGCTGGAAGATGGACGCATTCTCACCCAAGCGGTTTACCGTAACCTAACAAGTCAAATTCCCAATGACGAAGTTCCTCCGGTAGCTTTAATCGAAATCGACACGGAATCCATCTATCGCGCGAAATTAAAGGACAGTCAACTTTTACCAATGGATCGAAGTTATCTCGGTAAAATCCTGGATAACACCCGGAAACTGAACGCCAAAATCGTGGGGATAGACTACACCTTTGACACACCCCAACCGGGGGGAGACGAGAACTTAGGAGCAGCAGTCCGTAAAGCAGTGGATGAAAATATCTGGTTAATTTTGGGAGCAGTTTTAGAACCCACCCGGGAAGTGGGAACCAATGAAGCAATTGGTATTAATAAATGGGATTGGACATTGCAGGGGTACACAGACGCTTACCATTACCAAGTGGAGTATCCCGATGGGGATTGTCGTCAAGCTTGTCCCATTTCCTATCTAATGGCTTTAGTGCAATCTGCAAATCGGGAAATCGAAGGACTTCCCCAACCAAATCTGAACCGGACAACTAACCTCCGGGCAGAATTTTTTGATGCGATCGCCCGCAAAAAACCAACCCAGGGAAGGACAGGAGCAATTCTCAAAAACCATGAATTCATGGGAATTCGTCCCCTAATCGACTTCTCCATCCCACCCAGTCAAGTATATACAAAAATACCCGCTTGGCAAATCATCGAAAATCCCAGTAATAACAAGTTTCCCCTGATACCCGAACAAATTGTCTTGATAGCCAGTGGTAGTGATGAGCGTTTAGGAACTAGTAAAAATAAAGCAGATTACTCCATCGCACCCTCCGCAACCCAATATTGGGCAATGCAAAATCAAAGTAAACAAAGATACCTCACCGGGGGAGAATTTTTAGCCTATATGACCCATCATTTCCTCAATCGGAGGATGGTAATTCCCATCCCCAATCTGTGGATGATTGGAGTCGCTATCATTTTTGGTAAAACCACCTTTTTCCTCCTCAAACGTCAACCGAAGTGGACATCCCAACACCGTACCCAAATCATCCTCGCTGCGATCGCTTTTAGCAGCATTTACGGAATTGCGTCTTTGCAACTGTATATATCATCAGCTGTGTTATTGCCCTGGTTATTACCTACATCCGTATTTTTAACCTACATCATATCCGCGACAAGGAGAAAAACCCATGTCTAGCAATCAGCGTCGCTTTTACAAAACCC
This sequence comes from uncultured Calothrix sp., assembly GCA_937973965.1. Classification (GTDB taxonomy): domain Bacteria; phylum Cyanobacteriota; class Cyanobacteriia; order Cyanobacteriales; family Nostocaceae; genus NIES-3974. The sequence continues at coordinate 27,788 of CALJJQ010000164.1, read as the reverse complement.
TTTTGAGTTCGTCTTTACTCCCTTTGATGACGGTGACAACCATCTCCCTGGGAATAAATCACACATCCGCATTGAATATTTCCGCAAAAACACCCCAGCTGATTTCCCAAAACTTCACTGGGTTTATTGCCTCATTTTGGGAACGTCGTCCCAGAAGACGCAATATCTCCCGTACCAGTGCTGGTTTTTGCGCGATCGCACCTGGTTTAGTCGATACCTATAAAATTTGGCACAAAAAACCCGTATTTCTCTGGAATTATCAAGGTAAACCAGAACAGATGCAGTTAGTAGTACGGGATTACGATACCCAAGCTATCATCTGGAAACAGGATGTGGATATTTCTGCTCAAAAATTAGCTTACACCGCACCCCAACCTTTAGAAGCGGGTAAACTCTATCAATGGCAATTAGTCGGCAAAACTAGCAGCAATTGGTTCACTTTCCAAATTCTCCCCCATCAAGAGCGACAAAAAATTTCCACGGAACTGCAAGCAATAGAACAAAAACTCAAAGGCGATCGCGCTTCTGCTGAGGTGATCGCACAGAAAAAAGCCGAGTATTTCCTCAACTATCAAATTCAGCATCAAACGGAAACAGGTACATTTAATGCTTGGTCCGATGCACTCCAAATTATCAGTGAAGTAGAAAATCCTTCCCCCGCTTTTTTACAGAAACGGGAGGAATTTGTTGCTAGTGTTTGTACCCCTAGTCAACCCACCGCAAGAAGAAGAAACTAAAGAGATTTTGGATTTTAGATTTTGGATTGAGAGAGTCAGTGGTAAGCCTTGATTAACGGATTGATTTTCCTTCTAATCCCCACTCCCTGTGAGTTTTTCAGTTTTGTGAGAAACGCGGGTTGAGAGCGAGTAGTAGTCTACCGCACTAATTTTGATAAATGAAAAAGGTACGTAGTTGCGCTGTAGCGCTCTCGAGTAAACCTTTTTCGATGCTAAAGTAACTACCAATAACCCCTCAACACTTATACGATAGACCCGGAAGAAGTATTACAAGCGACTTTTCAAATAATCTCTAAAATATTATTCCTCGTTGGTAAATATAGACTAATCGGACCTTGCGTATATATTCTTGGGTTTTGACTCTTGCAAATTGAGATGTTTTATCGGTGTTCACCTCAGTTTTTCCTCGTTTCCATGCTCCGCGTGGGAGTCCAAGGGTGTGAGACTCCAGTCTCGTGTGAGTGACCACGCAGAGCATAGTCATCAGATAAGATGTATATTCACTGAGTGACCACGCAGAACATAGTCATCAGATAAGATGTATATTCACTGAGTGACCACGCAGAGCATAGTCACCTGATAAATGGTCTGGATATTTCCGCTAACCCATGCTAGCTATTTAATTAACCTTTATAGCTCTTACTTGTTGTGTTGATTGTGATAATCTCATGAAGCTCAAATATCAGTTAAGTGGGTAGGTGCAATTAAACATAAAACCACAACGCAACCGTTCATTCGTCTCAAAGCCTTACTCCCGTACAGACGCGATATATCGCGTCTCTCCCTACCATATCATTCGATAGATTTTTGGGGAAATATTCCATTCAACCCAAAATCCAGATTCTCTTGATACTATAGTGATATCACATTGAAATCATAATTAACCTTATGGATGCAATTAAGCCGACAATCAAGGAATTCCCAGCCTTTAAAATCAATGGATTTGTGATGTTAGGGGTATTGAGTGCGATCGCAGGATTGGGAGGGTGGTATATTTGGCAAAACGTCAACAATTTGCAAGCTATACTAGCGAGGGGTTTAGAAATTACCGACCTATTGGGGGAGGAAGGAGCAGCACAAGCGATCGCCTGGTTATTAGCAACCCTGTTAGTGATTGTGATACCTTCAATTTCGGGATTTTTCAGTGTTGAGCTAAATCAAGCCGTAGTGTTGGTATTATTTGGGAAATATATGGGTACGGTGCGTGAAGCTGGTTTTTGGTGGACAAATCCCTTTGCAAGCAAGCTCAGACTATCTTTACGGGTGCGTAATTTTAATAGTAAAATTATTAAAGTGAATGATGCAGAAGGGAGTCCCATTGAAATAGCCGCAGTGGTAGTTTGGCAAGTAGTAGATTCAGCCAAATCCCAATTTGCAGTGGATGACTACCAGGAATTTGTTGCCATTCAAAGCGAAACAGCCATCAGAGCCTTAGCAATTCGTTATCCCTACGACACCTCCAATGCACCAGATGGCGAAGAAACCCCTTCTTTACGGGGGATACCCGATGAAATCGCCCAAGCACTACAAAGGGAACTACAAGCTCGTTTGCAGGTGACAGGAGTAGAAGTATTAGAAGCACGACTTTCCCACCTAGCCTACGCACCGGAAATTGCCCAAATGATGTTACGACGACAACAAGCCAAAGCATTAATTGAAGCACGACGACAAATTGTGGAAGGAGCAGTGGGGATTGTCAACGAAGCTCTCAACCGTTTGAGTCATGAACAGACCCTAGACTTGGACGATGAACGCAAAGCCTCTATGATTAATAATCTGTTGGTTGTTTTAACATCCGAGCAAACCGCTCAACCTGTAATCAACACTGGCACACTTTATAGTTAGCGTCAAAAATGAGCCAGAAAAAACGATTTTTATTACGTTTGGATATGCGATTGTATGAGATATTGGAAAAATGGTCAGCAGACGATTTACGTAGTGTCAATGCACAAATCGAGTTTCTGTTAACAGAAGCGGCAAAGAAATCTGGACGTTGGCAAGAGAGTAAAAATAAATCTGGGGATGATTGAAACGTATTGTATAGGGATTTTTGGTTGCGATGACCCCAATAATTTTGGGTGTACCCATTATCTGATCTGAACAGTGTTGGAATTAGCGGTGGCTTTCTAACCTAGCAAAACTATTTTGAGGAAGAAACTGCGCCTTTTTGGGGTTGATTTATTTTCGGTTTATTTTCTTGCTCTTTCTCTTGTTCTTGATGATTGGGAAAAGAAACAGAAGATTGGGAATTATTTGAATTCACCGCAGCGCTACGAATTGCTCCTCGGAAAATCAAAGCACCAACAGTTTTTAATTTAAAATCCCAACCTTTGGGTAAATTATCATCACCATCATTTTGACCTAAATCGATATAAATCCGAGGGGGAATAAAATACTGCACTCCACTGTTAGCGAGTAATTCGTGGGTTTTTTCCGTCAAATGAAGGCAGAGCCTTCAACTCACTAAGCGACCACGCGGAGCATGGTCACTAGATAAAAAGTTAATACTCGGTTTATTTCAGCCAACCTGTACTAGGGATTTCTTCCTAATTCCGTAATTGCACAGGCATTGCTAAATAGGTCATTTTCACACCACCGAGGGGAGTAAAAATTACGGGTGTGAGATGGGAATTTAACTGCATGAGAATTTCGCTTGTGGGTAATGCTTTTAACCCTTCCATTAAGTATTTCACGTTAAAAGCCAGGTCGATGTCATCGCCGGAAATTTCGGCGGGGATAGTTTCAAAGGCACTACCGATATCTTGGGCTTCTACCGATAGGCTAACTTCCTGATTACCACTATCAATACTGACCTTGACGATGTTATTTTTTTGGTCAGCTAGTACGGCAATACGTTCCAGGGTGGTTAAAAATTGTTTGCGGTCGAGGGTTAATTCCCGTTGGAACTGCTGGGGTAACAATTGACGGTACTGGGGATATTGACCTTCGAGGGTACGACTAGTTAAACGCTGATTACCCCATTCAAAAATCGCCTGTCCTTGGTCAAAGGAAATTGCGATCGCCTCGGATGGTTCTGTATGCCCTAACATCCGTTCTAGTTCCCGGAGTGCTCTGGCTGGGACGGTTACCTCTAGTTGTTCAAAGTCCTCGTCGGAGCTTTCGTTGGCTGTTTCCACCACCGCTAAACGGTGTCCGTCGGTAGCAGCAAATTCTAAAGAATCGGGCATCATTGTTAAGTGAACCCCAGTTAAAATCTGTTTGGTTTCGTCGCTACTGGTGGCAAATAGGGAACCCCGTAAACCCTCACTTAAAATTCCCGCAGCAATTTCCACAGTTTGCGGTTCTGGGATAGTTGGTAGTTCGGGAAATTCCTCCCCACTCATGGCCCTTACTGTATATTTACCACTTTTTGGGATAATATTGACGATAAACCCTTCTGTCTCAGCCATATTTTCCTCATTTGCCGACCCATCAAGACTTATTTCCCCCTCTGGCAAACGGGAAATAATATCATTTAATAACTTGGCGGGAATGGCAATGGTTCCCCCTTTGATAACTTCAGCGCTAAAACTAGTCCGGATTCCTAAACTTAAATCAAAAGCCGTTAAACTCACCTGCTGGGTTTCTTCACATGCATCTAACAGCACATTGGCCAAAACCGGATGGGTCGGACGGGAGGAGACCGCACGACTTGTCAAGGAAAGATTGGTGTTGAGGTTGGTTTGCGTACAAACAATTTTCATACCGTCCGATTTTCTCCTAGACAAAAATAGGGCCTTGTTCATCCTATCATTAACCAGAAAAAACCTGAAAGTTGTCGTTTTGCCCGTGCCTGAAATTTAAACGAGTGTCTTTTTTAACAGCATCTGTGGAAAACCTGTGGAAAAAATCGGATTTTTTCCACAGCAAAGGTGGGGAGCATGAACCCAATAGGAACAGGGATACTGCCAGCACTCAGAAAAAGGCAAATTGACCGGGGAAATTATCGCCGATGGGAGAATAAACGGTTTTCCACAGCAAAGGAAGGTTTTTCCACAGGCTTTAGGAACGTTGACTGAGATTAATGCGATCGCTCAATTGTCTAATTTTTTGCATCGTATTTTCATCACTGGCACATAATTGGGCAATCTTTTCACAGCTATATAACACTGTAGTATGGTCTTTTCCGCCAAATTCTTCACCAATGCGGGGATAACTTAAATCTGTGTATTGCCGCATTAAATACATCCCCACCTGTCTAGCCCAACTAATTTCCCGACGACGGGAATTGCCTTTTAAATCTTCAATGGAAACAGAAAACTCATCCGCAATAATACTTAAAATAGCCTCTGGGGTAGCAGCTAATTTTTGACGTTGCGGTTCGAGGACGGGAATCAAGTTTTCCACAGTCATCGGTAAACCCCAAATGGAAATATAAGCTAAAGCCCGAATTAAAGCTCCTTCTAACTCGCGAATATTGGAAGTGTAATTCGAGGCGATATATCTGACAACATCCGTAGGTAAACGGATACTTTCATTTTCGGCTTTTTGTTGCAAAATTGCCATCCGGGTTTCCAAATCAGGAGCTTGAATATCCGCAACTAATCCCATTGCAAACCGGGACGATAAGCGCTCATGTAAACGGGGAATTTGATCAGGTGGACGGTCGGAAGCAATTACGACTTGCTTTCCCGTTTCATGGAAGGTATTAAAAGTATGGAAAAACTCCTCCTGGGTGGATTCTTGACCCTCAATAAATTGGATATCATCCACCAGCAAAATATCCGCAGTGCGGTAGTGTTCACGAAAGCTTTGCATCCCATCTTTTCCCTTACGAATGGCTGAAATCCAATCATTAGTAAATTTTTCTGTGGAAACGTAAAAAATTCTGGCTTGGGGACAAATTTCGAGGCGATAATTACCAATAGCCTGCATCAGGTGAGTTTTACCTAAACCGACACCTCCGCACAAAAACAAGGGATTAAATTCCCGTCCCGGAGACTCCGCAACAGCGAGGGAAGCAGCATGGGCCATGCGGTTATTCGCACCAACAACAAACCGGGAAAATACATATTTGGGATTTAAGGCTGGTGTAAAGGGAGGATTCAAGGCAGGATAATTAGGCGTAGTTCCTGTAGGTAAATTATTTCTTAAGGATTCGTGCTGCCAAGATTCGGTCTTTACCTCATTATCATTATCGTTAATGACAATATAGATTTGTACTGATTGTCCAGTGATTTCCCTGACAACCGAGGCAATCGTATGGATGTAATACTTTTGCAGCCAATTACGGGCAAAGGGATTAGGAGTCGAAATTACCAAGCAGTTATCTTCTAAACGCTCGGCTTTGGTAGGTCTGATCCAAGTTTCAAAGGTGGGACGGGAAAGTTCGACTTTCAACCTTTCCAGAACCTGATTCCATAAATTGTCAATGGACATGGACATGCGTAACCACCTTAGCGCTCAATTGTCACGGGGGAAAATATGGGAAAAAAATAATTTAGCAAAATACAATCTAGACTGAAAGCATATTAACGGGGTTTGATATTGGTGAGTGATTTTTGATTGGGAGTTGCAGCAGTCGGGACGGTATTCAGGAAACAGGAGTAAACCAGGAATCGGGATGAATCATCACCATTGGCTTGACCAGGGCTGACGGATTCATCATAGTCACATCCATAGACGCAAAAGCTTGCATGAAATGAAAATTCACCAGCAAATTTTGGGTATTACCTGTCCTTGGCGTTTTTTAATTTTCCCAATCGAAACCCGTGAACAAATCGTCTCGGTAGGGTATATCCTACCACTTGCTGACGAATACGGAGAAATTAAGGACACATGAATCAAAATCTAGAAGTAACTAAATCCCAACAAATTGATACACAAGATACACAAAAATTTATCCCCAAACCGGGTGTATGGCGAATTGCGGGTTGGTGGTTGGGGTGGTTTGGCTTGATATTCCTGAGCGGATGTGGACAGTTAGCCAATAATTTGCCTGTGCTTCCCAATCAAAATCAAGCTTCCCCCCCCAGACAGGTAGATAATAATCAGGATACCCAAGCTGCTCCTCCACCGATTATTGCCCCTAGTGGTGACCCCAATTACGTCGTATCAGTCGTCCAAAGAGTTGGGGACGGGGTGGTGAGAATTGATGCAGCGAGAACAGTACGTAGTCAACCGCGATCGCAGTTTGAAGATCCATTTTTCCGGCGTTTTTTTGGAGGGGAATTCCCTGAAGAACCACGGGAACGGGTAGAAAGGGGTAGCGGTTCCGGGTTTATTATTAATCGGGAAGGACAAATACTTACCAATGCTCACGTGGTTGATGGTGCAGATAGTGTCACCGTCACCCTCAAGGATGGACGTAGTATTCAAGGTAAAGTTTTAGGGGAAGACCCAATTACCGATGTGGCTGTAATTCAAATTGAAGCCGATCGAATTACCCCCATCCCCATCGGCGATTCTGACCGCTTACAACCAGGAGAAGCAGTCATTGCCATTGGGAATCCCTTGGGTTTAAATAACACCGTTACCTCTGGAATCCTCAGCGCTACCGGACGTTCTAGCAGTGATATTGGTGCATCTGATAAACGGGTTAACTATCTCCAAACCGATGCAGCTATTAATCCCGGTAATTCCGGTGGTCCCCTCCTCAACTCCAGAGGAGAAGTCATCGGGATGAATACGGCAATTATTCGTGGTGCGCAAGGATTAGGCTTTGCCATACCCATCAACACAGCTCGACGTATCGCTCAAGAATTAATTACCAAAGGTAGAGTCGATCACCCCTATCTGGGTGTGAAAATGGTGACACTTAACCGAGAAATCCGCGATCGCATTAATCAACGTCTTGGAGTTAGCCTGGAAGCAGATAAGGGTGTACTATTGGTCGAAATCGTCAACGGTTCCCCCGCAGCAAGAGCCGGATTAAGAGCCGGAGACGTAGTACAATCGATCAATAATCGACCCGTTACCAAAGTCGAAGAACTACAAAAAATAGTCGAAAACAGCAAAATTGGTGAACCACTACAAATACAAGTTATGCGTAACAGCCAAGTTCTCACTATTCCCGTCAGTCCCGCACCCTTCCCCACCCAAGGTTCGAGTCGGGAGTAGGTTGTTAGGGGTGTTGGGGTGCAATGGTATTAATCCCCTCCTATCCCCTATCTCTATATTTCCTAATATCTCCCATCTCCTATCTCTTCCCATTTTCATCGTGGAAAACAACCATCAAATCATCCAACTTGGTAATCCGATTCTACGTCAGCCATCCCTACCAATCGAAAACCTGTCTGATCCATCCATCCAAACCTTAATCAATGAACTAATTGCCACTGCGATCGCAGCTAATGGGGTGGGTATCGCTGCACCCCAAATTGCTATTAGTGAGCGATTATTTATCGTTGCTTCCCGTCCCAATCCACGCTATCCCCATGCTCCCCAGATGGAACCAACGGCCATGATTAACCCCAAAATTATCGCCCATTCCCCAACCACCGTTAAAGGATGGGAAGGCTGTTTAAGTGTTCCCGGTTTGCGGGGTTTCGTCCCTAGATACACCACGGTTGAAGTCGAGTATACTGATAGGTACGGCTCAGTTCAAAACTGTCAATTAACAGATTTTGTCGCCCGTATTTTCCAACACGAATACGACCATCTCGAAGGCATACTGTTTGTTGATCGGGTTGAATCACCACAAGATATCCTCACGGAAGCAGAATATCTGCAACTACTCGACAATTCGTCTCTACCTGTGGAAAGGGAGTAGGGAAAAACCACTTTCATCCCCTTTGGTGTAACATCATTTCGCAGAAATTTTGATACATTTTCTCTCCTTGCTTCCCCTACCGTACAGACGCGATATATCGCTCCCTACTCCCCTTCATTAAGTTATTTTGTATTTTCCCAATTTACCTGTCAAAAAAAATTAAAATAATATTCGGTTAAGTCTTTTCATTTATACTCAAATTAAGCTATACTTAACCTGACGTTAACCACGTAACGCGTTTGGCTTTGGGAGCATCATGACAAAAATCACCAGCCGTCGCGATACTACCGATGGGCGTTTTCAAGCGTCTGCTGAGGGAATCGCAAATAGTCGGGAACCATCAACAAGTGGAGTAGAGCAGGATCAACCCTTGCGTCAGAGTTTTGTAGGTTTGGAAATAGTACATGTGACGAGTGGACGTGTACGCATCCGTGCCAAGCAAGCAGAACAGATAGATTTGTTAAATGGGGTTGCGGAACTGCTAGGTACAAAGGAAGGATTTACCAGTACAGTCCTCCATCCCTCAACTAAAAGTTTGGTGGTCAAGTTTGATGAATCTCAAATCTCTTCCCCAGTTGTTGTGCGCATACTAGGGAAATTGGGTGTAGCCAATGGGAGATCATCCTCTGGACAAATGGCAGAAGACCCGTTTGCAGCGTGGAAATCCGCCGCATTTTGGCGAGAACAGGGGATCGACCTGTTACCGTTATTGTTAGGGTTAGCGGTGACAGGAAGATTGGGTGTGAATGGGTTTGCGGCAATTCCTGTATACCTGATTACAGCAGAGGCAGCCCGGAAACTGATTAACTATTTACAACCTCAGGTGTTGGCATTTTTCGCCACAGCTTCCCCAGAACCAAAAAATCCCCAAAACCACATAAAAAACAAAATAAAAGACCAAATCAAAAATCAGGTAAAAAACCACCTGCGATCGCCGAGTGAAAAATCAGCAACTCCAAATCGGGATCAAAAACCATCTCAAACATCATCAAAATCATTAGTGGAGCATCGACCTAAATTGTCAACTCAGGGACTTTTAACGAAAGAAGAATCTCTTATCCGTACTACCGGTTCCATCGAATACAGTGTTGTTCATGCAATTCCCGGTCGGGTACGGTTGCATGTTCCCCGTATCGGTACAGATCGAGTTTACGCTCGTAACTTGGAAAGGCTATTAAAAGCAGATTCCCAAGTGACCAGCGTCCGAATTAATCCAGATGCATCATCAGTAGCGATCGCTTACTCAATTAGGGATTTGGACCTATCCTATTGGGTAAATTTACTGATGCAAGCTGATACGGATAAAACACCATCTCCATCAAGTCATCAAAACAATCAAAATAATCATCACCAAAATCAGCAAACTCAACCGCAAGCACGCTCAGGTACTATCACCACCTCCCCATCAATGGTAGTGAATCAGACCTCGAATCTCAGCGCTAGTCAGACAGAGGTATCAGTAACAGCAAGAGCGGTGGAAGAATCGAGTTTTGCTGCTGCTTCCCCAACAAAAGTGAACGAGATATCGAGTTGGTGGACAGATTTGAAAGCACCAGCCTTATCCTATTCCCTCACGTTGATGGCAAATTTTCCCCTAGATTGAAGGAAGTTGATGGATAACTGTTCACCGTCATCAGAAAAGAAAGTTTTGAACAGGATTATTTCGGTCTAGGTATTTTCCAATCGTGTAAATAAGTTTGAAAATTCGATTTCGTCAGTCAGTCGTCAACAGTCAATACGGTTTGGATCAGAAAATTTCGTAAACCCCAAATAATTGTGATTTCGGGATACATCGCGTCTCCCGAAATTACCACGAAAATGAATCGAACCGAATTGATTCAACAGTCATACAGAAGAAATTCCCAATCCAAAATCTAAAATCCTCCAGAGTTTCATGGTTAATTTTTATCTACCCATCATCATCGTCACTAAATTGACAATTCACCTATCACGCTTACAACTGTGAAATTATCAAGTTGTCAGCAAACCAGAAAATTAATTTATATCCCCTTCCCAGCGACTTTTGAGTCAGTTGGGGAATCGTTGTCGCGCTAATAAGTAAAACTCACTGAAATTGCGTAAATACTTGATTTACTGTTAACCGTCAACCGTTAACAGTTATCTGTGAAAAACTTAAATGCGTAACAGCAGATAAATTAATTTGATTTCGCTCAATTTAATCCAACAGTTCCTTCAGTTTTGTATGCGAGTAGAGCAATGGTACAACTCCAGACGGATTTACGACCCTCCCCCAGTCATCTTAATGCGATCGCCGAGGAGAAAGTAGTTTCTGTTGAACAAATTACTCCCACCAAGCGCTATCAATCACCGGAAATTCGAGTCGCTCAGACCCTGAAAATCGTTGAATACAGCGTTGTTCATGTCACACCGGGAAGAATACGTATACGCATTCCCCGTTTGCGTTACGACTCCGACTATGGTCAACGTTTACAAACCTTACTAGAAGCAGAAACCACAGTCACCGAAGTCAGAATCAAACCAGCTGCGGCTTCATTGGTTGTGAAATACACACCCACCTCCCCCCACGACACCCAAATTAAGCCGTATTTAACCCATCTTGTCCAAGCAGCAAGCGATGTGGTAGTTCTCAAACCGGTGAAAACCCCACCAGCACCGGAAAACAACTGGCCAGGATTGCAATTATCCACCCTAGCTACCACAATGGCCGTATTAGCAGGACCCTTGGGTTTCTCCATCCCTCCATTACTAATTGCGGGGACAATTGCAATTACCACCTTACCCGTACTCCAAAAAGCCTGGTTAGGACTATTTCAGGAAGGTAAATTTACGATTGACCTGCTAGATTTTATGGCGATCGCCATCACCACCTGTCAAGGACAATTCCTCACACCAGCATTGATGCTGAACCTAATCGAAATCGGGGAAAATATCCGCGATCGCACAGCGCGTTCATCCAAACAACAAACCCTCGATTTGCTTGGTTCCCTGGGACAATTTGCGTGGATTGAACAGGATGGGGAAAAAGTGCAAGTACCCATCGCGGAAGTCGAACCAGGAAATACGGTCATTGTCTATCCAGGGGAACAGGTTCCCGTTGATGGCATAATTGTCAAAGGACAAGCCCTACTGGATGAACAAAAACTCACCGGTGAATCCGTCCCCATCCTCAAACGTCAAGGACAAAGCGTTTACGCATCCACCCTGGTACGGGAAGGTTGCATGTATATTCAGGTAGAGCGAGTTGGGAATGATACCTGTGCCGGTCAAAGTATCCAACTGATGGAAAACGCTCCCATCCACGACACCAGGATGGAAAACTACGCCGCCAAACTCGCCCAGAAAGCCGTTGTCCCCACAATATTACTGAGTGGAATTGTATTTGCTGCCACCCGTAACCCCGCTAGAGCCGCCAGCGTCCTCACCTTAGACTTTGCCACCGGTATCCGGGTATCCGTCCCCACCACCGTCCTTGCAGCGCTGACCGGAGCAGCCCGTCGAGGAGTATTGATTCGTAGCGGTCGCGCTTTGGAACAACTAGCCGCCATCGACACCATTGTCTTTGATAAAACCGGCACATTGACCCTGGGAAAAGTTGCCGTCAAGAGCGTAGAAAGTCTTGATCCCGATACCACTCCAGAAAGAATTATGGCGATCGCGGCGGCAGCAGAACAGCGTCTGACTCACCCGGTTGCGGAAGCTGTCATTAACTATGCCCAGGAACACCAGGTGGAAATATTACCCCGCAGTCAGTGGGATTACCAACTGGGATTAGGGGTGACAGCCCTAATTGATGACGAACAGGTGTATGTGGGAAGTGAAAGATTCCTGCGGCAAATGGAAGTGAATATGGATGCTTTAGCAGCAGTAGCCGAACATCCCCAAAATGCCATTTATGTCGCTAGTAATGGGCACTTAAAAGGTATTATTCGCTATAGCGATGTGATTCGTCCCGAAACACCATCCGTCATCCATACCCTGATGCAAGTAGAAGGGGTGGAGGTACACATGTTGACGGGGGATAATCAGCGTACAGCCACAGCCGTTGCCCAGGAATTGGGGATTTTGCCTGAATTTACCCATGCAGAAGCCTTCCCCGAAGAAAAAGCACGGGTGGTGCGGGAATTGCACGAATCTGGTCGAACCGTAGCCTTTGTCGGCGACGGGATCAACGATTCACCAGCCCTTGCCTATGCCGATGTATCAATTTCTTTCGCTCATGGTTCGGAAATTGCCAGGGAAACAGCCGATGTGGTGTTAATGCAAAACGATTTGTCCGGGTTAATTGCAGCCATTGAAATCGCCCGTAATGCCAAGCGTTTAATCCATCAAAATACGGGAATTATTGCGGTTCCCAATTTAGCAGCCTTAATCATAGCAGTTATATTTGGCTTAAATCCTTTAGCTGCTACGGTTGTGAATAATGGTTCCACCGTTGTTGCTGGAGTAAACGGATTACGTCCCCTTCTTAAAAGTCAAACTGCAAATATCGATGAAGTTTAGCGAGCGAAGACAGATAAGTAAGTTACAACAGAGGTAGAGACCACCTGTCAGGTTGTCTCTAATCCTGACGGGTCGAATGTGAACCAATTTGGAAGAGATGTTCATCTGAAAAGCTAAATAAAGCTCTTGAGATTAATCCAAAATGGGATGACTTCTTAACTGTGTCTAAAGCACGATGAATTCCATTGAAATGAAACAGTATGATGGGGAACTTTATCGGTATGCTCAATCTCGTGAAACTTGCTGGAAGTAATTGACTAGAAGCTCAAAAAAACCAATTTCAGATTGATTTTTGAGCAAATTCAGCAAAACTAAGATTGAGATATCAACAGACGCAATTCACTTTTGCCAACCGATTGAATATATTGGAGGAGAATCAAAATGGCACCAAAAATTACTGACTTTGTTGAAGACGCAGGAGCACCTGGAATTATTGCTGGAATTGGTGCAGTTTTACTCGCTCCAGTCTTAATTCCAGTAGTAGCTAGAGTAGGTAAACCCATTGCCAAATCCGTCGTCAAAGGAGGAATAGTCCTGTTAGAAAAAAGCAAAGGAGCCTTTGCGGAAATGGGTGAAACTTGGGAAGATATAGTCGCAGAAGCCAGGGCTGAATTAGCAGAAGCAAAGCAATTACCAGCTTTTGAAGCAACATCCCATGCTGACGCGATCGCCGATAACGGTCAAGCGTAAGCTACTTGGTTTTAACTTTTCCCCGACTTCTGGATGCAGAGGTTGGGGAATAAATAATAGGGAGTAGGGAATAGCTTACAAAGGTAGGTATTTGGTCGTTTTTTGTCTATTTCAGCCTACGCTCAAATCTGGAAACAACGAAACCTCGTGAGGCAGTTGAGAAAATTCTCAACTATTTTCGAGATTAGAAAAACCCTACCCTTGAAAGGTAGGGAATAGGGAGTAGGGAGTAGGGAGTAGAGACGACCCGTCGGGTCGTCTCTACAGATAGAAAAATCACTTTCACAGGTTCTGGTGTCAGCATTACATGTCGGCTACTTCCAAAAACCATAAGTTTCTGCATTTTGATGAAGTAATCCATCAGTTTTGAGTAACGGGTTGATTCTCCTACAACTCCCTATTCCCTACTTCCTGTCTCAAATCCAAAATTCCGTCAGGCAAACCCCAAGGAGCATTGAAAATGGCAAATAATGGATTTGTTGGAACTGTGAAAATACCAACAAAGATGAAAAAACCAAACAGCAAAACTAATTCATCTCCCCATAGCCAAACCAAAATATTGACGAATATTCCCACCCAGGTAATTAGTCATACCCCCGGTCGCTTACGATTACGAGTTAGTCACAGCGATCGCATGTATCTTCAGGATTTACAACAAACCCTGTTAAACCATCCTGAGATTGCAGATGTCCGCACAAATACAAATCAAGGTAGTATCACCATTTACCATCGTTTCCCTAGTTCTCAATTAACAGAAGTAATGGGGATTTTGGAGGATTTTGGAATTATCCTGGGAGATATCTTGAATATTGGCACAGATCACACTATTGCCGCCAAAACTGTCACCAGTACGGTTATTGATCTAAATCGACGAATTAAACGCTCCACCAATGGGGAATTCGATTTGCGGGTTCTGTTTCCCTTGGGTTTAGCCTGTTTATCGGTGCGTCAGTTACTAATTAAGGGTCTACAACTAGAAATTATCCCCTGGTATGTACTAGCTTGGTATGCATTTGATAGTTTCTTAAAGTTGCATACCGCATCGCTCCCAGAGGAAGGATAATATTCTAAAGTTGACTACCGCACATAGTGAAGTCAACTGATTATCCTAGCGGCTTCCTTACCAGTGGTGAAGAGACGATGAAAAAGCTGATCAATCAACCCGAAGACTTTGTTCGCGAAAGTTTAGAGGGTATGGCAGCTGCCCATTCCCATCTGATTCAAGTTCATTTTGAGCCGACTTTTGTCTGTCGTCAAGATGTACCCTTAGTCAACAAAGTAGCAATTATTTCTGGGGGTGGCAGTGGACACGAACCAATGCACACCGGCTTTGTGGGAATGGGGATGCTGGATGCAGCTTGTCCAGGGGAGGTGTTCACCTCACCAACACCAGACCAAATGTTGGCCGCTACTCAAAAGGTTGATGGGGGTGCGGGTGTTCTTTATATCGTCAAAAATTACAGTGGCGATGTGATGAACTTTGAAATGGCCCTGGAAATGGCGCGGTGTGAAGGAATACGCGTCCGCAATATCGTGATTGATGATGATGTCGCTGTCAAGGACAGTTTATACACCCAGGGAAGAAGGGGTGTAGGTACTACAGTACTAGCGGAGAAGATTTGTGGAGCGGCAGCAGAGCGGGGATACCCACTAGATAAATTAGTGGAATTGTGTCGTCGCGTCAACCTGAATGGGCGTAGTATGGGGTTAGCGCTGACATCCTGCATTGTTCCAGTGCGAGCGACCCCCACATTTACATTAGGTGATCGCGAAATGGAAGTAGGTATCGGTATTCACGGAGAACCAGGGAGACAAAGATTACCCTTAAAAACCGCCAATGAAATCGCCGAGATGTTGACTTTATCGATTTTAGAAGATTCCGGCTATACCAGGATAATGCGGGAATGGGATGAGGAGCAGGACGGTTGGATTGACATCGAAGCCACGGATTTTCCCTTTCAACCGGGTAGTAACATTTTAGTATTTGTGAATGGTATGGGGGGAACTCCAATTTCCGAACTTTATATTATTTATCGTCGCGTTGCCCAAATTTGTTCCCAGCACGGTTTGAACATAGTGCGCAATTTAATCGGCTCCTATATTACCTCCTTGGAGATGGAAGGATGCTCAGTAACATTTCTCCAGGTAGATGATGAGATGATGGATCTATGGGACGCACCCGTCCATACACCAACTTGGCGCTGGGGAGTTTGAATTTAAAAAGCAGGGGATTTAGGGGGAGATATGGATATTAGTATACCTCTATCTATGCCCCTTTTCCCCAACGTACAGACGCGATATATCACGTCTCTCCCTATTCCCCACTCCCTTTTCATCTCAAATATCTAAAATTTTATGAATCAGGAACAAATTTTACGCTGGTTGCAACGATTTGCCACCACAATAGATAAAAATAAAGAATATTTAACCCAACTGGACGCAGCGATTGGTGATGCTGACCACGGGATTAATATGGAGCGAGGGTTAAAAAAATTACAAGCCCAATTACCTACTTTAGAAGACAAAGATATCGGTACTACCCTCAAAAGTGCCAGTATGACCCTGATATCGAGTATTGGTGGTGCAAGTGGGCCATTGTATGGGACATTTTTTTTACGAGCGAGTGCAGCGATCGCCGGAAAACATGAATTAGATGAACACGATATGCTGACCCTACTGCAAGCAGGTTTACAGGGGATTGTAGAACGGGGGAAAACCCAATTAGGAGATAAAACAATGGTTGATGCATTGTACCCCGCTGTTTTGGCATTTGCCCAAGCAGTTCAGGATGGTAAACTGATGCAGGAAGCCATGCAGTTAACCGTAGCAGCTTGTGAACAGGGAATGATTAGCACCAAAGCCATGCAAGCAAAGAAAGGACGTGCAAGTTATTTAGGCGATCGCAGTATCGGTCATCAAGACCCCGGTGCAACTTCCTTGTATTTGATGCTCAAAAGTTTGTATGAAAGTGTGTAAAAGGGAGTAGGGAATGGGGAATAGGGAGAGACACGACATGTCGCGTCTGTACTCTCGAAGGAAAAATCAGCTTTGTGACCCCAAGTCCAGAGTCAGGACGATAGCCAAAAAAGTGATAATTAATACTTGACAAACATCCCTTTAGGTATACTGTTCTCAAAACGCCAAGGAATAGGCATGGAAAGCCTAAAAAAACCGGGCACTTACTTATAATTAATTTTTGCAGCCAGTGAAAAGTGGAATCCGCAGGGTTAAAACTATTCCCCACTCCCTGTTCCCTACTCCCTACTCCCTACCCTCACGAAAAGACTTTTACAGCAGACCCTATTTAGTCTCACGTATTCTGTTTTCTCACCCAAAACGGTAAATTACAATTGGATTAATTGAAATTAATCAACAACTGGAGGATTCACCGGAATGCAAGCTTCATACAACACTGATAAGCGTAAATTTTTATCCTGTCTGTCCCATGCAGCCATATTTTTTAGCACTCTACTATTTTCCATTGGAGTACCCATAGTTGTAAAGTTAATTTCCGATGACCCGGTTGTGAAAACAAATGCCAATGAATCGATTAACTTCCACCTCAACGTCTGGTTTTGGGGAACAGTGATTGGCGCACCTATTGCCTTTATTTCCTGGGTCACTTTCGGTATTGGGGGGATTATCTTTTTCCCTGTAGTCGCTTTCGGATACCTATTACACTGGGGTTTGACTTTTTGGGCGATCGCTCATTGCTTGAGTATGCCGGATGAACCTTTCCGTTATCCATTTATCTTTAGGATATTTTAATACTTGTTCCATATCAACCAGGCTGTGTCGCCAGTGTACTAACACCCACAGCCTCTGTAAATCCTTTTTTTGAGCAATTTGAGTGGAGAGCATTCTGCTGTAATATACTAAGTACACGCCGCACAGATGTAGCCTTCATATGGTTCAGTATACGCTCGCTCAAAGCCCAGAAGTCATTATCAATGTTCCTGGAAAAGATTCCGCCAAAGCTCGTGAAAAAGCAATGGATCAGCTGGTGGAATTAATGGATTCGGGAGAATTACCGACCGAATTAGAAGAAGGGTTTAGCCCTCAGCAACTAATCGAAGTTAAGGAACCAAAATTACAAACCGCAACCGACGAAGATGCAATTACCCAAGCGGTTCAAGTTTTAAACCATTTAGCCACCCTGAAACTCAAAGTTCAGGAATCCCGTAGCGAAGCCTTAGAAATTCGCAAAGCCATCGATGTTCTGTTTTCCGATGAACCCGTTAGCGAAGAAGACGTTTCCCGTCTCAAGGAAGGCTTTAAAGTTTTGAAAAACTACGCTCAAGCCAACCTCCGCTATCGAGAAGCACGCGCTCAAGCTGAAAATGCTCGTAAAACCCTCGACGAAGCTTTGGCTTCTGCTGATAAGTAGGGTTTGCTGTAAAAGTCTTTTAGTGAGGGAAGGGAGGAGGGAGTAGGGAGAGACGCGATATATCGCGTCTGTACTAGGGAGTTTTAACCCCAAATTCCTCTTTATTATTGGCTCCTAAAAATTACAGATGCAAGGTTTTTTGCTCTGTATGCCTATTGTTTGCACTTTTGGCAACTGAAAATACCCTCCAAAGGCT
Source organism: uncultured Calothrix sp. (assembly GCA_937973965.1). Lineage (GTDB taxonomy): Bacteria > Cyanobacteriota > Cyanobacteriia > Cyanobacteriales > Nostocaceae > NIES-3974. The sequence goes on along the minus strand of CALJJQ010000164.1, from coordinate 9,585 downwards.
AATAAGACTTTTAGCATTTTTCAGCAAGCCCTAAGTCACAGTAATTAGGATAGAAGTTTTCTGTGGGCAGACCTGCATAAAAGCCGCAAGTCATATCTAGTAGTAAGTATGTTAATCCACACATTACTACTAGTATAAATACTATGTTATCAAAATCACTTAATCTGTTCGTGTTAGGTAGCGCGATCGCGGTTTCTAGTGTGATAAATATGACTGCACCAGTGCTGGCTCAAACTCAAGTCAGAAAAATGAATGCAACATTGGTTGCTAATTTAATTAAAGACTCTTTGAAAGGAACACAATTACATTTACATAATCTTGGCAGTAAAAGCGGTAGTAGTTATCACAAAAGTAATTCTTCCTACATTCAATTTGGTAAATCCTTGGGTGGGAATAAGCAAATATTCACGATTCCCGAAACAAAAGTAGATGCAGGTTCCTATGGTTGGTTAAGATACTACGTCAATGACGTGAATCTCTCCAGCTTTGATATTAAACAAGACGGAAATCGCTTTAAAGTCACCCTACTCTTTGAAAGTAATGGAACCGAATTAAAAGGTTATCATACCGCAAAATTCGTCGATCTGGGTGACAAAGGTGCGCCGGATGTAGAAATGGATAATATGCGTTTAGATGTCTATTTAACCCCTGGAAACGACAGTCAAGGACGTTTAACCTACAATCAAGTGGAAGTAAATTTTGACGCAAATATTCAAGCAGGAGGGATTTGTAAATTTAAAACGATTAATTTCTGCGGTAATAGTTACAAAAGACAAATTGCTGTGGGGATAGAAAATGCAGTTCGCGCTCAATTAGATAATCCCACAACCCGTAATCAATTAGCAGCAGCTTTTTCTCCTGTAATGAAAGCTTTAAATATTGGCAAAATCACAAAAGTTTACATACAAGGTTCCACCATGTTTGTTGAATACCAATAAGGAAAAATTTACTAGATAAATTGACAAGACAAAAAAATAATCAAAAGACGCGATATGTCGCGTCTTTCCAATTTTGGAGAAATACTTTTAGTGTATATAAGTGCAAAAACCTTGCATCTGTAATTTTTTGTAGCCAAGCAAAAGTGGAATACATTGAGTTAAAACTATTCCCTACTCCCATACAGACGCGATATATCGCGTCTCCCCCTGCTCCCTAGCCTTACCAGAAGACTTTTCCGCAGACCTTAATTATAACTTACTCGCGATAATTCTGAATTGCCCCACATTCTCGACAATGAGGTAAATATTTATATGTCAAGCTGTGGCAATTAGGACACTCGACGTATTGGTAATAACCACAATGGGGACAATAGGCTTCATTGTGGCGAATTTTTTTTGCACAGCGAATACAGCGTGATTTTTGGATGCGATTTGCAGCTTGGATTCGGGGGTTAAAAACAATTTTTTGCAGGAATTTGATAATACCAAAACCAATCAGGGGAATGAGAAGGATATAGACGTAGCTGACGAGAAATAGTAGTCCCCCGAAGATGGCGCTAATAATATCAAAAACGAATTGAAAGATAGCTCCAATTTGTAGAAATTCAAACAGTTTGATGACGAGGGGAATACAAAATATAACCAATAAATGCCAGCTAATTAGGGAAATAAGTCCATATTCTCTGGTTTGACTAAATCGGTAGACGACTAAAGCAATGGTAATTAAAGGTAGGAGAAAAAGGGATTGGAAACCCAGTTGAATGGTGGGATACCAGAAGGATGAGCGTTTATATCCAGTTTCTACGGTTGTAAATTTATCCTGATTTTGGAGGATATTCAAAAAATTACTAGTTTCTGGCTTGGCAATTAATTGGTTTTTTAAACTAGTAATTTCCTGCTTGAGTATACCAATACTGCGGTTGTTTTTATCTAACTCTATTTTTGCTTTTTCTGCACCGACAACATTTATCGACTGTTCGCGAGGTTGTCCAGCAATTTTTTCCAACAAACTCGAATCATACTGGGAACGGATAGTTTGGTTTTTATCCTCTAGATTGTTTATTTTTCGTTGCTTTTGTTCGATACTTTTAACAATTTTTTGATTTTCCGAATTGTTAATTCCATCCTTCAACTGGGCATAATCTAGGCAAATTGTAGAAACTTGACCTAGATGTTCAGTTTCTACCGCTTGATAGGTTTTGAGTAAAGATGATTTCGGTTCAATATTAATATCTAGAAATGCCGTTCTGACGATATCAAAATCCTTTCCTGGATGAGTTTGAGTCCGGTAACTTTGCCATTCTTGATAACAGGGATAAACCTGTTCAGGACTTAAGTACCATTGACTGATATTATCGAGACCTGTAAATACATTAATCAAGATAAAAATATCAATCAAAATAATTACAATCAAACTAACTTTATTGATAGGTTCGTTGTTGATTGTGCGGGAATTACGGAAAAACTGGTTAAATAAACGGCGGATGCGATTGAACATATGATTGAGGAAAAAATACAGGATAAGTAACTGTGAATGAGAATTCTAGTTTTGCGATCGCAATCCTTAAATGATTTTGAAAATCTTACATCTAGGGTTGTTGACTGTTAACCGTTGACAGTTCAGTCAACAGTCAAAACCAATATTTTGGACTACGGAAATAGAATTGCGATATTTTTGTGGTGTTGATTTCCAACGAGTTAGACCTATCCGGTGGAGTTGAGTTTCGCAAGTTGCAGAAAAAGTCATTTTTAATTTGGGAAATAAAAATAAACTGTGCTAAAACAAGTGTCAACTTGTTCGCCCTTGAAATATTTAGTTGGTTAGCCTGTGCAGTTGCATTCGATTAATCAAGTCCACCAATCCCCATCTTTGGAAAAATCGGATTGTGTTTCCCCAATACCGAACAATGAACAATTGTTGGTCTTGGCACAAATCTTTTCACATAAATTAACTGGGGAAATTACTGATAGTCAGAAAATTCAGGTACGCTGTGCCATTTCCCATCAGCGTGTCATGGTACTAATTGAACATCCGCAAGAGATTGCCATTGCACCAGACACAATTGTCGTGTTGTTGGCACAAACAATGGAATCACATCCAGAATATATTACACACAAGGTGGAGTTTTTTTTCCGCAAACTGGGGGTAAAACGTCCCTACGCCAAACGGATCGTCACCTTTAAAATCCGACACACCCATTCAACAAATTCTGCTGTCACCCCAGAACATAGTTCCGCATTAACCCTAAGAAAATCAAGTTCATTAGTCACTCTCCAATCGATAACTAAATCCATTCCTCCCCTGCGAATGCAGGCAGAAATGGAAACAAACACAGACATTCAATCATCATCTTGGTCTAAATCTTCAGGATTATCTAACATTTTCCTGGGTTTGTTGATTACTGGAATTACCGGAACTTGCGGCGCGACATACGTATTAACTCGTCCCTGTGTGCTGGGTGAGTGTCAAGCACTACAAGCAGCACGTCAATTAGATTTAGATTTAAAACAGTTAGGCGAAAATGCTAACAACGAAAGGGATTTAAAGCAACTCCAAACCCGCATAGAAGAAACAAAAATTAACCTCAAAGCAATTCCCAGATGGTCATCTCGATCTGCGGAAGTAGCCAGTTTAACAGCCAAATTATCAACGGAATCCCAAGCTGTCAACCACATGATTATGGGTTGGGAAAAAGGTGTCACAGCCATTCAACAAACCAGAAGCTTTACAGACAATATTAACGACCTGTATACACGTCAACAGCTATGGCGCAATGCGATCGCACCCCTAGAGGCAATCCGTCCTCACAGTGCATTCTACCAAATTGCCCAAACTCGGTTATCCCTGTACCGCAATGGATTACAATCTGTAAACGTACAACTACTCGCCCAGGGAAGATGGCAACAACACCTAAATGCAGCCAAAGCGATCGCAACTACAGCTAGTCAACGGGATACTACAGCCAAAACCCTCCCTGAATTCCAACAAGCCCAAAATACTTGGCAAACGGTAATTAATGCCCTCCAAAACATCCCCCAAACCAGTCCAGTTTATCTACAAGCCCAACAATTACTCAAAGTCTATCAACCCAAACTCATCGCTGCCCAAACCCGCGTCCGCAATGAGCAAAATTCTGGTTTATTATATAATCAGGCCCGTAACACTGCTCAACAAGCCCAAACCGCCATGCAAAACAGTCAATGGCAACAAGCAGTCAGTCTATGGCAACAAGCCCTGAACCTTGCTCGACAAGTTGCACCAGGGACAAGTCATTATTCCCAAGCCCAACCCCTAGTCGATTTGTATACATCTGCCCTCGAACAGGCACGCACTCAAATAATTAACCCCGATGAAATCGAGATTGCCCGACGCGACCTGGAAAAAACCTGTCAAGGTACAACCAGAATTTGTAACTTTAGTTTAGCAAATCGGGCAATCACTGTGCGGATGACACCCGATTACGAAAAGACTTTAGAAGCGAGTTTGCAACCCGTCGCTGGTAAAACCGAGAATGTCACCCTTGTCACTAATCACCTGCAAACTTTACAAACAGCCCTAGAGGCTATCAGTGATAATGCGGACTTACCCCTGTTCGTTTTTGATGCTCAAGGCGCGCAAATTTATACCCATATTCCCCGTAGTAAAGCTAATTAGCTTTGGAGGTTCGTAGTAGCGCTAGTCTACGACAACCCTGCAGGTATAGTGCCTTTATACTAAATGAAAGCTTTATCGGCACTAGAGCCACTACTACATACCTTTAAATTTAATCACATGGACTACTGGGATATTAGTATACCTCTAAGTATCTTAGTATTATTAAAATTCCCCTCCGCACCTTCTCCTGTCTCCTGTATTCTTTCTATGGTTCCCCTACAATAAAAGTAGTCTACACCAGGGCACGTTTTCAGAACCATTGGAGTCTGAGTAAATGCATTAGCCGATTGTCCCTTTGCCTACCAATTGAGAGAATATGTGTAGTTGGAAATTAGAAAACTTGCATTATAGTGATAATCCACCCCCCAATTATTCCTATACCCAACTATTCCCCAATCCATCTTGGTGTGGCACAATTTCGGAGCTAGATATTGAATTCTATATTGAAGGAAATACCCACGCACCCTATCCGCCTTTACTGAATTTAGCATCCCATATTATCCAAAATATGCATGTAATTGTTGAAAGGGCAATAATCGATGTGTCTCTTCATTCTGGCTATGCATTGCCAAATCTTCAGGTGGGTTGGTTTTGTTTGCGGATGAAAAATCATTTACCCACTTATCAAGCTGTTTGTTTAGTATGCTTAACGGGTTATGAGTCTGATGCTTGGGTGGTAAATTTTGATAATGAAGATATGCCAATTAGTCGGGAAATTTATAGTTGGTAAATTAAGTTTGTGGTAGGAAAAGAATAGGGAATAGGGAACTATAGGGAAACATAATCATGTTAGAGTACAACTTATGCAAATATCTGCCCTCTGCTGACGAACTTCCCGACTCCGATGAAACACCAATGGATAACGAATTACAGGAATTAATTCCAGGGTTATATTTGATATGACCAAACAGATCAGCTTTATTTGACCCCTCAAGAACAAATTCAACAGCAACCAGAACGTGCGAAGTTGCTAGGGGAAAAACTGCGTGAACTAGGGGTAGATCCGGATACAATATGCCCTTAGAATTAAACTTCCCTAATCACTTGATATTCGGAATACCGTCCTTGCCATTTTGGGGAATAGATTACACTAGGGACTTGTAGATTTTACGGTGTGAAAAATCAATCATGTTCAAAGCAATTTTATGGCGAACTGGATTAATAGCTGCTTGCTGTTTAACCCTTGCGTGTGAATCACCAGACAACACGCAAACCTCCTCAGAAGAAACAAGCACACCAGTAGCCACCGAAGCAAGTACAACTACCACACCGACAGAAACCCCAACCGCGACATCCTCCCCCACTTCCACCCCATCCGGCAAAGAAGTAACTACTCCCTCTGGATTAAAGTATACTGACCTGAAAGTTGGCACTGGTGCAACACCAAAAACTGGACAGACAGTTGTTGTTCATTACACAGGTACACTTCCAGACGGAACAAAATTTGATAGCTCCCGCGATCGCAATCAGCCTTTTGAATTTGCAATTGGAACTGGACAAGTGATTAAAGGTTGGGATGAGGGTGTAGGGACAATGCAAGTCGGTGGTCGTCGTCAATTGGTTATTCCCCCACAACTAGGTTACGGTGAAGCTGGAGTTGGTCCAATTCCCCCCAATGCGACACTGATTTTTGATGTGGAATTACTGGAAATTAAATAGGGTCTGCGGAAAAAGCCTTTTCGTGAGGGTAGGGAATAGGGAACAGTCCGTGACGGGAGTAGTAAATAGTAAGAAAAACCACTTTCATCGGCTATGGTGTCAGCAGTACATTTAGGCTACCCCTTTACGACTAACCACCACCAACGATGGTGACAACCTCCAAGCGATCACCTGGTTGAATCACGGTGGTTTCCCAATACTGGCGGTGGAGTATTTCCCCATTGTACTCTACCGCCACCAAGCGGGGATTAAAACCTAAATCCGTGAGTAGTTTTGGTAAATTAATTTGTTCGGAGCAGTGACGGGTTTCACCGTTCACCTGTAATTGAATTTGCACCATATTGAATGATTGTGAATTGAGAATCGGGAACTGGGGATGCGGATTAACACTCCCTCGGCGTAAACTTATATCGGAATCCTACTTGAATCTTGTTAGATATACCGAGAAATACAGCTTTGTATGACAAGCTTCGGGGTAATGGGTATTTTCAGAAATCAAATATGATTCCCATAGTATCTATATATTAGACATCTCCAACAAAGAAACTCAAATTCTTGTGTCATCAGGGTTAATATTGAATTTCTGGAGATGTCTATTATTCAATTTCCCTTCTCCCTTCTTGACCTCCATCCTAAAGATGGGCTTTCGGTTGAACGCGATTGAGTTGGGAGAGTAAATACTGAGCGACTAGGGTTGGTTGTTCCGCTTGCATTAAACTGCGAACAACTGCTACTCGTTGCGCTCCCGCATCAATGACATCGTTAATATTATTGGGATCGATACCACCAATGGCAAACCAGGGAATAGGACAATTTTTGGCTGCATAGGAAACGTATTCTAAACCCGCAGCAGCTTTTCCCACTTTAGTAGGAGTTTCGTATACAGGACCGACACCGATATAATCTGCGGCTTCGGCAATTGCCTGTTGCATTTCTTGCGGATTTGTGGTAGAACGACCTATCAAGCGCTGTGGTCCGAGTAACTGGCGAGCCGTGGCAATAGGCATATCCTCCTGTCCTAAATGTACCCCATCGGCATCAACAGCGATCGCTAAATCAATGCGATCATTAATAATAATTAAAGCACCGTAATTGTGGCATAATTGTCGCAATTTCTGAGCAATAGCCAAGCGAGTAGAGTCGTTTGTCTCCTTGTCGCGGTATTGTACCAAAGTTAATCCACCCTTGAGGGCTGCTTCCACATTTTCCAATAATTTTTCGGAAGGAGAGGTGACTAAATACAATTGCGATCGCTGTAATAATCGATGACGTTCATACCCCATTAAATTGGTTTCTAGGGTGTATATCTGATAACGCATTTGTTTAAAGGCTTTACCCATATTGGGGTGGTACAGTTTTCCGTATTCCTCCAGTACCCTGACAGCTTCCTGCACTCGACAAAAATTCGCCTGGAGTAGTGCCAAAATATCCTGACGGGTTTCTTCCTGGGGATGGGATAAATCCGTACCCACATCTGCCAAGGTGTCGCGAGCAGCACGCAACTCCGCAGTATGCCAATGGGCAATTTCTTGCCGCAAATGCTTACACTGGGAGGCTAAGTTACTATCCTTTAATCCAAATCGACACCATTCTTCGATAATCCGTAAACCTTCACGAGCTCGGTCTAAATTCGCATCGAGAATACGGCAAACTACTTGCTGAATCTGTCCATTACGGCTATATCCCCCGACCATTACTTCAACCCCATTCGTGCTTTTATCGTAACAGGCAGCCCAGTTCATATTGGTAATTTTTTCCTATAGTTTTTTTTGACTTTGATTTTATCTTCATAAAACTTCCAATTTTCTGCTAACAGTTAACGGTCAACAGTCAACAAACTGAAATGGGAAAATCTGAGTTTTTGCTATTCTCTGATATCACTGTTACTCAATTAATTTGTATCAAAAAAAACATATGAATCAAGATTGTGTGCGAAAAATATCGACAGTTCGCTAGTTAAGGTATAAAAAAGTCTTACGAGGTGAAAAAAGTCCGGTAACAGGTGACTTTCTCCTTCCCTTTGATAATTCCTTTCCACAACGCAGCAAAGCCGTCCTATGGTCAAATACTATATAACAAATTCAGTCGTTCCTACTCTCCTTCAAGCCACGATACAAGTGTCATTCTTGTTGTTGGGGATGAACTTGGGTCTAGCGACAAGCGTTTATGCACAAACTCCCAGTCTTTCCACCAACGACAGGGGTGGAAGAATAATTTCTCAGGAGAATGTGTTATTTGTCAACCCAACCAGTGGAGATGACAATAATAACGGTAGGGAAGCTACTCCCTTGCGAACGATTACTAGAGCGTTGCAAGTTGCTCAACCTAACACAGTGATTGTCTTAGGTCGGGGAACCTATTCTAGTGCTAGTGGCGAAGAATTCCCTTTACTTATTAAATCAGGAATTAGTATCCAAGGCGATACGGCAGGTAAAGGACGGGGAATCCTGATTCAAGGAGGTGGGGAATATCTCAGTCGTAGTTTTGGCAGACAAAATACCACTCTAGTGGTTGGTAATAATGTCACTGTCGCGGGAGTGACGATTACCAATCCCCAAGGACGGGGTTATGGGATGTGGATTGAATCAACAAATCCGCAAATTGTAGGCAATACCTTTACTGGTAGTGTTCAAGATGGTATTGCGGTGACGGGGAATGCTACAGCCAAAATCAGTCAAAATTACTTTTACCGGAATGGAGCCAACGGTGTGACGGTTTCTGGTTCTGCTCGTCCCGAAATTAGTGAAAATATTTTTCAACAAACAGGCTTTGGGATTAATATTGCCCAAAATGCCGAACCCGTAATTACAGGTAACCACATCCAATATAATCGGGCTGGGGTGATTGTTCAAGCCAATGCTCGTCCTGTTTTGCGTCAGAACCTGATTCAAGGTAATCGGGAAGATGGACTAGTGGCGATCGCTCAAGCAAATCCCGATTTGGGTAGTGATGGGGAACCTGGTAATAACGATTTTCGCAACAATGCCCGTTATGATATCAATGCCAATGCCGCCAAGCAACCCATCCTCTCGGTGGGAAATCGGATTGATCAGAAAAAAATTGCAGGACAAGTGAATTTTCGCGGTTTTGCTACTCCTATCGCTGCTAATCCCATTTTACCAGCACCTTCCCCCCCTAGTAGTAGATTAAGCTTAAATCGCCCCAGTCGTCCATCTAGATTAGCATCTACAGTCCAGACAAACACGAGCAATACAAATACCGATAATGCAAATACAACCATCACCAACCCTGTCATTAGCTATCGGGAAGCACCTGTTCGGGAAATTGTCTTTGCTGCTCCCGATACACCCACCCCGACCACTCCGAGTATCA
>CALJJQ010000163.1 GCA_937973965.1 uncultured Calothrix sp. | reverse complement strand
TGTTCAACAAGCGTATCTTTGGCAAGCATTACAGGAACCGCCAGCAGAAGGGGGACTATGGAACGGTCGTAAAGTCGCAGACTGGATTTCTCAATTAATATGATGTCCGGTTAATTATGGTTAATTAACCGGACATCATATTACTCACCACTATTTTCCCGAAGCATTTGATGCAACGGTTGTTAAACTACGTGGATTCGGGTCTTCCCGATGTTTGGATGGAGATTTTTCTAAATTCGTAGCAAAAGGAAGTAATTCAATTGATTCAGTTAAGTTCCAAGCATTTTCCAAACTCTCCCAAGAAGGAGCAAAAGGTGGTAAAGCTAAACTACAAGCCTTCCAGTGGCTAAGAACTGGCGCTCCTAGGCGATTACAAGTTCCTCCGCGACGACCTTCAGGCTGATAATAACGACAATATCTACAAGCAGAAGTTAATTGTTTTATCTCTTTCATGTTTTTTGCCGCTTTGGCAGAACCGATATTTATATATTTTCTAACTAGACATAAATACGGTGTTTCTAAAAGAAAACTAGATTTTATATATGTTTTAGCCCTATGGATACTATTTTAAGCTTTAGTTTTTTTTTATCTTTGTTTCATATTTTTCAATCATTATAGTTGTAAATAAATATAATATTTACATTTGTTAATATATGTATTTATAGAAAAAACGTAACGGGGATCAATCGAAAAAAAACCAGCTATGGATATAGCTAGCAGATTCAAAAAATCTTGAATAGGAGATTTTTGGTGATATTAAATCAATCCTCGGAGGTAAATCTGGAAATTTTGAGGTGCTATTCAGAAAGGGGAATGAAGCTACCATATAATTGTGATGGAGATGTCGAAAGATAATTACTTTCTTTCTCCTCCAACATCAAAAATCCCTCAAACGAGTAGCCTACGGCGTAAATACGCCGACAATTTTCCTAGCTCCCATACTCCGCGTGGGAACTCAAGGGTGCGAGGGCTAACACCTCGTGAATGAAGGCGGTAGCCCTCACGCACTAGATGATTACGTAAAGCATAGTTACCAGACAAATGGTCTGGATGTTTCCGCCAACTTGTACTAGCCTCTGAGTTGGGAGTAGCCTATGTGTAATGCTGACACCAAAAACAGATGGGTGTAAGAAGTAGTTTTCCCACTCCCTACTCCCTATGATTCCCCAAATTATTGGTAAACTGCTTGGCAACACACAAAGAACACACACCCCAACGCTGTAACTCTCCAGGGGGAGTAGGAGCTTGACACTGGGGACAAAGGGGTAAATTATGACTGCGTATTTTAATTTTTTGTGCCCAGGATGCAAAAGCGATATTGACATTTTCTCGAGAAGTTAATTCCTGGGAGGTTAATCCAGCACCAATATGACTTGGGGAAGAAGTTTGTTCAGTGAGGTGATTGGTATTATAAATATAGCTAGGATGTTCCTGCAAAGAGGGTTTTAGCTCCTGAGTCGGAGTTAGAGGAAGATGCCAACCCGCAGTCGAACAACGCAGATCAATCAAAGGTTGGTCGAGGTGGGAATTTAAACCCTGAAGAATTTTCTGGCGTTGAAACATCAAATTTTGAGCAAAAGCAGCGCTGGATGTGGCAACACGTAAGACTTGACGTTGCATCGAAATTGGACGGGAGTGGACAGCAGCAGGTAGACCAACAACATCATTCCATACACATAAGACTCGTTGGAAAGGTTGGGCACGAATTTGGGCTTGAATTTCTAACTTGTCTAAAATATCATTAACAGACTGCCAAGACATACGGCTTTTTGGATACATTATCCACCCATAGATATATTTATAATTTACAATTTATCTTCCTTTCACTTACAGAAAACCCGACTTTAGGGGAAGGTGTGCTATACGCATCTACGGGTCATCTCTACTCCCTACTTTCTATTTTTAAGAGGGAGTTTGCGATCGCCATCTCCCGATTCACCCCCTCCCAGATACAATCAACTTGTGAAAAAATCCACCCCACACCAGCCATGAGTCAAAATCCTCTCACCTATCCAGGTTCTTACCCATCCCAACCAAGTCAATCATCCCCAATCAAACCCCAATTAGCCGCAGCTTTAGCCAGTTTGGAGGTGCAACTAGACCAGGAATTAGCCCGTTATCGTCGAACTCGTCCTCAAGGGATGCGCACACCTTTATTTGGTGCGAATCCACCATCATTTGTAGTCGATAACCCTAACTTAGCAGCTAATCCAGAAAATCAGGCTACGACGAGTCAACCATCAGCAACAGATTTACCTACCCCTCCATCATTCACAGAAGTTCACGAAAATTCTCCCATTGATTCAAATCGAGAAAGTAAACTACCACTAACCGAAATACCGGGAACTAACCAAAATATCTCCACACCACCGCAAACCCAAACAAACCCAGATATAGAAGAAATTAATTCCTTCCCTTCAGCAGAATTGAATCCAGAATTAGAACCACAAAAATTGGCAACAGCACCAACACGGGAAACCCAATTAAATTCAGCCGGTATTGTCCCAGTAAGTAAAACCAACAATAACTCCACCTCAAAAGATACAAAATTTGCTGTCCCAGGGACATCCGAACCCGATGATTACCTCGAATCATCAGAAGCGCTATTGCGCAGTTTGACCGAATCAGAACCTCAATCCCCAAGCAATTCCCAGCAAAATCAGAAAAGTAATAGCCTTCTATCCCCACTAGGGATTGGCTCCATGCTCCTACTGGTCGTAGCAAGCGCTATCTTGGGAATAGTTTTATTTCAACCCAAATTTATTCCCGAACTTAACTTTAGTAAACTATTTCCTCGGAACCAAACCAACAGTAGCGAAAATAACCCATCTTCCGGAGCAAATTCAGCCCCCGTCGAACCCCAACTTACCCCGGTTCCCCAATATCCTAACCTCGCAAACGATGAATTTCCCGAAGTCAAAAACCCCAATGACATCGTGGGGTTAACCCCCAAACCATCTCCAACATCTCCACCCGTCGTCAACCAGCAACCCAACCCCGTAACCCAACCAGTTGCACCAGCACAGCCAATTAATCCAGCACCTCCCACCCCACCTCAACCAACTGCTCAACCCACTCCCCAACCCCAACCCATCACAGACGCTGACTTGAAACCATCTCCCAACGGAATGTATCAATTTGTTGTCGAAAATCAGGGAGAAACAGCCCTAGCCAATGCGCAAAAAATAGTACCCGATGCCTATTTGTCACGCGATCGCAAATATATTCATGTCGGTGCAGTTTCCACCAAAGAACGAGCGAAAAAACTCCTAGCAGAACTCAAAGCCAAAGGTTTAGATGCTCGTCCCTACCAACCCTAGTTATGCTATACACAGAAGCTAGAAAAATCTGGTGTTGTGGAACAGACTGACTGCCTGTTCTGTGTTGGCAAGAAAAATGATTTGTGAGATTGTGGAGTTGGTAAAATGGGATTATTCGAGCGATTTAATCGGGTTGTACGGGCAAATTTGCACAGTTTTGCCAATCAAGCCGAAGACCCGGAAAAAGTACTAGCACAAACCTTACTGGAGATGCAAGATCGACTGGTAGAATTACGTCAGGGAATAGCCAGTGCGATCGCTACCCACAAACGCACTGAAAGACAAATCGCTAATGCCCAAATGACGGCTGATGAATGGTACAAACGCGCTCAATTGGCTATACAACAGGGAAACGAACCTTTAGCCCGCGAAGCCCTCAGCAAACGCAAATCCTACCAAGATACCGCCAACACATTAAACTCGGAAATTGCCCAACAACGGGAAGTAATCGCTAAACTTAAAAAAGACATGCGTGGCTTGGAGTTAAAAATTACCGAAATTAAAACCAAAAAAGAAATGTATATTGCTCGACTGCGGTCGGCTGAGGCTTCTGTACGCTTGCAAGAACTTCTTGATGAGATTTCCGGGAAAAGTACTAGTACCAGTGTATTTGCAAAAGTAGAAGACAAAATCTTACAACTAGAAGCTAAAAATGAGGTTTTAGAACTAGCTGGGAAGGATGAGTTGGAGGAAAAAATCGCTGCTCTGGAAGGAGGTGCTAATATTGACCAAGAAATAGCTACCCTGAAACAGGACTTGGAGAATAGTCAGTAGGGTAGTTATGTCGAAGGCAAAAGGAAAAAATTGATAATACTGATTGTCCTCTTCTTACCCTAACTAATTAATATTTAGAGTTAGTATAGTAGCAATGTAAACAGCCCTGGTGGTTGGTAAATCGGAGATAAGGAAAGAATAAATTATGGGATTATTTGATCGGATTAAACGGGTCGTTAGTGCTAATTTAAATGATTTGGTTAGTAAGGCTGAAGACCCAGAAAAGATGCTAGAGCAAGCGATTCTAGAAATGCAGGAGGACTTAGTCCAACTGCGTCAAGGAGTTGCACAGGCGATCGCAGCCCAAAAACGCACAGAAAAGCAATATAATGATGCCCAAAGTGAAATTAATAAGTGGCAGCGTAACGCCCAATTAGCAATCCAAAAAGGTGATGAGAATTTAGCCCGACAAGCTCTGGAGCGCAAAAAAACCTTTACCGAATCCTCAGCTGCCCTCAAAGCTAGTTTAGATCAACAAATCGTCCAGGTTGAATCCCTCAAACGCAACTTGATTCAGCTAGAGAGCAAAATTTCCGAGGCAAAAACCAAGAAAGAAATGCTCAAAGCCCGCATTACCTCCGCCAAAGCCCAAGAGCAACTACAGGGTATGGTGCAGAGTATGAATACCAATAGCGCAATGGCTGCATTCGAGCGGATGGAAGAAAAAGTCCTCATGCAGGAAGCACGAGCGCAATCGGCTGCGGAACTAGCTAGTAATGACCTGGAAATGCAATTTGCAGCCCTAGAATCGAGTAGCGATATCGATGACGAACTCGCAGCTCTTAAGGCTTCCCTTGCTCCCGCACCGGAACAACAAGCATTACCCCAAGCTCCAACAGAAACTACCACCACCCCCTCCCAACCAGCATCCCAATCGAACCAAGTGGTAGACAAGGAATTGGAAGAGTTGCGTAAACAACTTGACCAAATGTAAATTAAGTATCTAGATATTAAGTATATTTAATGAATACCGTTTTCCTCTGGAAGAGAAGCCGTGCGGAGCGTGTCTAGGGAAGACGGTATTTTATATTAATTTCCAGCAAGCAATCAATAATACCAACTTGAAAAAAGAATGCGACAGATGAGTTTTGTAGAAACGTAGCATTGTTACATCTCATAGAAATAGAAATCCTCGTTTGGAAACCCACTCCTTTTATATCGTTTACGCTAATGCTTGCTACATATCAGGGGCTGTAACCGTTGATTATTCTAGTTTAATTGATTGCAAAGTACAAGAGAATCGATATTAGGTGAAATTTGGTTGATTAAAAGCTTGGAAAGCAACTTTGCCGAAAACAACAATCCAATAGGCGCTAATTGACAGTGATTCTTAGCCCTCTTTTGTCACTCTCGTGAGAGGATAATCAGTGACAACCCCTAAAAGTCATGTCTGGACTATGGTAGAGCCTCGTCAACCGATATCCACAGTCAAATTTATAGACGAATACTGCCAAATTGATCAAAACATATTCCCAGAAGTTAGAAGTTTTGAGGCTTTTAAGTACCTACATATGGGTATGGTATCTGATATCAAACGTAAAACTCTGCCATCGATAGCAAAAGTTGTAGGGCTAGAAAATCATCAACCATTACACCATTTCTTCACAGAATCACCTTGGGATGTAGAAGAATTAAGAAGGCAGCGATTAGAATTAAGATTATACGTTCTTCAAGGTCGCCCAATAGTACTAATTATTGACGAAACAGGGGATAGGAAAAAAGGAGATACAACAGATTACGTCAAACGACAATATATTGGAAACTTCGGTAAAACAGACAATGGTATTGTTGCGGTTACAGCATACGGTGTTTGATCTGGAATGACTTTTCCTCTGATATTTGAAGTCTATAAACCTCAAGAAAGATTGTTACCAGGAGATAAATATTTAACC
>CALJJQ010000162.1 GCA_937973965.1 uncultured Calothrix sp. | reverse complement strand
ATAGGAGTCCTATATCATTCCTCTATATTTACCGATTCAAAAAATGTTTGCCACACATCCAGACCATGAGACGTAGCAGTGCTACGTCTCTACAAAATTTGTCTATTGTATGATTTTTGCAAATTGGTATAATTACTCTTCGGCTTTACATCCCCTACTTCCTAGTACGGACGTAACATGTTACGTCTTTCCCTGACCACAAAGATAATTTTTCCCACCAACTTAATAATTACTATGGCTGTCACCAGAAGTCCGCTACCACAATTTTTACGGTTGTCAAAAACCTCCAGTTTATCCCAGCGTTTAATGCTGATTGGATTGGTAATTACGGTATTTTTTATTTTGATTGCTCTACTTGCACCCCTATTGCAGTCTATTGGTTTACTACAAAACCCCACTGAATCCTTAAGTAATCCCATACATGTCCCACCCTCTGGAAAATACTGGTTTGGTACTAGTCGTCAAGGCTATGATGTGTTTTCACGGACTTTATTTGGAGCGCAAGCTGCTTTACAAGTGGTAATATTAGCGACATCCTTGAGTATGCTTGTTGGTGTACCCTTGGGAATGGTTAGCGGTTATGTCGGTGGTCGCTGGGATAAAGCTTTACTATTCTTAATGGATAGTATCTATACAATTCCTGGACTGTTGCTATCTGTCACTCTGGCTTTTATTGTCGGTAGGGGGATATTAAACGCTGCGATCGCTATAAGTATTGCCTATATTCCCCAGTATTATCGAGTTGTTCGCAACCATACCGTGAGTGTGAAAACGGAGGTATTTGTTGAAGCAGCTCAAGCAATTGGTGCGAATACTTGGCAAGTTTTATCTAAGTATTTATTTTTCAATGTAATTCAAAGTGTTCCTGTACTATTTACCTTGAATGCAGCTGATGCCATTCTGGTTTTAGGTGGTTTAGGGTTCCTAGGACTGGGTTTACCTCCCGAAGTACCTGAATGGGGACATGATTTAAAATTGGCTTTGCAAGCTTTACCTACCGGGATTTGGTGGACAGCTTTATTCCCTGGATTAGCCATGACTTTGATGGTGGTCGGTTTGTCTTTGTTTGGGGAAGGGTTGAATGAAATCATCAATCCCCGATTGCGTCAACAACGATAACTGCGATATTCCCGAATCTTGAGTTATAGTCTTGTTGTTATTTTTATGGTAATTCTGATTAAGGGTTAAAGGTGAAAGATAATATTTCCTTAATTGCTGCTGCTGCTGCTGGTTTTATGCTATCTATGGCGTTAACTGGTATTTTACACGGTACACCAGTTACTTCCTTGTCCAAGCATGTTTATGTTGAAAGTTATTCGGTTCGGGTCGCTGCTACTGACAAAAATCAAAATACTACCCGAACTGCGGCTAATTTTGAGCGCTAAACTTTGGCAATTTTGTACCCAACCCAATAGGGAGGAATATTCCACAACCTGATTTCTCCCTGAAAAATATGTATAACGTAGCGATACACACTGTTTGACTTGACAAGTTAAATTAGCATATGAGCAAAAGATTAGGGCTTGGTGCTAAATCGATATGGTTTCACGTGTGTCGCTGAAGGATATATTTCTTCAGATACAGTGACACATGGTTTTGGGATACCGTCTGAAAAATATCCTCAATATCAAATGAAGACAGAAATGGGTATCTCACTCAAAAATCCTGAAAATATATAACTTTTATCAGCACTTCCATGTGCTTAGTATAGATTTTTGTCAATACTTGTCCAGTATATTGACACAAAGTATTTTTTTTGTGTTACATTTCTTCCCGTAGGCAGATGCCTTGATGAAAAGTTTAATTAAGTCAAGTTATTGACAAGATGACAACATTACACTACCCGTTCCGCAAAAATTACGGTTAACTAGACAGTAGCAAGTTGTCTCAACTTGCACCGAAACGATTTTGCCAAAATTTCGTCCAGAATTCTAGTAATCATCCGGGAACGGTCGTGATTGAGTTGTAGTTTTTCTTCGATGTAGTTCCAAGCCCTCAATTCTTTCAGAGGAGTGAACCATGAAGGTATTTAATAATACCAGCCACAAGATTTTTTTCGCGAGTTGGGTTTCACTCAATTCCACAGAGGAAGAAGCAAACCAGGCGTTAACTTCTACTTCAAAACCGAAAAAATGTCCGTTTTCTCAGTTTGATGTTCTCAAGCCTCTACGCCAGTTTATCGATAACATTCAGGTGCGCGATCGCAATTTTGCCCATCGAGTTTGTCGCCTAGTTCCACCCCAGTGTCCTTTTGAACGGGATATCAAGGTTTTCGGCAAAACCATTTTCCATATCCCCCCTCTTTGTAAACTGAATCCCTTGTATGAAGAGGTTGTTGGTTTACGCTTCCGAGCATTGTGTTACCTCGCTGATGAATGTGGTGAGGATGTAACTCAGTATTGTTAATTGATTAGGTCAACAATTTCTAGTTTCCATCCTGAACCACTGTTTACCAACCTGTAACTAAACCTGTAATTGTCCGTTAATTCGAGTTTGTACACATCAAAAATTTACGAGATAGACCACCGAATTAAGTCACTCGGCTACTTCTGATTTATTCCCTGTTGAATAGCTGTGTACAAAGTTAACTGTCAGCAAGTCATTTGCTAGGTGAGCCAAACCTTACTGGGAAAAGAGTATACTCAATTGTTGAAAACGCTTTTCAGCGCGTTTTCCGCAGTTGAGTGCTTTGAATTTAAAAAAAATTGCCAAACAAGTTAAACAATTAAACAAGCTTGGACCTTGAGGTGATCAATGACACCCTAGAAAATTTGGATGTCTGGCACTAGCAAATAATTTAACAACGGGATCACCAGATTAATCGAAATTCTCATAAAAACACGGTGAACGTGATCCCCGTATTGAATTTATATAGTTAAAACAGCATTTATGCTGCTTTTTTTTACAAATTTTAATATTCTCCTCATTTGCGAGACTATACCTGTATTTCTCACAAATCCCTACAACTTAAGGGGAATAGGGATTAGGGAGTAGGAAGTAGGCTAGATGTACTGCTTACTAATAGCCTTGGCGTAGTACTCGACCACATAAGTTTTAGTTTTGAGGGGTTTGTAGGTAGTAGTGGCTCTAGCTCTGAAAAAGCGTTAATCCAAGGCGCTATAGCCGCAGGGTTGTCGTAGACTAGCGCTACTACGTGCCCTCCTTCACCCATTAATTAAAATAATGGCAACCTTACCGCAGGCTATTACGCAGCTTGCTTTCCACGTAGCGGCGATTACGAATTACGAATTACAAATTACTTAGCCCCTTTTAAGACGAGTTTTCCAGATTGTGATTGACTTTTGGGCTTGATCTCGCGCTGGGGTATCTTCCGGAACTAAAATTGCAGTAGTGATCGCGGCTTGATAATCACCCTTATTAGCTCGTTCCTGGGCTAATTTGAGGATTTGCTTGCTCCACTTATCGATAGCATTTTCGGCGATATCAGCCCCTGGTTCGCCGCTAGGAACACGTTTAGCCACCTCAATTGCCCGATTATAGGTAGATGCTTGACCAGGTTTAATTAGCTTTTGGGCGGCTTCCACCACGGTTTTGTTGCCAAAATAACGTTTAGCATCACTACGCCACTGACTGATGGAACTTTGGGCTTCCGAGTACATGGGTTGGTTTTTGGTAATCAATTCAGCAGCCGCGATCGCATTTGTGTACTGGCGTTTTTGAGCGCGAGTGGTAGCGATTTCTAGTAGCATTTGATTCCAAATTTTAATATTGGTTTGTGCCCGGGCATACTGGGGACTATCGGGTTTAATTTTACTAGCGATGGCGATCGCGGCTTTTAAATCGCGGGGAAGATAGGGTTTAAGTCCCAATTTTGCCAATTCCGTTCGAGCTAGTTCCCGACCATCTTGGCTAGGTTGATGGGTCGGAGTTGGGGTAGTGGCTACTAGGGGTGTATCTGGTGGTTTTTCCTCCCCATCTACCGCTAGAGGCATAGTCAAGGCATTACTAGGTGAAGATTTGCGCGGTTGAGCGAAGGAAGTTGAACCTGGAGTCGCACTCAGGGTAGGAAAAGGTTGGGAAGGAACAGAAGACAATTTGGGTACAGGCTGAAAATTGGCAGAGGTTTCCGATAAGGGAGTTGCAGTGGTGGTCGGTTCAGTAGGAGTTTGGTTTCCTTCCCGATGGCGAATAGCGAGAAATAAAATTAACCCCATTGCCAAAGCTGCACTGACACTCCACAGCAGCAAATGTATCCAGAGGGTGCGTAAAAGAGGTCTTTGGGGGGTTTTAATTAAAGCCGAGGTATTATCCGTTAATACTGAATTCGCAGGGGGAAGGGAAGGGGGAAGGGAGGGAGTATGATCGGAAGAGACAGATTGATTTTCCGGTGGTTCCAGATGGGTATAACCCCAATTGGGAGGAGAATCAATAGATGCTGATTGAATAGCTGGAGAAACTGGTTTGGGAGTTGGTTCTAGTCGAGGTGCAGCCACTGCGGCAGAAAATAATTCCTCCGGTAACACAATTGCTGCTGCATCCAAATCGGTTTCCAGATTCAAATCACCGAGAATTTTCTGTTTAGCATAGTTCATCACCGTCACCGGATTTTGGGTCGGTCGCCAATAGTGTTGACACAACTCAGGAGTGCGCACACTCAAGTATGCCTCCAACTCTCCTAAAGTATTGCCATTTCCCGACCGTAAAGCCTCCAATAAAGCCGCAGTAAAAAAACCGTGACCCAATTCCGTAGTTTCATAGGAAAACTGCTCCGGTTGACAAGATAAAATCGTCGAAACCTGTAGCTGTTGAGCCAATTCAATCGTTTCCTGACCGACAAACGCATCTGGATAGGTTCCCATTGCTCGGTTAATATCCAGCAACAGCAACACCTGCACCCTTGCAGCTTGCAAACACTGCATCAGCGCACCAACTTCCACACCCGTCTCTTCTACCCGCTTGTAATTACCATCAACAGGCATTAAATAATCTTTGCCATTTTCGTTGACACCATAACCGCTAAAGAAAAACCATACCCGGTCCCCCGGTCGCCAACAAGCAGCTGCCAAATCTTCCAGCAGTAAAATGATATTTTCCCTTGTCGGTTTTGTAGAACGGTCGCCAATCGGAGGAGAAGTATCACTCATGACAACACATTGCTGGGGTGAAAACCGACCCTTGGTGACTAAAAAATCGCGTACTGCTTGAGCATCTGCCTGAGCGCAAATCAATGGTTGAAAATATTGATATTGATTGATGCCAATTGCGATCGCCCAATTGTTTGCCATCGCTATCACTGTATATAAGTCTAAATTTACCGATAGAACTTGGGAAAATAGGTGCGCAGATAGAGGGGAGGTATCAATTCATTTCCTTCTGTTTCCGAATAACTGTACCGCCCTGTCGTCAGCTACTGTGAATTACTTGCTCCTGATATTCCCTATTCCCACAGTTGGCTGGAAAAGGAAATCAAGGCTAACCTATGTTTATCAACCTCAGTAATTTCCATTTCTCAAATCAAAAATGGGTAATTTTTATGACTAAAATAGCTAAACTAACTGTTTTACTGAAATTATCAAACCCTTGTTGATCAGGAATCAGGAGTAGTCACCCAATGGTCAATCTTCGTATCAACCACTCATTCAACACCAGTTCCAACATAAATTTTCTTCCTATGCAGCGAATTCTGAACACGTTTAATCCACTTATGCCATACTTACGCAAGCAAATCCGGATTGTTGGAACAGCAATATTGCTATTGACATCCGTACCAATTTGGCTAGTATCCGAGATTGCAACCATACAACAGGTCAATGCATATACAGCACGGGCAGACTTAATTATTGACCGCTTGCCAGAAGAAACCTACGAAACCATGCTCAGAAGGGCAGAAGCAGCCGCACGAGCCGCAGCCCAGCGTAGCTTTGACCAAGATATTTTCATTACAGACGTTTCTGTGATTGTTTCTGGACAAAATTACGGCGCGATCGCACCAATTTTAGAACTACGGGTAAGCCGCGAGCAATGGCGCAATCGCCCCGATGCAGCAATTTGGGCTACATACTTTAAATCAGCCAGTTCCCTCCTACTCTTCAACCAACAGTTGACACAACCAGCAGAAAAGTAGAGACGACCCGTCGGTTCGTCTCTAGGGAGCGGGTCGTCTGAATTCCATATCTCGAATTTTTCTTCCATTTTTTCCGGAATGACATAAAATAGGAAGGTTGTCAAAAATTGCGAAGTACGCTATATGGCAGTTCCAAAGAAGAAAACATCAAAATCTAAGCGCGATAAGCGTCGAGCAACGTGGCGACGTAAAGCTACATTGCAGGCAGAAAAAGCACTTTCACTCGGTAAGTCAATTTTGACTGGTCGCTCCACTTTTTATTATCCTTCTGATGAAGAGGAAGAGGAAGACGAAGAGTAATTTATGCCAAAAACCCCATCGCCGCAAGCAGATGGGGTTAATCATATTGGTGTTATTGAAGATAAATTTGAAAATTTTACGTCGCGTAGACGTGGCATTGCTACGTCTCTACATCTGCTGAACCTTACCTACTTCCTTTGCGGGGATTTAATTGGGGAAAACGAACCAACTTATATACTCCTTTTTCCTGAATCACTGTGTAGTCTGTGGATGTTAAACCCATTTCTGTAAGTTTTTCGGGTTGAGCCAGAATTAATACTGACGGTGATTTAGCAACTGCGGTTTTGACATAATCTCCGGCTTGGGAAGTGGATTTTATATGGGTGATGCTCAACTGACTATAAAAGACAAAGGTTGGTTTCAGAAAGCCCACCATTACCACTTCTTCGTTTGGTTGTTGGTTGGTAACGGCTGCTTTAGCCAGTTCTCGTAGGGGTAGTTGTCTTTCCCTATCGTTAATAAATAGGGCTGGAGTCAGGACAATGAGCAAAAATAAACTAAAAGCAACCAGATTAACGGGAAGTATGGCTAACCAACGCCGACGGATAATTAAAGCTGCAAGAATTATGCTGGTCACCAGCCAAATGATTCCACCAATTACTATTAAACCTGATTCTTGTAAGGCTTCCCGAAATTTTGGCGCAGCTGGGTCAAAACCAATAATTTGGGAAACAGAAAACAGAGCAATACCAATCGCTGTAATATATACGACATTAATCCAACTACTCCAACGCCAACTGTGATGATTTATATTTTCCGTTCCTATAGCTGGAACAGAGCCGGGTAAAAAATCACCCCAATGAAAAGCAATTAAAATCGCTGCTGCTGGCATCAGTGGTAATACGTAGCTGGGAAGTTTGGTGACGGCAATACTGAAAAATACGAATATTCCTGTAAACCAGGCAAACACGTATAATTCAAACTGTTGAAACCGAGGTACGTCCAAAAATTGACGACGCTGCCAAAATTTCAACCGCACCATTGCTGCCGGAAGGTACACTGAGTAGGGTGCAAATAACAAGAGGATAATGACAAAATAAAAATACCACGGGGCTGAGTGCCCATTCACGACCCCGGTAAACCGCTCAACGTTGTGATAGCCAAAAAAAGTGCTAATGTAACTTTCACCATTACGCAGGCTGACCAAAATATACCAGGGAGCAGCAAGGAGAAAAATCAGGGGTAAACCGATGTAGAGACGCATCTCCCGCACAACAGTCCAGAAGTTGCCTACGTAGATTAAAAAAGCACCAATGATTAATCCAGGTAAAACAATACCAACTGGTCCCTTGGTTAAAATTGCGGCAGCGATGAGTATATAAAAAGCCCAGTACCAGGGGGAAGTGGTAAAAGGGGAATTCGATGGAGGGGTTGGACTCGCGTAACCGAGGAAAAAACACAACAAACCACCAACCATACATCCAGTCAGCATCATATCGGAGACACCAGTTCTACCCCAAATAATCATTTCCGGATTGAGGGCGATAATGGCGCTAGCTAGGGCTGGAATTAGCCAACGATGTAACGGACGTGTCACCCGCAGAGTAGCATCTTGTTGTCTATAATACCAGTTTAATATATAAAAAGTGAAAGCCACCACAAACAAAGCCGCGATCGCACTTGGTAAACGCACAGCCCATTCATTCACTCCAATGAGTTGATAGGCGATCGCTTGACACCAATAAATTAAGGCAGGTTTATCAAACCGGGTTTCATTATTAAAATAGGGTGTAATCCAATCATTGCGCACCAACATTTGTCGCGAAGCTTCTGCAAACAAAGGTTCGGTTTCATCAATTAAGCCAGTACTACCTAAATGCCAAAAAAAACCGATTCCTGATACCAAAGCAATCCATACCACAGCAAAAGCTACACCCGACCACGGATGGGTTTCGATCCGTTTAAACCATCTTTCCATCGCAAAATTATTCATTGGCCCAAAACTTGCAGTTCCCTAGTGAATAATGTATTTCGTTACCTTGAGTCAATAGTCGTTGAATACTTTCCCTTTGTTGCAATGGTGTGGAATGGGATCAAGAATCTAATACTTCATGTCATTAATTTTGATGGGTTAAAAAAGGCACGTAGTAGCGCTCATAGCGCCTTTATTATCAAGCTTTTTCCAGGCTAAATCCCTCACCACGAACCCCTCAGAACTTATGGGACAGACCACTTGCTCGAGCTGAACACTTTTTTCCTGTCTCCTGACGAACGTATCCTATCCTAATCACTGCATTCGATCGATGGTGCGATATTGGATAGCTTCAGCTAAATGGTGGGGTTGGAGATTGTCAGCACCAGCTAAATCGGCAATCGTGCGAGCGACTTTTAAAATGCGATCGCTGGCTCTGGCTGATAAACCAAGTTTACGAATGGCTGCTTCTAATAAATTCCGACTGCGATCATCCAGTTGACACCATTGAGCCAGGTGACGACTTTGCATTTGGGCATTACAACGGATATTTTTCTCATTTTTAAATCTTGCCATAGCCTGTTGACGGGCTGCAATTACCCGTTGACGCACTATTTGGGAGCTTTCTCCTGGACTGTGTTGGGTAATTTCCTCTGGCTTTAACCGATTGACCGCCACTTGCAGATCAATCCGATCCATCAACGGACCAGAAAGCTTCGCCCAATAATTTTCTCGCTGACGGGGAGAACAACTACAAGCTTGAATTGTATCGCCATAAAATCCACAGGGACAGGGATTGGTGCTAGCAACCAAGGTAAACTGGGCAGGAAACATCACCGATTGTCGGGTACGGGAAATTGTCACAAATCCATCTTCCAATGGTTGACGCAAAAATTCCAATACATCCCGCTTAAACTCTGTTAACTCATCCAAAAACAACACCCCTAAATGCGCCAAAGAAATCTCTCCTGGACGGGGATAACCACCTCCCCCCACCAAAGAAGGTCCCGAAGCCGAATGATGGGGACTGCGAAACGGGCGATCGCGCACCAGTTTACCCTTATTTTTCAATAATCCTGCCACCGAATGAATCCGTGTCACCTCTAAGGCTTCACTAAATTCCAAACTTGGTAAAATCGACGGCAAACGCCTCGCTAACATCGTTTTTCCACTTCCCGGTGGTCCGACAAAAATTAAATTATGTCCCCCCGCAGCTGCAATTTCTAAGGCTCTGCGTGCATGGGCTTGTCCTTTCACATCCTTTAAATCAAAACTCCCCACCGCCAAAATTTCACTGGTATTTTGTGCTTCCATTTTCGCTGGTTGGTACTTGTGGGGATTATTCAACAAATCCGCCACTTCCCCCAAAGTATCCAACCCATACACATCCAACCCCTCGACAATCGCCGCTTCCTGGGCATTATCCCCAGGCACAACCAACCCACTGATTCCCATTTTCCTCGCCGCAGCCGCGATGGGTAAAACCCCTGCAACCGGACGTAAACTACCGTCTAAACTGACCTCACCCAAGAATAAAAAATCACCTAATAAGTCACCACTTACCTGCTCGGAAGCAGCTAAAATCCCCACACTAATGGGCAAATCAAAACAAGGGCCTTCTTTACGTAAATCAGCAGGTGTTAAATTAATGACTATATTGCCACCAGGAAACCCAAATCCGGCATTTTTTAAAGTAGCTCGCACCCGTTCCTTAGATTCCTGTACAGCCGCATCCGGCAAACCCAGCACTGTAATTCTTGGCAAACCACCGGATACGTCCACTTCCACGCCCACTTTGACCGCATCAATGCCAACAATTGCAGCACTCCATACCCTGGCTAGCATAATTAATCCATAACCCTGAATCTAGAACTAGAATTCGTCAGTTATAGCGAACAAATAGCACCGACCATAAGGGTATATTTTCGAGTTTGGTGAAAGATTTACAGAATATACAGAATAAGGGTAAATCTGTTAATGGTTAACTGTTTGCACTAATCCAAAATCCGTGTTATCGAGTTCAGGTGGAAGAATAAATCTCCCACCAAGATTGTCATCGGGTAATCGGGGTTGCTGATGGGTTATTCTAATCCTTGACTAGAATCGACAGGTCGCTACATTGATAACTCATCCCACGATTCAGAAATGCCGGATAATCCAAAATCACTAGATTCCTAGTTGATTACCACGCTTATATTGAACGTAGGCAGCATAGAACAACCCACCCAGAGTGACGGGAATTAAACCCAAAACAATACCGCACAGTAAAGGTTCGATCACCTTAATACTCCTTATTGTGTTTTTTAAACATTTGTATCTAATCCTGATTCTACCAAACCATTGCAAAAATCCTCAAATGACGATGTTTGAGAGAATAATGGCAAGAAAAATGGCGTAGCCGCTTGCAGACGCGATCAAGAACTTTTAAGCTATGTGTATGAAATGAAAATTTTTTGTAGACGTTGATTAATAAAAGTAACTCGTTTGGATAACCAGATAACAACCACATCCCCAAATTTTACCCTCCGTATCACCTTGACAGTATTGGTAATCGCCCTTACTGTGATTCTGGCTATTTTTATCATTCGTATGGTTCAAGCTTCCGACCCATACGTGAAGGCTGTATTGTCCCAAAACGGCAACCCTGTCCAAGGTCATGCTATCTTTCAGATTAACTGTGCCGGTTGTCATGGTTTAGAAGCTGATGGACGGGTTGGTCCCAGTTTACAAGGTGTTTCTAAACGCAAATCACCCTACGGCTTGATCCATCAGGTGATTAGTGGTGAAACTCCCCCTATGCCAAAGTTTCAGCCCAGTCCCCGTGAAATGGCTGATTTGCTGAGTTATTTAGAAACGCTTTGAGCGGAAAATCAGTCCAGTTGATTTTGATTTTTTGGGAATTTGTGACAATTGAAGCGTATGGGTTGTAGTTAGAGCTTGGGCGATCGCGAGACTAGAAATCAAGCTAAAATTAGCAGTAGATTCGCGCAAACGGAGCTACACCAATGGTTACTCAGTTGCCACTTGCATCCCCAGATAACATCATCTACCCTTCAAGTGATGGACAGCCAATGGCAGACAATACGAAACAGTTTGAATTAATTGTGTTGATTAAAAAAAACTGTGATTTGTTGTTTGCGAATAATCCAGATGTGTTTGTAGCTGGGGACTTGCTATGGTATCCCGTCAAAGATAATAACGTAATTCGCAGGGCACCTGATGTCATGGTAGTTTTTGGTAGACCGAAAGGAGATAGGGGTGCTTACATTCAATCTCAAGAAAATAATATCCCTCCGCAGGTTGTATTTGAGATTCTTTCCCCAAGCAATACTCACAGAGAAATGATTGCTAAATATAAGTTTTATGAGCGTTATGGGGTGGAAGAATATTATTTATATGACCCAAATACACCGGAATTAACAGGTTGGTTACGTGCAAATGATGAATTACGAGAAATCGAGCAAATGGCAGGTTGGGTTAGTCCCCGTTTAGGCATTCGTTTTGAACTGCCAAATAATGAGCTGCAAATTTTTCGTCCTGATGGACAACCATTTTTAAATTTTGTGGAATTAGACCAACTCAAAGAACAAGAACGTCAACGTGCTGAAAAAGAACGTCAACGTGCTGAAAAAGCAGAAGCAGAATTAGGGGCTTTGCGGACTTTGCTGCAAGAAAAAGGAATTAATCCAGAACAACTTTAATTCGAGTTTACAAAAAAGTCTTTTTGTGGGAGTAGGGAATAGGGAGTAGGCAGTAGGGAATAGTTTTAACCTATAAGACAGACTTATACGTTTTACTTTGAGGTTGATACATTTAGGAAGCAGGAGATGCAGGGGAGCTTTTGGGAGCAGGGAAAGAAAATGTATTAAAATTTTAGTGAAATGGTATTGGGCAAAGAAGATTTGTCCGCAGCGATCGCAACGCAGTTTCGGGAAGCAAGCTACGTAATGATGCAGTGGCATTACTTCTGTGTAACCCGGATTGCTCACAAGTAAGTTATAAGTCTTGAGTGACGGATTAATTTTCCTTCTACCGGGACTTAAACATTTTTGAGGCAGAAATCAGCTTCAAATCCATACAGGGGAAGGAAAATACATTACAGGCTCAAAAATGCTTGAAACCCAGATATAGCAAGAAGCTATTCAAAACGATGTCAAAGTCTTGCTGTGTATACATTTGATTAGTTTTTTGGCTATTTATTTGTCTAAGTCCCACTACTCCCTACTCCCTGTAAGTTTAAGAAATTAGTGAAAAATACAGGGTAAGTCTAATAAGATTATCAGTGGGGAAATTTCATTAAAACTTTAAGTAATACATCAACTGTGCTAAAACATCTCCCGCGAGATTGAGCTTTTTTTGAAAATCGACAATACTGGTATAAAAACCATGATTTTCACGGGTTTGAATAATTGCCTTTGCTAAATCCACATCCATAAAAGGTACTTTGAGCAAAATTTCTAAACTTGCCGTATTCGGATTCACGATGACAACCGGAGCATCAATCGATTCGTCATCATAATAGGCAAAATTTAAAATTGGCTGCAGGGGTTGTAAACGGGTGACAGGGAGACTTAAAGCCGCAGCAATATCCTCAATCGAGTAAAACTTCACACCAGCCTGTGACAATTGTACTAGAGTACGGGATTGATGGATTGATAGACCTGGTAAACGCAACCAATCATCCACCGTTGCATGATTAACATCAATACTGATACCCAACTGGGAAGCGATCGCAATTTCTTCTCCGGACTGGAACCGATAATAGGGGTCATGGAGAATGCGCTCACGTAAACGTTGTAATCTGGGATTGAATCGAAACGGCTGCATCATAATTCCAATTCCCGTGTTAGCTGATTCTTTCCAGTAGTTGACGACGTTTTTGTTCAAACTCGTATTCCGAAATCAAACCATCCTGACGTAACCCATCTAACTCACGTAATGCATCCGCGATCGCAATGACTTGTTTTCCGGTTTGAATTGTTCCCAGGGGAGATTTACCCAAGTTGAAATTTTCGTCAAAGGTATCTTCACTTTGAGCGAGAAACCATACCCCCTCAATAGCACTTGCAACCTTGGGAATGGGAGTCCAAGACAGCAAAACATAGAGGATTCCCCACAGAGGTTGTCCCAGATAAAATTTATGTAAGCCAGAAATAGTTAAGGTTCCAGCAAATGCCAATACTGCTGCAACACTACGACTTTTACGCTGATTAGTAAACATAGGACATCAAGAGAGTAAATTTCCTCAAAGTTTCCCAAAAATCCCCAGTGGAATCATACTTGATTACCGTTCTTGAGGGAAGGAAATGTCAAGTAGTGAAATTGCGGTGAAAAACCGAACTTCCCTACCAATAGCTTCCACAGAAGACTTTTCTAAACTAGAATTAGGTATACAGCAAGTATTTTCATGACCAAATATTTATTTAATGGTAAGCGATTCCACATTCGGCGTTGCATATCCAATGGTATTAACCGTTGACTGTTAACAGTTAACAGTCGACAACTCCAGGAAAGGATTATGCAATGGATATGAGTTGGAGCTTATCAGTCTAAAGATTTATCCGTAGGGCTAATTCAAAATTATTTAACACAATTTATTTTCAAACTTTTAAGGGAGCAACATGGGATTCTTTGAGTCAGAAATAATTCAACAAGAGGCAAAACAACTGTTTGAGGATTACCAATCCCTCATCAAACTCGGTAGTAATTACGGCAAATTTGACCGGGAAGGCAAAAAGATGTACATCGAGCAGATGGAAGCCATGACCGAACGCTATCGAATTTTTATGAAGCGATTTGAACTATCCGATGATTTTACAGCCCAAATGACCATAGAACAGTTGAAAACCCAACTAGGTCAGTTTGGTATCACCCCTCAACAAATGTTTGACCAAATGCATCAAACCCTGGAACGGATGAAACGGGAACTCGAAAAACAACAGTAAAGTAAACTTACACCATTTCGTCCCAGCATATCATTACCTATCCACATAATCCCATATCGCCAAAGTTAGATATGGGGAATTTGGTGTGCGATCGCGAACTTACAGTGAAAGGTTGACAGGCATTCAACAGACAACTATCAACCATTTTTCGCGAATTTCTTAAGACCGAGGACGGGGGAAACTTGACATCGGTTTAAAATTCTCTACTGGTACATTCTGCAACGCACGAGTCATGAAATCTCGCCAAATCGGAGCCACATTAGTCCCTCCAGTTGCACCGCTTGCTAACTGACGGTTATCATCCCGTCCCACCCAAACAGCAGTCGTCAACTGGGGAACAGTACCCACAAACCAAATATCCTTCTCCGAAGAAGTAGTTCCCGTTTTTCCAGCTGCGGGACGACCAAGAGCTGCATTTTTACCCGTTCCCTCGGTAATTACAGCCCGCATCGCCTCCAAAGTCGCAGCCGAAGCCCAAGGATCTAATACTAACTTAGGTTTTGGTGTATTATCAACAATCACATTACCACTACTATCCGTAATCCGAACAATAACCGTTGTGGGTGATTGCCAACCATAATTAGCAATTGTCGCATAGGCACTGGCCATTTCCAAAGGAGTCATTCCAATTGCACCTAAAGGTAGGGATGTGACCGGTTCCATCGGACTAGTAATTCCTAAAATACGACAGGTTTCCACAACCTTATTCATCCCAATCGCCTTACCTAGCTTAATCACAGGTACATTTCGCGACTGAGCTAAAGCATAGCGAATAGTCATTGGACCGCCGAAACTGCGGTCGTAGTTACGTGGGTAATACCAACCACTACCATCCCGATAACTAACAGGTGTATCATGAACGATGGTGCTGGGAGTGTATTTTCCAGTGGCAAAGGCGGCATAATACACAAAGGGTTTAAACGCCGAACCAGGTTGACGGAGAGCTTGGGTCGCGCGGTTAAACTCACTGGTTCTCGCATCCACACCACCCACCAAAGCCTTGACAAAATGGGTACGTGGATCGACTGCAACCAAAGCAATTTGGTTGTTGCGCAAACCCTGTCCCAGCAAACGCCGATGCCATGTGGACACCAACTGTTCCGCCATGCGTTGAAATTCCACATCCACGGTGGTTTGAATCCGCATTCCCCCCTTAAGTAAGGCTTCCCGTCCGTATTTTTTGGCAATTTCCGCCGAAACTTGATTGGTAATGTAGGGTAAGGCACTACCTTGGAAAGAACGAATCCGACCAAGGGTAATTTTCTCATTCACCGCTTTATCGTGTTCAGCTTGAGTAATCCAACCCAGAGACAACATTCGTCCTAAAACAATTCTTTGCTGGGTTTTAGCCTTTTCCATACTCACAAAGGGACTGTATTCCTCCGGTGCTTGGATTAATCCAGCCATCATTGCCGATTCTGCCAAGGTTAAATTTTCTGCGGATTTATTAAAATAGCTGCGAGCGGCTGTCTGAACACCGTAATTATTATGACCCCAATAAACCTGGTTTAAGTACATTTCCAGAATTTGGTCTTTGGTCAAAATTTGTTCTATCCTTACAGCCAGGACAGCTTCCGCAATTTTACGGGTAAATTCACGCCGACTTGATAAAAATAGGTTTTTTACCAGCTGCATTGTGATCGTCGAACCACCCTCCCGTACCCCACCAGAACGGAAGTTACTAGCTACCGCACGACCTACCCCTTTAGGATTAATTCCGTGGTGGAAGTAGAAATCACTGTCTTCGCTAGCAAGAACTGCACGTTTGAGTTCAGGGGAAATACGATCTAAGGGGACAACCTCTCGGTTAGCTTCACCGTGGATACTAGCTAATAACTTGCCTTTGATATCGTAAATGTAGGTCGTTTCCGACGGAAAAAAGTTACGTAGTTGCCGTACATCGGGTAAATTCCGGAAACTAATTGCTAAACCCACCAGCCCACCCGCTACAATTGAGCTTGTCAACATGGTAATAGCCAGTAGAGTTCCACCGGTAACTTGACCCACTCCCTTAATGAACTCAAAGCCAGATGAGGTTTGGCTTCGGGTCTGTTTATCTGCAAAAGTCCTTGACGACACGGTTATTTCACTTCCTCACTGAAAATGTCTACTCAAAAATCAATTTTTAGGATTGCTTCCTTTCGTCGTAATGACGAAAATGGCTATTTTGATTATGGATAAGGGTTAATTTCCGATTAATTTAGTTTAACGAAGCAAGAGGGTTAATTTTTTGTAATTATACTTAGTCTGGGGGATGGATAATTCGCCTAAAGATAACTGCGAAGGTTACAGACCCTGATGTGAACGTGGAAAGACAACATAGTAGATATTTAATAGTCATAGTATGCCCCAACATTTAGACTGGCTGCATCGTGGAACTGTGGAAATTTTCCCACAATTTAGCGATTCTCAAGGAGAAACTGCGAGGCTGGAAGATATCCTGATAAATACTAACCGACCATTGCGAGTCAAACTAGGGATCGATCCCACAGCTGGGGATATTCATTTAGGTCATAGCATACCTATCAGAAAATTACGAGCATTTCAGGATGCAGGTCATACAGCAGTTCTCATAATTGGTGATTTTACCGCACGAATTGGTGATCCAACTGGTAAATCGGAAACACGTCAACAATTAACGGCAGAACAAGTTCAGGAATATGCGAAAACCTACCTAGAGCAGGTGCGGCCAATTTTAGATTTTGATACTCCTGGACGGCTAGAGGTACGTTACAATTCTGAATGGCTATCCCAACTCGATTTAAACAAAATTTTAGAACTTTTATCCACCATGACCGTGGGACAAATGTTGGAAAAGGAAGGTTTTGATCTACGCTTCAAAAAACAAAACCCGATTTTCTTACATGAATTTATGTATCCTTTAATGCAGGGTTACGATTCGGTTGCGGTGGAAGCCGACGTGGAATTAGGGGGTACTGACCAGAAGTTTAATATTGCTGTGGGTCGAGATTTACAACGACATTTTGGTCAAAAACCCCAATTTGGATTGCTGTTACCAATTTTGATTGGTACGGATGGGGTACAAAAAATGTCGAAATCTTTAGGTAATTACATTGGTTTAAGTGAGCATCCGAATAATAAGTATCAAAAATTGCAAGCTATTCCCGATAATTTGTTAAGGCAATATTTCGAGTTATTGACGAATTTACCTTTAGAACAGTTGCCGGAAAATCCCAGAGAGCAACAAAAGTTATTAGCCGGGGAAATTGTTACCCAATATCATGGTGAAATTGCGGCGAAAGAAGCGAAAATAGCGGCAGAGTCTGCGGGACAAGCGGGAAGTATTCCGGAGTATTCCCTGATGGCTGTGGAATTTCCAGCCAGATTGAGTACTATTCTCAATGGTAGTGGTTTATGTAAAAGTGGTGGTGAAGGACGGAGAAAAATCCAAGAGGGAGGGGTACGTCTGGATGGGGAAAAAGTCACAGACCCAGAAGTCACCTATAAGAGTGCGGATGAGTTGAAGGGTAAGGTTTTGCAGTTGGGTAAGAAAAATTTTGTGCGACTGGTATAGGGAGGGGATACAGGAGAGAGGAGGAAATGGTTTTCGGAACCCTACCCCCTAACCCTCCCCGCAAGCGGGGAGGGTTAGGGTGGGGTTCTCGATCTGAATGTGATTCGAGTAATTGTGTGTACACCGTAGGTTTCTTGGGGGGAGAACTTTAGAGAGGGGTCTTTGAATTTGTTGTAGCGATCTAGCGATCTTATGTATCGGAGTACTCTCATTAATTGCAAATCCAAAATCGAAAATCCAAAATCGAATGAGTGAGAAAATAATTGTTCCCTTAGATGTGTCAAGTTTGGCAGATGCGATCGCGTTAATTGATCTGCTTCCGGAGGTTGCTTTTTGGAAGGTGGGTCTGGAGTTGTTTACAAGTACTGGACCGGTGATTCTCGAAGTGTTAAAGTCCCGCAATAAACGGATATTCCTGGATTTAAAGTTCCATGATATCCCCAATACCGTTGCTGGTGCTTGTTATGCTGCTGCTCAATATGGTACTGATCTATTAACTATCCATGCCACTGCCGGACGGGATGCCTTAATTGCGGCGGCAACGGCGGTAAAAAGGGGTGCAGATGCGGTAAATATAACTCCACCCCGGTTAATTGCCATTACCTTATTAACAAGTATTTCCCCCCGTCAATTAGCCTTTGATTTGCGTGTACCCTTAGAACTACCGGAATTTGCCCTGGAAATGGCATTCATGGCTCAGGAATCCGGTTGCGATGGAGTGGTTTGTTCTCCCCAGGAAGCCGCTTCATTACGCGATCGCTTGGGGAATGATTTTTTACTGGTTTGTCCAGGTGTGCGTCCCTCCTGGTCTACCAAAGACGATCAACAACGCACTTTTACCCCCGCTCAAGCCTTAGCCGCAGGAGCTAATTATCTGGTGATTGGTCGGCCAATTACTGCTGCACCGGAACCCGCGATCGCTTGGCAAAAAATTTGTGCAGAATTGAATAGTTGGCAGTCGGGAGTAGGGAATGGAGAGTAGAAATATTTACGTTTTCCTGGGTTTATTCAGTAATTTTACTGGATTGTTGGCTAATTTCCCCTTGGGATTGGACAACACCGTACCAGACCTACACCCGGTTCCCAACACTTTTAATCATCATGCGATCGCTCCTCCACTATTACCAACAACCCCCGTTATCCCCACTACCTGCTCCCAACTACCCCTGGAAAAAATCACCCACCTAATGTTACGGGATTTACCCGGTTACGCCAATCGTGTCACCCAAAGAGCGCGGAGACTTGAACGTCAAGGGGAAACCTATAGTTACATTTTGGTCGCTGGCAAAGCCGAATTCCAACCCCTACCACTCAACCCCCAACCCACTAGTCGTCTCCCTGCTCACCAAGAATCATCGGATATAGAGCAAGTATTTTTTACCACCCTAGAGCGTCGATACACGGCAAAAGCAGCCATCGAAATGCAACAGTACCACTGGTTACTATTAACGAAAACCCCTGAAGGTTGGTATCAAGTTTCCATGCGTAGTCAAACTGGTTCCTATCCATCTCGACCCAATCAAATCCTCGCACCCCTCCGGGATAGTTCTCAAGGTGTAGTCGGAGAAGCTGTTAATCTGTGGTTACGGGATTGTCGTGCTAATAGTGTGAAATTTTGAATTAGGGAAATACAGGGAGTCGGGAGTGGGATTTGCAAGGCTCCGCCTTGTATTATAACCCCACTCTGACTCCCAAGCGAATATAAGAGGATGTTTTAAAAGTCGATTTTAATACTTGGAATCGGAATGATTATAACTACTCCCCACTCCCGACTCAAATCGAATAATAAAGGGGGAAAGATTTCGCATCCTTGGGTTTTACGTATACTTTCTGCTGTGGTTCCAAATTTAACTCATCAAACCGTTCCCGACTTAAATGGGCAATCACCACTTGACCATCCTCTAAGCCTAATTCAGCTTGGATTTCCCAGCCGAGATGAATCAAGCGGTTGACCCTGGCAGGAACCGTTGTGCCATTGGGAACAGTATCAACAATGACATCTTGGGGGCGGAGAAACATTTCCGGGTGGGCTGAGTCAAAGCCGTTGGTTTGGAACAAGCGTGATGTACTGGGTAACACATTCACCGGACCAATAAAACTCATGACAAAAGCCGTCGCTGGATGGTCGTAAATCTCTGCTGGTGTGCCCACCTGTTCCACCCGTCCCCGATTCATGACCACAATTTCGTCGGACACTTCCATTGCTTCTTCCTGGTCATGGGTGACAAACACGGTAGTCACGTAAACTTCGTCGTGTAATCTGCGTAACCAAGCTCGTAAATCTTTACGGACTTTTGCATCCAGAGCGCCAAAGGGTTCATCCAATAATAATACCTTTGGTTCCACTGCTAAAGCACGGGCTAGGGCAACTCGTTGACGTTGACCACCCGATAGTTGGGAGGGATAGCGATCGCCTAATCCGGATAGCTGTACTAATTCTAACAATTCTTCTACCCGGTGTTTAATTTTTGCCTTGGATGCTCTACGAATCTCCAGACCAAAGGCGATATTTTGGCGGACTGTTAAATGCTTAAACAGGGCATAGTGTTGAAACACAAAACCAATATTCCGCTCCTGTACACTTTGATAGGTGGCATCTTTCCCAGTTAATAAAATCCTACCACTATCGGGCATTTCTAATCCAGCAATTAGCCTTAATAGTGTGGACTTACCGGAACCGGAAGGTCCTAGTAATGCGACTAAGGAACCACTGTTAATTTCTAAACTAACCTCATCTACAGCCTTAAAGCTACCAAATTGTTTTGACACGCTCTCAACTACAATACCCACGGCTTTGACCTCGGCAACTAATCTACGGTTTATTGGTAGGAATACTGTAATTGGAACTATACCACAGATTGTGATCTAATAGACAGTTTTTGATTTGGGGTGAGAAAATTCTCTTTATATCCAGTAAGTTGACGAAAAATGTGACATTTGTCTTAGAATCAACAAAAATTTTGCCAATGATTATATTTTTGTTAATTTTTAGTTGGGAAATGGGTATATTAACAAATAGGAACGAGTGGAAATTTACTTGATTTAACAGTGAATTTGTATATGGAATGATGAAAGTAATCAAAACAATCGTCGTTGGTTTTATTGCCAAACTATATATTCTTTTTTTGTAAGTTATTGATGGCGACATAATATGTTAGCCTCTTGATGGTGTCCATGCTTGAATTGAAAAATTTCCAAGTTATCGAATTCTCCAAATAAAACGAGATAATTCTCAGATATAAATTTTAAAAAACAGGGTTAAATATCTATTATTTTTGGATATATTGCGTCAGGGTGACGGTAAAAAGGGAAAAAATCACTGATAAAGAAATCCGATCCTCCAGACTTGTCACTAATTGCAAATAATGGCTTAATCTACGCTTTGTTGTACTAGTCTATTAGCACACAAAAACATAAACAAAATAATCATGTGATTTGTAAGACTCAGGTCTTCCATCTAGTCAATCAACAAAAATCATCAAATTTTCAAGAGCAACAATTCATTATGTCTCCCAAAAACTTAAAGAATCTCAATACTTATCCCCTAAAAAACTCCAATACTGTTTTAGAAAACAATGAAATTAATGAAACAGATGCTGAATATCGGCGTATATTTGAAAGTGTGAATGACGCAGTGGCAATTATTGATATACAAACAGGTGTAATTGTTGCCATCAATCCGATTGCTCATAAAATGTATGGTTATACTCAAGAAGAATGGCCATATCTCAAACCCACGGACTTTTTGCATTCCGATTCAGTTCATCTTTTTGCTGATTTCCTTGCTCAACTGAGAGTGGGTCAGGAATTTTCCGCTCAAGGACTAGCAAAACGCAAGGATGGTAGTTATTTCGACTTTGAAGTGAAAGCAGTACCGTTTACCTACCGGGGAAAACCCCACGGATTGACCATTACCAGGGATATTACTAAACTACAGAATGCGATGCGGGATCGCATTGCTGCTGAAAGGGTGATTTTGCAAAAATCCCAAGCCTTAGAAAAGACTTTAAAAGAACTGACCGATATTAAGTTTGCTATAGACCAATCCGCAATCGTTGCTGTCACAGACAATCGGGGGATTATCACCTACGTCAATGATAAATTCTGTCAGCTATCCCAGTATAGTCGTGCGGAAATTCTTGGTAAAACCCATAAATTAATCAATTCAGGTGTACACCCCCAGGAATTTTTCCAGAACATGTGGCAGACAATTTCCGCAGGTCATGTTTGGAAAGGGGAAATCTGCAACCGTGCTAAAGATGGTAGTCTTTATTGGGTGGATACGACAATTATGCCATTTTTGGACGACCGAGGGCGACCCTACCAGTATATAGCTATTCGGCACGATGTGAGTGATCGCAAACGGGCTGAAACCAATCTCATCCAAAAATCCCAGGAATTGGAACAAGCACTCCAGAAATTACAACAAACCCAATTGCAGATGGTTCAAAGTGAAAAAATGGCTTCTTTGGGTAATTTGGTTGCAGGTGTTGCTCACGAAGTCAATAACCCAATTGGTTTCCTCCACGGTAGTATTAATAATGCCAAGGAGTATGTTCAAGACCTATTAGAGCATCTGGAACTTTGTCAGCAATCTCATCCAGATGTGGATATTGCGATTCAGGAACATGCAGAAGAAATTGGCTTAGATTTCATGATGGAAGACCTACCCAAATTGTTAGAATCAATGATGGGAGCAATTAACCGCATTAAAGCAATTAGTAACAGTTTACGCACTTTTTCCCGTGCAGATCGACATTACAAAATTCATGCTAATATCCATGAAGGGATAGATAGCACCCTGTTAATTTTAAAATATCGTCTTAAAGGGAATGAATCCCGACCAGCTATTACTATTAATAAGAAATATGGTGATATACCCCTGGTGGAATGTTTTCCCGGTCAATTAAACCAGGTATTTATGAATATTTTCGCCAATGCCATTGATATGTTTGACGAGATGGCAATTGCTAGTACATATACTGAACTTCAACTTAATCCCCAAACAATTACCATCTCCACAGAACTAATTAGAGAAAAAGTTTCCATCTGTATTCAAGATAATGGTAAAGGGATGAGCGAAGAAATTCAACAGAAAATCTTCGACCATTTATTTACCACCAAAGGAGTTGGTAAAGGTACAGGTTTAGGATTAGCCATAGTCAAACAAATCATCGAAGAAACTCATGGAGGAAAAATTACAGTTGATTCTGTTCTTGGAAAGGGTACTAAATTTATCCTTACCATACCCCTGTAGCGCTTTGTCCCATTTACTTTGATGGGTTAGGTTAGGTAGGGGAGCAGGGGAAAATATTTTTTTCTTCATGGGGTTGATAATCCAAAATCTCCAATCTCAAATCCAAAATCGGATAAATTTGCCCATATATCTGGGAATGCTAGCTCTAGCAACCTTAAGGACGAAAGTGTTATGGTTAGGATTCCAGTCAGTATTCCCGGATATCAAATTAGAGCCAAAATTTACGATGGTTCTAAAACTCGAAGCTGCGATCGCACAGGAGTATCTCGATGGGGTTCCAGGTTTATTTGTCAGTTCTTTGCTACCTTTTTACGCTTCCTTAACCCAATTAGCTAATGGGGATGAGTCATCGGCGATGTGTGATAATTTGCAACAAAACTTGCAAAAACTTCAACAGTGGGCAAATCTCGCTCCCAGTAATTATTTACACAAGTTACACCTGGTGGAAGCGGAAAAATATCGGGTACTAGGTAAATATTACCAAGCAATGGAATTATACGACCGAGCGATCGCAGGAGCGAAGGAAAATGGTTATCTGCAAGAAGAAGCTCTAGGGAATGAACTTGCTGCCAAATTTTATCTAGATTGGGGTAAGGAAAAAGTTGCTGCTGGTTATATGCAGGAAGCTTACTACTGCTATAGTAAATGGGGTGCAAAGGCAAAAATTATTCATCTACAAGCGAATTATCCCCAACTGTTGACTGCGATTCTACAAACTGCTCCTGTTACAATTACCCATCAAGAGACAATTACACCTACCCTGATGGGGAGTTTGACGAGTATTAGCAATAATGATTTATTTTTGGATTTACCGACGGTCATTAAAGCAGCACAAGCAATATCCGGGGAAATAGAATTAGAGGGACTGATTGCAACCTTAATGCAGATAGCGATCGCTAATGTCGGTGCATCTAGGGGTTGTTTGATTTTACAACAAGATGGACAATGGTTGGTAGTGGCTAAAGCTGAAAAAGTCTGACACAGGATGTCGTTATAAACCAGAAATTATCATCCGCACATCCACACTAGAAAATAACTGGATTGAAATTGCGATCGCAGACAATGGTATCGGGATGACTCCTGAAGTTCAAGCCCAAATGTTGAACCCATTTTTTACCACAAAACCCGTTGGCAAAGGAACCGGAATGGGAATGTCAATCAGCTATCAAATTATTACAGAAAAACACCGTGGTCAATTAAATTGTATTTCTACACCGCAACAGGGGACAGAATTTATCATCCAAATTCCACAATTGTAATCTACTTATAATACCAAATTCTGTGTGTAGAGCGTGTAGCACGGCTGCTTATACAAGAGGATTGCAGACATCGGAGATAGTTTTGGTCATCTGGCGATCGCTGTATTCAGAAAATATCCTCACCCTCAGGGGATAGTTCTAGATGTACCAGAAATAATTCCCATTGCAGAAACTCAAGCAAACCAAACTGACGCAGATATCATCCCCAGAATTCAGTTTATGGGAGGAGATATGTTTACAGAAGTTCCCACAGCAGACCTGTATCTCCTCAAGCATATAATTCATGACTGGGACGATGAAAAATGTATTCAGATTCTTAAAAACTGCCATGCCAAAATGCAAGATAATGGACGTATAATATCGATTATCTTGTACTTTGCAATAAATGAAACTAGAATAATCAACGGTTACAGCCCCTGATACGTAGCAAGCATTAGCGTAAACGATATAATCTTTATCGATGTTGTGTTACAACCTATGGGTGTAGTTTCTGACACTGCTTCCAAACTCTTTGATATTACCATGATGATTTCGACTCCAGGAAAGGAACGAACTCAAGAGCAATGGGAGTATATCTATCATCGTGCTGGATTTAAAATTACATCCATTCAACCGATTCATGATAACTACGGTACAAGCATTGTGGAAGGTATTAAACTTTAGTCATGAGACTTTAGAACGGAGTTTCCCAACACTTACAGGCTTTTTTAGCACAATGATAATTTTTTCTAACTTATCTGTACAGATGCGATATATAGCATCTCTTGATAGCACCATGAAAATTTTTCTACCCATAAACTTTATGTTTATTCAAAAATTTGGGATAAGTACTAAAGTTACTAGAGTCAGGAAAAATGAATATGTTGACTACAGGTATTAATGTTCCCGGATATAAATTAACTAACAGAGCAATTGTATGATGGCAGCAAAACCCTAGTCTATCGAGGAATACGAGAATCGGACTCATTACCAGTAGTCATCAAACACCTGAAAAATCCCTATCCCCACTTCAGCGAACTGGTTCAATTCCGCAACCAATACACAATTACCAAAAACCTCCACACCCCCGGAATCGTCCGTACCTATAGTTTAGAACCGTTTCAAAATGGTTACGCACTAGTAATGGAAGACTTTGGGGGAATTTCCCTCAAAGAATACTTTACCCATAACCAACATCACCCATCCCTGGAGGAATTTTTACAAATTGCCATATCCATAAAGCCAGATACGAATATGCCAAAATAGGTCTACAATTGTTGGGAGAAACTGCTTGGCAACGGCAATATCAATTAACCCTAGCATTGCATGATTTAGGAGCAGAATTAGCAAGTTTATGCGGTCAGTTTGAGGAAATGGAGCAGTTGATTACAACTGTGATGACTCAAGCACAATCCTTATTGGCGAAAGTAAATGTGTATCGAATTCGGATTCAGTTTCAGATTTCTCAGAACCAACCATTAAATGCGATCGCAATTGCTCGCACCATTTTTCAGGAATTTCGTATCACCTTCCCAGATACACCTACTAATGAGGATATTCAAGATAGTATTACTGAGGTTAACAACTTAATCGGTGACAGACAAATTGCGGATCTGATTAATTTACCCTGCTATGCAAAATGGGGAGCAAAAGCAAAAACTGAACAATTAGAAACCACCTATCCCCAACTTCTCAAACCCATCCTTCAACAACGACGCATACCCCTCAATCCCTGGGAAACAATTGCTACCCTTGCTTTTCCCCGTACCTCCTCATCAAAACATCAATGGAAAATAATCACGCCAAAATCTCAATACGGGACAACACTACGTCTCTACGAGGATTGTGGTTTCAGTACACAATGTAAATAATCGTCATTCATACCCAAATTCAGCAACACCCAGATTTGATTTAAGCACTAACCTCGTCGCTGCTGCAACTTGCGATAAACGTCCTTTAATTCCACACCGTGATGGGCTAAAGCGACTAAGATATGATAAAATAAATCAGCAACCTCTGCCGCAATTTCCTCCGCATCATCATCCTTAAACGCCATTACCACCTCTGCGGACTCTTCACCGATTTTTTTCAAAATCTTGTTATCACCACCCGCGAACAACTTACAGGTGTAGGAATTCTCTGTGGGATTATTTCGGCGATCGCAAATCACATTAAATACTTGGGATAGGGTATCACCGGGAGGTGGAGCAATTTTTCCCTCAATTTGGTGAAAGCAACTCCTCTCACCTGTGTGACAAGCAATATCCCCGATTTGTTCAACTCCAATCAACAAAGCATCACTGTCACAATCGTAGCGAATAGTTTTGATCTTCTGTATGTGTCCCGAAGTTGCTCCCTTATGCCATAGTTCCTGTCGCGAACGACTCCAAAATACGGTTTCTCCAGTCGTCAAGGTTTTTTGTAGGGATTCCCGATTCATCCATGCCATCATTAACACCGTACCATCCAAATAATCTTGGATAATAGCAGGAACCAATCCCCGTTCATCGTAACGAATCTTGTCAACGGGTATGGCATCGGGGAATAAATCTAGGGCTGAATCGGACATACAATAGGCTCAAGCATTACCATCTAGGGATAACTTTACCATACCACTTTAAACGGGAGTAGGGAATTGGCAGTAGGGAGTAGTGGTCTACTCCATTAATTTTGATAGGTGAAAAGTAGCACCTTTACCATACACGGGAGTAGGGAATTGGCAGTGGGGAGTAGTAGTCTGTCCCAATTCATCTATACTAAAGCTACTAATACTAACCCCCATATTTAATGGGATAGACTGTGTTTGGGTGAGAATTATTGTTGTTTTTAGCCCTTTTTTGCGATCGCCGAAAGTATTTTTTCCATCAACTTTTGTTAATTTTCTTTACAGGGAGGTAAATCTTTCACAAGCGGGAAAAAATTTAAATAGTTTGATGTCGATACATAGCTGCCTGCATTTTCACGGCACTTAAAGCGACTTGGTGGGCCTTGGAAGCCTTGCCATACCAATGGATTGCACTATTGTAAGCTGCTCGGTAAAGTTCCTGCTCTGCATCAGATAACCTACTACGGATTTCCAAGGGTAGATCACAATTGGCTTGATATAACATACTTTTATTTTTAAACGCTTTTAAGTGATTCTAATTATAGATAATATAAATTTTGAGTCACATTTCCCACTATCCTAAGATAGAGCTGAATAACGCCACGGTTTGAAAATA
This sequence comes from uncultured Calothrix sp., assembly GCA_937973965.1. Classification (GTDB taxonomy): domain Bacteria; phylum Cyanobacteriota; class Cyanobacteriia; order Cyanobacteriales; family Nostocaceae; genus NIES-3974. Next base: position 11,416 of record CALJJQ010000162.1, on the reverse strand, counting down.
ACTAGGAGAGAACTTTGGTAAATACAACCATAAAAACCACAAAATCACAAGAGATTTTTGCCGCAGCCCAAAATCTGATGCCGGGAGGTGTTAGTTCTCCGGTACGTGCCTTTAAATCAGTTGGTGGTCAACCGATTGTGTTTGACCGCGTTCAGGGTGCGTATATTTGGGATGTCGATGGCAATCGGTACATTGATTATGTCGGTACTTGGGGACCAGCAATTTGCGGACATGCTCATCCGGAAGTAATTTCTGCCCTTCATGCGGCCTTAGAGAAAGGTACGAGTTTTGGTGCGCCTTGTGCCTTGGAAAATGTGTTAGCAGAGATGGTGATTGATGCCATACCCAGTATTGAAATGGTGCGTTTTGTTAATTCTGGGACTGAAGCCTGTATGGCCGTATTACGGTTAATGCGGGCTTTTACGGGACGGGAAAAGGTAATTAAATTTGAAGGCTGTTATCACGGACACGCAGATATGTTTCTGGTGAAAGCGGGTTCGGGTGTGGCAACTCTGGGATTACCTGATTCTCCCGGAGTCCCCAAATCAGTAACAAGTAACACTCTGACTGCACCCTATAATGATTTGGAAGCGGTGAAGGCTCTGTTCGCCGAAAACCCTAATGAAATTGCTGGTGTGATTCTCGAACCTGTAGTCGGAAATGCGGGATTCATTCCCCCCGATGCGGGTTTTTTGGAAGGTTTACGGGAAATTACCCATGAGTATGGTGCTTTATTAGTCTTTGATGAGGTGATGACCGGATTCCGGATTGCCTATGGTGGCGCTCAGGAAAAATTTGGTGTCACTCCGGATTTGACTACCCTGGGTAAAATTATTGGCGGTGGTTTACCTGTTGGTGCTTACGGTGGGAGACGGGATATCATGGAAATGGTTGCTCCGGCTGGTCCTGTTTATCAAGCGGGAACCCTATCGGGAAATCCTTTGGCCATGACCGCAGGGATTAAAACTTTAGAGTTGCTGCAAAAACCAGGAACCTACGAATACCTGGACAAAATTACGAAAAAGTTGAGTGACGGCTTATTGCAAATTGCCTCTGAATGCGGTCATGAAGCTTGCGGAGGGCAAATTAGCGGTATGTTTGGCTTCTTTTTCACTGGCGGTAAAGTCCATAACTATGAAGATGCGAAAAAATCGGATACCGTCAAGTTTGGTCGCTTCCACCGGGGAATGTTGGAAAGAGGAGTGTATTTAGCCCCTTCCCAATTTGAAGCTGGATTCACGGCGATCGCTCACACCGACGAAGATATCGAGCAAACTCTAGCTGCTGCTCGTGAGGTCATGAGTAGCCTCTAGTTCTTAAACTCCTCACCAATCCCTGAAACTTGCAAGTAGTGGAAAAATTAACCCATTACTCAGCGCTTATCGCCCACTTGCTCAAAATACAGGTAATCATCATCTCCAAATACCCCATCTATTTTGATATAGATGGGGATTTCAAATTTCAACTTTTGGCGATACTTCGCACTGTGATACATTTTCCTTTGGGTTGATTGGCAGTTAAGAGTCAACAGCTAATAAAGCCAGGTTGCTGACAATTTGCAAATGATTGATCAAAATTCCTCAACCGCAACCACAGCCACTATGGGCACAACATTTTTCATCTTTATGCCCATCCGCACAAGCTTGAGAACAATAATACTTTCCTTCTTTCTCAATTGCGTCTGCGGTCGAAACCACACACAGACAACGTTCACAGGCACACTTCATCATTGTTACTGTTGTCATCGATGCTTTCCCCTACTGATTTCATTTCATGCTCAAATATAGCATTTTGACAGGGATAATTTTCACCTCCATTTACATAAGTTAGTCTAACTTGATATTTTGATATTATTTTTTGTGGAAGAGAATAATAATCAATTTGAAAAATTAAAAGTGCAAAATTGGCATACAAAATGAATAAAATTTATTTGTAAATAACTGTCGCTTAATTGGTGCAAATGAATGTAATTTTATTCCTAGATTATTAATTATTTTTGATGAATAATTTTTGCTGTTTTTTTATTTTTACCAGTTTATAGGATTCATATTTGATTGACAAAAAAACTCCATAGACTTGAAAAGTGTTTTTCCTCCCCCCTGCTCCCTACCTACGTAATTTCCAAATTTAAAGCAGATTCCTAGCTAATTTTTCTGGTTCTGAAATTTCAAAAATAAGGGATATTCACGATGTACTTTACTTGTATAAGTAGTATGTTTTGATTTAACAGGTAATAAATTCACCTTTTATGGTTGCTTTAATGAACAACAGCGAATCTTTAGCAAGTCTTCAAGAGATTACCAGCAAAAATCACCTGGTAACTTCAGCAAAAAGCTTTCAATAATTGTAAATAGAGTAAATTCCTCTCCGTCCTCATTCTTTGTGCAGCGAGTTAACAGTGCATGAGCTACTGCTTAAATCCCAACTGTTCCAATCCAGAAAATCCGCCTTACAGCGACAGATGTCACTCCTGTGGCTCTAGCTTGTTGCTACGCGATCGCTATCGAGTTATCAAATCACTGGGTCAAGGTGGATTTGGGGCAACTTTTTTAGCCCATGATGAAAATCTTCCTGGTGAACCAAGTTGCGTCATCAAACAATTGCGACCCTCCGGAAACGCACCGCACATCTTGCAAATGGCGCGGGAATTATTTGAGCGGGAAGCAGCTACTCTTGGTCGGATTGGTAATCATCCCCAATTACCAAGGTTGCTCGACTTTTTTGAAGACCGCGAACAATTTTATTTAATCCAAGAATACATAAGCGGTGCGACCTTGCAACAGGAGGTCAAAGCTGGAGGTGTATTCAGTGAAGCTGGTGTGAGACAATTTCTGAGTGAAAGTTTGCCACTGCTGCAATATATCCACGGACAAAAGGTGATTCACCGCGATATCAAACCAGCCAACTTAATCCGTCGCGCTCAAGATAGTCGTCTCGTATTGATCGACTTTGGAGCAGTGAAAAATCAAGTTGCTCAAGTCGCTAACCAATCTGGACAAACTGCATTGACAGCCTATGCCATCGGTACTCCGGGATTTGCACCACCAGAACAAATGGCCATGCGTCCAGTGTATTCTAGTGATATCTACGCCTTGGGAGTGACTTGCATTTATTTACTGACAGGAAAATCACCCAAGGACTTAGAATACAATCCCACCACGGGTGAAATCCTCTGGGAACACATGGTAAATATTAGTCCGCACCTGAAGAATGTTTTGCGGAAAATGCTGGAGGTATCGGTTCGTAGTCGATACCAAACCGCCGATGAAGTGCTACGCGCTCTGGAAATGGAACCCTACCTCGACAGTTTAGCTCAAAGTCTAGTAGCTCAACCCGTAGGAACTGAACGGGTAGCTGATTCGGGGATGTTACATAGTGGCTCCCCAAGCGGTTCCAGTGCAGGTGTAGCTCAAGTGGCGGCCGCAATTCGCGCAAGACGAGCAAAAATGATGGCAGGGGATACCAGTGGATTGTATACAGCCAGTCGTCAACGTCATACTTCCGGTAAAACCAACTCTTGGGGAAGTGGGAATTCGATGGTGACTCATGGTTCGCGATCGCAAATTCGCCCCATTGACAGCGAGGGTTTTCAATCTGCCTATTCTAAAGGGAGACGGGATTTTGCCCTGCATAATTTAAGCTGTTTAAATTTGCAAAGTGCGGATTTATCGGGTACTAATTTCCATTCTGCGGTTCTGGAACGAGCTAACCTGCAAGGAAGTAATCTTTATAATAGCGATTTTGGCCGTGCGAGCTTAAATCGAGCTAATCTGCGGGATGCTAATCTCAGTAAAGCCTATCTCAGCCATGCAGATTTAGAAGGGGCTGATTTACGAGGGGCTGATCTAAGTTATGCTTACCTGAATAATGCTAACCTACGCGGAGCCAATCTCTGCGGAGCTAATCTCACTGGAGCCAAAATCTCAGAGGAGCAACTCGCATTGGCGAAAACTAATTGGATGACTATCCGTCCGAATGGGAAACGTGGGTTGCTCTAATAGAATACAGGATACAGAAAGTTAGTAGGGAGTTTGATGGGAAGCAACCCTACTTGTGTCTAGGGTTCTGTTTTATTAGAACCTATGAACTATTTAGCTGGTGATCGCATATAGGTTATAAGTATATCTACATATTTTTAAGGTTTTCTTAAGAAAATCACAGTAAATTATAAAACAATAGGGCATATAATGAGGCATTAAACACTGACAAATTAATGTAAAACTAAACACATTTATAGAGATATTCATATGGAAAATAAATTAAAATGCGCATAGTGTATCTACTCAATAATTTGACTTGACTTAGAAACATTTGACTTCCTGAGATAGCAATTTATCAGCTTACTCTTTTTGGTCAAAGTTAATTATGTGTCAAATAATATACTTATACTCTTGAGGTATACTTTATATTTTTTACTCAAGAATTTATAGTTTACAGAGTCAAGAAGTGAGCTTTTTATTTTTATGCTTAATGCTTGAAGAGACCTAGTGATCCACCACATTAACTTGGATGGGTGAGGAAAAGTTCGTAGTAGCGCTAGTCTGCGGGTATAGCGCCTTTTTCATCAAACTTTTTCGGAGCTTATGGGTTGGAGTACTACATATAAAAATCTGAATTTATACTGTTAAATAAAAAGCTATGGCTGATTTTTTGGAAGCAGAACTGGAGCGGAAGCTAAATTTATATCAGAGGTTTGTAAAGTTATACGAATATCATGGCGATTTATTGGATGAGATTTTAAAAATAGAAAGCGTTCTGCCAAATTCCCATTCAGGGATTAATAACTATTTTTTGGAAGGAGTGATTGAGGAGGAACAGGTTTCCTTGATTACCAACCTTTCCAATGGAAGTACTCAGCGTTTTGTGCAATCACAGGGGGTATGGGTACTAGGACGAGATCCACTCAAAAGCATTTTTGTTTCTAACCCTTACATTTCCCGTCACCATGCAGCCATTTACTATGTAGAAGCGACAGGTTGTTTTTACTTTAGTGATTTAGAAAGTACGAACGGCTCCTTTGTCAACGGTGAGCCGGTTTATCATAGGGTAGAATTAAAAAATGGCGATCGCATTCGCATGGGTACGTTAACATTTTCGTTTTTTGTCAACACATCTACCCAGGTGCTTGCGGATGTTGACAGCGATATTTTAGCTCAGTTGCAGCGCAAACAGGAAATACCCTCTATATCCCATCTTCACCAGAGACGTGTATCCACAGAATTGCTCGATGGGAAACAAGAATCGACCCTACAGAGTTGGCGGAATTTGGAACTAATTGACCCAGATAGGGAGGATAAGGAGGGGAAAATTGTCACAAGGAACCATGAAGCAACCCAAATCAATTCAAATCTCCATCAAAACCCGATTTATCGCTATCATCCTCAAAACCAAAATGTTTCCTGAATTCAGGTAAGTAGGTGGGTGGTGAAAGAGACGCGATGTATAGCGTCTGTACTCCTTGAGATCAGGGTGTAGAGACGACCCTCTACAGGGAGTAGGGAGTACTAACCAAAAATCGTCTATTAACTAGATGATTGTTCGGGATTAACAAAGTTGGAAATTTTTAGATTTGCATCTTCTAATTTAACTGCACTAACATGAATTCTGGGTGGTGCTTCGCGGTGAAATTTGATGGCATTACTTATCAGGTTTTGCGGAATTTAGGTAAATTGGGATAGGATTTACTTGAATTGTGGGTAAAACATCTGCTGTGATTGTCCCATTATTTTCCGCGATCGCTATTTGCAAGTTAGTTAAAACCTGGTTCAAAGTTTGATTGCAAATCCCTGGGAACAAACTTCAGTTCGGCTCAAACGGTATATTTATCTTTAGAAACTGTACAGACGCGACATGTCGCGTCTTTCCCGATTCCCTTCTCCCTACTCCCAAAAAACGAGTTGGTGAACTATCAAAATCGATTTCTAAAACATCCTCCTAACTACATTCGTCTGGATGGTCAAAAAATAATAGTTTCACAGCCAATATGGCAAAACCGATCGCAGCAATTCCCTTGAGTAAGCGTGTCGGTAAAAATTCTGCCATAGTTCCCCCTGCGACTGCTCCCATCAAGCTAGTTAATAGCAAAGCCACTGCTGACCCCAAAAATACTGAGCGGGGAGATTGACATTTCCCCGAAAGGGCGATCGCCGCAAGTTGGCTTTTATCTCCTAACTCTGATAAAAATACAGTAACAAAACTTAAGCCTAAAAGATGCCAGTCCATAGATTTTAGATTTTGTATTAATTCTTTTGTACTAACTAATATCCCAGAACAACATGAGGGAGATAAATAGCAGCATTAAACCAGCAGCTTTATTAATAGTTCGGGGTGAAAGTTTTGTTGCCATCCAAGTACCGACAAGCACACCCAATAGACTGGTGGATAATAACGCGATCGCGGAACCAATGAACACCATCCAGGGGGAATGGGATTCAGCACTCATCAATAAGGTCGAAAGCTGGGTTTTATCACCAATTTCGGCCAAAAAAATTGTCACAAATGTAGTTGCGAAAATACCCCAAGGGGTTTTGTCACGACTGGGACAATTTTCCTCTGGTTCTGGTGTTACACTCACAGATATCAGCGATGTCTGTGTGTTGTCTGCTGTTTCCCACAATACAGAAGTTGTAGTTTCCTGACCGGTTAAGGGTTGAGAGTCTAGTTTCACTTGTACTTGGCTAGAAATACTTGGGTTTACTTTTCATATTTCTTTCATTTTCTCTGATATCCGTCACAAATTGCAACCCCATCAAGGAAATATTTTGGATTTTTGAGCTTGATATACCTATTTGGAAAGCACTTTGTGCGGACTAAAATACCCTCTAAAGCCTAACCCGGATTTCTCACAAACTCCTAAAGCTTTCAGTGAGTAGGGAGCGGAGAGTAGGGAGTAGTAGGAAAATAAACCCATTACTCAAGGCTTATCACTCCCTTGTGAGAAATGTAGGCTAAGAGATAAGAGTTTTCATATTTTCAGTAAGCCATACCCGATTCCCGATTCCCCATTTAAATGTTGCATCTTGTAACAAGATATTCCCCAATCGGGGCAAAACAGTCAAACATTAGAAAACGAAAGACTCAAAACCCTATTGAGGAGGAATAACTCATGTCTATTTCAGATACCCAAGTTTATATTGCTTTAGTAGTTGCTCTGATTCCTGGCATTTTGGCATGGCGTTTAGCAACTGAGCTGTATAAATAAAACATTCAGAGATAAATCCCAACTTAAGTGGGTGCTGGGCTGGGAAATAATCTGTTTATTTCGATTAATTCTTGTTTTTTGCGCAATTATGCTGAAAACCGACCGACTGCCTAGCCACAAGAGAGCCACTAATAGCTACATCTAATTACACATTGCTATTTGTCGCAAGTGATATTGTTTTCACCTGGCAGGGAGTAAGTGAAAATACTTACAGAGAACTGTCAGGTTTTATTTACGACAGTGATAATACGCGTGCTTTTTTGGCAAAATACAGTAATATATCAGCAATTAAAGTCCGTAAACTTTAACTAAAACAAATATTTCAGTTAAGTATTCGGTTATCTTTAATTTTGTTGATGCAATCAGGTAGGGTATTAAATATGAATGCAGTGAAAAAAGTTCAACCGGAGTTTGCTCCAACCAATTCCCCATCGGTGGCAAAACCCCGTCCGAAACGCCATTTACGTCAACGTTCCTATCGAATTATGGCAGTGGAGACAACCATAAAAATTGGTGTAAATTTCCTAATTTCGGCCGCAGCCATCTCTGCCCTGAGTCAGATGTTACCCTACAATTGGGCACAGCAGGAAAAAATCCGGGCAATTACCACCCAGAGAGACTTAGTTAAAGCTCGTGTGAGCAAGATTCAGGCAGATTTTCAGCAAAATTTTGATCCCCATCAAGCTAGGGATGTGATGCAAAAACACGGTCATCGGTTTGATCCGAATCAGCGGCCGGTGTTTATCACTAATAATAATGGAACTGGAGAATAAGTAGAATCTGCTGTCAAAGTCTTTTCGTGAGGGTAGAGAGTGGGGAGTAGGGAATAGTTTTAACCATTCCAGTTTCACTTTTCACAGGCTGCAAAAATTATAAATGCCAGGTTTTGAGCCTTACATGCCTATTCGGAAAGTAATTTTTGCGACAAGAAACACCCTTTAATTCTTGCAATATGAGAGCTTTACTATTTTTCCGCCAGCCCTAAGTATAATTACGAGTATGCACTGAGGGATACTTGACACAGTAATCATCTGAGGCTCAAGAGATCGCGACAATGCCCTTGCAAGCTTAATGATAGCTAAAGGCTAATACCTCAAGCGAAAAGCTAAAAATTGGAAGCGTAGGGGGGATTTTTGCCAACTGCTAATAGCTGTGAAGTTCTGACTCAAGTGACAAAGCAGACAAAAGAAGCGGAAATTAACCGCGAATCAAAGGTTGGTTTATTGTTGTCGGACGGGAAAAATCGATAAACTTAAGGGTATTTTCTGATATTTATTTATCGTCTATTAGCATTTAGCAGAATCTAATCACTTCCAAAAATTGAAGTGAAATCAGCTTAGGATGAAAGTAAATCGTACAACCAGGAATTGACTTGGGATTTCAGGTGTTGTTGAGATTTACTTGGTCTTGAGGGGATGAGTTCAAGTGAGCGGTGGTAATCAGCGATCGCACAATTCCAATCACCCCAAAGATGGTATGTACGTCCCCTTTCTGCGAGAATATTGGCGGTTAATTGGTCAAATAATAAAGCAACTTCAAAATTATCAATGGCTTCTTCATATAATTCTAGTTCTCGGAGGGTGATTCCCCGATTAATCCAAGCACGTACATAGCTGGGGTTAATATCTAAAGCACGATCATAATCAGCGATCGCTTCCATTAATTGACCTTGAGCAGCGTAGTAGTTAGCGCGATTATTGTAAGCACTGACTAAATTCGGGTTAATTTTTAAAGCGACATTGTAATCACAAAAAGCCTTATCCGACTCACCAGACTGAAAATAGATTAAACCCCGGTTATTGTAGTCAATGGCATTTTGGGGATAGTGATGGATCAGCTGACTCAGAAGAGCGATCGCCTGGGAATAATCTCCATTTTGGGCTGAATTCAAAGCAAAATGCCGTAAATTTAACAGATTGACTTTCTGATCTCCATCCAAGTCAAACTTTGCCCCGACATGATCCTTTGCAGTCACCTGTTCGCGATTAAATTTAAAAAAGGTATCTCCGCTCATTTACCCTTCCTTACAGTACTCACGATACAAACTTGAAGATTGTCATGATTTCGCGCTTCCCATCACTAAACCAGGAATAATCACGAAAAAGTCTACTGAACAATTGATACACAACCATCTGCGTTAATTCCAGAAAAAACAAATAAAATATTAAGTCTCAAGTACAACTGTCGTTTACCCAACCATAAATTGGTAAAATTCCATTGTTGTGGACAGAATAATAGACTACAAAAGTCCTCACCCAAAGCAATACATCTCTAGATACAAACTAGAATCCCATTAGAGGGCAATTCACCATCAAAAGTCAGATTTTTAGGTTTTTTTAAGTTTTGGAGCAATAGTTAAACCTATGGCGATCGCAACATCCTATCCCCACGCCACAGACCTAGCAACTGATGACTACGTTATATTAGGGTTAGCAACATGCTTTCTCAAAGAAGACGGAGAAATTCATCAAGTCGAAGTGATTGAACCGATTCCGTCGGCAGCACTCGCAGCTATCCTTCAAGGAATACCCACATCATACCACTTACTATACAGTACAACTTTAGGGCAGATTGTCAACGAAAACGGCGACAACCCCCAAAAGCCATCATTATTCCCCCCGGAATCCCAACTTTGTCAGGAATTTGTCCAGCGATTGTTTGCCGCCGCACGTACCTATAAACGGGATGATTCGGCTAAAAGTATTATCCCCCTGGGGACAACCTACAGGGAATTAAAATACTCCACGGAACGCAAGCGAATCTTGAATGAAAAACGCCGCATCGGTAAAGCAGATAATGTCAAACAACATCCCCATACCCATCAAAGGTTATAGGGTATTCGATATTGGATTACCCTACGGTTGATCCGCACTACGTGCGTCTATGGATTTTGGATTGATAGGCGACGGGAACCGCAAATCCTAATTAGTAGACATTACTTGTTCTTTATCCTGCTTTGTTGTTTCTAATTCTTGACCTTGCACTGTCACAACAGAACAAGGTGCATGATGGACAACGTAATTACTAACACTACCCAACAAAATTTCACTAATCCCACTACGTCCCCGTCGTCCCATGACAATTAGGTCAATATCGTTGTGTTTGGCAAAATTACAAATCATCTGACCGGGATTACCGATAACCAAACGGGATTCCACTTCTAAACCCACATTTTCGACTTGGCGGCGAAATTTTTCGAGTAGTTCCAAGCCTTCCGCCTTCAGCGTTTCCCAGTGTTCCATGTAATATTCAATACTATCCGAGTGCATGGTCGGGTGAAAGCCGTGAACACCAATATAACCAGGATTAGGGTAACGGGAATCAAAAGGTGAAGCCACATTCAACAAGAAAATTTTAGCAGAGGCTAATTTTGCCAGAGCGATCGCCCGCTCAACAAGTATCTCCCCATGTTCCTTATTATCAATTGCTACCAAAATTTTGCTAAACATATAACCTCTTATTTGTAATTGAATTAAACTAGGTAGCCTTGTTTAGTCAGCTTTTCGGCTATAAACCAATACGCTTGGTGTTAAAGATAACTGTAGGTTGGGTTGAGGCTTTGCATAGACTGTTGATTTTGTGGAAATTTGCCCATAAGTTCACACAGTTTTTGTGATGATCTCGTCCCGATGCTCCGCGTGGGGACGCATTCCACGAGGGCTTACTGCCTCTACATTCTTCAACCCAACCTAACCAATAATCAGGCTTTTAAGTCTAACTGAACTGTATTGGGCTATAAACCTACTCATAACTCAAAAATATGAGGAAAATGTGAGGAATACCCTTTCAACAAACCAGAGAGTAGCAAGTAGGGAATAGTGAGGAGTTGGTAGTAGTGGCAAAAAGCTTTAATTTAGGGTAATCCAATTTAATAATTATCTGATGTAATCTCGGATTTGTCCCAAGATACTCACAACTTCTAAATACAGTTCTAATTCCCTAGCTGTGTCTCCCATTTTTCCAGCTAAGTTAGCCATATTGTGGAGAGTATCAGCTTTCCCCTGCACATCATTGATGGATTCCTTGATTTGTAAGGATTGGTTGTAAAGAGCGATCGCAGCTTCAATTTCTCCCTGTTGTGCTTTTAATCCTGCCATATTGTGGAGAGTAGTAGCTTTCCCCTGCACATTGTTGATGGATTCCTTGATTTGTAAGGATTGGTTGTAAAGAGCGATCGCAGCTTCAATTTCTCCCTGTTGTGCTTTTAATCCTGCC
>CALJJQ010000161.1 GCA_937973965.1 uncultured Calothrix sp. | reverse complement strand
TCCCTACAGGTTTTCCTGGTGTCGATGGCGCTGTGGAACCACTCTGAACCCATCCCGAACTCAGTTGTGAAACGCTGCTGCGGCGACGATAGCTGGAGGGTTGCCTCCCGTCAAAATAGCTCGATGCCAGGCCTATTTTTTTGTAAAGGTCTGTAAGTTACATTTACAGACCTTAGTTTTTTAGTTTTTCCGTAATTTTCTTTTGGGATTCCTTGAAACAAACCCTTGTGCAGCTATAGACTTGATGCTTGAATATATGCTGACCTAGGAATTCATAAATGCAACGATATTTACGCATATTAGGATTATTTTGGAGTGCTGCGATCGCGGCAGAAATGGAGTACCGAGTTAATTTTCTGTTAGCGACTTTGAGTAGTTTGGGGAATTTGATGGGTAGCCTGTTTGCTCTGTTCCTATTTTATCGCCAAGGCTACACTTTTGCTGGTTGGCGCTGGGAAGCGGCTTTACTAGTGTTAGGGGTTTTTACGCTGTTACAAGGCTATTCGGCAACCTTTCTCAGTCCGAATTTAAACCGGATTGTGCGTCATGTTCAGGAAGGTACATTAGATTTTGTGTTGCTCAAGCCGATTCAAAGTCAGTTTTGGCTTTCTACCCATACCCTTTCTCCTTGGGGTATTCCTGACTTGGTGTTTGGGGGGGTATTGATTGGTTATGCTGGGAATAAACTGGGTATTGGTATTGATAATTATTTGGCGAGTATCATTCCGTTAATTTTTGGATCGATTATTCTTTACAGTCTTTGGTATATGCTCGGCGCTACAAGTATTTGGTTTGTTAAAATTTATAACGTTACTGAAGTGTTGCGCGGGTTGCTAGAAGCAGGTCGTTATCCGATGGCTGCCTATCCAGTGGGTTTTAAATTTTTCTTTACTTTTATTATTCCTGTAGCATTTTTAACGACTATCCCGGCGGAAGTCATGTTAGGTCAAAGTCAGTTGAATTGGATACTGGGTTCGGGGATTTTGGCTGTTTCTCTATTTGTAATTTCTATGATGTTTTGGCGATTCGCCTTACGTTTTTATACTAGTGCTTCTAGTTAAATGAGTGATTTTTGATTTTTTATTATCCAGCAAAAATCGATTTTAGATTCTAAAATAGTGACATAATTGCTGAATATTTCCAATTTGATGGATTTAATTGTGGAGTTACCAGAAAAAATTGTGATTGAGCATAATTTCATGATTGCATAAAACTTAATATTTGTACTTAAAAATCCATCTACAGATCAAATCGCAAATTTAGAGTCACTATATTTATGAGTAAAAGCTATCTTGCAATTGCACACCAGGGGAAAAACGACTGGTGGCGTTATTTTTTGTCAGTTTTATTGATTTTATTTGCTTGGTTAATTTTAGGGGGAGTAATTTCGCTAGTTGTTGCCATATTTATTTTTATCTCGAATAGAGTTCCGTTGGTGGAACCGGAATTACAACTGATGGATTTATTACAAAATCCTTCTTTGGAATCTTTTATTATTATTAACCTGCAATTTATTACTTTTATATTGGGAATTTTTTTAGCTATTAGACTATTACATCAACGGAAATTTTTAAGTTTAGTCAGTGCTGATAATCAAATTAATTTTTCACGTTTGTTTGCAGGTTCTGCGGTCTGGTTTGTGATGCAGTTATCGCTAATTGCTGTAAATATTATCTTAAATCCGAGTAATTTTACTTTTACCTTTGAACCATCCCAATGGTTTCCCCTTCTATTTGCTGCACTAATTCTCACTCCGATTCAAACATCGGCAGAGGAACTGTTTTTTCGTGGTTATGTGATTCAAGGGTTAAGCTTGATTACGAAAAGACGCTTAATTTTAATTATTATTAGCAGTATTTTATTTATGTTACCCCATTTTTTAAATCCAGAAATGCAGCGTGGAGCGGTGTGGATGGCTTTATTTTATTTTGGATTTGGTGTTTTTACAGCCCTTATTACCCTCAAGGATAATCGATTGGAATTAGCTTTAGGAGTTCACGCAGCGAATAATCTGAGTTTACTATTCGTCACTAGTGAAGATTCTGTTTTACCAACCAAAGCAATGTGGACTATTAAAGAAACCGGTGCTGTTCAGGGTGATTTATTTGTGTTTATTTTATTTTGTGCGATTTTTTTCTATATTTTCTTTGGGAGAAACTCTGGTAAAAATGAGATAGATACACCTTAGTTTAGAAATAGAGAATAGAAAGCAATCTACGTGTAATGCTGATATCGTTTTACTTGACAATTTATACATTTAGGGCAGCGGGGAAAGCAAGGGGAGAAAATGTATCAAAATTTCTGTGAAACGGTATTATATCGATTCTCTTTTACTTGGAAATAAATGCAACAAGAATAATCAACGGTTATGGCCCCTGATATGTAGCTACCATGAGCGTAAGCGATATTACACCAGAACTGATAAAAGTGGTTTTTTCTACTCCCTACTCCCTCTGCACCAAGCAAGTCGCTATTCAAGGGATTGTGTATCCTGCCTTCTCCTCGATTTGGAGAAAAGCTGTTAATCTAAAATCCAAAATCTCAAATCCAAAATTAACATGCGGGTATTGCTATCAGGATATTACGGCAAGGGAAATGGTGGGGATGAAGCCCTATTAGCTACTTTACTACAAATGTTGCCAGGGAATGTGACTCCTGTGGTTCTGTCGGGGAATCCCAGGGAAACGGAGGAGCGGTATGGAGTAGAAGCTCACGAACGAATGAACTTACAGCGTGTGATTTCGGTGATGCGTGGTTGTCAAGGATTTATTTGGGGGGGTGGTAGTTTAATCCAGGATGCCACTAGTCGAATTAGTCCTTTTTATTACAATGGGTTGATGGCGATCGCTCAGGGATTAAAATTACGAACGGTAGCCTGGGCACAGGGCATTGGACCAATATCAGGTGGACTAACACGTAAATTGGCTCGTCATAATTTTGCTGGATGTACGGGTGTGAGTGTCCGTGACAAAAAAAGTTCCGCTTTGTTGACCCAGTGGAATATTCCCCATCTTTTAGCTCCTGACCCGGTTTGGGCTATGGAATCGGTGAAGGTTCCAGAAATTGCTGACCTCCCCACACCCCGTATTGCCGTCACTTTACGTAATCATCCGGATTTAACAGCCCAACGCTTAGAGAATATTACCCGTGGTTTGATTGATTTGCAAGCCGCAACGGGTGCATTCATGATTTTACTGCCATTTCAAAAAGCCCAGGATTATGCGATCGCTCAAGCAATTCAACCTGCTTTTTCCCAAGGTAGCACGATTCTCTGTTTTTCCGAACCACAACTCCTCAAGGGAGTTTTCCAGGATGTGGATTTAGCAATTGGTATGCGTTTACATAGTTTAATTATGGCAGCTAGTGAAGGATGTCGCGCTTTTGCTTTGAGTTATGACCCCAAGGTCAATCGGTTAATGGAGGATTTGGATATGCCAGGATGGGATTTAGCTAGTTTACCTGACGATGTTCACACTATTAGTCAAACCTGGATTGATGTTTACAGGAATAGTAAATCTTTACCCACAGAAAAAATTCAAACTTTAGTTAAAGCTGCACAACAACATCGTCAGTTATTGGCAGATTGTTTGGTGTAGGGAGACTATCTAAAGGGGTGACAAGCAGTATCAACTATTTGCAGTGCAAGCCTTTCAGAGGATGGATACTGAAAAGCTCAAAAGCCAACACTAATATTTTTCTATCCACCAGTGCTTAAAACACCCATTCTCCCGTTGAGCATTCGTGAGAGGTTAAGGTCGGATACCTTTTGTCAATAAGTAATAGTACTGAAAATATTGCTGAAAATCGGGTCAGAAACACAATTTTTGAGCAGGCGATCGCGTAATCTGGATACCCATGATTCATTCTTGCCCCATAGTTTCAGTATAAGAACTAACTTTATACCTATTTCTCCTCAAATTTTCAGCATAATTTCTAATTTACAAAAGCAAAATTATCCTAACCTCTCACCGATGCCCGTTGAGCGATCGCTAAAATTAACTTTCATCTTTCATCGGTAATTGAAATCTTTCGAGCTGATCCAAAGTAGAGTCCTGTGCGGGATAAGATGTAGGCAAGGCGGTCAGGTAAATTGTAGGTTATACCCATGCTTTAAAATGGGGATAAATGCTATTAGGGCTACTGCACGATGGTGGAGCTACTTTCAAGAGTTACAGTTAACCCTGGGCAATGCGGTGGTCGTTCTTGCATTCGAGGGGTGAGAATTCGGGTATCAGATGTACTCGACTTATTTGCAGCAGGGCTAAGTGCAGGAGAAATTTTAGAGGAAATCCCCGATCTTAAGGCTGATGATTTGAAAGCAGCACTTCTATAGGCCTCCCGTCAGATTAATCACCCGGTATTGGTAGCATGACGATCTGGGTAGACGCACATCTGTCACCTGCGATCCAAGTTGCGATCGCAGACAGCTTAAAGGTTATCTCGGCAGGAATTTCTGGCATGCTGATTTTTGCCTGACTAAATAAGGCTTACTGAAAAATAGTAAAACTCTTATATAACTAATTACGTATAAATACTGAATTTAGCAATTAAGGGCATTATTTTTACAGATTGAAGATGAATTTTTGACTTTTTTGGGGAACACTAACCACAGTGTTACGAAATTTCCATCCCAAATTTCTCTATGTTCCCATGGCTTCAGACTCAATCCGGGTAATTAATTAGTTAATGTAATTTCCCGATATAGTTTATATGTACTGTTGCTGTTCCACATTGAAGTTGCACATCTAACGTAGTGTTGAGTGTCAATAGTCAATAACTCGATGGATTATGCCAGGAATGTGTATTTTAGCTGATCTGATGTCGAAATAATACCAAATTGAAGAATGCAACACATGAATTAAACCCCTCCCCAACTCCGAGGGGTAAACTGTCGCAAACATTTTTGAAATTGGTATAAATCGACATATATTTTCCATCACCATATCTCATCAAAAATTTTTCATCTAATTACAATGAATAATCAAAATCCTTCCCAACTAAATCGCGAACAGTTTCAAATTTCAACTAGTAATTATGTATATATAAAAAACCCACTAACGGAGACGATTTTTCCTGCGACTCGTAGCAGTGTAATTGAACCCTTACAAGCAGAATCGACGACAAATCGCGCTCCTATTTTGACTGACCGGAATGTCAGTTTAAATCCGATTGATGAAGATGCTCCCTCTCCATCTGGAAGTGTTGGGACTTTGGTATCGTCGCTGATTCCGTTTGTGAATGACCCGGACCCAGGTGCATTGAAAGGGGTAGCAATTACGGAATTTAATCGAAGTAATGGAGATTGGTGGTTCAGTATTGATGATGGTACGACTTGGCAAAAAGTTGATGATGAAATTTCACCAACTAATTCATTACTGTTAGCTGAAGGAACGAATTCACGGTTATATTTTCAACCTAATCCGAATTACAACGGTTCAATTACTAATGCTTTAACTTTTCGTGCTTGGGATTTAACTACGGATGAAAATGGACAAACAGGGGATACTTCCATCAATGGGGGTAGTAGTGCTTTTAGTGCATTTAGTGATACCGCGTCATTGTTGATTGAAGCAGTTAATGATGCTCCCTTTAATACGGTTCCCTCTGGTCAGTCTACTAATGAGGATCAAAGGTTAATTTTCACTGGGGAAAATCGGATTTCCGTCACCGATATTGATGCGGGGAATGGGACAATTCAGGTGAGACTGCAAGCACAGAATGGAATTATAGTTGTTGCTAGTAGTAGTGGGGTGGGATTAGTTAATAACCGGACAGCAAATGTGGTTTTGACCGATAGTCAGGAAAATATTAATCAAGCTTTAGATGGGTTAGAATTTCGACCGAATCGTAACTTTAATGGTTCAACGAAATTAATTATTACTACTAATGACCAAGGTAGAACTGGAAAAGGTGGAATCCAGACTAAAACCAATGAAATTGAGATTGATGTCAAACCGGTGAATGACCCACCTTCCTTCATTAGAGGTGCAAATCTTACCATTAGTGAAGATGCAGGAACTCAGGAAATCCCTAATTGGGCTACTAGTATTTCTAGAGGAGCACCGGATGAAGAAGACCAGGAACTTGAATTTATTCTCATGAATGACCGTCCATCCCTATTTACCATAGATGGACAACCTCGAATTACACCCGATGGAACCTTAATTTACACCCCAGCACCGGATGGGAATGGTATCGCACAAGTCACCGTTTTTCTGCGAGACGGCCAAGCAGAAAATAATTCCTCCCCAACCCAAACATTTACCATTCGCATTAATGCGGTGAATGATGCACCTATGAATATCATTCCCGTTGCGGAAGGAGAAAGTTTGTTAATTAATGAAGACGAAACCATAATCTTTTCTCGCGATCGCAATAATGCGATTCAAGTGACTGATGTTGATGCGGGTACGAATAATATTCAAGTAACTTTAAGCACTCCTAATGGGCGTTTCCGCTTAGGAACAAATGAAAATATCACTGTACGGACTAACAGTCCTGGAAGTCTTACTTTAACAGGTACGGTGACAAATATTAATACTGCTTTAGATGGATTGGCTTTTACTCCCAGCAGTAATTTCAATGGGACTACAAGTATCAGTATTATCACGAATGACCAAGGTAATACGGGGTCGGGAGGAGCAAGACGGGATGAGGATACGATTAATATTGAAGTTCGACCGGTTAACGATGCGCCTTCCTTTACTAGGGGTGGTAATATTACTGTGAATGAGGATGATGGGGAACAAAGCTTTTCCCGATGGGTAACTCGGATTTCGGCTGGACCGAGTGATGAAGCGGGTCAAGTTTTAACCTTTAATGTCACTAATGACAACAATGCCCTATTTACGGAAGACGGTCAGCCCAAAATTACCCCAGATGGAACTTTAACCTTTACTCCGGCAGATAATATGAATGGGGTTGCAACTGTGACTGTCACCCTACAGGATGATGGAGGTAGGGAAAACGGTGGGGTTGATACTTCCCTTTCCCAAGAATTTACGATTAATGTGAGAGCTGTAAATGACCCTCCTGTAAATTTAGTTCCCCCCTCCCAGGAAATTGATGAGGATGAATTTCTGGAATTTTCCACTTTAAATAACAATGCTATCCGGATTGAGGATATTGATGCGGAGGATCAACCCATTCGCGTGACTTTGACCACCCAAAATGGGATGTTAAGTTTATCAGAGGGAATGGAGTTTGCTGGTGCAACCGAGAACGAGACGGGTAATTTAGTTCTTAATGGTAGTTTGGAAGAGATTAATCATGTTCTGGAGGGATTACGGTTTACACCGACTTTGGATTTTAATGGGAATGCTCGAATTCGTATCTCGACTACGGACTTAGGAAATACGGGAATCGGTGGAGCGCAACGAGTTACTAATGATATTGGTATTGTCGTCAGACCAGTGAATGATGCTCCTTTCTTTACCAAGGGGAATAATATCACAGTCCGTGAAGATGCTGGTTTACGCAGGTTTAGAAATTGGGCTACTAAGATTTCCCCTGGTGCTTTTGACGAGTTTGACCAAAATTTAGAATTTATTGTCACCAACGATAATAATGCTTTATTTACCGAAGATGGACAACCTACCATTAGTGAGGATGGAACTCTTACTTTTAAAGCGCGGGATAATGCTAATGGTATGGCAAATGTCACCGTAATTCTCAAGGATGATGGGGAATTTAATAATACTTCCGTTGAGCAAACATTTACCATTAATGTCACAGCAGTCAATGACCCTCCTATAAACCGGGTTCCCACGGAAGTGCAGACAATCGATGAAGATCAACCTCTGGTATTTAGCAGCAGTAACGGTAATGGGATTGAAATTGAGGATATTGATGCAGGGGATAATCCGATTTTTGTGGGAATTTTGGCTCCCCACGGTTCTTTAGCACTGACTAATATTAGTACTAATGAATTTTTTACAGTTGAAGGGGAAGGGACGGATATTCTGACTATAAATGGTGCGATCGCGGATATTAATTTTGTGCTGGATGGATTGGTATTTACCCCCAATCCAGATTTTAACGGGGAGACGGAAATCTTGATTTACACCAGTGATAAGGGTTTTACTGGTGATGATGGGGTTGATAAAGAAGATAGGAGTGTAATTCCAATTCTGATTCAACCTGTAAATGATGCACCCTTCTTTATGGTGGGTGAGGATATCGAAATTGATGAGGATGCAGGTTTACAGGTATTAACCAATTGGGTGACGGATATTTCTCCTGGTGCAGATAATGAAAGCAAACAAAAATTGCAATTCATCATCAGCAATGATAATCCGGAATTATTTACTTCCACAGGACAACCCACCATTGACTCCCAAGGGACACTTACCTTCCAAACCGCAGATAATGCGAATGGAATTGTAACTGTCACCGTGAAACTGATGGATAACGGAGGGAGAGAAAATGAGGGAATGGATACTTCTGAGGAACAAATTTTTGCGATTACGGTTAAACCTGTTAATGACCCCCCAGTCAATAATATTCCCACTGCACCTATAACTGTCCTTGAAGATGGTCAATTGACCTTTACAGAAGCAAACCAGATTTTTGTCACCGATGTGGATAGCGAAGGGAATCCCTTGAGCGTCACCCTTAACGCTAGGGATGGAATTTTGGGTTTTGGGAATACGGGTAACATTCAGATTGAAGGGGAAAATACCGACACTGCAACGATTCGTGGAACTTTAGCAGAAATTAATATCGCTTTAGCAACTTTAATCTTTCGACCCACACCAGACTTTTATGGCGCTACCAGCATTGAAATTGAAACTCAAGACGAAACCGATAATCTAAGCGATCGCAGTACCATCAATATCAACGTGCTTCCTGTCAATGATGCACCTAGTTTTACCCCAGGTGAAAATATCTTTGTGAATGCGGGTATGGGTAGCCAAAATATTCCCAATTGGGGACAGTTTTCCCCCGGTCCTGATAACGAATCGGAACAAACTGTCTTGGAGTACATAATTGACATTGACAGCATTGATAAACCAGAATTATTTACGGTAGCACCCAGCATCGACAAAGACGGTAATCTCAGTTTTACCCCCTCTGGAAAAGTTGAAAAAACCACAACTGCGAAAATTGGGGTCAAAGTGCGTGATAACGGTGGTACGGAAAATGATGGGGTAAATATCTCCAGCGAAAATTTCTTCCAAATTACCGTAAATCCCCTCACCGTGAATTTAGTTGCGGGGACAGAAAGCCTCGATGAAGGGAATGATGGCACCACAAACTACGAATTTACCCTGAATTTATCGGCAGCAAATACGGAAGAAGTAACGGTACGATATAGAACTTTCGATAGAACAGCAACAGTCGCCGATGATGATTATATTCCCATCACTGAGGGTGCAGTCACCTTTCAACCAGGGGAAACCAGTAAAACTATTGCGGTTAAAGTTAAAGGTGATACTAAATTTGAACAGGATGAAACCTTTGGATTAGAATTAATTGGAGTGACAAATGCAGCATTAGGAGAAAATCGCAATGCCGTTGTCACGATTGGCAATGATGATAGCCAACCCGTAATTAGTTTTACCCAGATAGACATCCAAACCAGGGAAGGAAATGTTGGCGAAACACCAGTTAACATCCAATTAAATCTATCCAACCGCAGCGACGAGGAAATTACAGTTAGTTACAATACTGTTGATGGAACTGCCAATGCAGGTAGTGATTACACCAGAACATCGGGAATGGTTACATTTGCACCGGGAGAATTAACCAAATCCATCACAGTGCAAGTCACCGGAGATACTTTCCTCGAACCCAACGAAACCTTCTTAGTAGAATTAACAAACCCCACTGCTGCAAGTTTAAATTCCCAAGCAAGTACAGCCACTATCACTATCCTCAACGACGAAATTGTCAACGATACTGATTTTAATCGCGATCGCAAAGCGGATATCTTTTGGCGAAATTACCGCACTGGGGAAAATGCAGTTTGGTTAATGGACGGTCATAACCTAGTTTCCGGAGAGTTTGTCAATCCCATTGTCACTGATGTCAATTGGCGCATTGAACAAATTGCTGATTTTAATGGTGACGATAATCTAGACCTGTTATGGCGTTATCACGGTACAGGTGCTGACCAAGGTAAAAATGCTATTTGGTTGATGGATAACCGTGGACAATTCGTCAGAAGTGAATTTATCCTAACTGTAGAAGATTTAGGCTGGCAACCCGTAGCAACTGCTGATTTTTCTGGCAATGGTAAAACTGACATTTATTGGCGCAATCAACGCACTGGACAAAACGCCATTTGGGAAATGGACGGTTTTAATCTCAGCAATGCCTATTTTGTCCCCAATCGGGATGTAAATATGCAACTTGCAGGTGTAGGTGATTTCAACGGCGATTTAGTGATTGATATCGTTTGGCACAATTATCGCACCGGCGAAAATATGATTCAATTTCGAGGTAATACTCCTGCGAATCTAATCATTGACCAAGTTCCTGACCTCGCTTGGAAAATTGTCGGAGTTGCCGATTTTAATCACGATGCATCCCCAGATTTGCTGTGGCGTAATTCTACCACCGGGGAAAATGCCATCTGGTTTATGCAGGGAGCAGCTATCAACAATCCAGTATTCATAACCCAGGTTCCTAATCTAAATTGGCAAATTCAGAGATTAGCTGATTACAACGGTGATGGCAAAATGGATATTCTCTGGCGTAATTACAGCACTGGTGAAAATGCCATTTGGCACATGGAGGGTGACAGAATTCTCGATGCCAGATTTTTAATCGCTGTTGACGATACCAACTGGGAAATTGTTTAGGATTTCCCCAAAGAGACGCGATATAGCCTCTTTCAGAGGAGCTGAACGTAACGCGTCTCTACTGCTCAAAACAATCATTTTTGAGGCGTTGCATCGTTGCGGGATGATAATCCAATTTGCATAGGCTGAAACTTTTGTTCAATCCAGAAAAATTTCTGCCCATAGATTAAAATCATCCCTTGATTATGCAACGCCATTTTTGATTCATTGCGATCGCTGCAAGTACAGGGGTGATTTAACCGCCCATTAGCTTACCACTCCCGGTTCGCTCATTTTTTTCAAGTTCAGAGATATTACCTAAAAGCAGTAAATCTATACATTTATAATGGTTTTAGCGATTTATCTAAATTTTTCTTGAGCTAACATCCCGATCTCAAGCCCTACTTTTATGCGATCGTGAGAAGTCAGGGTGAAAGTACATTTGAATTATCGCGTGGAACCCTTCTTCTAACTCGATTTAAAATGGGTGAACCGTGAGTTAACAACCTGCTCCAAATCTAGATTTAACCCACCTTGTAACCTTCTCAGAATTTCCTCAGTCGATTTTGAGTGCGAGTATCAAAAATCTGATAACTTGAGATTGGGGAAAACTATAACGTTAGAGTTTTTTTGATGACTACCGTCAGCAGTACAAAAGCATCATCTTTGTTAGGAATCAGCGATTCTAGAGTTCGGCAATTGTTAGGAGAAGGAAGAATCGCAGGTGCGTATAAAGAGGGGAGATTTTGGCGAATTCCTCTATTTAAAGGGATGCCAAAGATTATTTCTGGGAAAAGGGGTCCCAAAGGACATTGGCGCATGAGAATGCAGAAAGTGCTGACTTGCATCCATGTGAACAAGCATCAAATCGCTCGAAATCGTCGCGAGCAGCAACAACATCCAGTAATTGTGGTCAGAGCAGGTAGTCATCTCAAGTATTGTCACGAAGTGGAAATTAAGGGGAATTGTCGGTTGGTATATCGACCAGAACAGCCTTTAATGTGTAGCGGGGCTGTCTTGTGGATTGAAGTCGAGCCTTCGGTGGAAATTGTCACCAAAACATTTGTAAACCCTTATCTCTCTTAGGGCTTGCGAAAAATAGTAAAGACGCGACATATCGCTTCTCTATATAAAATGCTTTCCAAACAGGTATGAAAGGCTCTGAGAGGGTGACAAGCGTCATCAACTCTTTGTAAGGCAAGCTTTTCAGACGATAGATACTGAAAAGATCAAAAGCCAACACTAATGTTTTTCTATCCACCAGTGCTTAAAACTCCCATTCTCCCGTTGAGCGATCGCTAAAATTAATTTTCATCTTTTCAGCAGCTGTGAAGACGAAAGGCTTGCCCTACCTAGGTTACATCCACCTTGTCACCCCCTCAGGAAAGGCTTAAAAACCTGGTATTTGTAATTTTTGCAGCCTAGTGACATACTCCTACAAGAAGCGCGATCGCATACAGTGTAGGCTTCTGATGCGACTCCTGCTACTGCATAGGACATTAACTGAGCTTTAAGAACCGGATGCCCCTCGGCTCTATTTTTTATATTTATTGCCGCATTGTGGTCACGACCAAGACTGCATCTACAATGCGGGCAATTGTGCCATCTTTCATGCAGTTTTTTAGGTACTTCTGTACCACAACTAGAGCATTCTTGACTTGTTCGGTGATGCTTTAACGGGTATTACCAGCAAACCAGCATTTTCGGCTTTGTTTGCAAGTATCGGTATCAAAAGAAATATTTTAGCTGTACCCTGCGGAAAGGCTTCTCCTTGAGAAACTGCGCTACACACATCTACACCGATGGCGGTCAAGGGTTAACAGCCAACAACCCGACATGTCAAATATTGCAAATTCTCAACAGATTGCGATATCAGCTTTTCAGCCATCTAAAATCGAAGATTTTGTGCGACCTGTCAGACTACCTACCACCAACTTCATCCCGAAATGTCCATCGCTAATTCTACCCAACCGTTAAATAGTTTGAAGATATGTAGCCTTTTAATTACAGAGTCCAAGGGACTAGGGTAAACTAGCCGATGATTATGATTCTTTGGCAGAGAATAAAACTCAACAAAGGAGCCTTTTTTAAATGTCTCATACCGTAAAAATCTACGATACCTGCATCGGCTGTACACAATGCGTTCGTGCTTGCCCCACGGACGTATTAGAAATGGTACCCTGGGATGGATGTAAAGCAGCGCAAGTTGCTTCTTCCCCCCGCACCGAAGATTGTGTTGGTTGCAAACGTTGCGAAACAGCTTGTCCAACCGACTTCTTAAGCATTCGTGTTTACCTCGGTGCTGAAACCACCCGCAGTATGGGTCTTGCATACTAGCAGGTTTAACTAAAAGTCTCCATAGTAAGCACTTTTAGCGATAACACTTGGTGGGGGGAATTAGTATCATGATTACGTTTTCTGATGATGATGATGATGATTAGTTCATGCCCCACTAAGTTTAACAGAGATAGTGTGATATCGCGACTGAGATTTGAAATTAGAGCGATCGCACCTTAAAATCAAATCGCTGTCAACTCAATTATGACCATTGCAGCAAACCACGAAATTCCCCAGCAGTCACTTAGTTTTGACGAGTTTCTCGCTACTTACGGTGGCGATAATCGCTACGAATTAATCGATGGTGAGGTGTTTGATTTGGAACCAACCGGACCCCATGAAGAGGTTGCTGCCTTTATTACTGCGAAGATATGTGTGCAAATTGACATCATCGGTTTATCTTGGTTGGTTCTACAACGGGGATTAGTGCGTCCTGAGAATAGGGGGATGACAGCATTTCGACCTGATGTTGTAGCGATTGACCGGGATCAACTCCCTCAAGAACCGCTTTGGTCTGAGCAATCAATTATCACCCTGGGTAGGTCGATTAAATTTGTCGCCGAAGTAGTCAGTAGCAACTGGCAAAATGATTACGCTTGGAAGCTGGAAGATTATGCGGTGTTAGGTATTCCAGAATATTGGATTGCAGACTATGCTGGTTTGGGTGGTACTCGACACATCGGTAAACCCAAGCTACCCACCCTTTCTATTTGTGCGTTGGTGGATGGGGAGTATGAGATTCAGCAGTTTCGTGGTCATCAGGTGATTATTTCCCCAACCTTCCCAAATTTAAAATTGACAGCAGAACAGGTGTTGAAGGCATTTATAAACACAATCGAGGATACAGTCTGTCGGATTAGGGAGTCTCCAACTCGCTATACTGCGATTGGTGAAGATGTTTGAAGGTGCATGGTGCGTAAATTTCCCTATGGTGTTCTCTACACTATTGAGCCAGACTATATCTTGATTTTGGCAGTTATGCATTGCAGTCGTGAGCCTGGTTACTGGGAAAGTCGCAAATAATTGAAAGTGTTGAAAGTATCAGTTTCTTGATACTGAGTTGCAACAAAGTTGCAACTTTAATGATGCACCCATCCGACAATCATTGAATTCGCTAGACTGAATATGTATTCTTTTTTAACCAAAACATGATTGCATCCTCACAGCAAGACTACATTACCCCGGAAGAATACCTACAACTGGAATTACAAAGCGATGTTAAACACGAGTACATCGATGGTTATGTCTACGCAATGGCTGGTGCTAACGATGCTCATGTTACTGTTACGTTAAATTTAGCGACACCGCTGCGAAACCATGTCCGGGGTTCTGGTTGTCGGGTTTTCATGTCGGATATGAAAGCGCGAATTGAAAAACTGAATCGATATTATTATCCGGATATTATGGTTACTTGTGATGCAAGGGATAAGGAAAATATGACAGAGAAAAAATATCCTTGTCTGATTGTTGAGGTTTTATCTGATTCAACGGAAGCCTTTGACCGAGGTGATAAATTTGCGGATTATCAAGTTTTAGAAACCCTACAGGAATACGTTTTAATTAATGTTAAACGTCCACGGGTGGAATGTTTTCGTCGCAGTGGGGAGGATTTGTGGTTACTAAAATCCTATGCTGGGAGTGGGGGAACTTTTCGGTTGGAAAGTGTTGATTTTGAGGCAGAAATGAATGTACTGTATGAGGATGTGGCGTTTACAGGGTGAAACAAGGAAGCAAACGAAATTCAAAGCAATCAAAAATAGTTTTCGTTATCTTGTATAGAAAAGAAAAGATAATTGTTGAATAGCTTTGAGTCGGTTTTATAAGAAAAATGCCGAAAACCCCCAAAGAAAGCAACACAGTTGCGTCTTTCGTGCTTCAGACAGGGGATGTACGCGCTTCGGGTTGCCGAAGGCTAGGCTAATAGCATGATAAATCATGCATTGACATTAATTCTGTTGTTGCTCAATATAGCGTTTCACTGTTTCTGTGCAAATATTACCTGCTGTAGACACAAAATAACTCGGTGTTCATAAAGTAGGTAATTTTTTGAGTTCTGGAAATTCAGCCCTTAAATGATGAGATGCTCTACCTTTAATTTTTCTCATGATACTTGCAGGGTCATTTATAGTCTTCACATCTAGAAATAGGTGTACATGGTCGGACATGATTTCCATTGCAATAATTTTCCACCTGTTCTCTACTACTAACTCACAAATAATCTGTTGTAATCTTTCCGCTATTTTACCAACTAACACTTTCTGGCGACGCTTAGGAATAAAGACAAAGTGATAGTTCAGCAACGACACTGCGTTAACTTCATGCCGATATTCATCAGACGAAAACTTAGCCATAGCTGTTACTATTTACTTTTGTAAATAGACATTGTATATTAGTCAGCGGTCGAAAAAACAAGTAGTAGTTTAGAAACAAAGGAAATTGATGATAGTTCTAGAATACAAAGTCAAAGGTAAGCAATTTCAATACAACGCAATAGATGATGCTATCCGTACAACACAGTTCATTCGCAATAAAGCGATTAGATACTGGATGGATGCACCACGCGAGTTAAAAGTTGACAAGTTTACTCTGAATAAATATTCTACAGAACTACGCAAAGATTTTCCTTTTGTTGCTGAATTAAACTCAATGGCAGTACAATCTGCGGCTGAACGTGGATGGGCTGCTATATCTCGTTTTTACGATAATTGCAAGTCGAAAAAGCCTGGCAAAAAGGGTTTTCCACGGTTTCAAAAAAAACTGTCGCTCAGTTGAGTACAAAACATCTGGATGGAAATTACATCCAACTAAAAGACGTATTGCTTTTACTGATAAAAAAGGTATAGGTGAATTAAAGCTTTTAGGTAAATGGGATATTCAAACATACGATGTTAAAGATATTAAACAAATTCGTTTAATCCGTCGTGCTGATGGCTATTACGCTCAGTTCTGTTTAGGTATAGAAGTTAAAGAGATTCAACCGAAAACAGGTAATGAGATTGGTTTAGATGTCGGCATTGAAAGTTTTTACACTGATTCAAATGGCTACCAAGAACCTAATCCTAGGTTTTTAAGGAAAGCCGAATCTAAGATAAAACAATCTCAAAGACGGATTTACAAAAAAGAAAAAGGCTCTAGTGGCAGAAGAAAAGCTAGAACTATTTACGCTCAAAAACACTTAAAAGTAAGTAGGCAACGTATAGAACATGCTCAGAGAATAGCACGTTGCGTAGTCAAGTCTAACGACTTAGTAGCCGATGAAGATTTAAGAGTTTCTAATATGGTTAAAAATCATTGTCTAGCAAAATCAATTAGTGATGCTAGTTGGTATTTGTTTAGACAGTGGATAGAATATTTTGCTGTTAAATTTGACAAATTAGCTATACCTGTACCACCTCAATACACTAGTCAAAAGTGTAGTAGTTGTGGTGCAATTGTCAAAAAATCTCTATCAACACGAACCCATGTTTGTCGCTGTGGATGCGAGTTACATCGAGATACGAATGCAGCAATCAATATTCTGAATCTTGCAAAAGCTAGGACTGGGCAAGTCC
>CALJJQ010000160.1 GCA_937973965.1 uncultured Calothrix sp. | reverse complement strand
ATGGTATGTGAGTTTTAATTGATGGTTACTGAGTCTGCTCATGAGATTCGGTAAGCGACCAGTTTCTACATCTCTAGGATGTTTGACGACAGAAGCAAACAAATCAGATAGGGAAACTAGGTCAATTAAATCCTGTCGAATGCGACTATCTAATCTGTCATCATCTAGGGTTTTTAAACCACGGGTAGCAAGACCTAAATCTGAGTCGTGTTTAACACCAGAATTACTGCTAATTTCAATAATATCGTCAATAAAATCTCGCCAATTCTCACCTAGTAAATGATGCAAACCAAAATCTTGGATTTTTTTGGCAATGTAATCCCTTCCTAAATTGGGTGCATCTGCTTTCTTGGGAGGTTCTAATTCCCAATCTCTTTCAGCTACATTATTCTCTATCAACCATGCTATGTAATCAGGAAATTTTTCATAATCATGCAGTAGGTAAGCAGCGATAAAAATACAAACTTGTAACTCACCCAAGTTACGTTTGACTGGATTGGTTACACTGGATTTTTGCAACTCCTTGATAATCCGATAGGTGGGAAATAATCCATTCAGTAAATGTGCAACTATCGATTGATCACCTGCATTTCTGGTGCGATCAACAGGAGGTTTACCTTCAGAAGCACGTTTAGCGTTGATTTTGGGAATAGTGACATCAAAGAACTTCCCACCTTTTGCAGTTGCACCTGCTAATTGTGAAATTATATGCGGTAAAACATATTTCGTAAACTTTTCTAAAGTCGCATCCCCCTGATTCCCTCTTGATTTTTTTACTGCTTCTATGAACAAGCGTATTGTGAGCAGTTCCTTTTTTGGAGGTAATTCATCATCATCTTCTTCTGTAATATCATAATCCGGCACTTCCTCCGGTAACTCATCATCCAAGTTCTCCAAATTATCTTCTAAGTTATTCATACATCCTATCCTTCTGGTTTATCACTTTCAAGTGGTTGATATTCTTGAATATTACCTTGACGAATAATCCATAGTTTTCCAGTTACATCTGCTGCGTCTAATCCCGCAATTAAAGTGTCTATAGCTTCGCGCCATTCCTCAAATTTAGAACGTGCAGATAAACGAATTACTATAATCCCCATATAACGCGAAGGATTGTATTTTATACGGTTTTCAAAACCCCTATCTGAAGTAACTAAAACTCTGCCCTCGTTTGTACAAATATGAATTAGTTCTTCATCGGATGCTGATGTTAAACCTTGTTCCCTCACTGTTGTAACACCATGTCCAGCAAAGCGTAACCATGTAGCAACCCGAAGATTACCAAGATTTTCGTCTAATTTGATATTCACTTTTTTATTTCCTGATGTTCCTGATGAGTTCCGATGGGAATTTCAACAAAACAATCTCTCGCCATTTCTGCACCGTAAGCAATACATGCGAGAATATCCTCTTTTTCAATACCTGAATATTCTTCTAAAATTGCTTCCATTGTCTCCCCTGCGGATAATAAATCAAGAATTAAAGAGACTGGTATGCGATGTCCTTTAATTCGAGGTTTACCAAAACAGATATTTGGATCGATAGATATGCGGGAAAGTAAATCATTTCTAGCCATTTGTCTTTCTCCAAATTTTGCGTAATTCTTCTAAACGAATCCATTGATTGTTTTTCTTTACTTCAATGTACTCCCATTCATTTACATCACGACTATTAATTTTTTTTGCGAGGGGACTTGTTGTATTCTATATATAAGGAGAAAGAGACGCAGTGCAGTACTGCATAAGTAAAAATACTGCATAATACCTCTTAGGGATTGAAATTTAGGGATTGAAATACTGTAGCCTTCTGATTTCGGGTAAAACTCTTTCTCCGCAATCTTTCTAACATATCCATCCTTCATCCTCCTTTGTTTTCCAATACCATGTAAGGGTTTCCAGTAATAGAGCATCTTGTCCAAAAGCGATCGCATACCAGGAACCTCGATTTTCCGGTTCGTTGGTGAGGGGGTAAATTTGAAAGTGCATGGGTAATCGCAGGACAGCGCGTAAATAATTGCGATCGCGATCGCAGATAAAACAAACCAATTTACGACGACTGACTGCATCGCTTATTTGCTGAATACCGTAACCGTGGGGTTGGCAAATCTCTAAGTTTTGTAAAAGCTGCACCTTACTTGTCTGAGCAAATTCGCGGATATTGCCTGGGTAGTAAAAATACCAATCCTCCCGGACATCGCGAAAGTCTTTTAGTTTCAGATAGCATAAGGCTTTTTCAAATCGCTTGGTAGAAGCTCCTGCTTTTTTTGCTTTCTGCATGAAGCTATTTTTATCCCAAATTTCAAAAATAAAGTTACTGAGAATACCGGGAAGATGATAGGTTTTAAATCGATCTGTCTCCGGTTCATCGGGGTTAGTTAAATCATAAATGGCACAATCTAGTTGACTACTACCACGAAAACTTCGAGCTTCATCTATAATTTTAGTTTTACCCTCATTTTGACAGCGATAAAACTGGGCGTTGATTTGTTTGATACTAATTCCTAATGCTTTTTGAATATCGGTACCAAATTTTTTCGCCACATCGGGATATTTTTCTTTCATGTGACATAGTTTTGAGTAAATATAAGCTGATTGAATACCACCCCATCGCTGGGGATACCGTTCAAATTCATTTCGATTAATCCATGCACTACGAATTGCGTCTGTAAAATTTATGCGGTCATAGGTTTGATTTTCTTCTAAGGGATGGGATTCTTCTACAAACAACCTGGCAACTAAAAAATTGGGAATTAAAGCATAGGCTTGATAGATAGAAAAACCTGGATGTCTTCCTAATCTGCCAAAACGCTGAATAAAATTGCCTGCATCTGCTGCTTCAAAAATTAAAAAATTAATCCGAAAATCTACACCGACATCAATTGTAGAAGTTCCTATCAATAAATCTGCTTCAGCAACGGAATTTCTCTTTTCTGTTTCTCCTGTTAATCCGGTATTTTCTCGAACTTGCCAGCGCGGTTCAAATACTGCCTTAAATTTTGGTAATAACTTCTTCACCGCAGCAATGGAATTCAGAATAATTGCCCCTTTACTATTGGGATTATCTTGGAAAAATTTGAGGATTACTGTTTCTAGATTCTCTTCTATCCATTCCCTACTAGAACGTAAATTAGGTTCTAATCCAGAGGGAAAATTTAAGGTGATAGGTTGACTAATTTGTCTCCATCCCTGTTGATGGCTATCTATAGCAAACTTATAAGCTCCGGAATCTATGGGACTAATAATTTTGACTTTTATTCCCGCATTCTCGAAATATCCTTGTAATAACTCGCTGGGAGTGGCGGAGAGGAAGAGAAACTTTTTGGGATGATTGGCTGTGTTCCGAATTAAGAATATCGTATTAATTACACTAGCAATTTGGGGTGAGGAGAAAATATGGAATTCATCATAAATAAATAGTTTATACCTCTCATCAATGCGACGAAATAATCTATCTGGGTTGTCTATTTTTCCCCGCAAATAGTAAAAATTATGAATGTAATGAAACAAATCTGGATTGGTCAGCAGTATTTCATGATTACTGGAAATATCCTCTAATCCTTCCAAACTAGAAGGTAGTTTTACCCCATCCACATAATTCTCTAAAATAGCTGCTGTTAACCGATATATCTGCGGATCATACTGGGGTTGAAACTGTGCTTTGTAAGCTTGTACCTGCTTTTCCTGATCTCTCACCAACTCATTGGTTGGATACATCCCTAAAGTATACATGCGCTGATTCATAGAGGGGAGAAAAGCTGCTAAACTCTTCCCATCTCCCGTTATAGCAGTGTTAAATATTACCTCTACCTGTGGGTCTTGCAACGCTTTATAAGTTTCCCCTTGATGCCAAGATAATGACCAGCTATTAGGTATTTTCACCCCGTCAGGTGTGGGGATGGTCTGGGAAAAAACTGGTTGTAGATAAATACGATAGCTAGACAGGTTGGACATAAAAGAGTGTCCGTAAGTTGTTGTTAAAATCTATCTTGGCACGCAAAATAGTGATTGACAAGATATGTCTTTATAAAAGTGTCCGTATAAATATGAGTCGAAAAGGTCAGTCGATCACACTATCAATTTCAGAAAGGGATAAAGCAGAACTAGAAACCCTTGCGTTAGAGTTTGGGATGAAATGGGGGGATAAACCGAATATATCGAGACTTGTGGAAGCGATCGCACGTCGTCAGTTATTGCTGGGGAATAATAATGATTGGACCCCAAGTCGGATTCGTGCTTTGGATCGAGCGATGGGTGGGTTAATAGATATGGGTCAAAATGAGCAAGCCCAGGAAATCGGGAGGTTACTTTTAGAACGTAGTGAGTTATCGATACCGCTACGAACTCAAATAGAGGAGTTTTTGGGGAATCCGGCTGCTGCGTGGCGTTTACGGGTTGAGCAATTGATTAAAAGACAGCAACCATTCCAGATTTCCTATCAAGATGCAGCCCATCGGGTATGGGATTTTACAGTGTGTCACGCCAGAATTACGAATCATGAAAAGCGTCAGTATTTAGATTGTTGGTGTGAAGAGACGGAGGGGAATCAGGATATTGAGGAACTGCAACATAATTGGTGTTTGCGTTTGGATCGGATACAAGATGCTGCGGTGGTGGAAATTGATCGGGAGTGGCGATCGCATTTAGCAGAAATAGAGGTAGAAATGCGTTTACATAATAGTTTAGCTTTTGCTTACCAAGGGAAACCGGAGGATGTGTTAGTTGAATGGATACCGGAAAGACAGCGTGTGAAGAAGGTAATTAGAAGGGTGACATCGACATTTTGGTTTATTCGGGAAGTTATGCAATATGCACCCGATTGTGTTGTGGTGACACCAAATAGTGTACGCGATCGCATCAAAGCCAAAATTCGTACTTTATCGGATTTGTATGAAATGTAAACCTTTGGTCAGCAAACTAGATACAAATCCAAAATCCCATAAATTCAGAGGGAGAACCGTACATTGATGATGAGGTTTTCTCTCGACTAATATGGGGTTGGCGGTCGATACAATACGAATGTGGGCAGTTTGCGTATCGCCTAACGGTACACACCGATTTTTGGTCGTTGCTGAATCCAGATATGAATAAAAATGTAGAGACGCGTTAGCGAAGCTCCTCTGAAAGAGGCTATATCGCGTCTCTAATACATATCCAACAAATCAATTTCATACATCAAATCAGCAACGTCAATTTTTGAGCGCAAAACCATAAATATATTTGGAGAATACACATTTATGGGAAACCAATTAAAAACAGCAGCTTTATTGGCTGCATTGAGTGGACTGTTAATTGCGATTAGTTATTGGGTTGTTGGCGGAACTACGGGTATAATTATTGGTATTGTGATCGCAGCAGCAACAAATCTATTTTCTTGGTATCAATCTGACCGGATTGCCTTGGCTGCTTACGGCGCACAGGAAGTCAACGAATCCCAAGCACCTCAACTGTATCGGATGGTGCGCAAGTTGACAGAACGGGCAAATTTACCGATGCCCCGTGTTTGTATTGTACCTAGTGCTTCTCCCAATGCCTTCGCCACAGGACGGGACCCGGAACATGCAGCAGTTGCAGTAACGGAGGGAATTATGCAAATTCTACCTCCAGATGAGTTAGAAGCGGTAATTGCCCACGAACTGAGTCATATTGCAAATCGGGATACCCTCACCCAAGCAGTTGCAGCCACGGTAGCTGGAGCCATCAGCTTTTTGGGACAAATGTTAAGTTATAGTATGTGGTTTAGTGGTTCCCGCGACAATGAGCGGGGAGGTAACGCGATTGGTGTGCTGGCAACAGTGATATTAGCACCCTTTGCAGCAACCGTCCTACAAATGGCAATTTCCCGCACCCGTGAATTTTCGGCCGATGCAGGTGCAGCTAAATTGACCCAAAATCCCCGCGCTTTAGCTAGTGCGCTGCAACGACTGGAAGCAGCCGCTAAAGGAATTCCCTTTCATGGTGCGAATCCAGCCTTTGAGCCATTATTAATTATTAACCCATTTTCTGGGGAAGCGATCGCTAATTTATTTAGAACCCACCCCAGTACGGAACAAAGAGTGGCTGCACTATTGGAGTTAGAAAGGGAATTATCGAGTTTGTAATCAATGGTATTCCTACAAATTGGTGAGAAGTTGGGTGGTTTAGCAAGATTATTTTGTTTCATCGAAATTTCTCCTACAAACCCAACTTCCCAATTAAAAAATCTTGCCTTTGCTTAACTTTACCAGCTATTATTTGAACATTATTTCTGAATATTTTCCTTTCCCTTCTCCCGGTTTTTAAAAACCTCTATTACCCTGTCCAAATCTAAATCATGCAGAAAATCAATTGTCCAATTTGCTTGACGCTGTAACATGTGAAATGGATAGGTATGGGCAACACCCACAACTTGCATTCTCGCTCGTTTTGCCGCTTTAATTCCCACTAAAGTATCTTCAATGACTAAACAATCTCGCGGTAATAGATTTAAATCGGGAAACTTCTCATTTAAACGTTGAACAGCCAACATATAAGCATCCGGTTCTGGTTTCGTTGTGGTAATTTCCTCCCCCGATACAATCACTTGAAAATGCTCACCCAAATTGGTTCTATTTAACACGAAATCAACTTCTGAACGTAATGCTTCACTGACAATGCCTAACTTTAAATTACGGGAACGAATTTGAAAAATTAAATCATCAATACCTGCAAATAAAGGGAGTTTTTCCAACTTTTCCATCTCTTCAATGTAGCGTTTGAGTTTGCGCTGTAAAATTTGCAGTAAATAATCATCATTCACAACCCGTCCGCGACTACCAATTAAATCACGAAAGCAATCACGTTCACTTTTACCTAAACAAGTTTGCTCGTACTCACCCTTTTTCAGAACAAGATTTTCCGTCAGCAGGATTTCGGCAATTAACTGCTTATGGATTGGTTCATCATTGATGATTACACCATTAAAATCAAATAAAACAGCTTTTAATCCCATCCCCGCGCTACATGAATCCCCACTAAACTACTTTTATGCCAGTAAACCACGAGTTTTGTCAATGGTTTGATTGTGTACCAAGGATATGGGAGACTGACTTGGATGTGTCTAAGGAAGGGAGTGGAGAACAGGGGGTCGGAACAAACTACTTTCACCCTAGATGATGAGCTTTCGGCAGCATTGAGTGAAATGAAGTACTTCCTGACAAAATGAAATCAAGCGATCGCAACCAACAAATTAATTCCCCTATTCCCTACCCTCACGAAAAGACTTTGACAGCAGACCCGAATCACAATCTCGGATCAACAGGTTCACTTTCCAGGGCTAAAATTCCAAACACACACTCGTGGACACGACGCAGAGGGACACCCTGAACAAATCGCTCTCAAGCTTCTACTCCTAAAGCAAACTCCCGCATTGCCAATGAGCGCTTATGGGATAATCCCCGTTGCCGTAAACGGTTCAAATGGCATGGTAAGTCGTATTCAGCACCATATATTATTCGTAAATACTCTTGACCGCGACATTTGACGGCTGGTTGGATAACACCGCGATCGCCAATACAAATAAAATCCATCGGCTTGACTACCATCCCTTCCCCACCCGCATCAACTAGCTGTTGCCACCAATTAATTCCCGTTTCCTGGCTATGGGGGTCATTTAAGTCCACAATTTTATACTCAGTAGCTAGGAGTAAATCGGGGTGAGCATGGGCTATTTTCGCGATTTCTTGCAAATGCCAAAGGTGAGTTTTATCTACATGGGTGGCTCCTTCCGTGGCTAAAATATGGAAAGGAGCAAGTTTAATATCGGTGATATCCTGGATATTCCAACAGTAACGTCGATAGGATTGCACATACAAATTTGCAGCTTGCGATCGCCGTCGAAACTTTTCCAGCAGTGGGGATACATCTACCCCCCTTTCCTGGGTTTTTGTGAGTAAATCCACCGCAGTACCTAAAGCTAATCGCGAAGACATCCCCACAGGTGCATACTGTCTGGTCAGCAGTCCCTGAGCTTTCGCAGACCACGGCATTAATTCACAATCTAAACAGACCCAATCAGTCGCAAATCTTTGCCAAAATTGAATATCGCTAAGGGTTGCACTTAACTGGTTTAATAATTGCTGTTCTAACTCCCGATTGTTGAAAAACCTCCGTCCTGTTCGAGTATAACAAATACCAATTCCTTCATCCACCACCCCAAAGCGTTTATGTGCAGCTTCTAAATCACGACAGACAATTACTACAGTTCGGGAACCCATGTGTTTTTCTTCACACACCACTTCCTGCACACCCTGACTTTGATAGTAACTAAAAGCTTGCTGGGGATGTTCCAGATATCCTGGTAACTGGGAAGTTTCCACGGGTGACATGGTGGGTGGTAAATAAATTAACCATTTGGGATTAGCTGCAAACCGACCCATAACCTCCAATGCCGCAATACTATTTTCCTCCCGAATCTTGATATTAGTTTGCAAACGGGTCTGGATAAACCGCTTACCGCATACATCCTCAATCTGTAAAACATCATCCAGTTCCTGCTGTACGGTTCTGGAATGATGGCCAATTCCCTGTAAAGGTTTTCAGGGGTTCACAGTAAACCCGTTTTGCGGCGATCGCCACCAATTCCCGTTCCGGATATCGCAATGCGGTCAATTTACCACCAAAAACACAACCAGTATCAATATCGATGGTATTATTCAACCATTCGGCTTCGGGTACGGGAGTATGACCATAAACCACTAAAGCCTCTCCTCGGTATTCACTAGCCCAATTAAATCGTAAAGGGAAACCAAATTCATCAATTTCCCCCGTGGTTTCCCCATACAGTGCAAATTCCCGAACAGCACCGGAACCACGTCCCTGCATTTCCTGTTTCATCCCAGCATGGGCAACTACTAGATTACCATTGTCAAGGACATAATGACTCACCAAGGAATCGAGAAACTCAATTAAAGCCTTGATTGCAGTTTTCCTTTCCGGTTCCGGAATCCCATCAATTTCCTCCAGGGTTTGTGCTAAACCGTGACTCACCCTGACATTTTTCCCCCGCAATTTCCGTAAAAGTTTATTTTCATGGTTTCCGGGAACACAAATCCCGGACCCTGCTACCACCATATTTCTCACTAATTTCACCGTGTCGAGAATTCGTGGACCCCTGTCAACCAAATCTCCTAA
This sequence comes from uncultured Calothrix sp., assembly GCA_937973965.1. GTDB lineage: Bacteria > Cyanobacteriota > Cyanobacteriia > Cyanobacteriales > Nostocaceae > NIES-3974. Next base: position 2,840 of record CALJJQ010000160.1, on the reverse strand, counting down.
AAATACTGCTTTACGTCCTTGGGGGTGGGAATAGGTGGGAAAATCCCAAATTCCTAAATTCACCCCTATATTCCCAGGGTGGGATGGATAAGTGGGTTCGTATCCCAGTTGGGAGAGGAGTGTTTCCAATTCATCACAGCAACCATGAATGTCACCAATAATATCAAAGGGACCATGTTCATGTTTGAAGTTATTCCATAAGGGTTGACGGTGAATTTCCACCTGATTAATTTCCGTTAGGGAATTCAACACATACACATAGCGAAAACCCTCCTTTTCTAAACCACGTAAACTACGTCGTAAAGCTTGGGTGTGACGACGAACGACGTGGATACCAAATTGTCGATCAGGACGTTGGGAATTGCGTTGATGACAAATTTCTTCCGGTAAATTTAACACAATGGCAATCGGGAAAATATGGTATTCCCGTGCTAGTTGAATATATTTTTTCCGGTCTTCCGGTTGGACATTAGTTGCATCAATAACGGTTAATTTGCCAGCTTTTAAACGTTTCTGGACAATATAATATAAAACATCAAAGGCATCTTGAGAAATGGCTTGATTATTCTCATCGTTACTAACTAAACCTCGACAAAAGTCGGAGGAAATTACTTCAAATGGCTGAAAATGTTGATGTGCAAAGGTGGATTTACCGGAACCGGAAGCTCCCACCAGGATAATTAATGATAATTCGGGAATATTAATTTTAGTCATGGTTGAATAATTTGTAATTTGTAATTCTTAATTTGTAATTTGTAATTTGTAATAGCCTGGGGCAACGCTTCGCGTACGTAATACTTGCTATGTGGGAAGGACGCTACTTAATTTTTAAGTTTATTGTCGTAGGCTGTTGCTGAATTAATATTTTATCTGGATATGTAGAAAGTGAAGTCATCATGAATAATCAAAAAGATACTCTATCTCCTGTCATCTATAATTCTGCTGCTAGCACGGATGATTATATTTCTATTGCTGCATTAAATCAATATTCCTATTGTCCCCATCGCTGTTGGAGAATGCATTGTTTAGGTGATTTTATTGATAATCAATACACTATTGAAGGGACAAGTTTACATGAGCGGGTACATACTATTGGAGATAGTAATCGTGAGGAAGTTTGGCAGGTTCGTGCGATTTGGTTGAAGTCGGAGCAATATAAATTAATTGGTAAATCGGATTTAATTGAGTTGGCAAATGGGGAATGGTATCCGGTGGAATATAAACGGGGAAGAAAGGGGGAGTGGGATAATGATGAATTACAGGTGTGCGCTCAAGCTTTGTGTTTGGAGGAAATGACGGGAAAAAGTATTGGAATTGGGTATGTTTATTATGCGCAAACTCACCAGCGACAGTTAATAGAAATTAATCAGGAATTACGTCAGCAAACTATTACTGCGATCGCAGAAGTTTCAAAATTATTGAAAACTGGTATTATGCCACCGGCTGTATATAGTCAGCGCTGTAAGGGTTGCAGTTTGGAACCGCAATGTTTACCCAAGGTTGGAGAGAAAATCAGGAAGTATTGTGAGGTTGATTAAGGTTTTTTCAAGGTAAATGAGCAGTAATTTTTGATATATTTTTTTAAATTTATCATCGCTGTATAGTACAGGCCAGATGCCTTTACTACTTGTCTAAAGTCTCAAATCCAAAAATCCAAAATCCAAAGGTGAGTCATGGGAACATTATACGTCACGCAGGAAGATGCATTTATTGCCAAAGTTGATGAGAGGTTGATTGTCAAATATGAGAAAAAGACTATTTTAGATATCCCTTTAATTAAGGTCGATGGTTTAGTCGTGATGGGAAGAGTCAGTATTTACCCAATGGCTATTTCTGAATTGATTAATCATAAAATACCACTGACATTTTTAACTCAAACTGGTAAATATATAGCCCGTTTAGAGCCAGAAATGAGTAAAAATATATTTTTGCGGAATGCTCAGTGGAAAGCTGCTGGTGAGTCATCCCAAGCTCTTCATGTTGTCAAGGGTTTTGTGAGAGGAAAACTCAAGAATTATCGCTATGCTTTATTGTATGCACAACGCCGTTATAGTCAGCTAAATTTACATGAGGGAATGGAACGTTTAACAAATGCGATCGCATCCTTGGAAACGGCGGATAATATCGATTCAATTCGTGGTTATGAGGGGACTGGAAGTGCGGGATATTTTGGTTGTTTTAATCAACTGATTCGTGTTGATGATTTTCAGTTTGCAACTCGCAATCGTCGTCCACCCACCGACCCAGTTAATTCTCTTCTGAGTTTAGGCTATTCCCTCCTACGTCACGATATCCAAGGTGCATTAAATATTGTCGGATTTGACCCCTATTTAGGATATTTACACGTGGAACGTTATGGTAGACCTTCCTTAGCACTGGATTTGATGGAGGAATTTCGACCTTTGATTGTGGATGCAGTCGTTCTCAATGCAATTAATCGTCGTTTAATTACCCCTGAAGATTTTGTCACAGAACCAGTGAGTGGTGCTGTTTCTTTAAAAAAAGAAGCTTTGCATACTTTTTTACGTCTGTATCAAGAAAAGAAACTCACGAAGTTTAAACATCCTGTCTTACAAAAACAATATACCTACCAAGAAACCTTCGAGCTACAAGCGCGACTTTTGGCTAAGTATCTAATGGGTCAAACCGATAAATATCCCCCCCTCGTCATTCAAAAATAGTTGATTAGATTATGTTTGTAGTTGTTTCCTACGATATTCCGGAAGATAAGCGTCGTACTAAAATTCACAAAATTCTCAAGTCCTATGGTCAATGGATGCAGTATTCTGTGTTTGAGTGCGATTTGACCGAAACTCAGTATGCTAAACTGAGGATGCGTT
>CALJJQ010000159.1 GCA_937973965.1 uncultured Calothrix sp. | reverse complement strand
GACGACCCGACGGGTCGTCTCTACTCCCTAATCTCAACAGATAAATTCAAAAATTAAGTCGAATTCTGATATTACTTATCGACCCAACCAAATTTTAATCTGGTCATACAAACTTGTACCACCCCAAACAACAGCAGCTATAATCGAAATACTGAGAATTCCACCCATTAAACATAAAACTAAACCAGCTAAACTAATTGCACCATCATCTTCTTGCAAACCAAAACCGGTGACAAAAATTCCCATCGCGGGTAAGGTATTTGTTCCCGGAATGGGAATCATCATCGATATCGCCATTAAACTAATTGCCGTACCAATAACTACCCTTCCTGGTAAGGTTGTACAGATATAGCTGAAGCGAGGACGGGTAATTGCTTCTATTCTTTGTAACCAAGGGATTCCCGCTTTGATGAATTTTTGTGCTAATTCCAACTTAATGGGATGTTTAGCCATTTTTCGGGGTAGCCAAGGGGTTTTATTACCAATAATTAATTGTACTGCTAGAACGAATAATAATATACCAAAAGGAACTGAATAACCAGGTGCAGGAACTGGTAAAGCGGAAGGAAGGGAAAGAATAACAAACAAAAATCCAAAAATTCGCTCTCCCGCAAGATTTAGTATTTCTGCTAAAGTTACTGTCTCTGAGCGTTCTTCTTCAAAAAAAAACCGTCCAAGTTCTTTAGAAAGTCTAGCCATAAATAATTACTACATAGGTGAGAATTTTGTTTCAATGTTGCAGAAAATAACACAGTTTATAGAGCTGAATCAAGCATTCGTTTGTAAAATTAGAGGGAGTAGGGAGAGACGCGATATGTAGCGTCTGTACGGGAATAGGAAGTAGTATTAGGGTGTAAAGAAAGTCCTCGTGAGCAGGGGAATTTTCCTATCCTAATAATGTTTGTTCATTATTTGTGGTCATGAGGTTTAAATGGTATACTTTGCACGCTGATATATCTCTCTTTTAGTTTGTTGACGGTTTACAGGTGACAGTTGACTTTTAATCGTTAAGCATCCAATAGAAAACCTTAGTTGATGAATGTGGGAAGTGTATGGTAACTTTCGCTTGATAATGGCAATCTCTTGACTATATATTCACGGATATTTTAAGCAATCCTTATTAATTTCAATTTAATTAAGTAGAATGGCATATCTCTATTCCCTACTCCCAAAAACGAGCTTGTCAAGTATTAAAATCGACTTTTAAAACATCCTCTCAGGACGCAAGACTTAAATGGTGTGTGGGGTGAGAACTGTACCCACTTGGGGACTATACAGAGTCATGGCATACCTTTTATGCTGATAGCAATAGAGGAGAACCGATAGAACGCTAGTTATTGTGATGTAACTATAGGATAAACTCATGACTGCAACTCAAATTTCGGCAACAGATTTTTTCCGCGCAGCTTACGAAAACCGCTATACCTGGGATCAAAACTTTCCTGGTTACACGGCTGATATTACCTACAAGCATGATGATAAGGAGTTTAAAGGTCAAGTCCGCATTGGTGCTAACTTAAAAGGGGAAGTTACGGGGATCGATAACGAAGAAGCTCAAAAAGCCATCAACGGACAGATTTGGGAAATTGCGGTTCACCGGATTCGTCGTACTTTTGAAGAAACCCACGGTGCAAATACCTTTAGCTACGGTGAAACTGACGAAGCGGGAAATGTGGAAATCCTTATTGGTGGTAAATCGGCTGGTGATAAGTACAAGGTTCGGGACAATATCGTCACTCTAGTCCATCGCCATATTCATGGTGTCGTTGTCACTATTAATACTTTTTCCGTCCATGATACGGGTGAAGGATATCTTTCCCATACCTACGATTCTGTGTATCACGACCCGAAAACTGGTGAGCAAAAGGGTGGTGTAAGTAATTTCACTGATACTTACGAGAAAGTTGGAGATTATTATATCCTCAATCGTCGCACTATTACTACCCAAGTTGAGGGTGGTACATCCGTGCAGGATTTCATTTTTTCCAATATTCAGTTACTAACACCGGAAGCTTAATGGGAGGGAGTACTAACACCGGAAGCTTGATGGGAGATTAATTGGAAATATAGCGATCGCTATATTTTCCGATCCAAGTTTAACCTAAACTACAAGTTACCAAACCAAGTTGGGACACACTTATTGATTGTAGGTAAGTGTGTCTTTTTCTGTCACTGCTCCTTAATCACAGCATAACCCTGATTTCGGAAACTATCATAAATACGCTCTCGATGGGTGGCTAAAATTTGATACTTTTCCAGTTCTCCTAGTGTCACCCATACATGGTGAATAGCTTCTGCTGTCGGTTGTAGTTCTCCACCAATCACTTCTGCATCAAAAGTTATAATTACCTCATTTTTTTCTATTTTGGAATACACACCCACTAATTTAGTTAATTTGACAATTAGTCCGGTTTCTTCCCGAACCTCACGTAACAAACCATCGCTAACACTTTCACCGGGTTCGATCCCACCTCCCGGTAAATTATACCAGTCCATATCCGCACGATGGGAGATGAGAACCCGTCCTTGTGTGTCTCGGACAACTGCAAATGCACCGACTCGATGGGTGGGTGGAAGGATATTTTTGGTCATGGAGATAAATAATAAAGGAGACAGTAGAGACGAACTGTTGGGTCGTCTCTACCTAATCAACGCGAAATGTTTCCACGGTGGTTTGGAGTTTTTGGGAAATCGCGACGGTTTGTTGGAGTGATTGGGAAACTTGGTGGGATGAGGTGCTGGTGCGTTGAGATGCGGTGGCGATTTGTTTCATGAGTTCAGCGATCGCTTGGGAAGTGTGGACTTGGGATTGGGTTGCTTGGGAAATTGATTGGACTAGCTGGTCTACTTGGTCGGATATTTGGATAATTTCTTTTAATTTGTGTTTTGTATCTTCTAATACTTGTGTTCCTTCCACAATATAGGTGGTTCCCGATTCCATTGCTTGGGCTAGTTCGTTGGTTTCGGTTTGGATATTTTCCACGAGGTGTTCAATTTCGCGGGTGGCAAAACTGCATCTAGCAGCGAGTTCACCGACTTCTTCGGCAACGACTGCAAATCCGTGGGCTTCTTCTCCTGCACGAGCGGCTTCGATTCCGGCGTTGATGGCGAGGAGGTTGGTTTGTTGGGATATTTGGTTAATTAGTGACACGACACGGGTAATTTGTTGAGTAGATTCACCGAGGCGCTTGGTTTTTTTGGCAGTTTCGCCGATACTTTCCCGTAAAAACATGATTTTTTGAACGGTTAAATCCATTGCTTCACCGCTAGCTTGAGCGTTTTGAGCGGCGATTTCCACGACTGTTGCAGCTTGTTGAGCATTTTGGGCGATCGCGTGCATTGTGGTGGTCATCCCGTCAACTGCATTTAGGGTTTGCTCGATTTCCTGGGTTTGAGCGATCGCGTCTTCAGCTAGTTGACGAATGGCGATGGAGTTATCACCGATTGCTTGGTTGACTTGGACTGCGGTGGTTTTCACTTGGGTGACGATATCTCGTAAACTTTCGACAATGGAGTTAAAGAAATCGGCTACTGTACCAATTTCTCCGTCTCGAACATCTGCACGGACGGTTAAATCTCCGCTTGCTGCTCCTTCAACGTCGCTTAATAGTTCTAGTAGTTGCAGCTTTAGGGTTTCTTTTTGTTCCCGTTCGCTTTGGGACATTTTTTCGGCTGTTTTGCGACTTTGTTCAATTTGTTGAAGTAGGTCGGCTTGTTCTAAAGCATAACCGATTTGGGTGGCAACTTGGGTGCAAAGATTTATTTCCAGTTCTTGCCAAGTTCGAGGTTGTTTGCATTCTTGAATTACGAATAAACCCTGTAATTTTTGATTGGCAAATACCGGTGCTAACATGTAGGCTTTAACCTGGGATTTTTCTAGTTGTGCGATACTGGTTGCGCTCAATTTTGATTGGTGAGTATCTCTAACTACTTCTAATGTTTCCGGGCTTAATTCGGCTATTTTATCTCTGATATCGTAGGGATTATCGATTAATTCCCCTAAGCTTGCTACTGACTGGTAATCTACCGATTCGGAGATAATGCGACCTTGATAATTTTCATCTAATTGGTAGAATAAAACCCGGCTAGCAGCTAAAGCTTCCCGTGTATTTGTCACTGCTGATTTGAGAATGCGATCGCGGTGCAATGATTCCCGCATTTCCCCGGTAATTTGGTTGAGCTTTAATGCTAGGTCTGTTTCACTTTTTTGATGTTGAAATTGTTCCCGGATGCAGTCTGCCATTGTATTAAAGCAAGTAGCTAGCTCACCAATTTCATCGTTAGCAAATACTTCCGCTTGGATATTACTGAAATTGGAGCCTTTTTGATTACTAATATTATTGCTAAACTGCTGGGCTGTCTTTTGTAAATTTTTGATTGGTTCGGTAATGCCGCGTCGCAAAATACTATTCCAAATTGCAATCAGTACCAAGGCAATTACGACAACTAATATTTGCTCTAAAATACTTTGTCTTAATAAGTTATTAATCCCAACTTCTGGTGTTCCCCTAACTAAGATACCACTGGCTTCTTTATCGTAATCTGTTATTATTTCATCCCCAGCTTGGGTGATTTTACTCGGTACAGCTTGAGCCGCAACCGTATAATTTTGATTACCGATTTGTAACCGTCCTGTGACGATTTGACCATTATTTTGACTCGCTGTATCCAGTAATTTTTGTCCTGCTTCTCCCAGGGTTATTCCTGGTGTCGATTGGCGTATATCACCCGATATCGGTGTTTGTAGGGATGATGCTAGGGCTAGTTTGCCATCGGTTTGACGATAGTAAATTCCACTGTAACCACCATTGGTTGCTTTAATTGTTTCGGCGGGAATTACGGTTTTCCCATTAACAATATCACCGGAAACTAATGCTCCAACTACTGTTTGATTTGCAGTATCTCTGACGGGAGTAACAGTATAACGAATCAGTGCATCTTGATTTTGAAAACCATCTGGTAGGGGTGCCTCTTCTTTTTGTAAATCAGACCATTTAATTGTTTTCGTGGCTTTAATTTGTTGGGGATTGGCAAACACTTCACTCACTAAATTATCAGGATTAAATACTTCTTGTGTTCTGTCAGTATTAGCATTGACTACTATTTTTAAATCCCTACCCACCAAAGTTGCAAATTCAATTTTTCTGGCAGTAATTTCATTAAAAAGTATGCCTTTAACTTCCGCTTTTAACCCCGGATTTACTGCTAATCCAGCGTTGTGGGCAATTGCAGCTTTAATAATTGCCGGGTTATCCGCTTGTCCACGAAAACCAAAACCCATTTGGTTAATCTTAATATTATAGACAATATTAGTCACCGCTAGTTCCGATTTAGCCTGTTCCAGTAATTGCGAACGTAATCCTTGGGTGATAATTAAAGTCCCACCAATCCCAATCCCAATCACTGAAACTAACTGACACGCAATTAGAGCAATGGTTTGTTTTTGACTGATTGGCAAGTTATCAAATTTTTTTAACAGAGAATTACCAATGTTTGCAGAAGCGATTGACGACGAAGTAATTTGATTCCGATTGCTGATGGGGTTTACCATAGATAATCAAGCCGAATTTGGGAAAAATCTGTGTAAGCAGTTTGAATTATCACAACCGAAATATCAAGAATAAATTATTACATCATCGAACAATTTTGGATTTTGCGGAAAGTTGGTGGGAGATTTATTCTTCCACCAAACTTTCCAAGACAGATTTTGGATTAAGGGTTTTAGGGAGTGGGGACAAACCAGTTTCATCTCCAAGAGGAGCTACGCTACACACGTTTACGGTTTTGGTGTAAGTAATACATGTAGACTACTTTCCTTGATTTCAGCATCCATATCTAGAGGATGGGAAACAATTCAACTTGAATCCGTCTACATGAAAACGGAAAGCCACGTATAATGATTGAGTCAAAGTACGCGGTAACTTCATTTTCATATCCGATGAAAATTGATTGTGTTCGCTTTTTCGTTACAGATGGGAATCTCTTTGCTAGCTGGTTGATTGATGTATTGGGGTTTGAATTGGTTTGGGGAAATCAGGAATTTCCCTGGATTGGGGAATTGTCTGAGGGAAACCATCCATCCCAACAAACTTACATCCTTCAATCTGGTTCAGTCAGATTGATTGTATCGTCACCCAAACAACCCAATGATGATGCAGTTAGATACCTACAAACCCATCCTCCAGGTGTGGGAGAAATTAGCTTTTTAGTGGATAATATCGAAGAAGCGATCGCTCGACTGGATCAAAATCAAAATCAAATTCAAATTCTCACTCCCCTACAAGAACTTAAGCTGGAACATCAACAAATTCGGTGGTTGACAATAGCTGGTTGGAATTCTTTGACCCATATCTCCCATGTTCTGGTGGAAAGACGTTGGTTAACTGAGAATTTACCCCGCAATCACTCCCCATCCCCCCTAGAAATAGACCACATAGTCATCAACGTTCCCGACGGTGAATTAATTCCAGTCAGTAACTGGTACAAAAATATTCTTGGTTTTCAACCCCAACAAAGCTTTAACATTCAGACTGAAACATCTGGATTATGTAGTCAAGTGATGATGTCTCCCTGTGGTCGGGTACAAATCCCTATCAACCAACCGACAACAGCTAACTCCCAAATCCAGGAATTTATCAACGCTAATAACGGTGCTGGAATTCAACATATCGCTCTTTGCTTACCCAACATTATTGACGCGATCGCCCAACTCCGTCAACGTGGTTTACAGTTCCTTTCCGTTCCCCCCTCCTACTACACCAACGTCTGTCAACGTCATGGTTTTCCTTTAACGACAGCAGAATTACAAGCGATCGCCTCCCAACAAATTTTAGTTGATTGGCATCAAAATACTCCCTTTTCACCCCTGCTACAAATCTTTACCCAACCTATTTTTGCCGAACCAACTTTTTTCTTCGAGTTCATCGAACGTCGTCAACAAGCAAAGGGTTTTGGAGAAGGTAATTTTCGCGCTCTGTTCACCGCAATCGAATCGGAACAGGATAAAAGGGGAACTTTGAGGAGTTGACTGGGAATACAGAATGCAGGAGACAAAGTTGATATCGATTCTCTTTTACTTTGAAATAAATAAAACTAGAATAATCAAAGGTTATAGCCCCTGATATGTAGCGACTATTAGCATAAACGATATGAAATATCGCAGTCCTAAATGATTTATAAAATCTTACATGTAGGGTTGTTAGCTGTTAACAGTTGACAGTAAACAGTCATAGACCTAGACACGGTTAGCACAGCTTTTCTGGGAGAAGACCTCCCCTAGGGTACAGCCAAAACCAATATTTTTCACTACTTAAATCGGATTGCTATAATCCAAAATCCATAGACGCGAAGCGACTTCTCATAGAGTAATCCAAAATCCAAAATCGAATCATCAAATACACTTAATGGAATTAAATACCTGCTCTGCTTTTGCTTGCGTATTATCACCTATTGCCATGATACTAATCACCCGTTGAACGTTCCCATCGTTAATTCTTGCCGAATATTGAATTGCGGGTTGGGTACTATTGCGGGTGGTATCAATTTGTTCTCCTTTTTGAATTGTCACTTGGGTTGCTTGATTGCAAAGGGTTTTTGGTTCTGTGTAGGTGTCAGAAAAAATAAATTCACCAGTAATCGAATTTTCCAAAGCGATCGCGTCTCCTAAATTAATCGGAGTTTCTTCACTCATGTGATCGCTGGGAGCTTTACTTACGTACAAAAATATATCGGAGGGTTCCGTGTCTCTTTTGACAATAGCAAAGGTTTCTGCACCGATACTCAAACCCAATACACCCGTGGAACCACCGGGAATTTGATAGTCCACTAAACTCCTGGCGACTTTCTCCGCACGGACAGGATTAAAAGTATTATTTAACATCCGCATTCCAATCCAAGCCAAACCAGTACCCATCAATGCAATCGCACCGATGAAAATCAAAATCGCTTCCCAGATACTCACCGGATATTGGGGAATCGGATTTTTGATATTCATGTCTGGGTTAATATCTTGTTGTTGCATCGGTTTTGCTCTGGGACAATAGAAATAGTTTTCTGGATTTGTGTATTGACAGCAGAATTCAAGAATACAGGATACAGGAGTAACAAGGGTTTATCACCGGCTATTAATGTTGTAAAAATTACATACTACTCCCCTGGAGACGACCCACCGGGTTGTCTCTACTGCTTGCAAATTGTATGGGTTTGTGGGAAATCCGGGTTAAACGCCCACTTTAATTCCCAATTATACAACCGCTGCGTGGAGGCAAATTTAAACTTAGCATATCTATTTCACCCGTTTGCTCCCAGTTAATTTCCACCTGACCGTAAAGTATCTTTTCTGGGTGAGAATGTAAATTAACTGCTTCAATATTGGCATGTGCAGATGCGGTTCCTGTATTCACTGCAACGATTAATTCTTCTCCATCATTTCCACTTTCTTGGCTCAAACTACGACTAAATACATACAAATCACCTTGAGCATACAGTAAATTATACTCCCCAATGCGCAAACAGGGATAAAGGTGGCGTAGGGCAATTAGCTGACGGTGGGTATAAAGTAGTTCCTGATTCCAGGCAGATTTTTGGGGAAAACCACGACGACAATCGGGGTCAATCGCACCTGGTAAACCCACCTCGTCGCCATAATAAATACTGGGTGCGCCGGGAAATGTCATCAAGAGTAATGTTGCTAATTTGACACTAGCCTGATCTCCGTCAGCGATTGTGATTAATCTCGCGGTATCGTGACTAGCTAATAAATTTAACTGGGTAAGTTGGATTTCCCAGGGGTAAAGCGTTAATAATTCTTGGATTTTCTCGGCATACTCAGGAGCAGATAGGGGAGGATAGGGTTGATAATCCCGTGATCGCACATGTTCTAAAATTACCCGCTCCCCAGCTGTAAATGCGATCGCTGCACTGGTAAATAGATAATTCATCACCCCGTCAAACTGGGTTCCATCCAACCACTGACGGGAATCTCCCCAGACCTCCCCGACAATATAAGCTTGGGGATTAATCGCTTTCACGCGATCGCGAAATTCCTGCCAAAAACCAGGTGTTTTAATTTCAAAGGGTACATCCAATCACCAACCATCGATCCCGAATTCTAACCAATATTCGGCAATCTGCATGATATATTCCCGTACATCGGGATGGTCGTGGTTAAATTCCGGTAAAGCACGGTTCCCAGCCCATCCTCGATAATTAGCTGGAATATCTCCAGTATAGGGTGCAAGGGGCCAACCTTCAATCTTGAACCAATCTACCCAGGGAGAGTAGGGACCGTTTTCTAAGATATCATGGAAGTAAAAAAAACCCCGGCTACAATGATTAAATACCCCATCTAAAACAATTTTAATATTCCGTTCATGGGCTGCATTTAATAATTTTTGAAAAGCGATATTTCCCCCCAGTATCGGGTCTACTTGATAATAATCATGGGTATGGTAGCGGTGATTGCAGGCAGATTGGAAAATCGGAGTAAAATATATCGCATTAATTCCCAAAGATGCAATATAATCCAGATTTTCCATGATTCCCCACAAATCCCCTCCTTTATATCCCTGTAGGGTCGGAGGAGCATCCCAATCCTCCCAATTTGGCTGTTGAATTAAGCGAGGGTGAGCTTGTTTTCCCCTTGCAAAACGGTCTGGAAAAATTTGATAAAAAACCGCGTGTTTAACCCAATCTGGTGTCTGTATCTGCATGTATAGTTGTGTAATTGATATCTTTAAAAAAAAGTTTCCAACATCCTGAAATGTAGTAATCCAAAATCGAAAATCGAAAATCCAAAATTGGCTTCATGGTCATCTTGCCAGATTCTCCCAAATTTACGATGCACCCAATGATAGAAATCAAATAATTATCAGTAGAGACGACCCACCGGGTCGTCTCTACCACGTACATCCCAATACTGGTAAAAATCTTTGTACTGTTTTCAGTCGTAGGTAAGATACTAAACCGAAAATTTTCATGAATAATTTCCGAAAGGAAGATATATAGGTTTAGGTATAGAAGATGATGGCAAACCAAGAAATGGAGACTTTAATCCAAAAGTATGTTACTGCATATAACAATTTTGATATCGAAGGAATGATTGCCTTAGTCCATCCAGAAGTGGTTTTTAAAAACGTTACAGGAAGTAATGTCAATGTAGAATTAATCGGTATTGAAGAATTACGCAAATTGGCAACGGAATCAAAATCACTGTTCTCATCACGACAGCAGACGATTAGGGATTTGACGTTTAACCAAGATAAAGTCATGTTACAAATCGACTATGAAGCGGTATTAGCTGTAGATTTTCCCAATGGGTTGAAAACAGGGGACACCCTGCGACTCAATGGATGCTCTGAATTTGAGTTTAAAGACGGTAAAATCTTCAAAATCACTGATTACAGTTAATTTTCTGATTGTCGATTCCCGTTAATTTTGCCAACATCACCATTTTCAATCTGCACTAGTATGTCAAGGCAAAGTAAGCTGTCTTATAGATTTTTCAGATACCCCAAATTTTAACTTGATTTACGCCTTGTTGTACTAGTTTAATCCTTAAAGGTCTACTGTCACCAGTAAACTCTCAGCAAACCCAAAGGTAAATATCTCAGCCTGCAAAGTATAATTCAGAACGTGATTTACTTCCTAGTGATAAAATCCTGATGTTCTTGACTTTGTAAACCCTGCTGTAACACAGCGAAAACTTGAGCAAGATTACTCGTCAACAATGCATTCACGTCCAACCATAAACCGGGAAAAACCAGACTTTTAATTACACCATTTTCATCTTGACAAACAGAGATATACTCACTATTTTCCAGACTAAACCAGTCTAACTTATTTTCTAAGACTTGCCAAACGATATACTCCTGCACCCCATTACGACGATAGACCTTTTTCTTATCGTGTAAATCAATCGCAGCACTACTTGCAGCAATTTCCACAATTAATTCTGGCGCACCTTCGATATAATCATCCACACTCACCGTCGAACGACCACCCTGCTCCAACCTTAATAAAGCATCCGGTTGGGGTTCATTATCCGCGTCTAACCGTACCGTCACATTATCACCAATCTCAATTCCCGGTGTTGCAGCCAGATATGTCCCCAACCAAGTCATAATGTAAGCATGGGGTTGACCGTGACTTCTGTGACGGACTGGAGATGCCATCATAAATACAGTTCCTTCGATTAACTCAGCCTTTTTGAGATTCGACATAGCTTGGTAACGACGTTCAAACTCAACCCGTGTTAAGCGATCGCCATTTTCTAAAGGCAGAATTACCATATGCTGACCATGTTTGCTATCATGTCTCGCTGATGTTGTCATGGCTGTATTCCTCGACAGTAAATTATCTCCTGTGTTTTGTCTTCTACATACCTAAACTTTTAACGGAAACCACTGCTTCCATCCATCCCATGCTTTAACTATATTGGCAAATTCCTGATATCCCCGACTCCGGGGATGGGAACCATCATACCCATGTATTTCATCAAACCAGATAGTAGACTGTTTTAAAATCGGAAAAATATCTAAATAGGGTATCCCTAACTCCCGACAAATTCGTCCAAAATACATCGATAATTCTGCAATTCTTGTATTTTGGTCATTATCCAACATTGGTGGTGGTCCGACGAACAAAACCGGATATAATTCCTGCGCTCGACTTAATATTTCTCTGGTATTAAAGATTGTATTCAATAAGGAAACCCTTCTATTACCATTTGCGATCGCAGTATCGTTAACACCAAAACAAAATACCACCCGACCATCATACTCGGAAACCAATTCTGTTGGTAAACGATACACAACCTCACCATACCAACGCTCTTTTAGCTGGGCGGTTGTTTCCCCTCGCACTCCCAAATTATAATAGGTAATATCATAACCTTGCTGATGCGCATCAACACAAATTCTACCCGTCCATCCCAAACACTCCGGGTCTCCTGTTCCGTTGACAAAGGATTCTCCAACAAAACAGATTCTTGTTTGTGATGGTAGACGCGTAATGGGTGGTTTCACTTGGCAAACCTGGGAAAAATATTGTTCGAGAATACAAATTATATTCCCTTATTGGGCAAAATGGCAAAATCCATATGTCTGTATTCCGACTTACTGTGTAGGGAGTAATGAGTGGGGAGTGGGGGAAAAATCACTTTCATACATCCTGGTGTACGCAGTTCATGATGACTACTTAATTTCCGATTGATTGTTGTTAAGGGTTTACTGATTTGACCTATCGCTGCAAAAAGTGGACTTGTTGAGTTAAAACTCTTGACCCTAAGAGGTTATTTGGAAAGGATTAATTATCACTATTTTGACAATCGTCCTGACTCTGGACATGGGGTTATAAAGCTGATTTTTCCTTCGAGAGTACAGACGCAACATGTAGCGTCTCTTCCCATTCCCAAAAACGGTAATTCAAGTATT
>CALJJQ010000158.1 GCA_937973965.1 uncultured Calothrix sp. | reverse complement strand
TCGCTAAATTTTCAATGCATGATTGATTCTGGCGCGGAAAACTCAGTGCAAAGTAGAATTTACTACTTCTCCTTCACCTCACTTTTAAGGATAATTACGAGTTGACAAAACTAATTTCACCTTAACTTGTCACGAATGATTACGAATTACGAATTGTATTGACGGGTTTTGATCTAGAGACAAGCCGATTTTCTCGATCTCGATACAATACTGGTAATGTCGATGCAAATTCAGAGATTGAGAGAATGCGTTTACTACACACAATGTTGCGGGTGGGAAATCTGGAAAAATCCCTGAAATTTTACTGTGATGTTTTAGGGATGAAATTACTCCGTCAAAAAGATTATCCCGGTGGTAAATTTACCTTGGCTTTTGTCGGATACGGTGATGAATCGGAGAATAGTGTAATAGAGCTTACATATAACTGGGGTGTGGAAAAATATGATTTAGGTAATGCCTACGGTCATATTGCCTTGGGTGTCGATGATATCTACGCTACTTGTGAGAAAATTAAGTCTCTAGGTGGTGTGGTGACGCGGGAACCGGGACCAATGAAACATGGTTCGACGGTAATCGCTTTTGTCGAAGACCCGGACGGGTATAAAATTGAATTAATTCAAATGAGTACCCATGCTGGTTCCACACCATCAACAGCTCCAGCGACGGCAACTACTTAGTTGACTTTGTGACTTAATTTTGGTGTGAGGAGTAGAACGTGAAGGATAGGGGAGGTCAACAGCAGTACATTCAACAAGTTCTAACTGTGGGAAGTTGTTTAATTTCCAGTCTTTGGACTCAGTTAGGGGTTTCTGCAATGGGTGGGGAAGTTGAGGTTAATTCCCCATCCTCTCCCCAATCCCCACAGGATACTAGGGAGGACAAACAGTTAGAGGTGCGCTCACATTTTGATTCACCATTTGACGCACTCGCGATCGCACCTCCCGAATTGGATTTAGATCTGCAAAAATTAGAGTTTTCGCCCTTACAAATTCAAATAAGTCAAGATGTAGAGGAAGAATCCCCCCAGCAGTTAATGGAAAATCTGCCCTCGGTAGCGGATTTAAGTGATGTAAAACCGACGGATTGGGCCTATCAGGCGTTAAAATCCTTAGTGGAGCGTTATCGAGTTATTGCCGGGGATACTAACCGAAAATTTCGCGGGAATCAAGCCCTCACCCGCTACGAATTTGCTAGTGCTTTAGCTAGAACTTTTAGCGCTGTCCAGGATTTACTGGCCGATGGATTGGAGGAATATGTCCGGGAAGATGCTATTATTATCCAAAGGTTACGTCGAGAATTTGCCGCTAATTTGCAGGAATTAGAAAAACGGATTGACCGCACCGAAGTCAGAGCCGCAGAAATCCAAGCTAATCTATTTTCCACCACCACCGAACTCAAAGGACAAACGATTATTACCGCAACTGGGGGAATTAACACCAGAAATCAGATTGTCGCGCGATCGCGTCTCAGCTTACATACTAGTTTTCGTGGTCGAGATGGGTTAATTACGGAATTAGAAGCTGGTAATAGTGGAGATAACGCAATTGGACAGGAATCAGGGGATAGGATTGATTTATTAGGCAATCAGGGAATTTTTGCCGATGGGAGTGGACTGAAGTATGCCCAATTTTCACCCGATTTACGTTTACGTCGGTTAGCCTACAGTTTCCATCCCCACCAGGATATGACGGTGACTATCGGTGCAAAAATATCCCCTCGCGATTTTATTGATCAAAATTCCTATGCAGGGAATGAAGCGATAAATTTTAGTTCCGGTTTGTTTCTCAATAACCCCCTGATTATCCAAAACCAAATTGACCGTCAAGGTGGTGCTGGTATTGCTGTTAATTGGCAACCGAAAAACAGTTCATTGGCTGCAAGGGTATTATATATTGCCGCAAATGCTGATAACCCCGATAGTGAAACTAATCAAGGTTTATTTGGTGATAACCGTCAAGGTAGTTTAGAAGTAGAATTTCAACCCACTGATCAGTTAAAAGTCAAATTACAATATACAAATGCCCTCGTTAATTCCACGGATATAAATGCTTTTGGACTCAACGCTGAATATAAATTGAATCGCAATCTTGGGGTTTTTGGTCGGGTGGGAATTGGTAAATACGAGGGTTTTAACACCCGTCTCAACCGCGATTTGAATATCCATCCGTTGAGTTGGTCGGTTGGTGTCGGCTTACGTAATGTTGTTATCCCCACTACCCTTGCAGGAATTGCCATTGGTCAACCATTCGTTACCAATGATATTGGCAATGCGACCCAAACAAATTTGGAAGCATTTTATAATTTACCATTAAGTGATTATATTAGCGTGACTCCGATTTTTTCCCTAGTAATTAATCCAGATAACGACAGCAGTAATGGAACTATCTGGCAAAGTAGTTTGCGAACAGTTTTTTCCTTTTAATATTTATTTTTCTTGAGGGTAGGGAATAGGGAGTAAGCATTGACGCGACAAGTAGTGCCTATATAGTTTGTAGTAGTGTGGCAAGGCCAAAATAGTGCATGAGAAATTTTGTGGCAGGACTTACGCAACTGTCACAAGCAATGGCGCGGTGTAACCGCGCCGCGCGCCAAACAACTACACGATAAACATGGGAACAGCCGGAGGTTTTAGTTGCTGAACTAAATAATTTGATAACAATCCATGCTTAATTTGAT
>CALJJQ010000157.1 GCA_937973965.1 uncultured Calothrix sp. | reverse complement strand
ATTCTCTGGCGATTTATTAAGTATCAATGGATTGAAATAGATGCTTATTCTAGCTGGCAAACTTTTGTTACATCTCTAGAAAAAATCCTGAGAGAATTTGGTCAAAACTATGTAATTAATTTTGACTAGCTACTTAATAGCCTATTAAACTGGGGATTTGCTCTTTTAAGTATATTGCTGATTATTACTACTAGTTTTGCTGATGACAAATTGGCAGCATTTTTGGGTTTATTTAATTTTTTACCTTTCTTTTTATTTTTTGCTGCTTTGAGCGCTTTAATTCAAACAATAAAACAGCTGCGGCAATTATCTTGGATTTTAGTCTTCGGTTCAATCCCAGTGGTATTGATTGGAGTTGGACATATGTTCTGGAAATGGACTCTCTGGCCATTTTGGGAAATCATATTTGGTTGGAAATTAACACAAGATATAAATCCAATCACTCGCATGGAATCAGTGATGATGAATTCCAATCTTTTAGCTGCTTACTTACTAACAGTTTTGATTACTGGGTTCGGTTTATGGATTGAAAAATGGCAGCAAATTAACAAGACTGAGAAGCAAGTAAATAATCAAAAATTTTCTCTCTCTTCTTTGCCAATTCCTTTCCTACTATTAACTCTCACACTAATAGATGATTTTGTAGCATTGATTCTGACTCATTCACGAAACGGGTGGGGTAGTATAATTTTTGCCTGTATCGCCTACGCTTTTTATCAAAATTGGTATTGAATGATAGCTGGAATAACCGCTATTTTTGTGAGTGTGATGACAGCTGCACGTGCTCCTTTACCAATCGCTGAATTATTCCGCAAAATTATTCCCCAATTCTTCTGGATACGTCTTCATAACCAAGTATATTCAGATTTACCATTACCACTACACCGTAAAAGTATGTGGGAATTTGCTTGGTCTTTAGTATTAAAGCGTCCTTGGACTGGTTGGGGTTTACGTAATTTTAGCTTACTTTATCAAGACACAACCCAATATTGGTTAGGTCATCCTCATAATTTCTTTTTAATGTTATCTGCGGAAACTGGACTACCGACAACAATATTCTTTTGTGGTTTGTTGAGTTTGCCATTGATTATGGGTGTTCGGTTGCTGCAAAGTTCAAAATCTCTTGTAAATGGAGATAAATTGATATTTTTTAGCTATCTGTTAGCTTTTGTAGTTTGGATGATATTCAATACAGCAGACGTAACCATTTTTGATTTTCGTCTCAATACATTATTTTGGTTAACACTAGCTGCAATTTGTGGTGTGATATATAATTACAGTCACAACTTGGAAAGCTAAAAATTTAGTAGTTTCCCAGTGTATATTATCAGGTATCTATTTTCAAAATTCCAGAATATACAGATATTTTGATGTACATGACGCACACCAAATTTAATTGAGATCATAAGCATCGAATTTTATGTAATAATACACACCACTAATAAATGTGGTTTATTACGTATTTGTCACTATTGCTAATTGTTGGAAATCAGGGGAGACGACCTATGGGTCGTCTCCCTTGATTAAAATAAATTTCCCAGACTTCCAAGATGTCATCGAACCACGTAACCTTATAAGTTAGTAGAGAAAAGTAAGGTAGGTAAAGGTAAATGGCATATTCCTGGTTCAAAGCATTTCACATCATCGGTGTAGTTGTGTGGTTTGCGGGATTGTTCTATCTTGTACGTCTGTTTATCTATCACATCGAAGCAGAACAGGAAACAGAACCAGCTCGATCCATTCTCAAAAAGCAATATACCATCATGGAAAAGCGACTGTATGGGATTATTACCACTCCCGGTATGCTTGTTACAGTTGCTTGTGCAATCGGTTTATTAGTCACCCAACCGGATTTTCTCAAACAAACTTGGTTACATTACAAACTTGGTTTTGTCGCTTTGCTGTTGGGATATCATTTCTGGTGCGCAAGATTAATGAAACAGTTAGAACAAGGCATTTGTCAATGGACAAGTAAACAAATGCGAGCAATGAACGAAGCACCCACGGTATTACTAGTAGTGATTGTTCTATTAGTTATCTTCAAAAATAATCTACCTGCGGATATAACTACCTGGTTAATTTTTGGATTAGTGTTGCTCATGGCTGTGACAATTCAACTTTATGCACGCAAACGACGTTTAGACAAAGAAAAGGAATTAGCACAAATTTCCGAACTACCTCAACAGCAAGCATAAAACAATAACTTAGTAGAGACGACCCGTTGGGTCGTCTCCGAGGAGTAAAAATCATGAATTACCATCCATTCTTTGCCAATCGGGTTGCAGTACTAGGAACAATGCATCAAAAAGAAATAGCCATTGCACCCCCATTAGAAACCGAATTAGGTCTGAAAATCATTGTTCCAGATAATTTCAATACGGATATTTTCGGTACATTTACCCGTGATATTGAACGAGTGGGTACACAAATCGAAACAGCACGACTCAAAGCTGAAAAAGCCATCGAAGTAACTGGATTCAAGATTGCGATCGCTAGTGAAGGTAGTTTTATTCCCCATCCCCATATTCCCTATCTTCCCTGTAATCGAGAAATCCTCATTTTGCTTGACCACGAAAATGATTTAGAAATCATCGCGGAGGAATTATCCACCCAAACCAACCATAGTCATCAAATAATTACATCAGTGACACAAGCACAGCAATTTGCTGAAAAAATTGGCTTTCCCCAGCATGGTTTAGTAGTAATGCTCCAAGAAAATCCCGATGAGCAAAGCGAAATTATTAAGGGTATTACCAGCGAAGCAGAATTAATCGATGCAGTAAATTGGGGATTACAAAATTCTCCCACCGGACAAGTTCATCTAGAAACAGATATGCGAGCAATGTATAATCCGACTCGGATGCAGAATATCGCCAAAGCAGCACAAAGTCTCGTAAACAAACTCAAAAGTTGTTGTCCCCAGTGTGGAACACCAGGTTTTAGCATTACCAAAAGAATCCCCGGTTTACCCTGTGCAGCTTGTTCTGCTCCAACCCTACTCACTCAACAAGTTATATATGAATGTCAAAAATGTCAATTTAAGTCTGCACAAAATTATCCCGATGGGGAGGAATTTGCTGACCCATCCAATTGTATGTATTGTAATCCTTAAAAATCAAAAATATAGCAATTTGCTGAGAATTTGTAAAATATTACATATAGGGTTGTCAAGTGTTAACCGTTGATAGTTAACAGTCAAAACCGATATTTTTCACGACATAACATTCATCAATCCAAAATCTAAAATCCAAAATCCAAAATAAATTTATGTTATCTCAATGGGAATCCTTTTTAAAAAATCTGGGTATCTGGGTTGGTTCATTCACCCAATTCTCACCTACTGGTGAGCAACTGGAAGATATACCTAGTCGTCTTACCCTAGAAAGCCTAAATAATCATCAATCAGCCAGATTAACACTGCAAAGGGAAGGTTTACAAGACCTCGTATTAGAATTTAGCACTCTTGCCAAAAGTTTATTATTTTTTGAAAATGGTGCATTTTCCCAAGGAGCAATTCAATTTTCCCCCTTTAGCGAATTTGGAGCCGAATTCGGTTTTATCCACGAAAACCGTCGTTTGCGGATTGTACAATTATTTGATATTAATAACCAACTGCGCAAATTAACCTTAATTCGGGAATATCGCGAAGGAACTCAACTCGATGAACGTCCCCCATTAACAATCGAAGCCTTACTCGGAAAATGGGAAGGAGAAGCAATTACAATTTATCCTGATTTACGGGAACCAAATGTTTATCAAACTGCGATGTATTTACAATTAGATTTATCTGGAAAACTTGTCCAAAGTATTAATTTTGGTAATTATCCCACCATTACATCCACTGCAACTATTAATGGTAACCGTTCCCGATTAACCTTTAACAAAAATCCTGACAATCCTATCCAAGTTTTAATGTTACCCGATGGAGCTTCTGCGACATTTCCTGTCAAAGCTCAACTCAATCAATCCTTATTTTTAGAAGTAGGTTGGTTAATTCAACCCGATTTACGGCAACGTCTAATTCGCAGTTATAACGATAAAGGAGAATGGACAAGTTTGACCTTGGTGACAGAACGGAAAATTAACTAGTAAAATTACCAGATTCTACATAATAGTTTAATTTTTTTTTGGAGTTATACTACGCTTTTCATGTACGCACAAAGAAAAGCTACTTTTATTTCACTTTTAATTTAATCCACATAACAATTGTATTCATCAAAATGACAGAAACTCAAAAGCCCGGTTTGTTTGGCTTAAAATATTCAAATCGAGATTTTACACAGAGAGAGTCTTGGGGGAAAAAATGAGAACAGTAGACATATTTTGTGGCTGTGGAGGTTTATCACTGGGATTCCAAAATGCTGGGTTTGACCTAGTTGCGGCTTTTGATTTTTGGTCTCCAGCAATTGAGGTTTATCAAGATAACTTTCAACACCCAATTTTTAATCAAGACCTTTCCGATAATAAAGCTTGTGAAATTATTGCCCAGTTTAATCCCGATGTGATTATTGGTGGACCACCCTGTCAGGATTTTTCGAGTGCAGGCAAAAGAGATGAAAGCCTTGGAAGAGCGAACTTGACTTTAAGTTTTGCCAACATCATTTCCAATGTAAAACCTAGTTGGTTTGTCATAGAAAATGTCGAGAGAATCGCCAAAAGTCATGTGATTACAACTGCTTTAGATGTATTTAGAAATAGTGGGTATGGTTTAACTTCTGTAATTCTCAATGCTAGCTATTGTGGAGTTCCTCAAGCGAGAAAGAGATACTTTTTGATTGGTCAGCTTGATGGGGAAGATGATTATCTAAGTTTATATTTGACAAAAAAAACAGTCGAAGAAGCCAATGATGATTTTTGATTATTTAGGTGACAGTTTAGGTATTGAGTACTTTTATCGTCATCCCAGAAGCTATAAAAGAAGGGCTGTTTTTAGTATTTATGAACCGAGTCCAACAGTGCGAGGAGTAAATCGTCCAATTCCCAAAAATTATCAAAAACATGAAGGAGATGTCTGTGAAATTAATGAAAAGTTGCGACCATTAACTACAATTGAACGTAGTTATATTCAAACATTTCCCAATACATTCAAGTTTAAGGGGAATAAATCTGATTTAGAGCAAATGATAGGTAATGCAGTACCTGTTAAATTAGCTGAGTATGTTGCTGGTTGTATTCTTGAATATATTGAAGATTGCTCTAAAAATAAGATATATTCTCTGCCGGGAATTCAACTAAAATTATGTGAAGATGCAATCCTGAACCAAAATACTGTTTGTAATTAAAACATCCTCAAGTCAGATAATCACCTCTTGAGAATTAAAGGGCTTACAATAGCTAGTAAAGGAACACTAGCTTGGTACTGACAGGTAGAAGGTTGCTGGTGGGATTTTGGGGTGAACGATTTTCTACATACTTGGTTAAGTCAAGATATTCATGAGAGACTAGCTATCATCAAACTTAGGAAGTCACTTGGGGAGAACACACTTTTATGGATTTGGTTGTACTTGAAAACTGGTTAGACAACAGTGCATTCGCAGTATTATTTTTAACAATGATTGCCTATTGGGTGGGGGCTGTGTTTCCAAACATACCTTACCTCCAGGGGTTAAGTACAGCAGGAATGGCGATCGCAAATTTATCAATAGCTTCGTTGTTGGGAGCGAGGTGGTTGGAGGGGGGATATTTCCCTTTGAGTAATCTCTACGAGTCATTATTTTTCTTGGTTTGGGGTATCACTGCTGTACATTTGCTGGCTGAATTTAATACCCGTAGTCGTTTAGTGGGTGTGTTTACAGCTCCGGTGGGGATGATGATTACAGCATTTGCGACCCTTTCCTTACCCCAGGAGATGCAAGTTTCCGAACCCTTGGTTCCTGCACTCAAATCAAATTGGTTGATGATGCATGTGAGTGTGATGATGTTGAGCTATGCAGCGTTGATGGTAGGTTCATTACTAGCGATCGCATTTTTAGTTGTGACCAAGGGTGAAAATGTTCAACTCCAGGGTAGTTCCTTCGGTGCTGGTGGATTTCGTCGCAATGGGTATCAACTTCGCAAAGCTGGGGAAGTTGTGCTGGAAGATTTAGGATTAAATGCGGAAAATAACGGTAACGGATTAGCTAGCTATCAAAGTAACGGCAATGGGAATGCTAGTACCGCAGTCTTAAATTTGGTGGAAACTTCGGTCATTTCTGGAAATACCACCATCCTTGATAATCCCAAATTATCACCCCAACGTTTAAGTTTGGCAGAAACCTTAGATAATATTAGTTATCGAATCATTGGTTTAGGATTTCCCCTCCTCACTATTGGTATTATCGCTGGTGCAGTTTGGGCAAACGAAGCTTGGGGTTCCTACTGGAGTTGGGACCCGAAAGAAACCTGGGCTTTAATTACCTGGTTAGTATTTGCAGCCTATCTTCACGCTCGTATTACCAGGGGTTGGCAAGGTCGTCGTCCTGCTATTTTAGCTGCAACTGGCTTTGTTGTTGTTTGGGTTTGTTATTTGGGTGTAAATCTCTTGGGTAAGGGTTTACATTCCTATGGTTGGTTTTTGTAAGTTGTGGTGTTGATAGTTGACCGTTGACTGGAAAAGAATTCAACAGAGACGACCTGTATATGTGAGTAGCGCGACTTCCCACAAAGTCGCGTTGTCTGTACTTTTATTCTGTATCCTGTCTCCTGTGTTCCGTCTCCTTCTTAAGGATAAATTTGTTAACATAAAGACGACGGGATGATACATCAATAGATTATCCCGATTTTTTTTCGAGATTGGAAGATGGCGAACGAACTACAAACTGTTTTTCAAGCGATCGCACAATCCCAAACTGAAGTAGAATTACGTCAAGCCCTCACCGCTACAATTGAGGGTTATTTCCAGGTGCAACGCTGGGGTATTTATCTGTTTGACGAACAACCAGAAGTCACCCTAAATTCCCAAGGAATTCCCGATGTCTGTTTAAAGGACAATCCCGTTGGACAATTTGTCTTTGAACGTCACGCACCAGCTCACGAAGCTTTAATTTTACCCGCAGGAGATTGGCAATTACTATGTCCCCGCGATGACCATGCTCACGTGATGAGTGGTCCAATTGTCTGTGACGGACGTTTAATCGGTACGCTCAATTTAGCCCGTGCTAGCGGCTATCCAGCCTTTAATACCAACGATTTAACGGATTTAAGTGCCCTTTGTCTCCACCTGTCTGCTAAACTTGCTACATTACGCAGCCAACCGCAGAAAAATTCCCCTTCTGAATTTACTAATCGTCTTACACCCCGCGAATTGGAAATTGCCGAACTCGTCGCACAGGGTTTAACAAATGCTGAAATTGGCGAAAAACTCTGGATTACCCAAAACTCGGTAAAGCAAGCTCTCAAAAGAATGTTTCGCAAATTAGGAGTATCTGCAAGAGCTGAAATGGTGGCGAAATTACGTCAGGGAGAGTTGGGAATTTCTTAAAATGTAGTACTCGACTACATTTTTTGCTTGGCTCTAAAAAATTACAAATGCAAAGTTTTTGAGCTTCATAGACCTATTTGGAAAGCACTTTGTGCGACTAAAATCCCCTCTAAGGCTTTACAAGATATAGAGACACGATAATCGCGTCTTTACTGTTTTTCAGCAAGCCCTAGTTACAAAATAAAACTGGTATAGAGCAATTTCTGCTTTCTTTTAGGAATCCAAAATCTCAAATAGTCTCAGTTTTATATGTCAGGGTTTCATCACTATAGAAACCTGATTAGGTATTGACAAAAATTACATTACCGCTTTTTTGTATTCTCTGCTGTAATTCCATAACGCTCACACTCCCCTAACAAAAAATGTTTTTGTTGGACAAAATAAATTAAATTTTCCCTGCTAAATTGAAAATTTCTTGAAATCTCATATTTATCTTGTTTTTAGATTTTCCTGATTTTTAAAAACTTGCCAAATTGGCAACTAAATAACAAAACGATTGGTTATCTTGTTAAAAGATAAACGACTTCAAGGGTGTTGTTATCGAGGTGCATTTAACCCTTAACTTAGTTAGAAATAACGGTTAAGGACGGCAGAAACGATTGCACAAATTGCGTGTATCTACCATTATTTCTTTTCTTCAATTCACGCAATTTATTAAATATTTTACCAGATTTTAGAATAACCAAGATTGGTGCTTACTGCGTGGGATTATGTTTTCTAGGTACTGTCATTGACCCACATTAGCCCCCAAAATAACAGTATCTAAAAATATCATCTCTGCCGCTTCAGCAGTGAGTACCAGGGTGAGAAAGAGGTAACCAGTATGCCTCCTCTCACCCTCTTTTTTTGTTTATGATATTGCTTAGTAATTATTCTGATTTTTTGAGCCTAATTAGACCCTAAATATTGGTGTATATAGGCTAATCGTGTTTTGGAATTACATATTCCCAATTAAACCAAATCTTGCAAAAACGAGAGAATCTTTTGATTTACCAATTCGGATGCGTCAAAAGAAGTATCATGACCACACCGAGGTAAAATATGTAAATCGGAATTGGGTAAACATTGATGTAACTTTAAACCGTGATAATGGGGAAACCAGGTGTCATTTTCCCCCCACAAAATTAAGACGGGAATTTTGATACTCGACAATCGAGATTGAATGGTTTGTAACCAATTGGGTTTACCAGCTTGATATTTTTCAATTTCGCGGATAGCTATTTGCAATTCCTCCGCAACCTTGGTCAAAGTCCCAGGTAACTCGATATAGGGGTAGGTAATCCAATAAATATCCTCAGCAGTCAAACTTTTCGGGTCATGGAGAAGATTGCGACGTTCAATGGCCATGATTTCCCGCACCAAAGGTGCCAATAAATAGGGTAAACGCAACGTATCCACTGCGTGAATCATTTCCAAAGGGGTTTTCGCTAACAAGGACATTCCCCAATGGGGAAGACGATTAGCAAAAATTGGTACATTCACCACCACCAACCGGGATACTAAATGGGGATAGGTTTGAGTTACAGCGATCGCTGTTAAAGCTCCCAAGGATTCCGCCACAATCACCACGGGTTCATCACACAATGACTCAATCACCCGTGCTAACTCCACCACTTGATGTCCTGGTTGTTCCCGACGCGACAATGGCTTTTCGGAAAACCCGTAACCCTTGGCATCACAACAAATCACCCGAAAATATGGTGACAAGGGCTTGACACTGCAACGCCAGTTATAACTCCAACTCCCAACCCCATGTAGTAAAAACACAGGTACACCAGTACCAGCCTCCCCATAGGCTATTTGTACTGGATAATCATTAGCATCTTGGATAACGACATTTTTACGTCCTTCGGGAAATGTTTTATACCACCAATCACTCATGGAGATTTATAGTTAAGCACTTGAATTTTATATTTATTTAATTGTTGACGGTTGACTGTCAACAATCCCTAGACCTATATTTCTCAAGAATTTCTCAAACCTACAGGGAGTAGAAGGAAAATTAATGCTTTAACTGCAAGACTTATAGCTGACTCATGAGGAATCCAGGTCAAGTAGTCATGCAATCGAGAAATCCAGATTGGCTGCCAACTCCAATCTCATGACGACCGTATTCTACTATTCCTACATACTAAACAAAGACAATACGGCTCGAAGGAGGATAACAGACATTGCCACAACAGCGATCGCAACCAATAATAATACGCTGAAGATACCAATTATAAACAGTTTATCAGCTTTTTGACGTTGGCTAGGAAACTTGAGATGGTCTTCTAACAACTGCATATTTTTGAGATTCGCAGTCCAAGCAAAATCAAAAATATCCCCTATCCAGGGAATAGCACCGACAACCGAGTCAATCAGGATATTGCTCACCATTCTTCCTAGAGTTGCTCTCGGTACACCAAGACGTGCTGCTTCTAAAACGATATAAGATGACAGCATTAAACCCACAAAATCACCAACACCAGGTACAAATGCCGTCATTAACCCAATCACGGGGTCAAGTCCAATCCCGACCTGGGTACCGGGAATGACAAATGCTCGGTCTAAAAGTCGCGCTAAACCGCGTAAACGTTCAACGCTGGGGTATTTTACTTGAGGTTCCAAGGTCGAGTAGCGTAGAGGACGGTGGGACATGGGATGTTGCTCTGCTTCCACACGGACGCTAAATATTCTACAACTTCATCCAGTTTTTGCAACATTAATTAGTGATACAGATGCGATCACCAAAATAATATGTATTCTTTATGTAGCAGTTGCGGATGCAATAATTGGCTTGACCACTTAAAGTAACAGTATTGGCAAACCTCTCTCATTCAGGTTGATGGTGTAGTGGTGGTTGGAATTGTCATTGTTAGTCATAGTAAGTTACTGGCTCAGGGAGTGTGTGAACTGGCTGCACAAATGGTGCAAGGGAAGGTTCCCTTAGCCCAAGCAGCTGGTATCGAGGATGGGGATAATCCTTTGGGTACGGATGCGATACAAGTGCAGCAAGCGATTGAATCTGTTTACACGGATGCGGGTGTGTTGGTGTTGATGGATTTGGGTAGTGCTTTATTAAGTGCGGAAATGGCGTTGGAGTTTTTGAGCGAGGAAAAACGACGCAATGTATATTTATGTGAAGCTCCCTTAGTTGAAGGGGCGATCGCGGCCACAGTTGCAGCAGCGACGGGTGCTGATATTCACCAGGTAATAGCGGAAGCTCAGGGTGCTTTAAGGGTGAAGGCGATGCAATTGGGGGTGGATGACAATCACCCTCAGCATGGGGAAAATCGGAATCTGCCAGTGGATGAAGAATTTACAGAAAAAGAAATACATGTAAAAGTCAGTAATCGTCTGGGACTACATGCTCGTCCAGCAGCCCAATTAGTGGCTTTAGCTGCCAGCTTTCAATCTCAAATCAAAGTCAGAAATATCACTCGTAAAACCGAATATGTCCGGGCAGATAGTATCAACCAGGTGGCGATGTTGGGGGTGCGTCACGGTCATGAATTGGGGATTTGCGCTCAGGGTGTGGATGCGGATGAGGCATTAGCTGCTTTGGGGGAATTGGCAGCGAGTAATTTTGGTGAGGATGCATCGACCCTGTGGTCAGCATCGGAGTTAGCAGCAGATGGGGAGGAAAGGGGGGTTGATACCCAGGAAGTGCAGAAGTCGGCATTACAGGGAATTCCCGCTTCAACGGGTGTGGCGATCGCACCGATGGCCAGGTTTGCTAGTGCTGGGAGTGTACGCATGACACCGATGTTTTTCCACAATCCCCCGGTGTTAAGTCCCCAAAACTACCATACGGATAATCCCTCCGGGGAATGGCAGCGTTTACAGCAAGCAATTGAAACTGCACGACAGGAAATTCAGGTGTTGTTATCGCAAGCTTCGACCCAAATTGGGGATTCGGAAGCGGCGATTTTTGACACCCATTTATTATTTTTAGCTGACCCGTTAGTATTGGATGCAGTGAGAGAGCAGATATTTACCCTGGGTTTCCATGCGGCGATCGCTTGGCAAGGGGTGGTGGAAGAATTGGCCAATCAGTACCGGGTTCACGAGGATAGTTATCTGCAAACACGGGTTGCGGATGTGATTGATGTAGGGGAACGGGTGTTACGCATTTTGTTGGGAACTGCTCCCAAGAATTTACATTTAACCCAACCATCGATTTTGGTGGCAACGGATTTAACCCCTTCCGATACGGCCCAATTGGATTTAAACTTAGTATTAGGGATTTGTACAACGGCTGGTAGTGCCATGTCCCACACGGCGATTATTGCCCGTAGTTTAGGCATTCCGGCGGTGGTGGGTATCTCTAGCAGCATTTTACAGCAACCGGAAGGAACCCTGTTGGCTTTAGATGGGGAAACGGGTAATGTTTGGATTGAGCCAGACCCGGAAGTCGTTACGAGTTTGGAAACCAAACGTCAAGCTTGGCAATCTGCTCAACAACGCGCTCGTCGGCGAGCCTATGACCAAGCGGTGACAATTGATGGGGTTCGCATTCATGTATATGGAAATATTGGTGGTGTAGCCGATGCGGAGGTGGCTGTCAGTAACGGTGCAGAAGGGGTAGGATTATTGCGCAGCGAATTTATTTATCTTGACCGCAAGAAACCACCGAGTGAAGATGAACAGTTATCAATTTATCAAGCTATTTTACAAATCTTAGGTGAGCGTCCCTTGACAATTCGCACCCTAGATGTGGGTGGTGATAAACCCCTACCCTATCTAGATTTACCCCAGGAAAACAACCCATTTTTAGGATGGCGAGGTATTCGTTTTTGTTTAGATAAACAG
The DNA here is from genome assembly GCA_937973965.1 of uncultured Calothrix sp. Classification (GTDB taxonomy): domain Bacteria; phylum Cyanobacteriota; class Cyanobacteriia; order Cyanobacteriales; family Nostocaceae; genus NIES-3974. Next base: position 1,994 of record CALJJQ010000157.1, on the reverse strand, counting down.
GAATTATTTAAAACCCAACTGCGGGCAATTTTACGGGCTAGCCATAGTGGTAAAATTCGAGTCATGTTTCCCATGATTGCCACCCTAGGGGAACTACGAGCAGCCAAAGCCACATTTTGCGGGATTCAAGATGAATTCCGCCATGCAGGTATTGAATTTGACGAAAATATCGAAGTCGGCATTATGATTGAAGTTCCCTCTGCTGTCATCATCGCCGATCAACTTGCTAAAGAAGTAGATTTTTTCAGCATCGGTACCAACGACCTCAGTCAATACGTCATGGCTTGTGATCGCACCAATCCCCAAGTTGCTAACCTCGCTGATGCTCTTCATCCCGCAGTTTTACGAATGGTAGCTCAAACCATTATTGCCGGTCGCAAGGCTGGTATTCGCGTCGGTTTATGCGGAGAACTCGGTTCTGACCCAGTTGCTGCACCCATCCTGTTGGGTTTAGGTTTACACGAAATTAGTTTGACCCCGAAAGCTATTCCCGCTTTCAAACAAACTATTACCCGTCTGAATCTGACTGAAGCGGAAATCATTGCCTCGGAAGCACTCCAGCAGGAATCAGCTGCTCAAGTTCGGGCTTTGGTTTCTACTTTTAATTATTAAATATTGCATTCAGGAACGTCCGCAAATTCTTTCCCTGATTGTCAACAATCAGGTATGCTGCTGTATAAATGCTTATAGATTAAGATATAAAACGAGATGACGGAAGCAGTTACAGTCGGACAATTAGCACCCCAATTTAGTGCTGTGGATGCAAATGGAAATAGGGTTAAACTGAGCGACTTTGGGGGGAAGTGGTTGGTTTTATATTTTTATCCGAAAGACAATACACCGGGTTGTACAACAGAAGCGAAGGATTTTAGTGAATATGTACAGGATTTTCAGGAATTAAATGCGGAAATCATCGGAGTGAGTACGGATTCTCCAACATCCCATTGTAAGTTTATTCAGAAGCATAATTTGAGGATTAACTTAATCAGTGACCCAAATCATGAAATTGCGGAAATTTATGGTGTGTGGAAACTGAAAAAATTTATGGGTAAGGAGTATATGGGAATTGAGCGTTCCACATTTTTGATTTCACCGGAACAAACAATTGCTCATATTTGGACAAAGGTGAAAGTGAAGGAACATGCTGCTACTGTTTTAAATTATCTACGCATGAAAAAGTAAGCGGTGGGTGTTGATGTGATTCTCCTAACTACTTCCTATTCCCTTGTTGAATAGGGAGGGAGTGGGAAGTTGGAAGTGGGGAAAAAATCATTTTTTGTGAGGTGAGGGAACAGGGAGCGACACGTCGCGTCTGTACAGGTCTATTTCCGCAGACCCTAGTTAGGTTTGAGACTTTTCAGTTTCGCGATCGCGTCTTGATAGTCTTGTTTTTCTCCTTGTTCTTGAAAGAGTGCAGCAGCTTTTTCAAAATCTGCGATCGCATGGGGAATGTAACCTAGGGTCATGTTGGCTAAACCGCGATTATAGTAGGCTTTGGCATATTCGGGATTGATTTGAATTGCTTGCTGATAATCTTGCAGTGCGGCTTGAAATTTTCCCTGTTCTTGTTTAAGATTACCACGGAAATTATAGGCGATCGCATCTTTGGGAGCGAGGGAAATTGCTTGATTTAAGTCTTGAATAGCTAGTTCAATCTGACCTGTTTCTAAGTAAAATTTACCTCGTTGTCGATAGGTTTCACTGGATTTTGCTTCCATTGTGAGTGCAGTATTCAAGTCGTTGATTGCTTTTTGATGCTCATTTAGCTCCAGGTAAATATTTCCTCGAAGGGTGTAAGCTTTGGCTATATTTGGTTCGAGTTCCAGTACCCGATTTAAGTCTTTGATGGCTGCTTTAAATTCCCGAATCTGGTATTTACTAAATCCTCGCTCATAGTAGGCATCAAGATTCTCGGAGTTGAAACTAATTACTTGATTAAAATCATCTATGGCTTGGATATATAAACTTTGTTTGCGGTAAAGTTTACCCCTTTC
>CALJJQ010000156.1 GCA_937973965.1 uncultured Calothrix sp. | reverse complement strand
GCTCCCAATACCAGCAGTATCAGTACCAGCCATAATTCGTACCTCCTTCCTCGGATATGGTCCTAGTCCTCTATCTGTTGTAGCTGTTCTAGTAGATTCATTTCTTCCCTAGTTGTAGATGTCATAATACACTCAACAGGTATTATCTTTTTTCTCTGGGCGTATGAAACCACCCTGCACATTAAAGCGGTATTAGGGGGTAAGGTTGTCCATCCCGTTATCCACCATTAGACAGGTGGATACAAGCACAAGCATCCTCAAAATCCCGAAAAAGCTAAAGGATAAAAATATTTCTCTGGATATTGCGAAATTTTAAGGATAGTGAATTTCCGTAAAAGGGGATTGTCTTTTGAAGATCAGGTGATAAATTAATAGTAGGACACAAAAAAGAGAAGAAACAAAAACCCAATGGCAAATGACAAGAGTGTCCCCCGTCATAGCCGACCAAAACGCAACTTACCAAATTTATAGAGTGGTTAGCATTCCAAGACTTTGTAGTTGTAAGTTTTGTTGAAAAGCAACCAAATCCCAAAGCGGAAAAACAAAGGAGTATGCGTTTTGTAAGATTGTCCACCTTAGTAAGTGTTCTGTCTGTATTTTTTAAGAGATAAAACTGATTGATTGTTATTAAGTTTCGAGAGCCTGGTTCCCAAGTAACCAGGCTTTGTCGCGTTTAGGTATATATCCTTTTTTTCAAATTTAATAGATTTTTTTATATAGATTTTTTTATTTTTTTAAATTAAAATCGTAGGAGCGAATTTGTTTAGAGACGTAGCAATGCTAGGTCTCTACTACAATGTAAAAAATGTAAGAAATGTAAAATTTGAAATTCAGATTTGTATTTAGCAACACCTAAAAAATATTTGTAACACATACTCACTACTCCCTGACCCATTGTCGGCAAATTTGGGGCTTGTCGAGTACTATAAATTTATAGGATTTTAGTTTAAATGCGGTTGATGAATTCTGTGACGTGGACTGGAAAAATCTTATATTACTTGTTGATAACAACCTTAATCGCTTCTTGCTATCCGAATCCCACCAAATCAAATCAAAATCAAAAACCAGAAGATAATAACCTTGAAGCAAATCAGTCGGTGAGCAATTTAGTGTATCAAGATATTATCGAAAAACCTCAATTAGAAGTATTAATATTTCCAGTGGGTATTTCTCCAGATATTAACTCTCAAAACAGTATTCCGTTACTATCATCAAGACAGACGGAAAAAAATAATAATATTTACAATTTAATTTTTTATCATAAAACAACAGATAAATCCCATTTACTTTTAAATAAAAAGGCAATTATAAATTCATTTGAACTGATAGAAGTCAAAACCAGTAACCAAGAGCAACCTTCCCCAACAAAAAAATATTGGCTTTATCGAATTATTGACAAAGATACTAACGGTGATGGAAAACTGACCGCAGAAGATGCGGTAATCGGTTACATATCCACTGGTGACGGTAAAAATCTGGTACAAGTGACACCAGACAATACCCAAATGAAATCCTGGAAACTCATTCCCGATATAAATGCAGTGTTTATATTTGTCACCTACGACTCCAACAACGATAAACAATTTAATAGCAGCGATCGCACTGCTTATATTCGGGTCAACCTCGAAAAACCAGAACTTGGTCAAGACATGTTCAATCGGGAACTGGAGCAAAAAATGAGAGGTATTTTGGAAAAATAGAACCTATGTATTTCCAGTTTTCGGCTTTTGTGTAGAATCGATCTAGCAAATATACTGGTATTATGTTGTATTTAAGCACATGTACTTGGTATATAACATTATAAATTTAAATTGGCTGGATTAATCTCTAAGATTATGTAAATTTTGCGCTGAAAAGGTTTCCATCTTTTGGGGTGAGCTTATATTTGGAGTTGAAGCCTATTGTAATTAAGTAAAAACCGAGGACTAAAGTGTCTGAAATTCTTTCGCCACCGAGTTTGACAGTCTCACCCTCGACCTTAAAGATGAACTATTCGATCATGGTTGAGGAATTGCAGGAGTATTCTCATCCTGCGGTCAACAGCTGGAGTAAGCGATGTGTGGATATCGTCGGAGCTTTGATTGGATTGGTGATTACTTTCCTAGTTGCAATTCCCATTGCCATTGCCATGTCAATATGCGATCGCGGTCCTTTATTTTATAGCCAAACCCGTTGTGGTTTATATGGAAAGACCTTCCGGATTTGGAAATTCCGCTCAATGATAGTTGGTGCAGATAAACTGAAGCATTTAGTTAAAAACGAAGCTAAAGGTCATATTTTTAAAGCAGTAAATGACCCCCGGATTACTCCGGTGGGAAGATTTTTAAGACGCACTAGTTTAGATGAACTACCGCAATTTTGGAACGTTCTCAAGGGAGAGATGAGTTTAGTGGGTACTCGTCCACCGACGGTTGATGAAGTCGCTAACTATCAACCCCATCACTGGGAAAGACTACGGGTGAAACCGGGAATGACAGGGGAATGGCAAGTTAACGGTCGTTCTCAAATTACTGATTTTGAAAAGATTGTGCAGATGGATGTGGATTATCAGCGCAAGTGGTCAATTCTGTATGATTTGGTATTGATACTGAAAACCATTGGTGTGGTTTTTAGCAAAAAAGGTGCTTATTAGAGAGGGAGTAGGAAGTAGTGATTAGCGGGTAGAAATAAATCCATGCAATTTTGTGACATAATTTAGGTTTATTTTTGCCGACTTATGGACTGTATTGAGAACAAATAAAAGTGTGAAAATTTAAATATCCCAGCAACCCTGTACCAATACAATTTGGTAGAAAAATATAAATAAAATGAAAATGGCGTTGGGAATTTGGTGTATGAAAACAATATGCAAATGTAGAGACGCGAAATGTCGCGTCTCTACATTTGCAATTCATACCATAATGGGAAACCAACAAAACCTCCTGTCTCTTGAAAAACTACCCTTTGACACCGCTTCCTGTTTCCGTCGGTACAATATAGCGCTGGAGGACGATGAATACAGCTAAAATAGGGGCAATAGAAATTACAGAACCAGCTGCAATTAACCGCCAATCTAAGGAAAAACTACCTGCACCTGCAAGTTTAGCAACACCGAGGGGGAGAGTGTATAAACTTTCATCTTGAGTGACAATGAGGGGCCATAAAAAGTCGCTCCAAGCACCGATAAATACGAAAATAGCGAGTGTCACCAAAGCCGGACGAATTGCTGGTAACATAATATGCCACCATATTCCTAATTCCGAACAACCATCCATCCTTGCAGCTTCCTCCATTTCCTTGGGAACACCTAAAAAGGCTTGTCGCAACAAAAAAATGCCAAAAGCAGAAGCTAAACTAGGGAAAATAATCCCCAAATAGGTATTTCGTAAACCCACTTGGACAGTGAAAATATACAGAGGAATCATGACGATTTGAAACGGAATCATAATCGTTGAGACAATTGCGGTAAAAATCCCATCCCGTCCGGGGAAAGAAAGTCGTGCTAGGGGGTAAGCAGCTAGAGCGCAGAAAATTAAATTAATGCTAACCGTTAAAATTGCCACAATAACGCTGTTGAACATATACTGAGCAAAAGGATTAGCTTGCCAAACCGTGACAAAATTAGCAAAAGTCGGTTGAGCAGGTAATAACTGGGGAGGAGTTTGAAAAATATCTTCCGTCGGGGATTTAAAAGCCGTACCAATTAGCCAGAATAAAGGAAACAACATTAAAAATGCGATCGCAGTTAATAATGCGTACATGGCAATAGTTTTGACACGGCTACGGGGAGAGAGCATACTACTCATTACTAAACTAGATAAAATAGGGATCTAAAGTTAACCTATTTCACCATAAAGCAATCAGCAAAAATTGCAAGCTTAATTAATATTCCCACCCCTCCACAGGGATGGAGAGTGATATAAAAATAATTACCGCCTTCAAAACTTCTCAGTTCATGTAGCCTTCCCCAAGAAAAGATGGATTACGAAGTACAAACCAAGTAGCTTGCTTCCCCGTAGCAAATTACTGGTCTGTCCCATAAGTTCTGAGGGGTTTGTAGTAGTAGCTTTAGCCTCGAAAAAGCTTTATGATCAAAGCCCTATACCCGCAGGGTTGTCGTAGACTAGCATTACTACCAGCCTTTCTTTACTCATCAAAATTAATGGGACAAACCGCTAAGAATTACGTACACGAAGCGTTATCGCAGGTTATTACGTAGCTTGCTTCCCCCGTAACGGCTATTACAAATTACAAATTACGTAGCTTGCTTCCCGCGTAGCGGGTATTACGTACGCGAAGCGTTGCCGCAGGCTATTACGAATTACGAATTATTTCCACCCATGATCACCCTATCCCCCCAACTCCAAGCCAAACTAGCTACACCCCTGAAAATAGGTGATGTAGAAATTAAAAGTCGAGTTCTGCAATCACCACTTTCGGGGGTAACGGATTTGGTATTTCGGCGTTTAGTACGTAAATATGCACCCGAATCCATGATGTATACCGAAATGGTGAACGCGACGGGATTGCATTACGTCAAAGAATTACCAAAAATCATGGAGGTTGACCCGAACGAGCGACCAATTAGTATCCAATTATTCGACTGTCGTCCAGATTTCTTAGCCGAAGCTGCGGTCAAAGCGGTTCAAGAAGGAGCGGATACGGTGGATATTAATATGGGTTGTCCCGTGAATAAGATTACGAAAAATGGCGGTGGTTCTTCCCTCTTGCGTCAACCAGAAGTTGCAGAAGCAATAGTTCGGGAGGTGGTGAAAGCGGTAGATGTACCCGTCACCGTCAAAACCCGGATTGGTTGGAATGATCGAGAAATTATTATTCTCGATTTTGCCAAACGGATGCAGGATGCGGGAGCAAAAATGATTACGGTACACGGACGTACACGTGCCCAGGGATACAACGGTCCCGCACGCTGGGAATGGATTGCCAAGGTAAAAGAAATATTGGAAATACCCGTGATTGGCAATGGAGATATTTTTTCTGTAGAAGCTGCTGTACGCTGTTTAGAGGAAACCGGTGCAGATGGGGTGATGTGTTCGCGGGGGACGTTAGGTTATCCGTTTTTAGTGGGGGAAGTGGATCACTTTCTCAAAACCGGCGAAGTTTTGCCCCCTCCTACCCCGATTCAACGCCTAGAATGTGCGCGGGAACACTTGCTTGCCCTACATACTTATAAAGGCGATCGCGGTGTGCGTCAAGCCCGTAAACACATGACTTGGTATGCCAAAGGATTTGCTGGTGCTGCCGATTTACGCGGTAAGTTGAGTGTGATTGAAACTGTTCAGGAGGGAGTAGATTTACTGAATCGAGCCATCGATTATCTCACTGCTCACGGTTATCAAGCTATTGAGGAAAAGCAAATCGCAATGGTACAGTAGTAGACGACCCGACGGGTCGTCTGTACGGAGGTGCGGGGATTCAAAAAACGTAGAGACGCGATATGTCGCGTCTCTACGTATATCGCGTTTCAGATTCTGGATGTATTACCAATATATAAATATGAATTGAAAATTGATCTTAGAGATGTAGCATTGCTACGTCTCTAATTGTCGAACCGTTGTTTGAATCGGTATGATTCGAGTTTTGGAAATGTATTAATATTCCCTTAGTTTCAAAACCTAATTACGAAATTGCTTTTCTATCAAACTGACTAGGGTTTTTCTAGGCATAATTCGGGATAGGGTGCTGATTAATTGGTTACTCAGTCCTCCACAAACAACCACGGATTCATCTTTTTCTAAAGCAGTGAAAGTATCTTTGACGACATTTTCAACAGTGTCAATTTGGTTATTTTTAGCCGCGATCGCATTGGGAAATTTGGCTTCGGTAAAAAAGTTGGTTTCAGTCGGACCAGGACAGACGCACAATACCTTCACCCCAAAATCACGATTTTCTGCCCATAATGCTTGACTAAAGCTTAAAACAAAGGCTTTAGTAGCAGCATATACAGATAAATAAGGCATTGGTTGGAAAGCAGCAATAGAGGCAATATTAATGATAGCTCCAGAACGACGCTGCTGCATCGATGGTAAAAATTTATGGGTTAGATCCACTAGGGTCGAGACATTGAGTTGAATCATCTCCTGCTGACGTTGACCATCGCGGGTAGCAAATTCACCATAGTCACCAAAACCAGCATTATTTACTAAAGTATCCACTTGAATATTTCTGGTTTGGAGTAAATCATAGATAACTTGAGCAACACCAGGTTGACTCAAATCCTGGACAATTACCTCCACCTGAACTTGATATTGTTGGCGTAAATGGGTCGCTAGCGCTTCTAGTTTATCTTGCGATCGCGCTACTATCACCAAGTCGTATTTTCGACTCGCAAAGCCGTTGGCATAGGCTTTGCCAATTCCCACAGAAGCACCTGTAATCAAAGCTGTTGGCATTATTTAAATGTATTTTAACTAACTTACCCATCCAATTTAATCAAAAAAATATTAAAAATCATCAACTTCTCCGGAATTGCTGCCATTGTGAATGTGGTTGACCATCAGCATATGCGAAATCATCATACTGGTGGTGATGTGAATATTTTGGAGGGTAAAGATATTCCAGGTTTGATTCCAATGCTCGTAGTTGCGAAAATCTCAATAATTATGGAGAAAATTCCCAAAATAGTGATGGAAAATCTTGCATAATTCATTGATGTTCGAGTGTAATAGCGCCAAGTAAGGTAGTTTGTTTGTCTGTATAGAAACTCCCGGCTGAATATTTAGAAAACCTGATGCATAAATAAAAATCATTCACCGAGATCAAATCTGAGTGCTATGTTCTCAATTATGCAGGACTATACTCTCTATTATTTAATCAATCGAGTTAGTTCCTATGAATTTCCAACTGATTATGATTACCCTAATTGCGATCGCAATTGGGGTGGTTGTGGGATTCTTGATTGTTTCCCTAATTGCTCTGAGGCGACAACGGCAGTCAGTCGATAGTATGGTGTCAACTGATACTCTAGTTGGACGCACTGCCATTGTCGAAGTTCCCTTTAGTCGGGAAGAGAGAGGAAAAGTGCGTTTAGAAATCCATGGCTCTATCATCGATTTCCCAGCTGTCACCGAAGAATCCGGATTTTTTCATAAAGGTGATCGCGTTTTGATTGTCGAAGCTCGAAACAATCAGGTACTAGTCGTCTCAGAGGATTCACTGCAAAGGTGATTGTTGACTGTTGACTGTTCGGTTCTGATTCTGACTAGATTGTGAAGGGAAAAATAGGTGTTGCTGAATTTGGACATGAATTATATTTGTTTACATTTTTACCTAGCAAATTATCGTAGACGTAGCAATTCTACGTCTCTACCCAACACAACCTAAAACTGAAAATTCATATTTGTATTCAGCAACGCCGAAAAATGCATGGTGCAAATATTTTCCCCACTCCCCATTCCCAACTCCCGAAAATCTAAAATCTAAAATCCCCATGAATTCCTATTTTGAAAATAACAACGTCGCTGTCGTACAGATAGCCCAAGTTCCAGCTAGTACTCCGATTCGGCTACAAACATCTAACCCGAATGGACTTTTAACAGCTAGTATTCCCATTGCTTTAGCGATTTTTGGTAGTATCACCGCAGTTTGGTTTTTGAAGTCGTTTCTGTGTATTTGCAAACCAAATGAGGTGGTAATTATATCGGGACGCAAATATAAAGCGAAAGATGGCCATGAGATTGGTTATCGCGTTTTAGCCGGAGGAAGGGCAATTAGAATCCCCATCCTGGAAACCATTAAACGCATGGATATTACCACAATGCCGGTACGGGTAGAAGTGACAAACGCCTATTCTAAAGGTGGCACACCCTTAAACATTCAAGCGATCGCCAATGTGAAAATTTCTAGTGATCCGAAGATTGTTGGTAATGCCATCGAACGATTTTTAGATTGCGATCGCTCGACGATTGCGCGGGTAGCTCAGGAAACTCTGGAGGGTAATCTCCGGGGTGTGGTAGCGACTTTAACACCAGAACAGGTGAATGAAGACCGGTTACAATTCGCGGAACGTATTGCCTCCGATGTCAGCCGTGATTTGATGAAATTGGGTTTACAAATCGATACCCTGAAAATCCAAAGTGTTTCCGATGACATGGATTATTTACGGTCTATCGGTCGTAAATGTATCGCCCAAGTCATTCGAGATGCGGAAATTGCGGAATCAGATGCCATTGGACAAGCCGAACGTATCGAAGCAGAATGTCAGCAACAAGCCGAAGTTGCTAAAACCCAAAACCGCATCATGGTGGTGGAAAAGGAAAACGAATTACGACAAGTGAAAGCGAAACTGGAACAGCAAGCAAAATCGGAAGAAGAAATTACCATTGCGGTTGCGAAGGAGAAACGAGCCAAATTTGAACAAACTTTACAAAAAATCCGTGCTGAATTGGAAAGATTGCGTTTACAAGCGGACACCGTATTACCAGCAGAAGCCAAACGTCAAGCTCAAGAATTACTAGCACGAGGAAAAGCCGCAGCTCTAGCTGAAAATGCTTTAGCTGCTGCTGAGGTGAATGAAATCTTTGGCGAAGTATGGAATCAGACTGGTGTTGATGCAGGTGAATTATTTGTAATTCAACAGTTAGAAACTATTTTGAATCAAGCCACCCAAATTCCAGGGAGATTGCAATTGGAGCATATAAATGTAGTTGATAATGGCGACGGTCAATCTCTAGCTAACTTAATGAAAGTTTATCCGGAAATTCTCACCCAGTTCCTAGAAATGATGAATCAAACTTTAGGGATTGATGTCGTCGGTACTTTAAATCGTAGTCGAGCCAGACAATTATTAGCGACTACAGAAGCAGAAAATAAAGAACACAGAATATAGTAGATATTTGGTTGAAAAATTGGAAATTAAACTCGCTGCAAAATATTCATCCAAACGGAGATAATTAGTAATGTTTGAAATAATTGGGTTATTGTTAGGAATTTTCGGGGCTGGAGCTGGTGCAAGTTTTCTAGTGATTAAAAATTTGTATCACATTTGTCCCCCTAGTGAAGTTCTAATTTTTGCTGGCGGCAAACGTCGCCTTGCCGATGGTCGCGAAGTTGGTTATCGTCTCGTTAAAGGTGGTAGTAGTATCCAAACCCCATTGTTGGAACAGACCTACCGCATGAATCTGACCAACATGATTATTGACTTAAAAGTAGTCAATGCCTATTCTAAAGGTGGAATTCCCCTGACAGTTGAGGGAGTAGCAAACATTAAAATTGCCGGGGAAGAACCCACAATTCACAACGCCATTGAACGTTTACTCGGTAAAAGTCGTAAGGATATTGAAAAATTAGCCCAGGAAACATTAGAAGGAAATTTACGCGGAGTTCTCGCTAGTTTAACACCAGAACAAGTCAACGCTGATAAAATCGCCTTTGCCAAAACATTACTAGACGAAGCCGAAGATGACCTGGAAAAACTGGGTTTAGTTCTAGATAGTTTACAAATTCAAAATATTTCCGACGACGTTCGTTATTTAGATTCCATCGGTCGTAAACAACAAGCTGAATTATTACGAGATGCACGCATTGCTGAAGCCAAAGCCAAAGCCGAATCCATCATTCGCTCCTCCGAAAACGAACGTATTACTGCCCTGCGTCGGATTGAAAGAGACTTAGAAATTGCCAAAGCTGATGCAGAAAGACGCGTCCGCGATGCTCTAACCAAAAGAGTTGCACTCATAGCTGAAGCCGAATCCCTAGTTGGTGCTGAAATCGCCAAAACTCAAGCCGAAGTAGCCGTACAAACCGAACGCATCAAACAAATCGAACAACAACTCCAAGCCGACACCATCGCTCCCGCAGAAGCAGAAAGCAAACGCGCGATCGCTCAAGCCAAAGCCAATGCTGCTCAAATTATCGAAGATGGTAAAGCCCAAGCTGAAGGTATCCGCAAACTCGCCGAATCCTGGAAAAGTGCTGGAGACAGCGCTAGGGAGATTTTCCTCCTGCAAAAACTCGACCTCCTCCTCAAAGCAATGGCCGCCAGTATTCCCGAAGTTAATGTCAAAAATGTTACCCTGGTTGATGCCAGCAGTGGTAGTCCTGCGACCCGAATGGCGGCTTTTATTGAGCAACTGCGGCAAACAACAGGCTTAGACGTGACAGAAATCCTCAAACGTATCGGAGAAGGTCAAGCTACTACTACCCATACTACAAAGCCTAGCCATGATTTAAATATAATTGCCAGTGGTTCATCCCATTAACTTTAGAGTTTGTAGTAACTCTAGCCTTGATTTCAACTGAAATTCTCCTAAGCAAAAAGAGCTAACTATTGTCCAAGGATAGTTTTTACCCATACCCGTTTGCGTTCAAAACTAGTACTCTGAACGCAACTTTGTATTATATGGGAAATTAATCCGAATAGGTGTGATAATGGGATTTTAATTGTGGTGCTTCTCCCAAATAGGAAAATATCAATTATGGATGGGGAAGGTGCTGAGAGGTATGTTGGGGAATTGGCAAGGTTTTTTCCCGCACTCGCGAGTCAAATCTCGTTTATTGGATGCGGTTTCTCGTTTGCAAGATGATGCGATCGCAGTGCGATTCATGGCAATCGCCTGTTTGGAGGCTATATTGAGGGATTATCCCCAGTACTATGGGGAAATCATGAAAATTTTGGCTCAGTTTATTGGCAATCGCACACCAATGAGCAAATCCCTGGGTGTAGTTGGTGAAGATGTACAAGCTGCTTTAGGGGTGATTGGACGTAATCGAGTTCGTTCTGGTCATCAGTCGGAATTGATTGATTTAAGTTATGGGTATTTTCAGGGTGTAAATCTTGAATATTGTCATTTTGCTGGTGTTAATTTTTATCAAGCAGATTTTTCCGGGGCTTGTTTGCGCCATACTAATCTCCAAGGGGCGATTCTGAGTGCTGTTAATTTCAGCAATGCCAATCTGGAGTATGCAAACTTGGTACGGGCTAATTTGGGAGCTGCTAATTTAACCCAGACTAATTGCCGATATGCGGATTTAACCGCCGCTCATTTATATTTAGTGAAGTTATTGGATACTGATTTTTCTGGCGCAAATTTGACACAAGCTAATTTGCATGGGGTGGATTTGAGTCTCGCGAAAATCCAGAATCTGGAATCGAAAATATAAATTCTGAGATTGATTATCTGATTTGCACCCAAATCTGTATAATTGGGGGATGCAATTTATTACGAGAGTTTTTGTTACTGTACTTGCAGTAATTTTACTACCAGGACTAATGGCGATCGCACAATCTAGTCAAGTGGGTGGGGAGGATATAATCACACCGGGTGATAATCTGGTGGTAGACGGTATTCCCCCCATCCCTGCATCCATCGCTACTACCGTTGAACGTTACACAAATTTTCGCTCTGCGGGATTAAATAGTTGGCATCCCCAACGTCGGGAAATCTTGATTTCGACCCGGTTTGGAGATACAAATCAAACCCATTTGGTGCGGTTTCCCTTGGGTATGCGTCGGCAATTAACTTTTTTTCGGGAACGCGTAGGGGGAGCAAGTTTTCAGCCAACTCAAGGTGATTATTTTTTGTTTACTAAAGATACTGGTGGTAATGAGTTTAACCAACTTTATCGCTATGATTTAGAAACCGGAGATGTCACCCTTTTAACTGATGGGAAGTCCCGCAATAGTGGTGGTGTTTGGTCAAATTCCAATCCACCAATCAATCAGCCTAAAAATTTGGTTTTACCGGAACATGTAATTTACACTTCCACCCGACGCACAGGTCAGGACACAGATTTTTATGTGATTGATCCACAAAATCCCCCAACTAACCGTTTATTAACAGAAAATCAAGGTGGGGGTTGGGGTGGTTTAGCTTGGTCTCCCGATAACCGGAAATTTTTGGCTTTGGAATATATTTCCGTGAATGAAAGCTATTTGTGGATGATTGATACCCAAACGGGTGAGAAAAAACTGATTACACCGAAAGTTCCTAATCAAAAGATTTTTTATGGAGGAGCGGTATTTAGTCGAGATGGTCAGGGTTTATATGTAATTACTGACAAGGATGCAGAATTTTCTCGACTGGCTTATATTAATTTGGCCACAATGGAATATACCTTTTTAACTAGTCACATTAATTGGAATGTGGAAGATTTTGATTTGAGTGAGGATGGTAAATATTTAGCTTTTGTGACCAATGAAGATGGTGCGAGTATTTTACATCTGTTAGATACGGCAACCCGCAAAGAAAAGCCATTACCAAAACTACCTGTTGGTCAGGTATTCGGAATTAAATGGCATCGCAACAATCAGGATTTGGGATTTACCCTGATTTCCAGTCAAGCAACAGCTGATGTTTACTCCCTGAATATTAACACAGATCAGGTGGAAAGGTGGACAGAAAGCGAAACCGGGGGTATCAATACCAGCAATTTTGCCGAAGCTCAACTAATTCGTTGGCCAAGTTTTGACAAAAGGATAATTTCCGGCTTTTTGTATCGTCCCCCAGCTAAATTCACTGGTAAACGTCCCGTAATTATTGATATTCACGGTGGACCAGAAGCTCAATCTCGTCCAGGCTTTTTAGGACGTAATAATTATTACTTGAATGAGTTGGGTATTGCCCTAATTTATCCCAATGTACGGGGTTCATCTGGTTACGGAAAGACCTTTTTGCAATTGGATAACGGCTATAAACGGGAAGATTCCGTGAAAGACATTGGTGCATTACTAGATTGGATTAAAACCCAACCAGATTTAGATCCAGATCGGGTATTAGTTACGGGAGGTAGTTACGGGGGATATATGTCCCTGGCGGTGGCAATTAAATATAGCGATCGCATTCGTGCCAGTATCAATATAGTGGGGATTTCCAACTTCGTGACCTTCCTGGAAAACACTGAAGGATATCGTCGAGATTTACGTCGAGTCGAATATGGTGACGAACGCGACCCCAAAATGCGTGCATTCCTAGAAAAAATTTCTCCCCTGAATAATGCAGAGAAAATTACCAAACCATTATTTGTCATTCATGGTCAAAATGACCCACGGGTTCCAGTGAGTGAAGCCGAACAAATCGTGAGAACGGTGAGGAAAAATAACACCCCAGTTTGGTATTTAATGGCTAAGGATGAAGGACATGGTTTTAGTAAGAAAAAAAATATCGATTTTCAATTTTATGCAACGCTGATGTTTGTCCAAAAATATTTATAAAGGATATCTTGAAAACCCTGTGACTTTAGTCCAGGGATGAAAAGTATCTGAATGTGTTTACGCATCTGCGGTCTAATTGAGTTGTTGCGCAATCCTTCGTGTCTATAGCACAATACGGTTAGTTAAAGATAACGGTAGCGACTGTGTTAAAAGTCAAGCGAT
>CALJJQ010000155.1 GCA_937973965.1 uncultured Calothrix sp. | reverse complement strand
CTGCCTTCAACTCACTAAGCAGGAACCTCGCAGATTCTGCTCCCACGCGGAGCATGGGAGCGAGGGGAAAAGAATTAGATCACATCTGTTTGCTATTATATCTTTCCTTTTAGACGGAAGTCTGTTGCACCTAAGTTAACTAATATAGGACTCCTATTTGAATATTGAACAAAACTCAGTACAATTTCTACTCACTACTCCCTACTCCCTACTACCTCACCCCAATAGATGGATTCAAAAACCAAACCGGATTCCTAATAGTTTGTCAAAACAGAAATGATGGATACATTTATTTATAACTCAAACGCGGGCAGGATGCCCACACCACCACCATCCATCAAAATAAAGTTGACAGACTACTAATTCAAACGTCAACAGTAGCCATATAACCTGTACAAAACAACTTTAAATTACTCAAATTTTCCCTTTTTCCCTCACCAGGTGACTCAATTATGTCTAACACTCAACGCAGTCAATGGGATATCGGTAGATTTGTCCAAACCCTTTCCTACTTCGAGGTAATTCCTGCACTCAATTGGATTCAAAACCTAATTACAGGGAAGTCGGGTGATAATATCAAAAAGCCTGATGGAGCAAAACAAGTGGGTGTAATTTTAGTAATTGGTGCAACCAGTGACCTGGGTAAATGTGTTGTCCAAGAGTTAGTATCCCAAGGTTATCCGACTCGATGTGTTGTGGAAAATATTGCAACTGCTAGGGATATCCTGGGTCAGGAACCGGAATTAGTTGTGGCAAACACTAGTGATATTACCTCTTTTACACCCCTAGTTTTGAATAATATCAGAGCTATAACTTACTGCGACGAAAAAAATCTCCCCAGTCAACAGTTGGAAAACTTGCTGAATATTGCTCAACAATCCTTACCTACTCCCGGTTGTTTAACTCTGTTTGATTTTACCAATCCCTCAATAGAACTCAAACAGGTATGGGGTGCTGTTGATGATGTGGTCATGGGGGGTGTTAGTCAAAGCAATCTACAAATTACCCCGGAGGGTGGATTATTTGCTGGTTACGTGTCAACGGCTAATTCTGGTGGTTTTGCATCGGTACGTAGTCGGAATTTTTCTCCTCCCTTTGATTTATCCAACTATGCAGGGATACAACTGCGTGTCAAAGGTGATGGACAACGCTACAAGTTTCTATTACGTAGTCAAACCCAGTGGGATGGAATGGCTTATAGTTATTCCTTTGATACGGTTGCGGATACCTGGATTGATGTGAAAATCCCTTTTTCTGAGTTTACACCTGTCTTTCGCGCTAAGACTGTTACCAATGCTCCACCCCTATCTACTCAAGAAATCTGTTCTTTACAGCTAATGTTGAGTAAATTTGAATACGACGGTCAACTCAATCCTAACTTTACCCCTGGCGGTTTTGCCCTACATGTTGAATCAATTTCCGCTTACGGTGGTTTGCACTTTCCCCAGTTTATCCTGGTCACGGAACCGTTTACAACTGCTCCTGTAAATATTATCCGTAATAGTCATATCCCTTACACACTTATTTATCCTGGATTCCTGACAAATGACCGTGGTGGTAAAGAAATAATTTTGACTCAGAATCATCAATTCAATATCCCATCTAGTAAGGGGGAAATCCAGGAATTATCACAAAAAACCATTAGTCGAGCAGATTTAGCACTAGTCTGCGTTAATGCTTTACATACTTCCCAAGCTCACAATCGAACTGTCACAGTTTATACCACTGACAATCCAGCTAGGGAGGTAAATTGGCAAGAGATGTTTGTGCATTTAATCAAGGATAGGGAGTAACAAGTATCGGATTCATATTTGATTTCTGTTGGCGTAATCTGCTGTACTCTCAAAGGAAAAAATCAGCTTTAAAACCCCATGTCCAGAGTCAAGACGATAGTCAAAATAGTGATAATTAATACTTGACAAACATCCTCTAAAAACTCAGTAGACTTGAAAATTTTTTTCCTACTCCCGACTCCCTATCCGCACAGATAAATTGAAAAATCACAGAGGATTCCTAATTTATTACTGTGTAGTGATTGTGTAAGTCCTGTTTATGTTATCTTTCTATCTCTTATTATTCCTAACCCCATGTCTCCCACAATAATTAATCACATTTGGCAAGAATTATGGCAAGAATATTTACAGCGTGTTCCCTATGCTCGCACCTATGTGAACATGATTACAGAGAATGGCGGAACTGTCGCTAATGACCATATTGCTTTTCGTTCCCTGCGTTTAAATATTACTGTCAATGGTCATGAATTTCATCTAGGAATACCTTTTTTACAAACGATTATTCAGCAATTTGGTTATCAATGTGGAGGTGAGTATTTTTTCCCTAAGACCCATATTTATGCACGTCATTATTACTATCCTCAACAGACAGAATTAAATTTGCCCAAATTATTTCTCAGTGAATTAATTGTGGATGAATTACCTGATTGTATTCAAAAAATAATTCATCAAAGTGTTGCGAGTATTTCTCCTAATTACCTAGATAATTATTTACAATTATCTCAATCTTCAACCTCCCGAACTACCTATAAAAACCTCTTTATCCGTCCTTGGGAACCACCCTATTTATCCCACATTCATACCGTTAATCAAATTAGTCAATATGGAGCCTGGATATTGTTACATGGTTATGCAGTTAATCATTTTACTGGCTATGTGAACCAGCAAAATACACCCAAATATCCAGATATTCAAACTACTGCCAATGGGTTAAAAAAAATGGGTGTACAGATGAAAAATGAGATTGAAGGTAGTATTGCAGTCGGATTATGTCAAACTGCAACTCAAGCAGTAAATGAAGACGTAACTGTGATAGATGATATCAACAACCAAGAAATCAAAATTCCTTGGACTTACGCTTATTATGAAATTGCCGAACGTTACCATATCCCGAACCAGCTTGGTGACACCCAGCTATTTGACGGTTTTTTAGGTGCGAACGCTCAACATTTGTTTGAGATGACCAAGAAGATTTAGAAAAAGTCTTTCAGCGAGGATAGTTAACAGGGAGTAAGGAATAGTAACTGAAACAAAGGTTTACATCGACCCTATCCCTAATTTAGAATTTAATTAACGTAAGTTCGATGAACCTCACCCCAACCCCTCTCCAGGATGGAGAGGGACAGAAAAATCCGTGGTTTTAACCAAAAATTTATGTTTTCAAAGCCTCTCTCCAAGAGGGGGAAAAGTTAGGAGAGGGGTTATTTGAATCCGTAGAACTCACGTTTAATTACGAATTACGTACGCGAAGCGTTGCCGCAGGCTATTATGAATTACGAATAAGGTGTTCAGCAATATTTACCTCCCTTCCCCGAAGAACTTGATCGATTTGTGCATACAAACACTCCAAATCAGATAAGTTATCTAAAACAACATCCGCTTTTTTAATCTTTTCCGAAAGAGGAAGTTGACTATTAATTCTAGCTTGTGCTTGTTCCCGATTCAAACCATTCCGTTGCATCAACCTTTGAACTTGCTGTGATTCAAGGCAATTGACCACCCAAATTTCCGTTACGAGGTGAGTCATATTTGCTTCAAATAATAGAGGAATGACTAAAACAATAATTTGGTGATGGGAATAATCGGAAATTGCCGTAATTAAACTTTGTTCTACAAAGGGATGAATTTGTGCTTCTAACCATTGGCGCTCAACAGGGTTTTTAAAAACTATTTCCCCTAACTTAGCTCGATTTAAATTTCCATCTGCCAATAAAATATCTGCACCATAACGATTAATAATTGCCTTTAAAATTGGTGAACCAACTTCTACAGCTTTCCTGGCATAAATATCCGCATCTAAAATAGGTAGCTGATATTTTTCCTGTAGGTATTGAGAAACCGTCGTTTTCCCACAGGCGATTCCCCCTGTTAGACCGATAATACGCTGGTTCATGTAATTTTTCTCGCCCAATTTACCATTGTTAATATTTTTTGGCGTTGTTGAATACAAATATGTATGATTTGAATTGAAAATTTTACGTCCTGTAGAAACGTAGCATTGCTACGTCTCTACACAATACGATAATTTTGATTTGCATCCAAAATGTAGATAATTACAATTTATGCCCAAATTCAGCAACGCCTTTCTACTCACTACTCCCTATTCCCTTAAAATGTATTTTCCTCCACCCATTTAATAATTGCTTGAGCTAATCCATCAATAGTGTGTTCCTGTGCTTCAATATCCACATGTCCTAGTAAAGATTTACAAGCATCAGAAGTTTGGGGACCGATGGAAGCGATACAAATACCCTCCAACCAATTACTCAAATTAGAGGTAACTTGTGGATCGGGTTCGCCAAATACCTGTGCTGCTAATTTACAGAAAAATTGCACTGTTTTGGAACTAGCAAAGGTAATAATATCGACTTCCCCACTTTGTAAAGCTAACTCGGCAGAGGGGGGAATTGTCTTTGGACAGCAGGATTGGTAGGCGGCAACTTCCGTGATGTCCGCGTTTTTATTTGTAAACTCTTTAACCAACACCTCCCGACCACCACTTTCCACACGGGGAAAGAGGATTTTCTGGCCTGCTAAATCCTCAGGAAAATTCGCCACCAGGGAATCAGCAATAAAATTGGGGGGGATAAAATCGGGTGTAATGCCGTGTTGTTGGAGAGATTCGGCGGTTTTTTCACCGACGACGGCAATTTTGATCCCACTTAAAACCCGCGCGTCCTTTCCTTGAGCAAATAGACGCTCGAAGAAATATTCTACCCCATTGGTAGAAGTGAGGATTAACCAATTATAGGTCTGTAAAGAAGCGATCGCATTATCCAATTCCTGCCAACTAGAAGGAGGACCGATTTCTAATGCAGGCATTTCAATGACATTGGCACCAGCTTGAGACAAAAGTTCACAAAAGCGATGGGATTGTCCCACTGAACGCGTTACCAAGATATTTTTACCAGCCAGGGGTAAAGGGGTCTGAACCGAGTGTGCAGATTGATAAGTGGAGGTACTAAACATCTTCTTTCCGGATAAAGAGCTTATACTATCAATGTTGGGCAGACAAGTATAACTAGTTTGCAAGAATTCCCGCAGTCTTACAACCTCCCCAATGATGATTACTGCTGGAGATATAGAAATACCTGCCGTATCCTCTAGGATAGTTCCCAATGTACCGACCCAAACCTGTTGCTGTAATGTTCCAGCCCGGTGAATAATTGCTATTGGTGTAGAGCGCGATCGCCCGTAGCGAAATAACCGATATATAACTTCCGGTAGATTTTTTCCCCCCATCAACACCACTAAGGTCTCTACCTGCGATAGTGATTCCCAATCCAAAATATCCGGGTCATGGGCTGTAACTACTGCAAACCCACGACTCAAAACCGGATCAGTCAGGGGAATACCTGCCAACAAAGGAGCTGCTAATGCCGAAGAAATTCCCGGTACAACTGCAAATTGACAATTAGCAGCCTTCAAGGCGGTAATTTCGGCTGTAGAGCGACCAAAAATAAACGGGTCTCCCGCCTTCAAACGAACGACTATCTTACCAGCTTGGCAATTTTGAACCAAAATCCGATTGATTTCCGTCTGGGGTGTGCTAGGTTTACCTCCCCGTTTCCCAACATCAATCAATTGACAGTTCTTGGGAGCAAGTTCTAACAATTGGCTATCAACTAAGGCATCGTAAACTAGTACCTCTGCTTGGGTCAGTAATTCCGCAGCTAGCAAAGTTAAATAGGCTACATCCCCCGGACCAGCCCCCACTAGATATACTTTTCCCTCCATCTGTAACTCCCGGAATTTCCCAATTTTATTGCAAGCAGTTAGCTATTAGCCATCAGCTATCTAACCGAACCCAAGGGCATTTTGACAATTTGGAAACTCCAATTTCTAACTGTTTTTAGTATATCCAGAATTATCGGCATTGAACCTGTCCACAAACCTAGTTTAATGCAGAGGGAGTGGGGGATTAGAAAGAATCTTCAGGTCGTCTCTACAGGGAGGGAGTGGGAGCTATTTTCTGGTTTGGTTGTGTACAAATGACATGGCGAACTCACTTGAAGGTGATTAGGGGTTGAGGAAGTAAGAGAAAAAACACTTTCATGGGTTCTTGTGTATGCAGTACATGATGGCTATTGTGAGAAGATATATGGTACAGGATGAACATCAAATCAGCTTAATAGAAATTATTATTAATATTCTGCTGGGAATGGAAATCAATAATTAACCGAAAAACTCGGCAAAATAGTAAGTCAAGGATACAAATCGAGAACAGATAGGCAAATATGAAAAAATATTAACTGAAGTTTTTTGGCAAAAAAAAATGATATATTAAACACATATTAGGGGAAACTGTGCATTTAAAACTCTTCCATAACCAGATTTAGCTATCTATTGATCATTTTTTCAGCTTGTGTATTTATCCGAGCCAGTCGAAATAATGTTTTTGTGGTCAGGGGTAAGAGGGGAGAAATCCCGTTCCAGGCGAATAGATTTGTAGATTGCGGCGTTCAAGTATCGATGAGAGGAGCATATTATTCCTATTCCCTGACTTGAAAGCGAGTCGGGAGTAGAGACGACCCGGTAGGTCCTTTCCAGAGGAACAGAGAGTAGGAGAAAATCCCTGTTATCGGTTTTTGGTATTAGCAGTACATGTAGGCTACCCCCAATCCCGATTCCTAATAGTTTGGAAGTTGGTCGAGTACTAGGTTGCTGATGAGTACTAAAGATTGTTTGTTTAAAAAACTTAAAATAAAGCTGTAAATCTTTTACCAGTAAGGGTTTGCAGTGAGTACAGAAAAACTTGAATCTGGTTCCTTAAATACTTGTACTACTCCTCAATAATGCAAGTACCCCTTCCCATAATTTTTTCTTAGATTTATAAAATACTTGCAATGACGAGATTGCAGACTTGAGTACAAAAATTAATCAAATCAATAAATTCTATTCCCGCAGAATTTTGGGGTGGTGATTTTTCCGGTTGCTATAAAACATATATCGCCAATCACTTACAGCGCTTCCGAGAAATCAAATATTAAGTTTGATATCGAAACAGCGCATCGGAGTGAGTGGAGGGATGAGATAGCACCATGCCCCTGTGGATCGAAGTTGCGACTGGAGGAATGCATAATTCTGCCCGCAGCTGTCAGGGTTGACACACACCAACCGAGACATCAGGGTAATAAATACCTATCTAGAACTTACCCCACGGGTAAGCCTAGAGGATACGCAGACAATCCAGTCGTGACTTCCTTTTTTTCTTAACAGGATGTGGCTATTATCATGATCTTCCATTCATCAACTCCCACCGCGATTGGTAATAAGCAAAGTCCACCGACACTTGCGAGATGCAATGACACCACAGTCTACAGGGCTAATCAAACCTCCCGTTTCCGAACCTAACCCAAACCAAGCAAAATCCAATGGTTGTGGGTGTACTAGCAAAAACGCTCCCGTTGAACTCGACGAACGTACTAAAGCCAGAATTGCTAACCACCCTTGTTATAGTGAGGAAGCACACCACCATTATGCACGGATGCATGTGGCAGTTGCTCCCGCTTGTAACATTCAATGCAATTATTGTAACCGCAAGTATGATTGTGCCAATGAAAGCCGTCCCGGTGTGGTGAGTGAGTTGCTGACCCCCGAAGAAGCTGCTCACAAGGTACTTGTAGTTGCGAGCAAAATTCCCCAAATGACGGTTTTGGGGATTGCTGGACCTGGTGACCCATTGGCGAATCCGGAAAAAACCTTCCGTACTTTTGAGTTAATTGCAGACAAAGCACCTGATATTAAATTATGCTTGTCTACCAATGGTTTGATGTTACCTGAATACATCGACCGGATTAAACAACTAAATATTGACCATGTGACAATTACTTTAAATACAATTGACCCAGAAATTGGCGCACAGATTTACTCTTGGGTTCATTACAAACGCAAGCGGTATCGTGGTGTAGAAGGGGCAAAAATTTTATTAGAAAAGCAATTAGAAGGGTTACAAGCATTGAGGGAAGCAGATATTCTCTGCAAGGTGAACTCGGTGATGATTCCGGGAATTAACGACCAGCATTTAGTGGAAGTTAATCGGGTAATTCGGGAAAACGGTGCATTTTTACACAATATTATGCCGTTAATTTCTGCTCCAGAACATGGAACCCACTTTGGTTTAACGGGACAACGTGGACCTACCCCCAGCGAATTAAAAGCTGTGCAAGATAACTGTGCAGGTAATATGAAAATGATGCGTCATTGTCGTCAATGTCGTGCTGACGCAGTAGGATTATTAGGGGAAGACCGTAGTCAGGAATTTACAAAAGAAAAATTCATGAAGATGACTCCGGAGTACGATTTAAGCACCCGTAAGGAAGTACAGGAAGGGATTGAAAAATTCCGTGCAGAAATCAAAGCCGCTCAAGCTCAACTGCAAGAAAGTGTTGCCCATATCAGCAATGATGTCAACACACCGAAAATCCTGGTAGCGGTTGCGACTAAAGGTGGTGGTTTAGTTAACCAGCACTTCGGACATGCGAAAGAATTTCAAGTCTATGAAGTTGATGGTCGTGAAGTTCGTTACGTAGCGCACAGACGGGTGGATCAATTTTGCCAAGGTGGATACGGCGAAAAAGCCACAATGGAGAATATAATTCAAGCGATCGCAGATTGTAAAGCAGTATTGGTTTCCAAGGTCGGCGAGTCACCTAGGGAAAAATTAGCAAATGCTGGGATTCAAGCTGTAGAAGCATACGATTTGATTGATAAGGTAGCTTTGGAATATTACCAAGAATGGCTCGCGAGTAACCAATTGAATATTGATTGAGATGCAAAGGAACAGTTGGGGGTGTGTGAATTTTAGATTCTAGATTTTCGATTTTGAGCTTGACCTAAATCCAAAACCCATAATCTAACATTTTGATTTCATCCCCCTGTTCTTTGACTCTGATGAATTAATCTATCTCTCCCAAGTAAATTTGTAATTACTCTCAACCACTCACCACACAGGTAATATCATGGCTTACAAAATCACCAACAAATGTATCTCCTGCGACCTCTGTTTAAATGTTTGTCCTACTAATGCGATTAAAGTTATCGATGGACAACGTTGGATTGATCCAAATCTTTGTAATAATTGCGTTGGTTCGATTTATACTGTTCCCCAATGTACGGCTGGATGTCCCACTTGTGATGGTTGTGTGCAAGAGTTTACTAATTATTGGGATTCTTGGTTTGATGCTTACAAAAAATGCATTGCTAAACTGACAAATAAAGAAGATAATTATTGGCAAAAGTGGTTTAGTTGCTATTCACAAAAATATGCAGAGCAACTAGCAAAAAGAAAACCAGAATTAGCTTGAGGGGAGAATATCAGAGATAGGAAACAGAGTACATAATCAATATCTGTAGTGGCTGTAATTTCATAGTTCCTAAATACAGAATACTGTTTGGATAGAGATAAAAGGGGTTTTATATCAGTATAAATAACTCCTGATCACATATCTTCTATCACCCTAATCATCCTGTGAATTCTGATACTGGGTAATATCCACAATTTCCGGAAACACCTATTTTACATCGTGAAGACTGCCCATTCTCCGATAATTGAGTAATAGATTGATAGTTAAGTAGGTAGGTGCAATTAGACATAATCATTCGGCGAAAAGCCTTACCCCCGTACAGACCCGATATATCGCGTCTCTCCCTACTCCCTGTATTTTTCAGCACCTCAACTAAATTCCAACTAATCCCCAATCATCTCAAATCTAAAATCTATAGGCGATGAAGAAAGATTGTATTTATCTTGATAATAATGCAACCACCAAGGTTGATCCAGCAGTAATTGAGGCGATGATGCCTTTTCTGACCGATTTTTACGGCAATCCTTCGAGTATGCACTCCTTCGGTGGTCAGGTGAGCAAAGAGGTAAATAAAGCCCGCGCTCAAGTTGCTGCTTTGTTAGGAGCCGAAGAGTCGGAAATCATCTTTACCAGTGGTGGTACAGAAGGGGATAATGCTGCGATTCGCGCTGCAATTCTTGCCCAACCCCACAAGCGTCATCTTATCACAACCCAGGTGGAACATCCGGCTGTCTTAAACCTTTGTAAACAATTGGAGACCCAAGGTTATGCGGTTACTTACCTATCGGTTAACCGTCAAGGACAATTGGATTTAGATGAACTGGATGCAGCATTAACTGAAAATACCGCACTGGTTTCGGTTATGTATGCCAATAATGAGACTGGAACAATTTTCCCTATTGAAGAAGTTGGTGTGCGGGCAAAACAAAAAGGTGCATTATTCCATGTGGATGCGGTACAAGCAGTGGGTAAAATCCCTCTGAATATGAAAAATAGCACCATCGACATGCTAACAATTTCCGGTCACAAGATTCATGCACCCAAGGGAATTGGTGCGTTATATGTGCGACGGGGTGTGAGATTCCGTCCCCTGTTGATTGGTGGTGGACAGGAACGGGGTAGACGTTCTGGAACCCCTAATGTTCCAGGCATAATTGCTCTTGGCAAAGCGGCGGAATTAGAGTTATTACATATAGAAGAAGCAACTGCACGGGAGCGGATATTGCGCGACAAACTGGAAAGCGCAATTTTAACGGCAATTCCCGATTGTGAAGTTAATGGTGATACAAGTTCGCGCTTACCCAACACCAGTAACATTGGCTTCAAGTATATTGAAGGTGAAGCAATTCTCTTCGGCTTAAATCAATACGGAATTTGTGCATCATCAGGTTCAGCTTGTAGTTCTGGTTCCCTGGAACCATCCCATGTTCTCCGAGCGATGGGTATTCCCTACACAATTCTACATGGTTCGATTCGCTTCAGTTTATCCCGCTATACTACTGAAGCGGAAATTGACGCGGTGATTGCAGTCATGCCTAGTATAATTGCAAGACTACGTGCTTTGTCTCCATTCACGGATGATAATGCGGCATGGTTGCAAGAGCATGAGAAAACTTTACTGGAAGCAAAATAAAATGATTTGGGATTCGGCTGTAGGGATAGTGCAAAATTAATCAGACATTACCCGGATTTTCCCAAGTAGGGAACAGGGAGTGGGGAGAGACGCGATATATCGCGTCTGTACGGGAGTATTTGGAAAATCAACCCTTGCTCAAAATAAAGGATTAACCCTCAAGCTCAAATCCCAATCCTGAATTAACCGTTATGTAATGACTTCTAAACAGGGTTCAAAATCATACTTTTGCCAACAAAATATGTGCATATACCTTTTTGGAGTTGGCAAACATTCATTCAAAAATCTTCAATCCATAACTAGTTACTTTTTTGAGTTCATTATTCAATTGGTAGGGTGAAAAGTTGAGTTGGGAGATAAATATCTGCAAAACAACTCCTCTGAGTTATCCAAGCCTTACCTGTAGGCTGCGTCACAACCAATCCAACATCTCAAATCCATGCAGGGGCTTATGTGGGAATATACAGATAAAGTATTAGATTTATTCTACAATCCGCAACATCAAGGTGTAATTGAGGACAACAAAGAACCAGGAATTGCTGTTGTAGTGGGTGAAGTGGGTAGTATAGCCTGTGGTGATGCTTTAAGATTACATCTAAAAATCGATGTTGAACAAGATAGAATTATAGACGCTAAATTTCAAACCTTTGGTTGCACTAGTGCGATCGCATCCTCGGAAGCTTTGATTGAGTTAATTCAGGGTTTAACCCTTGATGATGCGTTGCAGGTGACAAATAAAGAAATTGCTAACCATTTGGGGGGTTTACCTTCAGCCAAAATGCACTGTTCGGTGATGGGACAGGAAGCACTAGAAGCAGCTATCTACAAATATCGTGGAATTGAACCGGAAATTCATGAGGAGGATGAGGAGGGTGCATTAGTTTGTACTTGCTTCAGTGTGACTGAAAACAAAATTCGTCGCATCATCACTGAAAATCATCTCACCACTGCTGAGGAAGTAACAAATTACATCAAAGCAGGTGGTGGTTGCGGTTCCTGTTTAGCAACAATTGATGATATTATTGATGAATTGAAACAGGAAGCTCTGCAATCAACCAAGCCAAAATTACCAGAGAAACCTCTACATACTCTCACCACAGTTCAAAAAATTGCCCTCATTCAAAGAGTGTTGGATGAAGAAGTTCGCCCCGTCCTCATTGCCGATGGGGGTGATGTGGAACTCTACGATGTGGAAGGGGAAACAGTGAAAGTTATCCTCCAAGGAGCCTGCGGTTCCTGCTCCAGTAGTACCGCAACCCTAAAAATCGCCATCGAATCGAGATTACGCGATCGCATCAGTCCCAATATTATCGTTCAAGCAGTGGAAAGACCACTCTAAAACCTACAGGATTCTTCAAACCAAATAATTATAACTATGCTGATAAATATTAACACAAAGGCGGTAGAACGTCCGCCTCCGAACCACGCGACGTTCTCTGAATGCGATCGCAAATTCACTCAAATCAATTTGGCGATGCGCGTGAGCAGATTCAGCACCCAGCTTACTGCTCTAAATAACTCAAGACCCACCAACCAATTGCAGGAGAATAAATCATCATGTCCGACGAAAAAATTAGACAGATAGCGTTCTATGGTAAAGGCGGTATCGGTAAATCTACAACCTCCCAGAATACCCTAGCTGCAATGGCTGAAATGGGTCAACGCATTATGATTGTAGGATGTGACCCTAAAGCAGACTCCACTCGTTTGATGCTCCACTCGAAAGCACAAACCACCGTGTTACACTTAGCTGCTGAACGTGGTGCAGTCGAAGACTTAGAATTAGAAGAAGTCATGTTGACTGGTTACCGTGGTGTACGTTGTGTGGAATCCGGTGGTCCCGAACCTGGTGTGGGTTGTGCAGGTCGTGGTATTATCACCGCTATTAACTTCTTGGAAGAAAACGGTGCTTACCAAGATTTGGACTTCGTATCCTACGACGTGTTAGGTGACGTTGTTTGCGGTGGTTTCGCGATGCCGATTCGTGAAGGTAAAGCGCAGGAAATTTATATTGTTACTTCCGGTGAGATGATGGCAATGTATGCTGCTAACAACATTGCTCGTGGTATTTTGAAATATGCTCACTCCGGTGGTGTACGTTTAGGTGGATTAATTTGTAACAGTCGTAAAGTTGACCGTGAAGCTGAATTGATCGAAAACTTAGCTGAACGTCTCAACACCCAAATGATTCACTTCGTACCTCGCGACAATATCGTTCAACACGCTGAGTTGCGTCGGATGACAGTGAACGAGTATGCACCTGACAGCAACCAGTCCCAAGAATACCGCGCATTAGCGAAAAAAATCATCAACAATGAAAAACTTACCATTCCCACACCAATGGAAATGGATGAATTAGAAGCATTGTTGATTGAATACGGTATCTTGGATGACGATAGCAAACATGCTGAAATCATTGGTAAACCAGCTGAGGCTACCAAATAATCTTAGCAGAGATTAATCCTACATAGGGAAGATAAGGAAAGTAAGAGGTAAGGAAAAATCTCATGGGAAATTACCTTCCTCTCCCTTCTCCCTTCCCCTATTGCAGAAATTTATCTCCTGATAGCATCGTAATTATTCCCCTATACTTCGTTACGAGTAAAAAAGGTAGAAACATGACACCTCCTGAAAATAAAAATCTTGTCGAAGAGAATAAGGAACTTATTAAAGAAGTTCTAGAAGCTTATCCTGAAAAGTCTAAGAAAAAACGTGCTAAACACCTCAACGTTCACGAAGAAGGTAAATCAGATTGCGGAGTTAAATCCAACATCAAATCTGTTCCTGGTGTAATGACCGCTCGTGGATGTGCTTATGCAGGTTCTAAAGGTGTGGTTTGGGGACCAATCAAAGATATTTTTCAAGTGAGATAAAGACTATTTATTCATTACTTGATTATGGAAAATATCAAATATTAATTAACCTATTACTTAAAAATTTTGACAATAATTAAATCTGATAGTTATCAGTTTAAATTTGACAAAAAAATCATTACTTGTTTCTAACTTAATTATTAATCATGGTGATAAATGACAAATTGAAAATGTGATAATCAAATACTGTAATTGATAACTATTTTTGCATAATCTATGAAAAATATAGGGACATGATATTATCATATCCCTTGTATTATTTAAGCTCTGATTTGGAGGAAAAAAAATATTTAAATCTCAGGTATAAAATTTTTATTCTTTCCCCAAAGCCCCCAACTTCAGCATTTGATTTTCCAACTCTAACTGGATAACTTTCTCCCTTAATAATTCTACTTCCGACTTTTTATTCAGTGCCTCATTAATTGCTTTCTTACGATTATCTCTTCCAAAATACTTTTGATAAGTGCGGGTATGAATCTCCACACTATGACCTAAATTATCTGCCGCAGCTTTGATAGGAATTCCCAATAAATGGGCGCGAATTGCCCAAGCATGACGTAAATCATAGGGCTGAAAGTTGATTCCCACTCGTTTAAAATACTGAGCCAAATTCTGAACCGCAAAATCAACTTTTCCTAGCTGATTTAAGTTATCACTCCACTGTTTTAACTCAATTAATCTTGCTGGATTTTTTAAATCAAATTTATCAATCCAGTGTAAATTTAAGGGAAAAGCCTCCCTTTCTCCAGTTTTACAACTTTTGTCTACCTTCCAAGTATTATCAATATTTTCATTTGATAACCACCAATCAATATCTGGATTAATCAAAAGCTCATGGGGTCTTAAACCGTAGGTTGCTAACATTCCATAACACCAAGCCTTTAACTTCCAGGTATTACGCAATTCTGGCTTAGGTTGTTTTTTTCTACGTAAATAACTCTGCTCAAATAGTGAAAAACAGGTCTCAATCTGCTCATCAGTCGGAATATTTCTCACCCGGCGATCGCGATTGATTTTAATATCAGAAAAATCAAACTTGAGGTTAAAGGTATTCGCTAATAATTTCAAGGCAATTAATAAACCTTCTTTCGCTCCTTCCGTAGGAACTTGATTAATACAACTCCGGAAATTTTCATAACTTGCTTCTAACTGTAAATCACAATATCGCTTGATTCTCGCAATTCGATATTTTTGTAACATCCTTTGTCGCTTCAGGGTAAAGGAATTTCGCTGAAAATACTCCGTTTCAAATTCCTCCAACAACTCACCAATAGTTTTTCTTGTTACATGAGCTTTCACTCCTAAATACTTTTCATTCCAGACAAAAGTATGCCTAGCAATTAACTTACCCAACTCATAACTCTCTTCCACCGCAGTTCTTAAACCATCTAAATTCGCAGGAATTCCCAAACTAATTAAATACTGCTTTTTCAACCGACCATTTTTGGCTGTATCACCGGGTTTAAGTGGAAGAGTCGCTTGTAACTGGAGTGAATTCCCGGTTTGCTTGATACTTACCTTGATGCGATCGCGTTTCAAATTTGCATTTGCTTCCCGAAATTTCTCGTCAAAAACTTCTTGATATCTCAATTCCGTTGCTTTCACCTTAGCCATTGTTCCCCTATAACTACCATCAGTAGTCGCTGGTAGTTCAAAATCAATAAATATATCTTGCTCATCCTCAACTTCGGTAAATGCAGAATTTCGATCTGTAACCAAAATCGAATTCTCCCAACCCTGGAACAAAGACTCAGACATTACTTAATTTTTACCTAACCTATCGTGATGC
>CALJJQ010000154.1 GCA_937973965.1 uncultured Calothrix sp. | reverse complement strand
AGTACCAGCCATAATTCGTACCTCCTTCCTCGGATATGGTCCTAGTCCTCTATCTGTTGTAGCTGTTCTAGTAGATTCATTTCTTCCCTAGCTGTAGATGTCTATATACACTCAACAGTTATTATCTTTTTTCTCTGGGCGTATGAAACCACCCTGCTTCCCGAGTTTGCCATGTGGGGTCTAGAATCATCACCCCAGCAGCTTGGTTACGGCTTTTGTTTGTCCAGAGGACGATTATTTCATTTTTACCGATTGTAACTTTGGTTCCTGGCATTTCTACCTCACCACCGAAAAACAGCACTTGTTCATCTTTAAAGCGGGAGGAGGGGAATAATTTGGCTAAATCTGCGCGTTTGGTTCTTTTGGTGATTTGACCGACGCTTTTACCAGGAACGATGATTCGGTTGGGACGGACGGTGGTTTGTGCAGTGATTTGTGGTTGATTGGGGGAATTTTGACTTTGGAGGGGAGGGGATGCGCTGACATTGTTCCTTGGCAAGGATATTACAGCAACACTCAAAATGGAGACAATACTGGAAAATATCCTGAAGTTCATAGGTTAGTTTTTTTGCTAGTTTTTTGTGGGTTTGTGCAAATATTAATTTGGGACAGAACGGGATAAATACATAACATGCAAATTATAGATTACTGGTAATCAGATGGAAAAAACTCTCCATTGAGAATACTTTGTCGTTAATTTTTTTTTCATCAATTCTCAACAAAAAGTATAAATAAAAACTAATTATTCAAAACTTTGCGAATAAATATGAACTTTTCCCCAGACAATTAACATATACACAAAGTTCAATCACCCGTTCTACTTTGTAGTATGTTAGATAGTCGCGCTTGTTTGGATGAGAATTTCCAGGCAGTAACTAAAAATTAATTTGATTGTTGGGGTCAAGGAAAAATCATGGCTAGCGATTTCGTTGTAGTCATTGGTGGTGGAGCGATAGGATTAGCCATTGCCATTGAGATGAAACTGCGGGGATGGAATGTCACTGTTGTCCGTCGCAATTTAGCAGCAGCTGCACTTGGTGCAGCTGCTGGAATGTTAGCCCCCGATGCGGAACGGGTTAGTCCAGGACCAATGCGGGATTTATGTTGGCGATCGCGTCGTCTCTATCCGGTCTGGGTGAGTAAGTTGGAGGAGTTGACGGGTAAGGATTGTGGTTTTTGGTCTTGTGGTATTCTCACCCCAGTTTATCAACCTACTTCGGAACAACCTGTTGGTGGTTATTGGTTAGAAAAAGATACGGTTTATACCTACCAACCGGGGTTAGGGGAGGGTTTGGTTGGTGCTTGGTGGTATCCTGATGATGCCCAGGTTGATAACCGTCAATTATCTCAGGTATTAAATCAAGCCGCCCAAAGTTTGGGTGTGGAGATGCAAGATGGGGTGAACGTGGAAGGTTTGATTACGGAAGCCGGCCAAGTTACAGGCTTACAAACAAGTGTCAGTACAATTACGGCTGACCACTACATTTTGGCAGGTGGGGCTTGGAGTGGACAATTAATGCCCTTACCTGTCCGTCCCATCAAAGGACAAATGTTGCGGGTGCGAGTACCACACCACATCAGCGAATTGCCCCTAACACGGATTTTATTTGGTGAAGGAATTTACATTGTACCCCGTAAAAATCGCCAAATCATTATTGGAGCCACCAGTGAAGATGTGGGCTTCCATGAAGGGAATACACCCCAAGGCATCCAACAATTATTACAGCAGGCCACCCATCTATTTCCCCCCTTAGCCACCTATCCCATCGAAGAATTTTGGTGGGGGTTCCGTCCCACCACCGCCGACGAATTACCCATTCTAGGTGCAAGTCCCTGGAGTAACCTTACCCTAGCCACTGGACACCACCGCAACGGTATTTTACTGGCTCCAATAACAGCCCAATTAATTGCCGATGCCATTACCAGCACCCCTGACCCCCTGCTCCAGCATTTCCATTACCAACGCTCTTTTAAACAACCCATGTCAACCATCCTATCGACCCATACCGCCAATTTCCCCAAGGGACAACCCAAACAATCCCTCACTCCAGCAGCCCCGATTCTCGATTCTCCCCTGGAAATTGCTGGTAAAAAATTCACATCCCGCCTGATGACGGGTACGGGTAAATACAGAAGTATTCCGGAAATGCAGCAAAGCGTGATTAGCAGTGGTTGTGAAATCGTCACCGTAGCGGTGCGCAGAGTCCAAACCAACGCTCCCGGTCACGAAGGACTTGCGGAAGCCCTGGATTGGCAGAAAATTTGGATGTTACCCAACACAGCTGGTTGTAAAACCGCCGAAGAAGCCATTCGGGTAGCTCGTCTGGGACGGGAAATGGCCAAATTACTAGGACAGGAAGACAACAACTTTGTCAAATTAGAAGTTATCCCCGACCCCAAATACCTCCTACCTGACCCCATTGGTACATTACAAGCGGCGGAACAACTAGTCAAGGAAGGATTTGCGGTTTTACCCTACATTAACGCTGACCCGATGTTAGCTCAACGCTTAGAAGAGGTCGGTTGTGCAACTGTGATGCCCCTTGCAGCTCCCATCGGCTCTGGACAGGGACTCAAAACCACCGCAAACATCCAAATTATCATTGAAAACGCCCACATCCCCGTCGTCGTCGATGCGGGAATTGGCGCGCCCTCCGAAGCTGCTCAAGCAATGGAAATGGGAGCGGATGCTCTGCTAATTAATAGCGCGATCGCTCTGGCGGAAAACCCGGTGGCTATGGCTTTTGCGATGAATGCGGCAACCGTTGCCGGACGCATTGCCTACCTTGCTGGTAGAATGCCGATTAAATCCTATGCTAGTCCTTCCTCCCCTGTGAGTGGGACGATGAGTTGATTTTGGATTACTCTTCGGTCGATCCGCGCTACGCGCGTCTATGGATTTTGGATTAATGGGACTGAGACAAAAAATAGTCGGAAAAAACACTCAAATGTATACATAGCAAGACTTTGACATCGTTTTGAATAGTTTCTTGCTATATCTGGGTTTCAAGCATTTTGGAGCATGTAGTGTATTTTCCTTCCCCTGTATGGGTTTGAAGCTGATTTCTGCCTCAAAAATGTTTAAGTCCCGTTAATTGAAAATACTTTTTCTCCTGCACTTCTACTCCCTCATTTCCAACTCCCGACTCTCCCCTGCAAGAAGGCATCAACTTCCTGGAGAGTGGGTTGGGATGCGATCGCACCAGGTTTAAGGGTAGTTAATGCACCAACTGCACTCGCATAGATGATTGCTTGTTCGGCTATTTGTGGGTTTCCCAGGGCTTTGACTCCACGAGTTAATAACTGGTGGGTAAATCCTGCCAAAAAACTATCACCTGCACCAGTTGTATCAACTACATCTACCTGAAAGGCGGGAACTTGACCCTCGCTTTCGTCTAGACAGTAAGTGCAACCATTTTCCCCATCGGTAATTAATACTCCCTCCACGGAATCCAGACGATTTTTGATAGCTCCAGGGTCAGTGCTGTTAAATAACCACTCGGCTTCCTCTTTGGCTAACTTGAGAAAGTCAACATAGGGGAATAACTCACGGATTATCGGTGGTGCGGCTTCCTGATTGTGCCAAAACACTGGTCGCCAATTGACATCTAAAATAATCTTTAAATCGTATTTTTGAGCTAACTCCAAAGCACGGCGTACAGCTTGACCGCTTTCTGGATAAGCTAACTCTAAAGTGCCGAAAACCAAAACATCCGCCGCTTGAAACAGCCATTCTGGTATTTTGCTACTATCTAAACGGGTATCGGCAAACTCAGTCGTATCGTAATCCCCAAAACCAGCAAAATTGCGATCGCCTGATAAACTTCTCACCACATACACCTGACGGGTCGGTGCAGTCGGATGGCGCTGAACCCCAGCCATTTCCACACCCACATCCGTTAACAACTTCACCAAATCATTGCCAGGTGCATCCTCTCCCACCGCACCAATAAACCCAGCTGAAATACCCAATTTCACCAGCGCACAAGCCACATTCGCTGGCGCACCACCTGGATAAGGAGTCCAAGATTCAACCTCATCTAGCGGCTTTCCTAATTGATCCGCTAAACAATCAAACAAAACCTCACCCAGGCAAAGAACACGAGGATTACTCATTGCAGTTATAAGCTATAAATATTAGTTTGCATTCATCATTTGCCACGATAAAATCTATAACAATTCTATCGACATAGTTGGCTATCATTCATACAACTTAAACAACATTTTGACTTCTCCCTAAGCCACTCTCTTTTTTTGCAAATTTTCATGACAATAGCTAGAGATTTTTTTATCCACGACTATATAAAAAAAAATAATAATTACTAAAATCTGAAAATTTCCTGTCAACACAGTAACTGGAGACCTACTTTAACCCCATTTTTCACCTATCATTGCCGAAAATAGCTGCAATCCTCAATCTTTTTTTACCAATCAGGTAGTACACTTTATACTTTCACACAAAAATTTATCTAAAAGGGCTAATATTATCACACTATTTGGTAATTTTGTCATGCCCATAACTATAGTTATAAAGAATTATTCATAATCGTATTACTGCTAACACTTAAAACACCTACTAGCCAAAGAATCTTCTAAAATGAGAGAGGGCAATTAAGTACATATACCAAGGAGGAAAAAAAATATCATGGCTGGTGGCGAGTCTCAGACCCCTGTTAGTCTGTCAGACAGAGAACTGCAAATCATCGACTTAGTGGCCGCTGGCTTAACTAACCAAGAAATTGCAGCACGGCTGGAAATCAGCAAACGAACCGTTGATAACCACATTAGCAACATCCTCACCAAAACCCAAACTGATAACCGCGTTGCGCTTGTCCGTTGGGCACTACATTGGGGAAAAGTTTGCTTAGATGATGTTAACTGCTGTTCGTTACCGAATCCAAACGAATAAACTGTCCTAAAACCCGTCTGATGACTGGATTGAATCTCCTCACGCCATATTTTCATCCCCAGACATCACAATTAAACACTACTAGGACAGTGTTTACCTAACTGGTTATGTTAAATAGTCAGAGAGTCAGATCAAGTTCATAAGGGAACAGTCTCAACCGTAAATTCGATACATAAAAAAGCACCATTTTTTTGCTTGCATCTAGTCACCAGGGTGAGATTCAATCACCCAGCGTGCATCTACTGTCTAATTCGTAATAGCCTGCGGCAACGCTTCGCGTACGTAATAGCCGTTGACTGTCAAGCGTTAGCTGTCAAAAGTGTTCTAGTATTTATGTGAGAGGTTGTTGGTCAAGTATTAATTATCACTATTTTGACTATTGTCCTGACTCTGGAAATGGGGTTATAAAGCTGATTTTTCCTTCGAGAGTACAGACCGCGATATGTCCCATCTCTCCCTGCTCCTAAAAACGATAATTCAAGTATTAAAATCGACTTTTAATACATCCTCTGAGTTTTGGCTTGTAATTGTGTCTCTGCAAGTAGATATTTGGAAGGAGCAACAAAAAAGGTTAAACCCCTGCTTCTCCTTACGTTGGTCAAACTCACTTCTAGCTTGCAACTCCAGTTGTCAACAAAATTTAGTAACAAACCATTCTTTCAAGCGCTACATTAGGAACAAATCAATTATGCTCCGTTAGCCTAGGTGGGTAGCTATGAATACCTCAGATGCATCAATGGTTAATTTTTCCTTACTAAATCCGTTTAACTTGTTAAACCCAGATTTAGCAGCTCCCCCTACGAGTGTTGATGCAGAAATTCTTAAGCATTTATCATTTATCCCCGGACTCAAGGAACTGATTTTGTTGCGACAAGTTCATGCTCTAGAACATGCAACTGTATGGATTTTAAGTGAAATGAAAACCCCTCGTCGCTCCCATCGGATTGCACGTCATTTTCAAGTGGATAATGAATTGCTAGGTGGTTTGTCTACCGATAGGGGTTTTTATCTTTACGGTGATGTGAATATTAGTGACCTGAGACGAGCTGTAAATTTGGCCCTCCATAAATTAACCCACGGAGAAGAAAATTTGGCAATTCATC
This sequence comes from uncultured Calothrix sp., assembly GCA_937973965.1. GTDB lineage: Bacteria > Cyanobacteriota > Cyanobacteriia > Cyanobacteriales > Nostocaceae > NIES-3974. The sequence goes on along the minus strand of CALJJQ010000154.1, from coordinate 5,558 downwards.
CCCGTTGTGGCACTAATGTATCTGTCAGTATGTTATTAACTGCTGGATTGGCTGTGGGAATGCATTTGTTATTACCACGGGGTCCGGTTGAACAGTTAATTGGTTTGGGGATTGCAACCGCGATCGCCGCAGAAATTACGCCGGAAGTTGGAGCTTTGGTGCAAAAATATGTCACCACTGCGATTCCTTTTAATCTTCAAGTGGAAAATATTACCCTTTCCCGTGATATCTGGGGAAAAGAAGCTCATTTTGTCAGATTAAATTGGAAGGAGGGATAAGGTAATGTAGGAGACAGGAGACAGGGGATAGGGGACGGGAAACACAGGATAGAACGGGGGAGTAATTTACATTTATTGCTGACACCAAAACCTTAGATGGGTGTAGCGCAACTTCTGTTTAGATTAGGGATGAAAGTGGTTTTTCCCCTACTCCCTACCATTTCACGCTGAAGGTATAAAATTTTCTTGTCATCTTGTCAATCGGGATTAAAATCATTGCTGTAGGTTAGGTGGAAGAAGTGTGAAATTGCGTAAATTATATTTTTTGCTACCGGGGACGACGGAAAAGTTTTATTGTGGTGGTTTATTTGCGGAACTTAAAACTTTGCAAATTGCGCAACAAATTTGTGAGTGTGAGGTTGTCACCTATCGCCAGAGGGAAGCTGATAAATTATTGTTAGATGATATTTTGGCTCAATCGGAAAAATTTGATTTACCTCAGAAAATTTTTGTTGTCAGTTGGGGTTTTGATGTTAATAGGTTAATTAATAAATTACACAGTCAAAATGTAATTTACCATGCCCATAGTGCTGGATATGGTTTCTCTATACCAGCGCAAATTCCGATTATTACAGTGAGTCGAAATACAATGGGTTATTGGGGACAGATGGCTCCCCATTCGCTGATTTATTATTTGCCAAATCAGATTAGTGATGGGTTTCAAAATCTTCAACAGCAGCGAGATATTGATGTTTTAGTTCATGCACGGAAATCTTCTACCTATTTGATGAATCAATTAATTCCAGCTTTGCAAGCAAAGTGTAATGTGATGGTAATTAGCGGTTTTGTAGATGACTTGGCGGTATTATTTAATCGCGCAAAGGTCTATTTATATGATTCGGCGGAATATTGGTTACAACAGGGTGTGAGTGAGGGTTTTGGACTGCAACCTTTAGAGGCGATCGCCTGTGGATGTCAGATATTTTCTAGTGTGAATGGGGGGCTTTCTGACTATCTTGACCCTGGTTTTAATTGTCAAAAAATTGCTGGTTATTCCTGTGAGTTTGATGTCACCAGAATTCTGCAAGCTGTGAGTAATCCTGGTTATCAATTTGCCCCTGATCAACTTTTAGCTGAATACCGTCGAGAAAATATTTTAAATCGCTTACGAGTGATTTTAACTGAGTTAAATTTGTTCTTTGACCACAAGCAGATTTATCCAGCAAATATACCTGATTTAACTCCTGCCAGAGTTTGGCAATTAAAAACCCGCAAATTCTGGCAGAAATTTCGTAAAAAAATCGGGATTTAATTCGTAATAGCCTGCGGCAACGCTTCGCTTACGTAATACCCGCTATGCGGGAAGCCTTACCCCCTTACAGACGCGATATATCGCGTCTCTCCCTGATCTCAACGACAATTTTTACCGCCCACCTACTTAAACTGTCTATCCAGGTTGATTTTCTTCCTGTTCCATCGGAATAAAAAATATCGTCACCATCCCGGGAATTGTCAGCAAACAAACCAGAATAAAAAACCAGAGATAACCGATTTCGGTTTGAATGGCTCCGCTAACTGCACCGGGTAACATTAAACCTAATGCCATTAAACCAGTGGAAATTGCATAGTGGGAGGTTTTATATTCTCCTTGACAAATGTATAACAAATAAACGGTAAAGGCTGTAAATCCTAAGCCGTAGCCAAATTGTTCTAGGGAAACCAGGGGATAGACTAGTTCTAAGGGAGGTTTGGCATAGGCCATATAAACGTAAAATAAATCTGGTAAATTCAGGGCTAATGCCATTGGAAATAAACATTTTTTGAGACCGTAGCGGGAAATCAGTAATCCTCCTAAAATTCCACCAGCGATGAGGGAGATAACCCCAAAGGTACCATACACTAAACCCACCGTATCCGTGGAAAGTCCTAATCCACCCTTTGCGGTGGTGTCTAGCAGGAATAAAGAAGCTAGTTTCACTAGCATGGCTTCACCTAAACGGTATAATAGGATAAATGCCAAGATGGGGATAATTTGGGGTTTTTGAAAGTAGGATTGGATTACTTGGAAAAATGCTAGTTTGTTTGCTGAGATTGCGGGATTAACCGTATCTGTATAGGGTTTAGGTAAAATAAACTGGTGATAAAAATATAAAATCAAAAATAAAATTGCTGTGAACAGAAAAACCAATGTCCAAGCTTGTTGGGTATTCTTTAATGATTTTTCCAGACTACCAGCTAAAAACACTAAAAAACCAGAACCAAATAACATGGCAATGCGGAAAAATAAGGAACGAAACCCCACAAAAAAAGCTTGTTCCTGCTCCGATAGTGCCAACATATAATAGCCATCGGTGGCAATATCGCAGGTCGCAGAAATGAAAGCTGCGATCGCAAATAAAATTAGGGAGATGCCAAAGAAATTAGGTAGCTGGAGGGAAAAGGCAATTAAAGCCATACAGGCGAACATGGCAAATTGCATCGTCAGTATCCAAGTCCGCTTGGTTGACCGAGTATCGATAATCGGTGCCCAAAACATTTTTAACACCCAAGGAAAATTAAGTAAACTCGTCCAAAAGGTAATTTGAGCATTATCTATGGCCAGGTTTTTGTAGAGTATCGGTGATACTGTATTAATAATTGTATTGGGTACACCCTGGGCAAAGTAGAGGGTTGATATATATGTCCAGGGTGAGATTTTACGATGAAAACGTGAGTCTTGGGGCTTTAATTGCATAAATAAATTGGGGATATTTTGCTTAATATTTAGGTTTAGGATTAGGTAAGTAGGTGGGTAGTGAAAATTGTCGTTCAGATCAGGGCATAGAGACGACCCGTCGGGTCGTCTCTATGCCGAATGATTGGTTACATTGTGGTTTTATGTTTAATTGCACCTACCTACTTACTGGTAAGGTGAACGGTTTCAGTGTGAGTCATGAAATTATCCCAGATTCGCAGGAAAATTTGGATACACCATTGTGACTTGCAATCATTTTCCGCGCTAGTGCAGTAAGCATCACGTTTACAAAATTTTACGGATACGGGGAGCAGGGGGTAATACCGTTTGACTTTAGAGTTGATACAGTTAGGGGAGCAGGGGAAGAAAATATATCAAAATTTTTGTCAAATGATATAATTAGCATCTACTGCGAACAATATGCAAACACACACACCCCCCCAAACCTGTAATTTTCCCCGTGTCACAATTGTTGGTGCGGGTAGAGTTGGTAGTACCCTTGCTCAACGTCTTGCCGAAAAAAATCTGGCGAATGTGGTACTACTTGATATCCTCAAAGGTATGCCCCAGGGCTTGGCATTGGACTTACTAGAAGCCAGGGGATTAGAAATCCATGACCGTGAAATTACTGGCACTAATGAATATGCAGATACAGCAAATTCCCAAATAGTGGTGATTACGGCGGGATTTCCCCGCAAACCGGGAATGAACCGGGATGACCTATTGCGAAGCAATGCCAAAATCGTGGTGGAAGCAGCCCAAAAAGCTGTAGAATACTCTCCAGAGGCAATTTTTATTGTCGTCACCAATCCCCTGGATGTGATGACCTATCTTGCTTGGCAAGCGACAGGTTTACCGACCCAGAGAATTATGGGTATGGCTGGAGTACTAGATTCTGCCAGATTTGAAACCTTTATTGCCTTAGAATTGGGAATTGCTCCCAAGGATGTGAATGCAATGGTGTTGGGTAGTCATGGTGATTTGATGGTTCCCCTGAAGCGCTATTCCACAGTTAAGGGGATTCCCATTGGGGAGTTGTTGGATGATGTCACCATTGAACGGTTGGTGACACGTACTCGTAATGGTGGTGCGGAGATTGTGGAATTGATGCAAACAGGAGGAGCATTTTTTGCTCCTGCATCGGCTACTTCGGTGATGGTGGAGTCGATTTTATTAAATCAGTCACGGATGTTGCCAATTGCAGCCTATCTTCAGGGACAATATGGGTTAAATGATGTCTTTATCGGTGTACCCTGTTATTTAGGTTGTGCTGGCATTCGGGAAATTGTGGAATTAAATTTAACTCCAGAGGAATTACAAGCTTTGCATGTTTCCGCCGAAAATGTCCGCCAAAATATCCATCGAGCCAAGGAAATTTTGCAGCAATGATTACAGGGAATACTAAACTTTTAGGTGTAATTGGCTATCCAGTTGAGCATTCCCTATCACCATTGATGCATAATGCTGCATTGGCAAAGATGAACTTGGATTTTGTTTATTTACCATTACCGATTGCACCGGAAAATTTAGCAACTGCGATCGCTGGTTTTGCTTGCATTGGTTTACAGGGGTTTAATGTAACCATTCCCCATAAACAAACCATCATACCCATGTTGAGTGAAATATCAGATTTAGCTAGGGATGTGGGTGCTGTCAATACGGTGGTACGTAGGAAGGATGGATGGTGGGGGACTAATACGGATGTAGCAGGATTTATCTCCCCTTTACAAACTACCCACCAGGGTGATTGGAGTGATGCACGGGCGATAATTTTGGGATATGGTGGAGCTGCACGTGCTGTGGTTGTAGGATGTATCCAATTGGGAATTAAGCAAATTCATGTGGTTGGACGTAACCTCAGCAAGTTAACAGATTTTCTCCATAGTTGGCAAAATCTCCCTATCACCGTCAATTTACAAGTACATGGTTGGGATGATTTATCACGCATCCTTCCCCAAGGGGATTTACTTGTCAATACCACCCCCATGGGAATGTATCCCCATATCGATGCATCACCATTAAGTGCAGCAGAAATGATGTTGCTCAGGGAAAATACGATTGTCTACGATTTGATTTATACCCCCAATCCCACCAAGTTCCTCAGTCATGCTCAAGCAAGGGGGATGGTTGCAATTGATGGTTTGTCCATGTTAATTCAGCAGGGTGTAGCAGCTTTAAAAATTTGGTTGGAAAGGGATGATATTCCTGTGGAGGTGATGGGGGAGGTGTTGCGTCAGCATTTATTTGCTTAGGGGGGAAGGATCATATCGAGGTTACGCAACTGAAAGGTTAGCTTCACTCACAGGGAATTATTGGATTGGTAGCGCGATCGCATTACTTGCTTTTGGTTTAACTCATGTACAAATGTGGGGATGGATTCCAGGTTTAACAACTATTTTATCGGGAGGCTTATTAACGCTGTTATACTTAGGAACGGGTGATTTACTTGCGAGCATTGTCGCTTATATTAAGTAGCTAGTCAAAATTAATTACATAGTTTTGACCAAATTCTCTCAGGATTTTTTCTAGAGATGTAACAAAAGTTTGCCAGCTAGAATAAGCATCTATTTCAATCCATTGATACTTAATAAATCGCCAGAGAATTT
>CALJJQ010000153.1 GCA_937973965.1 uncultured Calothrix sp. | reverse complement strand
CGATCGCTAAATTTTCAATGCATGATTGATTCTGGCGCGGAAAACTCAGTGCAAAGTAGAATTTACTACTTCTCCTTCACCTCACTTTTAAGGATAATTACGAGTTGACAAAACTAATTTCACCTTAACTTGTCACGAATGGGTTAAGTATTAAAATCGACTTTTAAAACATCCTCTTAGTGATTTTTTACAATCATAAAACTTATGCAAGTGTTACAAAAATCCTGATTTTTTGTTTGTAGTCATTGCGTATAGCGCTTAATTTGAGGACTAAATTCCTCACGATGAACTTAAAATAATATGCCAGTAACGTAAGTCCTGAATCAAAAATCAAGTACCGATACATTTATGATGAAGCTAAACTTCCACATTAATTATTCACTAAATACCTCTTAAATGATTACTGGGTAAAGAGTCTAGCTTTGAAAGCAGACATATTTATACGATGTAAGCGATGGAACAATTTGCACACCTATGATTAACTAAAAAAATGGTGCTTAAAGCTACAAACTCACGTAAGGCTTGACCCTTTATCCAAAATCTATAGACGCGTGACGACCAGTCTTGCACAACCCTGCGCGTACCCAAAGGGTAGTCCAAAATCTAACTTAGGGTATTGTTTCTTCTCCTCAAGTAAAGAGAATTATTCAAAATATCTATACTGACAGAATCGATGGATAATTTATTTTTTTGTCGTAAGTAATTCAACTGATGTAGTGTGCAACTTTTGACAAATCAAATTAGTGTCACTCCTCCCATTCACAAAGGGTTTAAGCAGGGTTAGATTGAATGACATAAATAAACAAATTCATTACTCGTTAATTACTTGGTGTAATTTTGTGCATCTGCGGTTTAAGTGAGGACAAGTGAAAATAATGGTAAAGACTGCAATGAATAAAATGCAACAGATTAAAACCAAGCTGCTGAAATTAGCAGAATTAGATAAAAGTTTAAAATTATTCGGTTCCCAATCCCATTCCTATTGTTTAAACCCTTGTATTAGTCCTGGGGAGCTAAATAATTTTGAATCCCGTTATGGTGTCACCTTACCACAGGATTATCGTCAGTTTTTGTTAGAGGTTGGGAATGGGGGAGCAGGTCCAGGGTATGGTTTATTTAAATTAGAGGATGAAATCGTAACAGGGGGAAATGATACAGAAGACAGGGAATATCAACGGTTAGCTCAACCTTTCCTATTAAAATCAATGTGGGATGGGGAGGAGGAAAATGACCAGAATATCAATGCTCAACAAGCACGTCAAGGAACAATTGCGATCGCAACCTATGGTTGTGGTGTGGATGCTTTGCTGGTGGTGACGGGAGAACAACGGGGTCATATTTGGATTGATGACCGTAGTAATGATGGGGGTATTTACCCATTTTCCAGTGAGTGTTGTGCTTTTTATCATGATGACCCCTATTCCCTGGAAACTGTTGATGATACTGCTGCTCTGTCTTTTTATGATTGGTATCAGGATTGGTTAAATCGTTATTTGGTGAGATTTTATGCTGTGTAGCAGTAGTGCGATTTTGGATTTTGGATTTTGGATTTAAAAATTACAAATACAAATAAGCTTATTTCTCCTCCCTACTCCCTACTCCCCGTATTAAGATTTACTTCGGGGAAGGGAAAACCAAAATCTCGCTCCTCCAGTGGGACTTGGGGTGTATCCAATTTGACCTCCCCACCGTTCAATGGTGATGCGACAAAAATACAGTCCTAGACCGATACGACCACTTTTGCTTTGTCCTTGACTAAATTTTTGAAATAGATGGGGTACGAGGTCTGGACTGACTCCCTGACCTTCGTCATCGATGGTAAGGTGAATAAATTCCGGGTCGGGGGTAAGGGTAATGGTGACGGTGGAGTGGGAGGGGGTGTGACGAAAGGCGTTTTCTGCTAAGTTGGTAATTACACGTTCTAAACGTTGGCGATCGCCGATTACTTTCCAGTCCGTCACCTGGGAGTCGTACACCAGGTTAATTTTCACTTTGTTGAGTGCATAGACTGGTGTTAACAGTTCAATACATTCCTGGGTGACATGCAAAATATTCGGTGCGATCGCTCCGGGTTGGGAAAATTTTTCTAGGGAATTAACTTCAGCTGAAAATATTTCTAACACTTCCCTGACGAGAATTTCTTGTTTAATGGATTGTTTGCGTCCGATTGCTAATCTTTCTCGTCCTTTTGCGGTCAGGTTTTCCATTTCTAGTAAAGCTAAACAGCAATTAATCCCACTTAACTGACCAGCAATATCATGAATAATACAATGAATTAAAATATCTTTTTTTTGATTTTCTTTGACTAATTGGTTATAGGAAAGTTGGTTTTCTCGTGCTTTTTGGATAAGTGCTTGTTTTTCCCGATAATTATCTTCGGCAAATTCAACTAAGAGAATTTTACGTTCATCTAAAATTACGGCTGAAGCTTCTAAATAATATTCATCACCATTTAAATCTATTTCTGTCCAAAATCCCGATTTAAGCGGATGTCCGGTGGGATTTTGCCAATATACTTCCGCATCAATTAAAAAGTTTTCTAAAAATGGGATATCTTCTTGACTGATTAGAACCTTCATCCCAGTCGAAACATCACGTGGACACACCCTTTCTAACCAATGAGGAACAGTTCCCTCGACTTGAAAAACACCTTTCCGCAAGCGTTCTAGGACTAAAATATTCAAAGTCGCAAATAAACGACTAGCAAACGTTTCGTTCATCACCACATCATTCCCCATTGGTTTTTGGATTTTTGTTTGAGTGTAGGAATTCAGAATATAGAAGTCAAGTCTTTAGTTACTTTTCATGATAATCTTTGGCAAATTGACGTATTATAAAATACAATTGAATCCATTGATGTTTCTGTTAATAATATTAAATTAAATTTCAGCTATAGGACTCCTATTTGAATATTGAACAAAACTCAGTACAATTTCTACTCCCTACTCCCTACTCCCTCACCCCAATAGATGGATTCAAAAACCAAACCGGATTCCTATATTTGATTTCAATACGCTTGGTGTTAAGGATAATTGTAGGTTGGGTGGAAGTGTACCTAATCAAATAAGAGCAATATTATTCACTTTCTGCACCGTAAACCAACAATAAATTGATTCTGGAATGAGTAATTAAGGTATTTAATTAACTTCCGATTTATGTTTATTGAAGCTTTACTTATTTGACCTAATTATTTTTATTGGATACTGGAAAACAAGCGACCATTACACCTAGACGCAACCTACACAATTCAAGGCCTTCAGTTCAAACTTAACCGTATTGTAGTTTATTTTATTCTACTAAATCACCAGTGCAAAATGTGAATTCACCCCATATTTACTTTTCTTCCCTACTCCCAACTATTCAGAACCTGGGATATTTTTTCTTTGGCTAAACTTTTATTATTGGCTTGTTGTTGAATTAGGGAAAGTTGCATTTCATCTAATGTTGCATCTAGTAATATCACCCAATCACCCTCAGCAGAAGGAAACATATGTAAATCTGCACAAATTCCCTCATCCGTCTTCACGCGAGGAATAAAAACTGCTGTATCTTCTAAAGGTAAAAGACCTTCGAGGAAAAATACCTTTTGAAAAACATTTGCTCCTTTAGTTAAATTTTTTACTCCATAATCAATTAAATTTCCTCCCCAACTTTCAATCTGTCCGCTCTTTTTGACCAATAAATAAGCAAGGGAACGATTTTCCCAGAGTAAGTTTATCAGGTACATCACGATTGGTTTTGGGACATCCAACATGTCATTCTTCCATAATCTTGTCCGCTAAAGTTTGGAAAACTTCCTCCACTCCATCACCAGTTTTGGCACTGGTTTGAATTACCGTCCATCCCTTTTGCTTTATTTGTTCAACTTCTTCATTTTCAATATCCCATTCATCAACTAAATCGGCCTTATTTAAAACCATGACAAAGGGTATATTTCCCAAATTATCCTCAACTCTTTGTTTTAAAGAAAAAGCAACATCTAGAGTGTTATGTCTAGTTCCGTCCACAACTAACAAATAACCGGAAGAACCACGTAAATAGGATGTGTGTACCTTTTGAAATTCATCCTCCCCATATAAATCCCATAAAATTAAATTTAATTCTTTGCCATGAGTCAAAACCGTCTTTTTATCGATTTTTACTCCAACTGTAGTTTGGTAATTTTCTGAAAAAATACTGCGTACAAATCTGGCAATGAGGCTGGTCTTTCCAGTTGCAAATGCGCCGATCATACACACTTTTTTCTGAAGCATAAATTTAGATTGTTGTTGAAAATTGTGAAATTAATATTATTCTGTTGGAGTTAAAAGTATTTTAAAGGATACACGGCGATTTATTGGCGCTTGTATCTGAGATTGATTTACTTCCACTGGTTGTTGAGAACCCATACCATTTATTGTAATACTTAAAGGGTCGATACCCCCATTAATTAACCGTGTGGCGATCGCTCTAGCACGATTTTGACTTAGGGGTTTATTGAGTGTATCACCACCTGTGGAGTCTGTGTGTCCGGTAATTTCCAGTCTGACCTGATAATTTAACTGGGATGCTATTTGATATATTTCCCGCAACTGGGTCTGAATCTGCTTAAATTTACCCTCTTCCTCGGCTAATAACTGGGTTGACCCCTCCACAAATAGTAGGACCTCCTGTTCTAATTTCGATTTATATTGATTCAGCCGTTCTATATCTAAATCCTGCACTTGGGAGTCATCATAAGCATTAATACCAGGAATGGTTGACCAAATCGCACGGGTGTTGTTAATCCAAACTTTAGATGCAAACCCCCTAGCCATCATTTTTCCTTGGGGATCAATATTGATCTCCACACCGGAGGGGGGATTAATTCGTGCTGTAACCCTTCTGGAAATCATCTCCGGTTCGAGGGAAATAAACGGCTTCCACCTGGTGACAACGGATTGGGGATCAATTTGTGCTTCTGCAATTAATTGATTGACTTCCCCTGCTAAAGGGTCACGCATTCCTTCAATTACCAGCTTTCCCCAACCCCGTTCGGCTTTGGTAATCACAAAACCCGGTTGATTGCGAATTTGGGTTAACAAGTTTTCCCAGCGTAGATGCGATCGCCAACCCAGAAACCCCCAATACCCTAATGCGATCACAATTAATCCCAAAAAACCCAAGGCATAAGCACGACGTTGATTAGCCTGCTGTTTGTACCGAGCTTCTAAACAAGGTTTCAGTAAATACTCTGTTCCCTCAAAAATTTGGGTATCACCATCAAATTCTAATAAAGCCCGGTTAAATTGTAAATGAATTTTGCCTAAAGCTGTCTGAAACACGGAGCGTAATTCCAAAGGAGCATTACCACGAATTATTCCTGCTAACACTGCATGGGGAGAAGCTTCCACCCAAATCGTCAACTCCCCAAATTGCAGCGATTGTAATCCCTCGCTTTGATCAACTCGAAAGGAATCCCGCATAAAATCCTGAATCGCGGTCAACATCGCTGAAACTAAATCCGGGTCTTGGGTTGTCACCTCCGAGGCAAACAAATGTTTCAATAGCAAACCAGTGTGTCGATGAATTAAAAATACCTGCTCGACTCGGTAAACTAAGGTTCGTAGTAGGACTATTTCCGCAAAAGTTTTCCCCGTCCGTTTTGCTTCCAAGCGCCATTGTAAACTTTGTGGTGATAAACTGTGTTCTAAAGTTTGATTCAAAGATTGAATCATTTCCCCCAAAGTGTTTGCAACCGCTTTCCGGGTTGCGGGAACTACAATTGGAAAAATTGCTCCCGACAACACCTCCACATTTTGATCCACGGATAGCTGAATTGCTTGCTCTACCGTGGAAACCATTACCTCCCCTAGCAGACTATCCTGTTGACTCCGCAACCTGACAGCTTCCGGAAGCAGACGCGCGATCGCTTCTGGATTCGCAGTTGATTGATTTAATAATTCATACAACTGCTGGATTTGCTGTCCATCCAATCCTAACAGTAACCGACGCAACTCTTCAATTTCGGCAACTTCTTGAAAATAATTATGATTATTGGGTGTTTCAGATGGGAATTGCGGGAAAACTCGATTTTGAGTCTGGTTATCCATAGATTAAATATAATTTATCTGTCCTTAACCAGGAGACAGGAGATATATGCGTGTAAGTGTGTTTGTTTCCTACTTCCTATTTCCTATCGTTTGCTGGTTTCAAAGGATGAGTCGGACTATTAGGCTGTTAACTTAGATGTTGATGGATATTACTAGTACCGCGCGGCGTAAATACACTTACCTTTCCCCTCGCTCCCATGCTCTGCGTGGCTCCTGTTTCGTGAATGAAGGCAGAGCCTTCAACTCACTAAGCGACCACGCGGAGCATGGTCACTAGATAAAAACTTAATGCTCGGTTTATTTCAGCCAAGCTGTACTAGTATGGGACAAGAAGCCACATTGGGATTATAAAAATAATATTCCATAATTTTGATTTTGATGCACTACTATACTTTACTTTGCACGCTGATATTGCAATCCGATTTCATGTAGTGAAATATCGGTTTTAGCTGTACCCTACGGGATGAATTCACCATAACAGTCAACGGTTAACAGTTAACAACCCTACATGGGTGTAAAGTATAGTTTGTGCAGAGGAAGCTGATTTAACTTTGGTTATTTAAGCGGATTGCCAACTCATTTAACAGTGCTGCTAAGGTGGAACGGTCAGTTTTTTGGTGACGTAAATCCTTCGATTCCCGTTCTAACAAGGCAATAATTTCCTCGTATTTTTGCTGAATAGTATCTTGTAAATTTTTTGACTGATTAAACAACTGTTCCCGTAATTCCCGTTGACTGCTGTTAGCAAACTCCTCTACTTGGGAAATTTTATCATCTAAACTGGATTTGAGGGTTTTGGTTTCCTCACGCAACAATTGGACAGAGCGATCGCGATCGCTGTATTCATTTTTGATTTGGGTGGTTAGGGATTCGACTTCCTGTTTGAGGTAATTTTCCAGGGAATCTAACCGACTACGGGTTTCATCTCGTAAGCTTGCACATTCTTTGGCTAACTTTTCTTCTAAGCGGGTAAACCTGTGATCAAAATCACGGACTTGATTGCCAAATAAAATATCCCTCACCTTATCGAGACTATTCATCTCGTTAGCAATTGGTTTTACCGTCGAATTATGATTGTTCGCTTCGCTAAAAGAATGGGAATTAGAGTTGTTTTCCTGGTTGTGATTTTCGGTTTCGGTTGGATTCATTTTTTTCACCTCTTTTTATCTTGGCTAATCGAGCGATTACTTCCCGTTTTCAAAATAGTTATTCTTTGGGAGATATATGCAAATCAAAGGGTATCAAATAAATCTTAACTTTTACAAAGTACTAATTATACTTTGAAGGAATTAATATTTATTATTAGTTACGAATTCATTTTGACACGTCTCCTATTCTAAGCATCTTTTACGAAAATGATACAGCCCATCAAGTAAATTCGTAAATTTTTTTCTTTGCTGTAACATTTAATTTGTAACATTTGTGTTTTGCCTATCTCTAACTGGATTGACACACAGGTTGATTGATTGTATTCGAGCTAACATTGTCATTGGCAATATTTTGATCTTTCTATGGAGACTCTGGTGGAAACAAAGATACCAAAATCACGGAAGATTATAATTTGATAAGATTCTCGCTCCAGACCCAGAACTTTTCATTCAGATGCAAATTGCTCTTCATCCCGCAGTTTAATTAACTCCTGCTGGGAAATACCTAAAATTTTGGCTAAGGATGGAATCACACTATCATCAATCCCATCACCAGCATAGAGATTACCTAAATCAACACTAGAAAGTTTAAAGCTCCGACAAAATCCAGCAAAATCCTTATCATTTAGGTTTAATTCTAACTGTCTTTGTTGTAAACGTAGAATAATTCGTTGGGTTCCCGGTTGGGGATGTAAACAACTTTGAATATATTTAGCTACAACTTGCTCCACCTGTTGTAAATCCCCTCCCGATTGACGTACCAAATCCGTACAAGCTTTAGTCAGAGCTTGATTCAGGGTAGTTTCCGCATGTAAATAACTCATCAATCGATCGGCATAATCTTGTCGCAAAAATCCGGCGATAAGCGAAGCTTAAGCCTTCGGCTATCGCGCCTTTATAATAAACGGGTAGGTAGTTATCGTGAATCCCGATTTGCCAATCGATTCCCTGATGATTGATTGCCATAATTACACCGAAAATTCCTGAAATGTATGAACTCGCTTGATTTTGGCTCAATTACGGTTATGGCACAATCAAAACTGCGATCGCAAGCGCATTTACCAGGAAGTAAACATGATTTTTAGTTGAGTTTGAGTTTCGTTATGATCGCTAATCCCCAATCTTCATACATGAGTCCCCAAGAATACTTAAAATGGGAAAAAACCCAAGAAATCCGTCATGAATACATTGACGGAGAAGTATTCGCAATGACCGGGGGAACCAAACCCCACAACCGCATTGCTTTTAATTTTGGTACGGAGTTGGATGACTATTTAGCTGAGAAAGGCTGTGAATTGTACATTTCCGATGTCAAAGTCCAAGTATCCCCCTCTGGACCCTACCATTACCCCGATGTCGTCGTCACCTGCGACCCTAGAGACAGGGAATCTATCGATATGGTACAATACCCCTGCTTAATCGTGGAAGTCCTTTCCCCCTCCACCGAAGCCTTTGACCGAGGGAAAAAATTTACTCACTACCGTCAATCCAGTAGTTTACAAGAATACGTTTTAATTGAATCCGAGCAAATCGGTGTGGAATGTTTCCGTCGCAACGAAGAAGGTTTATGGGTTTTACATACCTATGGAGAAGAGGATAATTTAATTTTGGAGAGCGTGGGAATGACGATTCCCGTTTCTAAATTGTATCGACAAGTTAGATTTGAAGCACAAGAAGAAAAAAATCCAACTCAAAATGTTTAGCAATGGGAATTTTCACATTTTCAAACAGTTTGTGGGTTCGATTATATATACTTTGAAAGCGAGTGGGGAATCGCGATTAGTGGGTAGTACTCTATCAAGACAACTTTGGGAATTAGAACCACAGAGTGAAGCTAGGTGACAGAAAATTTGCTAACTTCATCGGATAATGATGTGTATATCTGAGTGAATTTACCTTGGCAAATTTATGAATTATCAAAAACTTGATCCTTCCCTACTAATGGCACTGAATCAAGTTGAGGAACCTAACCTTCCCCAACTAGTAGTGTTTATCCATACCCAACAACCATTGGAAGCCTCAGCGTTAGATATGTTAGCAAATCTCGGCATCAGTGATAATACGAGCCAAAAAGATGTATTTACGGCAACTCTATCAACTGTGTCCCTATCCCAGTTAACTGAACAAAGTTGGGTGAAATACGTTAAATTGTCCCAAAAATTACACCTACGCAATTCTCCATTTGCTTAATTTTAGTATTTTCACTAGATACAAATGCATCAAAAAAAACAGTTATTTCCCTAAACAAAGATACAAATGTTATATTTAACACATTAAAATGCATTAAAACTTAACCAAACACATTTATCGATCCCCCTTACCAGTAGGTACAGAGCATCCTAAACTGTAGGTGGAGTTGAAAGGCAGTCGGGAGAAACTCAAGTGAAAAACGTATTATCAATAATTCTTGGTGGTGGTGCAGGAACACGCCTTTATCCACTGACAAAATTGCGTGCAAAACCAGCAGTTCCAGTTGCGGGGAAATATCGCTTAATAGATATCCCTGTGAGCAACTGTATTAATTCCGAAATTTATAAAATCTATATCCTGACACAGTTCAACTCAGCATCCTTGAATCGTCACATTGCTAGAACCTATAGTTTTGATGGTTTTAGTGAAGGATTTGTGGAGGTTCTCGCAGCGCAACAAACCCCGGAAAGTCCGAGTTGGTTCCAAGGGACTGCGGATGCGGTGCGGAAGTATCTATGGCTGCTAGAGGAATGGAATGTTGATGAATACCTGATTTTATCCGGAGACCATTTGTATCGGATGGATTATCGGGATTTTGTCAAGCGTCATCAGGAGACGGGTGCAGATATTACCCTATCGGTAATTCCCATTGATGAACGTCGCGCATCGGATTTTGGCTTAATGAAAATTGATGATTCGGGTCGAATTATTAATTTTAGTGAAAAACCCAAGGGTGATGCACTACGGGAAATGCAGGTAGATACCACTGTTTTGGGTTTGACTCCAGAACAAGCGAAAATGCAGCCTTATATTGCTTCAATGGGGATTTACGTTTTCAAAAAAGAAGTTTTGATTAAGTTGTTGCGGGAATCCCTGGAACGCACTGATTTTGGTAAGGAAATTATTCCCGATGCATCTAAGGAATATCGGGTTCAAGCCTACCTATTTAATGGTTATTGGGAGGACATTGGAACAATTGAATCCTTTTATAATGCCAATTTAGCTCTGACTCAACAACCTCAACCCCCCTTTAGTTTCTACGACGAACAAGCACCTATTTATACCCGTCCTCGGTATTTACCACCTAGTAAATTACTGGATTGTCAAATTACCCAATCGATTATTGGTGAAGGTTGTATCCTGAAAAATTGCCGGATTGAGCATTCTGTTTTAGGAGTGCGATCGCGGATTGAATCAGGAGCGATGATCGAAGATTCCCTATTGATGGGTGCAGATTATTACCAAGCATCAGCAGAACGTCAATGCAGTTTGGAAAAGGGGGAAGTTCCCGTAGGAATTGGGACGGATACGATTATTCGTCGAGCGATTGTGGATAAAAACGCTCGCATTGGTCACGATGTGAAAATCATCAATAAGGACAATGTTCAAGATGCGGATCGGGAATCCCAGGGATTTTATATTCGCAACGGAATTGTTGTCGTCTTAAAAAATGCTCTCATTCCTGATGGGACGATTATTTAATTGCTTTGCTCACTGGGATTAAGTAGGTGATTTTGTGTTTTTGTATAAAGGATTGAGGTAAAAGCTCATTTGGATTTTGGATAACTTTTTAAATATCAATCAAGAGCGATAAATTAAAAAGAGGATAGGATACTGAAAATATTCCAACTTTTTTATTTCTGCTAATCGCTGATTGATTTGCAAACCTGAGAACAAATCCAAATCAAAAATGCCTAATCCTTTATACAGCTTTTTAATCGGCATTCCGGGAAGTGGAAAATCAACCTTTGCCAGAAAATTAGCCGCAGCCAATCCCCACAGTTATGTGATTTCTACCGATGCAATTCGAGCCAAATTATACGGAGACGAAGCCATTCAAGGTGACTGGTTAAGGGTTTGGTCTGAAGTAAAATATCAATTTGAGTTTGCTTATCAGCAAAAAAAATCAGTTATTTATGATGCCACAAATTTCCATCCCCTCTACCGTCAAGAATTGATTACCAATGTCCGTCAAATTGGTTTTCCATCAATTACAGCTATTTGGATCAAAACTCCAATTTGGCTGTGTTTAGCACGCAATAAAAAACGTCAGCGTCAAGTTCCGGAAGCGATAATTTTGAGTATGTATCGTCACCTCCGGGATACACCACCCCATACAAAAGAGGGTTTTGATGATTTGATTTGTGTACAAGAATTTTAGAAGATAGGAGACAGCATACAGGATCCGCATTTCTCACGAAACCCTAAAACTCACAGGGATAGTCCGTAGAAGGAAAATCAATCCGTTACTCAAGGCTTACAACTTACTCGTGAGAAATCCAGGAGGAGTATTAATTAGTAGTTATCATATAAAAAAAATCCCCTGAATCGGGGATAGTAATGTGTTGCAAGATGTACTTTCCAGCCGTATAAATAAAAACCATACCCCCATCCCAGAGGATGTTGGGAATCTGTATACTTGTTGTTCTAGACTAGCTTGAAAGGGAGTAGGGAGTAGTGAGTGGGGAGTGGGGGAAAATCACTTTCATAGGTTCTGGTGTACGCAGTTGATGATGGCTACTCCCAATTTCCAGAAAGGAGGATTTAAGTATTAAAAATCACTTTATCAACAATCTCTCTCTAAGGAAGTGCAGGAACATCAACTTGAACAGGAACCTGGATTTTAATATTGGGACCTTTAACACCCGTTGGGTTTTGTCCAGAACCTAATACTTGTGTGCTATTACGTACTTGATCTGCATTCCCTGAACCCACGTAGGTTTGAGTACCTGTGTGTACTGATGTATTATTGTAGCAATCGGGATCAATGTATTGATTGCTATTGTTGACTTGGTTGGCTTTGCTATCGCGACTGTGAACGGCGATTTGATTACTGACATCAAGGGTCATACATACAGCTTTTGCTGCGGGTGTCAAACTAGGAATAAAACTTGATACTGCTGAAACTGAGAATAAACCAATTAGTAACCGTGAAAAATTCATTATTTATATTCTCCTAGTGGTGAAGTGCAAAATTCAGGTAGAAGCAGAAAGAAGTGGAGATAGGTGTGTAATTGATGATTCGCAATACCCGCTACGCAGGAAGCAAGCTACATAATTCCTAGTTAAGGAGGAACAGTAATTCAAAATATCTTCCTGTCTCCCGTCTTCTGCATTTTCTTAATTACAAATTCGTGTCACGGACGATGTGGAAACCGTATTTCTACCAATACGAGTGGTGCGACTGTAGCTGTTACTGCGACAGCGATGGGGGGTGTAAACACGGATACGTTCTCGATAATGGAAACGTCGGGGTTGGGTGGTGCGAATATTGACACCGCCTTCGCGACCAAGGGACATTTGTACATTAGGAGTTTGAATATTCAGTTGATTCGCCGATGCAATACCGGTGGGTACTGCTATCATTGATGCGATCGCAAATAAAATAAAAGATTGTTTAGCAGGCATAGCTGTATCCCTCTCTCAATAAAATGGTTGATTGGCAAAAGCACCCATCAAAACCCGTAAACCGTGTCTACTTGGAAATAGAGTGAGTAGTGAGTAGGAATGAACTTACTTTTTACTCCTAAAAACCAATTTAAAAAATGATTGTCACAGAAAAGCCAATATTTCACAGTCTAAAATCTAAGTTGGTATAACACCCCGTTCTCCCTGTTTTAGTAACAATATTGAGCGCGTAGTGCATCTATTTGTGCTTGGGTAGTTGTTTGGGAACCACTGATATTCACACTGTTACCATGACCAGCGACAAATGCTCCCTGGTTCAGGTTTTGCTCAGAACTTTGGGATTGGGAACCGGAATAACCATAGTGACAGAAGGGATAGTTCCCTTTTTTGCTTTGGTATTGATTGGTGGTTTGGGTACCATTGATATTTACCGAGTTTCCAGAACCCTGGATGACGCTGGTTTGATTCATGTTTTGCGAAGAACTTTGTCCAGCAAAAGCAACTCCAGGAGTTATAATTAGGGAGGCTGCTAAAAAGCAAAAGGTGTAATTCTTTTTCATTTTTGTAGACCAATAAAGTTGTGTGTTGAACAGGTTAAGGGTTGATTTCTCAACTGGTTTAACCTGTTTTTTGTTGGTAAATTTGACTAGTGTCGATTGTTCAATATATGCCTAGTAGTTGCTTAGTAACCGTAGTAGTAGGGTGAGCAACCAGCACTTTGATATTGGCCATTACTAGTATTTGCCGCAACCCCATTCGCATTCCCGATACCCACATTTCCAGTGGCAATTCCAGTTCCCGCAACGTTACCTTGAATTTGGTTTCCTGTCGCACACCAGGGACTACCATATTGGTATTGACCTTGATTACTGTTAGTATTCGAGATAACACCATTTACGTTTCCAACACCCGCGTTACCAGCAGAAATATTAGTATTGGAAACATTACCTTGAACTTGGTCCGCTAATGCTGCGGGAGTCATTGCCATTGCTGCTAAAATACCGAGAGCAAAAGATTTCTTCAACATTGTCTATACCTCAATTGATTTTGGATTTTGAATTTGCGATTTTGGATTAATTTGAGTGTTTGGGAAATCGGAAAAATCTCTACTCCCGATTCCCTATTCCCTCTTAAAAAGGAAATGCACAACTAGCTACTTGGGTTTGTCCGCTGCTTGTATTGGCATTTACACCAGAAACGTTACCGAAACCAACGTTACCTGCTGCAATTCCAGTTCCTGCAACGTTCCCTTGAATTTGATTGCTGGATGCACAGAAGGGACTCTTATACTGGGATTGGTACTGGTCAGATGTTGTGTTAGATACAACACCATTCACATTACCAACACCACTGTTAACTGTGGAAATTTGGGTGTTGGAAACATTACCTTGAATCTGGTCAGCAAAAGCTGCGGGAGCCATTGCCATTACCGCTAAAACACTGAACGCAAAAGATTTCTTCAACATTTTCTATACCTCAATTGATTTTGGATTATGGATTTGCGATTTTGGATTAATTTCAATCTTCGGGAAATCGGAAAAATCCCGATTCCCTATTCCCTCTTAAAAAGGAAATGCGCAACTAGCTACTTGGGTTTGTCCGTTGCTTGTGTTGGCGTTTACACCAGAAACGTTACCGAAACCAACGTTACCTGCTGCAATTCCAGTTCCTGCAACGTTCCCTTGCACTTGATTCCCTGATGCACAGAAGGGGTTGTTATATTTGTCTTGGTATTGTCCAGAATTGGTGTTAGATACCACTCCATTCACGTTGCCAACACCGTTGTTACCTGTTGTGATTTGGGTGCTGGATTGATTTCCTTGCACTTGATCGGCTAATGCTGCGGGAGCCATTGCCATTGCTGCTAAAATACCGATTGCAAAAGACTTCTTAAACATTGTTGTAGACCTCATTCGTGTGTGATTGAACTAAGTAAATTTGCTGTTAACAGAGGTGTAAAAGGTTGGTTATTTTTTGACTTTTTTCACCCCATAATGTATTTAACCAAAGATATTGGGTGTAATGCCGCAAAAAAAATGCATGTCTGCTGAATTTTTTGCAGTCACGCGCTTAGTAGGGGAAATAGGGGAACCCGCAACCCGCATTTTGAACTTGACTGGTATGGGAACCAGTAGCGACTCCAGTAACGTTGAAATGGCCAACGTTAGCAGTTGCGACACCGGTGTTGGTGCTAGAACCTTGAATTTGGTTTCCAGAAGCACACCAGGGATTACCATATTTATTTTGGATTTGGGTGGTATTCGAGTCAGAGGTCACACCAGTAATATTACCGTTGCCAACATTAACGGTGGAAATATTGGTGTTGGTGACGCTACCTTGAACTTGGTCTTGAGCAAAAGCCGCAGTTGGTGCAATCATCATTCCCGTAGCTACTAAGCCAAAAAATGTTTTTCTCAGCATCTTTGATAAACCTCGTCAGTTGTGTGTTGTTAGGTTAGTTAATTCAAACTAGAGAGCAAACACCCGATAACCCATTAGTCATATAATCTTGCGATGGCTAACGACCCTATTTTCGAGTTTGTTTTCGGTGTTTTCCAACAATGGGAACTACATTTTCTGTTTTTACCATTCCGGATTTATCTCTAAATTAGGCAAAAATATAAAACTTACGCTTTAACTGCCCTCTGTGAGATGCTTCAGTAGATTCACTTCCGTAAATCCACTTGCGTCTCTATACTTAAAAGTTTTAACCAAAGTTATTTGGTGTGTCAAGTCCTTTGGGAAAAAAATTGGGCGTAATTTTTTTTTGGTGTTACGATTGACCACATATCATAGAACTAGAAATAATCAAAAATAGAAGTGCTGCTGTGAAAAGGAAAGCAAAGCCACGGATTGCCATTTTGCGTGAACAAGCGGGTTTAACCCAGTTGGAGCTATCGCGTTTGGTTGGCGTGACTGAGAGTACAATTCAAAATTGGGAAAGTGGTAGAACTGGAATTGACCACATCCAGCGTATTATTAAGTTTTGTCAAGCTCTGGGTTGTAGAGTCGAGGATTTAATTGAATACGTAGGCGAAGAGGAATTAGTTCCAGAAGTACCCAAAAAACCGCGGACTTTGAAAGAAGTGCAAAGTTTACTCGGAACCGACGATCGATCGATAGAAGTTCCCAGTTCAAACCAGCAAGATAGGGGGATGGATAAAATTGGAGTCGAAGGGAGTAGGGAGTAGTGTAACGTTTCCTAAACTGCGGCTTTGACGGAGACGGTGGTTTGGATTAGGGTGTTCATGGATTGATTGGGGAGATATTTATCAATCATGGCTAGGACTTTATCACCGATAATGGGTTTAGTCATAAAATCGGTTGATCCGACAGCTTTAGCTCTAACTCGGTCGAATAATCCATCGCTACTAGTGAGGATAATCACTGGGATATTGGCAAAACTGGATATGCGTCGTATTTGGGAGCAGATTTCATAGCCGTTGATCACTGGCATGATCAAATCCAAAAATATCAAATCAGGTTTATTTTGGATTAGGGTGGGTAAGGCTTGGATTGGATCGGAAATTTTGACGAATCGCATTCCGTTGCTGACGATAATCCGTTCCATGAGGTGGCAAATTTGGGGACTATCGTCAATACAAGCAATTAATCGACTGCTGGAGGGGACTGGTGGTGCAACATTAACTGGTGTAGTTCCTGAACTTGTTGCTGCTGGTGACAGGTCAGGAATGGGGGTTAGTTCGATTAAACCTTTGAGGATATGCGATCGCAGGGAAGCAGTAATTTTGACTACCTCCTGTTTCATTTGTACACTTAGGTCTCGTAAACTATTTTGCCCATTGATAAATTTAGCTAAATTTTGATAAACTCCAGAACTAACGACCCGTTGAAGTTCATTGGGTTGACGAATTATGGGTGCGGAATCAGGACAAAATGATTCTAAACCAGCTGAATACCAAGCTTGCCATTCTGAATCTGTACGGCGAATAAAAGCCTTTATGCTGGTAAATGTAATTGGTAAATCTAAAGAGATTTGCGGGTTCCTGATGTAATTAATTTTTTCTTGACTACGATTAGCTATTTGAATCACATCAAATAATAATTCTTGAATCACACTATCAGCGATTGATTCCAACTGTTTGGGTTCAATTAAGCCTTTTTTAAAACAGTTAACTAATAGTTGAAAATCCCAATGACTCAAAGGAGAAGGAAGGTTTTTAATGGGGATTTTAGCAAAGGGAATTTGGGAAGGGTGGGTAGTTAATTGGCGGCGTAATCTGCGGTATGGATGCATTCCACCTGTAGCCCATGTAATGCGACCTAAGCGATAATAAAACCTCCACTGTTGACCACTATCAGCATGAAATTCTAAGACACCCGTAAATTTATTTTGGGCACATTCATCCAACTCTTCAAAAATATAATGGATTTGCTCGTGAGCAGAATGCATTTGAACGCTCCCTGGATTGGAATAAATATGATTATGGATTAGTGTGTTGAATAATGTGATTTCATGATATATTCAGAGAAATCTGATTTGAATCTTGAAATGACTTGCCTTGATAGGGAACAGAGGTATAGTTGGTTTTGGTTCAAAAACAAAACATGAGTTCTATAGCCATCATGGGAAATGATATCCCGCTTCTTCTAATCAGGTGATATTGGAGATATATCTAACAACTATAATTCCCTGATTGATAAAAAAACAATCATTTACCTGTCCAAAAAATCCTCCTTGAACTTGAATCAACAGGTGATGAGCAAAAATCATATCTTTGACCTGCATGTTGAGGAATTTTAGAGGATTTTAGTCAGGGTTGATATTTGTGAAAATGACTGTATTTTCATAAATCATAACCTAACTAATAATAGCTATCAACCTGTAGAAAACACTGACCATTGAGAGTGAGGCAAAAACACATATTCAATTGCATCATATTGCCGAATTATGTCACGGAGTGAGCAGGGGATGCAGGGAAAGAAAATGTATCGAAATTTTGATGAAATGGTATTAGTCTGCGGCACAACTGCGCGTACCCCCAGAGCAATCTCAAATCCGTAGACATGAAGCGGATTCCCGAAGGATAATCAAAAACCTAAAATCCTCAAATCTTTGCAAGATGTGAATATTTTGGGTGATAGGATGAATTCCGGGTTAGTGTGGAAAACTGGTAAGTGATTTAATTATACTTTCCACGTTCATAAATTGAGCTTTTCGTTTAGACGGTTAATGCAGAGGTTGCATTGTGATGTATCCGCTATGACCTGTAAACTGCCAACAAAGCAAAAGGGAAATATATCAGCGTGCGAAGTATATCCATGACCTAATACATTGCGAATTTTATGGATGGACGCAAGATAGAAAGTATATATACCGATGGAGCATGTACGGGGAATCCGGGACCAGGGGGTTGGGGTGTAGTTGTATACCATGATGATGGCTCCGTCCATGAATTAGGGGATGCAGCCAAACAAACAACCAACAACCGGATGGAAATGCAAGCGGCGATCGCGGCTTTAGAATATTTACAAGCGTCCGGACAATCAGAACCAGTCACCCTCTACACCGACAGCGAATATTTAATTAACTGCGTCACTAAGTGGTTACGCGCTTGGAAAGCGAGAGGGTGGAAAAAAGCCGACGGAAAACCCGTGCAAAACCAAGATTTACTGGAAATCCTCGACCATTTAAACTCATCCCAGCAAATTCGGTGGCGACATGTTCGCGGTCATGCTGGTAATATTGGTAACGAACGTTGTGATGCGATCGCGCGCGGATTTGCCACTGGTAAGTTACCCAGTCTGCGGCAGGTTGGTGATACCAATTCCCACAGCACAGTTGTCACTACAGATTGGCCAAATGTAGCAAATATATCGGAATTTGCTGCCAACTCGACCATAATTAACAACAAGACCACCGAACACATATCAATTGCTACTGACACACCATCTCTACGAGAAACCTCGCGGAGCGCGTCTACAGCAGACACAAACATGATGGAGACCACTATTTCAACCAATCAGAATGATTATGTTTCCCGCGAAACCCGTGTATCCCAACTTCGTCACCTCGTGGAAACCCTACGGATGGCGGATGAAATTGCGGAAAAAGGATATTTAATTAGTAGTTCAGAATTAGCTGATTTAATGGATATCCACCCTAGTGCTGTTACGAGTCGGGGAGACCAATGGCGTTGGCGTAATTGGATTGTCTCTCGTGTCCGTCGCGAAGGCAATCAAATTCTCTGGGAATTAGAACGGGGTGATTCCCTCAAGGAAGAAGAAACGAATTAATTTTCAATTAGGGTCTGCGAAAAAGGTCTTTTAGTAAGGGTAGGGAACAGGGAGTCGGTAGAGACTACCCGTCGGGTCGTCTGTACAGGGAATAGTTTTAACTCAACAATTCCACTTTGTCATCTCTACGAGAAGCCGTGCTACGCGCGTCTGAGAGTGCAAAAAATTGTAGATGTAAGGTTTTTGAACTCCATACCCCTATTTGCTTGCACTTTTGACGCGATCAAAGTTTTACTCTTTTTCCGCAAGCCCTAATTAATTCCTAATTCGAGATTTCCCCTGTATCCCGTATTCCCTACCTTATCCATAACTTCTTCCTCGCCAAGATTTGGGTGTACGGAGGGCAGAAATAACAATTCGTAACACTGCGAAGGGATCGGCTAGGGGAGAAAGCCAAAATAACCAAGCAAATTGAGCTTGAGTACGGTCATAGGAGGGAGCGATCGCAAATAATAGGGCAAACCTAATTAATAACAAAAATCCGTTTAAACCCACTAACAAGTTAATCGGTAAATCGGCGGAGGGAAACCAAGGTAAATAAGCCAATAATAAGATTAGTGGTAATCCCTGTGTCGCAACTAATAGCCAAATATCTCCCCAGGTTTGTGTTCTTGAGGAAGCATCTTTTAAATCTAAACTTCTCCCCCATTCCTGCCAAGTTTCCCAAGCTCCATCATACATCCGAACTTTGAATACTTTTGCACCATCGAGAAAACCCACTTTAAATCCTGCACTGGCAATATGACGAGCCAATGTCACATCATCACAAAAGGAACCCTTGGCACTAGTATATCCACCGACTGCTTCTAGTACAGACCCTTTACACAAAAAACACTGACCATTAGCCATGACCCTTTCCGGTGTATCTGCATTTATCCCAGTCGGATCAAACCGATATAATAAGGTCATCAATAAAGCTGGTTGCAACCAACATTCCCCTGGATACTTTAAAATAAATTGAGGGGATAGGGAAACCATGTCGTAACCTTGTTTTTGGGCTGTTTTGACTAATCCTGCAATCAATCCTGGTAAGGGTTGGGTATCCGCATCCATTCCCAAAAACCATTGACTATGGGGAGACATGGACTTAAACCCATAATTTAAAGCCCAAGGTCTACCAACCCAACCTGTTGGTAAAGGGTCATCGGTAATCACCCGGAAACGAGGGTCATGGGATTGCATTTGTTTCACTAATTCCGGTGTCCCATCCTGGGAATTGCTGTCAACGACAATTATCTCACGAACTTCATAACTCTGCTGACTTAAACCTTTTAATAGAGGTTTAATTCTAGCTGCTTCATTTAAAGTCGGGACAACCACACTCACACAACCTAAAATATCAACAGTTGCAGCTTGAGGTCGAATTGGTGGTTGACGACTTGGACCTTTAATTAAACGTGCAAGTAAAATCGCCACTGCGGGAATTTGTAAGCATACCAAACACAATGCAATACCACTGACAAAAATGTAAAAATCTTTCACTGAAAAAATCTAGATATTTGAATTATACTATTTCCCGCATTTCTCACAAAACCCTAAAACTCATAGGGAGTAGGGAGTAGTGTAGACGCGTAGCGTCTAGTCTACGACAACGCTGCGCGTAACCGTAGGGTATAGAAGGAAAATCAATCCGTTACTCAAGGCTTACAACTTACTCGTGAGAAATCCAGGTATTTGATGGTTAGAAACCATTACTGTTTTAATTTTAAGTTCTATGGTGCTGGATTGGAAAATAGTTTTTGTTTTTTTGATTGCAGGAGCGGAAAACCAGGACAGAAAGGTAAAAAGACAAAAAAGTACCAATATATGAGATGTTGCACTACCTGCTTTAAATGGTAGATTTATAAAAATACTCGTTGATAACCCTTCGCCTTTAGGCAAGGGTTGAAAACAGTCTCAGTCACAATACGGTTCAGATAAATGAATATTTTTCAGAAAGTTATGGCGAAAAGCCTCATTACTCAAGCATAATCTCTTTTCAACTAAACGGTCTTGTACAAGGATGTTTTCTAATTTTAATTTTCTATCTCCTGTATCCTCTATTCTCAATTCCATCAACCTAAATAAGCTTTTTTCACCCGTTCATCATTAATTAACTCTGAGGCTTTCCCCGTTAAAGTAATCGTACCAGCTTCTAAAATATATGCCCTATCAGCAATTTTTAACGCTAAATTAGCATTTTGTTCTACTAATAGAATTGTCACACCAGTTGTCCGCAAATTTTCAATAATATTAAATATTTCTCTGACAATAGCGGGGGCTAAACCTAAACTCGGTTCATCCAACAATAATAACTGGGGACGACTCATTAAAGCACGAGCAATCGCTAACATTTGTTGTTCTCCACCACTAAGGGTTCCTGCTAATTGATAGCGACGTTCTGCTAAACGGGGAAAGATATTAAATTGATGGAGAATATCTTCCCGAACTAGTTGTTGATTCGTTTGGGTATAGCCTCCTAGCATGAGATTATCATATACCGTTTGTCGTGCTAGCACTCGCCGACCTTCTGGGGAATGGGCAATTCCTAATTTGACAATTTGGTAGGGCGAACGCTGAGTAATATTGCGTCCATTGTAAATAATATTACCACTGCGAGGTTTAATAATTTTGGAAATCGCCCTTAAGGTTGTGCTTTTACCTGCGCCATTCGCTCCAACGAGGGTAATGACTTCGCCTTTTTCAATATATAAATTAATATTTTTCAGTGCCTGAATACCACCATAATTAACGGATAAATCTTGAATTTCCAGAATTTTATATGCTGACATAAATCATCTTTGGATTTTCGATTTTGGATTTTGGATTACTCTTCGGTCGATCCGCGCTACGTGCGTCTATGGATTTTAGATTTTGGATTTTAAATTAATAAACCGTTAACTGTTAACAAATTTCTCCTGTATCCTGTATCCTAATATCCCCAAATCATTCATTCCCCAGATAGGCTTCAATCACTGCGGGGTTGTTACGAACCTGTTCAGGGACACCGAGAGCGATGAGTTGACCAAAATCCAGCACAGCAATGCGATCGCATAACCCCATGACTAATGGTACATGATGTTCAATTAAAATGATTGTTAGGTTAAATTTTTGCCGGATTTTGCGGATAAATTCGCTTAATTCACTTTTTTCACTAGGATTCATCCCTGCTGCGGGTTCGTCTAATAATAGAATTTGTGGTTCTAGTGCTAAAGCACGAGCAATTTCTAAACGACGTTGCTCTCCATAGGATAAACTATTGGCAATTGCTTCCGCACGTTGCTCTAAACCAACCATTTTTAATAGTTCCCATGCTTTTTCTGCATTACTTCTCTCTTGTCTCGATGCGGATGGAAATCCTAAAATTCCTGTGAATAAATTTGTTTGAATATGCAAATGTCGTCCAATTTTTATATTTTCTAAAACTGATAATTCACCAAATAACCGAATATTTTGAAATGTACGGGCTATACCTTTAAATGCTATTTGATGGGGTTGATTTTGGGTGATATTTTGACCTTGATAAATCAACTGGCCACTGGAAGCGGGAATTAAACCTGTAATTAAGTTAAATAAAGTCGTTTTTCCGGCTCCATTTGGACCAATTAAGCCAAATATTTCTCCTTGATTAACCCCAAAGGATACTTGATTAACTGCTATTAAACCTCCAAACCTACGTGTTATTTTATCAATTTCTAGGATTGTACGATTACTTGAATGTGCATCTAGCATTTGGATTTTAGATTGATATCACGAAAATTATCATCTCTGCTAACTTATTATGGATTTTAGATTTTGGATTAGTCTCGCGAAAATCCCCATCTTGAATATTTTCCTATCTAATAAAAGTTACCTATTAAGTAGCCATCATATACTGCGTACACCAGAACCCATGAAAATATTACTCCACCACATAAACTTTACTGGAACCTGCTGGTAATGGGAGTGTCTCGCTCCCTTTTGAAAATCAACGAGCTAGAAGTATGTCCTTGCGGATACGCTTCGCGAACGCACTACCCGAACCCCTGATAACTTATGGGATAAACCAGTAGTTTTTTCCTACTTCCCACCCACTACTCACTACTCCCTGACCATAACGACAATTTTCACTACCCACCTGCTTATTTATTACCTATTACCATTTCTAAATAATTTGGGATTCACTAAACCCTGGGGAAAAAAGATAGTTCCCAATACAATTAGTAAACCAAAAATGATTAATCTACCATCACGTAAAAACTGAGCTAACCATAGCGGTAAACCACCCGTATCTGCTAATCCCCGCAATATCTCTGGTAAAGCGGTAAATAACATACCTCCTACCACCGCACCTAAAAATGTCCGGGAACCACCAATTAATACGAATGTCAAGTAGATGATACTAGCATCAAATGTACCTTGACGAGCATTCCATGTATTTAAAAAATGGGCACTAATTACGCCCACAATTCCTGCTAAGATGGCTCCCAAAGTAAATGCTAACACTTTATAATAGGTAGAATTAATTCCTATCGCCCCAGCTGCTAATTCATCTTCACGAATTGCAGTTAATGCTCTCCCCACTCGTATCCGCTCTAGTCGATAAATTAGAACCATACTGATAATCAACAAAGGTAAAGCAATCCACAAATATTCTAAAGGACTAGCAAAGGGTTGGGGAATCCCAAAAATCCCCACAGCACCACCTGTTATCTCTAAATTCAGCGCAATCACCCGTAAAACTTCAACAAAAGCAATAGTGGCGATCGCTAAATAAATTCCCCTTAATCTTAATGCTGGAATCCCCACTGCTACACCTAATAGGGCTGACATCAATCCAGCTATTAGCATTTCTATCAGTATAAAATAGATAGAGAATAAACCACCCTCACTCTGAAATACTTGAGTGGATAAAATCGCTGCAACGTAACCACCTAAAGCATAAAAACCGGGACTTGCCAAAGATAATTGTCCTGCCATCATCGGTAAATATAAGGACAATCCTAGTAAAGCCCCTAACACCATTGATACGATTAAAGAACTATAGACAGACAGGAATGCTTCCATATTGAGTGAAAATATAAGGATATATTTCGGATTACAGCAATCCTATTTAAGCCGTGAAAAATAGCGTGCTGTTGACTGATGACTGGTGACTGTTAATCGTCAACTGTCAACCGTTAACAACTCTACATGTAAGATTTCACAAATCCCGCTCGGAAGGCTGTAGTTATATCTTGCACCTTTCCAGTAAATAGGTAAATAATCACCAAAATGGTGATTAATTTATCTCACCGTTGATGTACTGTTTGTAGTCCATTTTAATTAGCTTCACTTCCCCAAGGTGCAAAATCTCCTGTAAGTTGCGAGAAAGTTGATAAATAACCCTGGAAAACACCCTCTAATAACTAGATCCGTCTTTGTGTAGAAAAATATAACCCTTTCCGTTCTTTTGAGGTTGGGCAATTAAATCATCATCAGGATAATTTACCGTATCATTTGCACTTCTGTCACCAATCTCTAAATACGTAGCCATATTGGTTGATTTATTCACCAAATGATGTCCATTCGCTTCTCCTTTAGGAAAACCAGCAGCCATTCCTGGAGTGAGAATCCTTTCACCCCTATTCGTAATTAAAGTCAATTCCCCTGCTAGAATATAAATAAACTCGTCTTGCTGGGAATGGTAATGGCGTAATGCAGATGCACTACCTGGTGGCAGGGTGACTAAGTTAACACCAAAATTTTGCAGTTGGGCAAAATCACCTAATCGCTGACGGATGCGTCCAGCTACTTTAGCTTGAAATTCTTGGGGATAACGGGAACCCAATTCCTGGGGGACTTCTTGCGGGTCTATAATCAT
Organism: uncultured Calothrix sp.; assembly: GCA_937973965.1. GTDB lineage: Bacteria > Cyanobacteriota > Cyanobacteriia > Cyanobacteriales > Nostocaceae > NIES-3974. Next base: position 20,807 of record CALJJQ010000153.1, on the reverse strand, counting down.
ACCATGTAAATCTAACGTTTAATACTTTTCCCTAAACGGGTAAAACGAATTTCGATCCGTCGTCTACTATTATCCGATTCACGCACCCCTTCGGGAAGATTAGCTAAATCCCCATTAGTTAAAATTAATTGTGCTGCGGAATAGGGACGAAACTGGACGTTTTTCATTTTGTTTTCTTGGATTTGAATCTTCTGTAACAATTTCACCACAGCACGCGATCGCATTAATCCTAAGTCAGCATTAGAACCAGCTTTAAGTAGGATATCTATATTGCTGGTCGCAGTAGTGGATTTTGCCGCAGTTTCTAAATTATTATCTAAATTACTCGCTGCATTCCCAACGACTTGTTCGTCCGTATGACCAATAATTTCTACTAAATTAATATTATATTCTTGAGTGTATCGAATACTCTGTCTTGAAATTTTCAACTAATGTATCTGTATTTTTATACTAAGAATGATTAAGAGATTGTTTTAAAAGTAATTTTTAATACTTAAATTAGGATTAGGGGGTAGTCGATAATCGGAACTACAGTAATCCTATTGAAGTCGTGAAAAATAGCGTGCCGCTGACTTTTAACCGTTAACAACCCTATATTTAAGATTTCATAAATCCTGCTCGGGCTGCTGTAAGTGGTAGATAAAGTATTTATCGATACTTTATAAATATCCTCTAAGACAATCAAAACAAACATAGTCTACGTGTCAAAGTCAACGGAAATCAAATTGTTGACGAATATTACGGGTTTTGATGGAACTTTAATTGTCAAGTGATCAACATAAATCATTTTCACAGATGAATCAGCTTCAGGGTATTAAATCATTAGTCTTTTAGGTTACATTATAGGAGGTAATCGCTACTAAGTAAGTAGAGAAGTAATACGGAACAGGGATAAATACTATATAGTACTCTTATTTGATTTCTGAAAACCCCAACTACTCTGAAGCTTGTCGTACAAAGCTTTATTCCCCAGTATACTCAACAAGATTCAAGTACGATTCTTATACATAGCATTTCTCAGTCTAGTAAGATACATAAGAACCCTTCCCCAACCCTCCCCGATTACCCTACGGGAAGCAAGCTACGGGGAGGGTGAGCTTTGGAGAGCAGGTGGGGTTGTATTTCACTTGCTTGGGAAACACTATATTGTCATCCAAAACACTTGAAATCTTATTGTACTATAATTAATGCTACATTATTCCCCTGAAATCAAAAATGTATCCGGGAGATGAAGACTTTTGATGCTGAATCCCTGACAATAAATCAGGAAGTGGAGTCGTATTCTCATTATGGTGGAGCAAGATTTTTCCGGACAAACTGTACGTGGTTTGTTTTTCAAGGGTCAAAATCTCAGGTACGCGAATTTTAGCAATGCGACCGTGGAGATGGCTGACTTTAACCATGCGATTCTCCAAGATGCTAATTTTGAGGGTGCGACGCTACAACAGGCTAATTTACAGTATGCTGATTTACAAGGGGCTAATCTTCGTTATGCCCATTTATCGTTTGCGAATTGTCAATTTGCCAATTTTCAAGATGCGATTTTGCAAGATGCAATCCTACAAAGTGCGGATTTACAGAATGCGGATTTGCAAAATGCGGATTTAGAGAATGTGAGAATGGCTTTTTCTAACTTAGAAAAGGCGATGTTGCAAGATACAATGATGCGTTATGTTGACCTGCAACAAGCTAATTTGCAGGAAGCGGTTCTGCAACGAGCTAATTTAGAAGCAGCAAATTTTAAAAAAGCGAAATTACCAGAAGCGAATTTTCAACAGGCTAATTTGGAAAGGGCAAATTTTCAAGAGGCTATGTTGACTAAAGCGAATTTACAACATACGAATTTAGTTAAAAGTAACTTTCAGCAGGCTATACTTCAAAAAACAAATTTTCAGCAAGCAAATCTGGAATCTGCAAATTTTCAGGGTGCAAATTTAGCTGACAGTAATTTTCAGTTAGCTAATATTCAAAAAGCCACTTTCCAAAGTGCTAATTTGCAACGAGTGGATTTACAAAGAGCCGAATTAGAAAACGCTAAGTTTCAATTTGCTGATTTGAGTAATGCAAATCTTCAACATGCTAATTTGAAATATGTGAACTTTCAAAGCGCTAATTTACAAGGTGCGGATTTACAAAGTGCTAATCTCCAGTATACACGTTTGCAATTCGCCAATTTACAAAATGCGAATTTACAAAATACCGATTTACAAGGTGCAGATTTGCAAGGTGCTGATTTGACTGGAGCAAAGTATTTAAAACTTTCACAGATTCAAGCTGCTAAAAATTGGGATAAGGCTAAGTATAGTGAGGAGATAATAAATTTATTGGATTAGAGTAGTGAGTAGGAAAGGTTATTGCTTCACCGACACTACATAATTGGGTGAAAACTACAAGCCTGTTTTCCAATTACGCAGACTCAATTTCAATATATAATATATGGACATAAAAAAAGAGTCGGTTGTGTTAGCCGCTCTTTTGAATTTTTCTGGTTGTATTGAGTAATAGATTGCGTTTTCTTTGGTGTTTCCGTTGCTCTCGAAATTTCTGGGAATTTACTGTCTTTTTCTGCTTAGAAATTAACATAGTTTTGCAACTCTCCAGTGCGAACCATATTCAGCAAACCTGTCGAAGAATAGAATTATTTATTTAATTTATTTATGCAGCAGTCTCTAACCAATCGTAGATTTGCTCTAATTGGTCAAGGGTAATTAGTCCGTACTGCCACAAAATCATTGGTAGTGGACCGGGGTCTTGTTGGCTATGACGGAGGGCTACTGATATGGAAGCATGGGAAATCGCTAGGTCTTCCTGTAAAAAATCAATCAAACGAGAGTAATTTGATGGTGACATTTGTAACTCACCTCCTTGCGTAGTATGTATTGTCATATATTTGTCTGTTGTCATTTAACGGGATGTTGCCAGTATTTGATCTGTCACTATTATTTAGGTTAATTAGGAATCAATTTGCAGCATTTTTTATGTTAAATTAATATGTTTTGCGGAAGCTTAACAAAATTATCATCTCTATATTTTTCTAAGTATGTAAAATGGCTATTAGCTACACAAAATCGTTATTCTACTTAGGGATTGAGACAGTTTCTAGCTATTGATGATGTACAATTTGTCCTCTCCATATTCCGGAATTTTCCTGCTTATATTTCAGGATTTAAGCAAAAGTCCATATATACATACCCTTTGATGTATACACTGTGAACTTAATAAGTTAGATCAGTTTGTGCTTGATTCGTCACTCTCCTAATTTCATCCCGAAGGGAAGTTAGTGCTAGCAGTGACAGAGTTAGATAATTTTCAGAAGTTTACGATTAATTTTGCACAACCACTTAACCTACAGATTTGAAATTAGTTTCGTGTCGGCAGGCTTATGCAACTTTGACAGCGATGAAAAGTGTTTGACCCTACAAATAATCTATACTCCTATACTCGCTCATTCACTTTGATTTTGATCTACTTCCAAAGTTATAAATTTTCAGCAAATTCAGTAGGGCTGCAACGAAAACAGAAAATATAGGAGTCTGATTTTGACTATTGGAAATAGTAGCCTGAGAATATACTTTTTTACAAGGTCTATAAGTTGTTTTAATGGTTTAATTGCAAAACCATTATTTTACAAATGGTTGGGGATTAATTATTTTTTCTGTTATGGGATAAATACCATCATACAGAGTACTTAATCATACATTTATCTTTGACGCGAATGACGAATAGTAATGCGATCGCCGACTTTGAGTTGTAGTTCAGCTGCTCGACCGCTCCGTAGTTCAATCACCTGGTCAATGGGGGTGTTCGGTCCATAGGTGGGACAGCGATCACTTTGACAAGGGGGGACAGAGGGGGCAATATACTTGATTTTCCCTTGGTGGAGAAATATCATATCCAAGGGGACGGGGACATTTTTCATCCAGAAGTTGACGGGTTGGGCTGAGGGAAATTGAAACAGCATCCCTCGATTGTCTGGTAAAGCAGGACGATACATTAATCCCATTGCTTGCTCTTCGGGTGTGCGAGCAACTTCTAGCTCGATGCGTGTACCTTGTGGAAGGATGGCGATCGCTGAAATTGGTAAAATTTGACCTTGGGGTGTGGGTGTGACCGTGGGTTGGGATGTAAAGGGAGGGTTTGCAGGTGTGGGAGTTCCACAACCGATGAGTAGCCAACTCAAGATTAAGGCTAAGGTTGGTGACATGGGTAATCGATTCATGGGATTTTAGATTTGGGATTGATTTACTCTGGTAATCTAAAGTTGTTAACGCTTGACTGTTGACTGTTAACAAGAATAATTTAGTTTTTTGATGTTCCCTAGTATGTCTGTCCACAGAATAGGGGGTTGCGCACCTCATTGATTGACTAAGGGTGTCACATATGTGCTGTACTTTAAGCAAATAATACCTATTTGAAAAAAGAAGGCGACAAATGGACAAATGAATGTATATTACTCATATTGAGTAATAGGTTTATTTTCTTACTACTCCCTACTCCCTGAAAATTTTCGGGATTTGTGAGAAATCCGGGATTTGAGAGTCTATATCCCTGTGGGAATTATTGGTGATCAAAAAATTTTGACCTGAAATTCGCTAATAGACAATCGTCAACCCTCAAATCAAAATCGTCAAGGTGGAAATTTCTCATTCGCTGGAATTAAAAGGGAATAGTGAGTAGTGAGTAGGGAGTAGCCGACATTTACCGCTTATACCGTTTTACTTTGGTGTTGATACATTTAGGGGTTAGGGGAGCAGGGGAAGAAAATGTATCAAAATTTGAGTGAAATGGTATTACACCAAAACCGATGAACAAGCCATTCGCTTTACTTCTTCCCTCCCCACTCCCTGGTGTTCTAAATCCGGGTAAGTAGGTAGGTGCAATTAAACGTAAAACCGCAACGTAACCGAACATTCAGATCAAAGCCTTACCCCGTACAGACGCGATATATCGCGTCTGTACTCCCTATTCCCTACTCCCTAATCTCAACGACAATTTTTACTACCCACCGACTTATTGACTTTTAGGATTCTCGTAATACATAACCCACACCACGTACAGTTTGAATCAGACGTTTTTGTCCTTCGTCTTCAATTTTCAGACGTAAATAGCGAATATAAACCTCAATCACATTTGATTCACCCATAAAATCGTAACCCCAGACATTTTCGAGAATCTGCTCTCTGGTGAGGACTTCGCGGGGATGTTCCATTAAAAACTTTAATAGTTCAAATTCTTTCATGGTTAAATCAATTGCGCGTCCGTTGAGGATGGCTCGACGGGTTGCGACATCTAAAACTAAATCCCCAAATCGCAATTGTTCACTGCTTTCTGTGTCTGGTTTAAGGTACAGACGAACTAAATTAAGAAAATCCTCTGAACGGTAGGGTTTGAGAAAATAATCATCCGCACCTGCTTCTAAACAAGCAACACGATCATCAACGGTATCCCGCGCCATCAATACCATTATTGGCATTCGTTTTCCCTCGCAACGAATACTTTTGCACAGTGATAAACCCGATTCTCCCGCGAGCATTCGATCGATCACAATTAAAGCTGGTTCGCGATCGCGACTAGATTGCAAACCAATGGCAGCATTGTTTGCCACTGTAGCTTCGTAACCTGCTTCTCTCAGGTCTGATGATATCTGGTTGGCGAGGATTTCATCGCTTTCGATCACTAAAACACAGGGATTGTGAGCAAGCATGATGATTTAATCAAATGAATTATAGTATTGTCACCCAAAGTAATTATTATAGGTGTAACAATTCTTCGCTTCATCTATTTTTAATTTTTTTTGGGATTGAAAATACAGTAGTCCGAGCGGGATTTGTGAAATCTTACATGTAGGGTTGTTAACGGTTGACAGTTGACGGTTAACAGTCACCAGTCATCAGTCAACTACACGCTATTTTTCACGACTTAAATCGGATTGCTGTAGTTTTTCCCAAAGGGGGATGGGGAATTGTAGGTCGGGAGTAATGATTAGCTGATTTATGAGTGATTCTGTCATAAAATTCCTATCTCATGATGTTCGTATTTTTGGGTTAGCCGTGATACTTAATCATATTTCATTTAATTTAATATTTTTGTTGACAGAAAATACTTATTCATTCCATTCTCCAGTTAAAAAAATATTAATATTTCCATTGTCTTCAAGAATTTTTTTATACCTTGTTTGGGAATTGTGATATCTCAAATTGGACTAAAAGTCTTCATCATTATAATTTTTAGCAGATTTGTATTATCAATGAACTCCCATGATTAGAGATGATTAGTATTCTTTGGTGCATCTATTTTCCTAACAAAATTTATCTCTGAACGGATTGTTATTCAATAACCAATTATTAGATAAAAAAAACTCGGAATTTATGCTCCATTTTTGATTTTATTATTCACAATAGAATTAGAAAACCGAAAAAATTGCTGTAGGTGTCTGCAATTGAAGGCTCGAAATCTGATCACTATCCTTGCCATTATCCCGATATTTTTGGCAAGCTGTACTTTGCGCAACTCCCCCCAACAACAAAACTCTCCCTTCTCTGACCGGGACTCGAATGAAGACTTACGTTCCCGAAGAGATTCCAATTCACGAGATGATTTTTCCGACCGGTCACGAGACGATTTCCGTGATGATTCCCGTGATCGCTCACGAGATGATTTTCAAGATGATTCCCGCGAGCGATCGCGAGAATTTCGCGACTCGAATCGCAATCAAGACCGTCGCTACCGCAACCACAACTGCCGTAACCGATAATCAAAACAAAAATACCAGGAAGACTCTCCTGGTATATATTCTTAATAACTACTAACTAACTCCAACAAGTTCCGATCTCAAGTTGAAAGCTAAAACTATACTTTGGCAGTAGCTTTGCTAATTGCAGCACTAAGTTCACCTTTAGCATACTTAACCGCAAACTCGTCAATCGACACTTGCTTAATCTTGCTTGCGTTACCAGCAGTGCCAAACTGGTTGTAACGGTCAGCACACACTTTTTGCATGTATTTAATCGAAGGTTTGAGGAAGTGACGGGGGTCAAACTCCTTGGGATTAGCAGCTAATGCTTCCCGAACAGCAGCAGTAATTGCCAAGCGGTTGTCGGTGTCAATATTTACTTTACGCACACCGCTCTTAATCCCTTTTTGAATTTCTTCCACGGGTACACCGTAGGTTTCCGGGATAGTACCACCGTACTGGTTAATTAAAGCAATTAAATCTTCAGGTACGGAAGAAGAACCGTGCATTACCAAGTGGGTGTTAGGTAAACGACGGTGAATTTCTTCAATCCGGCTAATTGCTAAAATTTCTCCTGTCGGTTTACGGGTAAACTTATAAGCACCGTGACTAGTACCGATTGCTACCGCTAAAGCATCAACTTGGGTTTGTTCAACAAAATCAACTGCTTGGTCGGGGTCAGTCAAAAGCTGGGAGTGGTCTAGTTTTCCTTCAAAACCGTGACCATCTTCCTTGTCACCCATACCGGTTTCTAAGGAACCTAAACAGCCAAGCTCACCTTCTACACTCACACCCAATGCATGAGCTACTTTCACCACTTCACGAGTAACATTGACATTATACTCGTAGCTTGCGGGGGTTTTGGCATCGGCTTCCAGGGAACCATCCATCATCACACTGGTAAAGCCATTTTTGATTGCCGAATAGCAGGTTGCAGGTTCATTCCCGTGGTCTTGGTGCATCGCAATGGGGATATGGGGATAGGTTTCCACCGCAGCCAAAATCAAGTGACGGAGAAAGTTTTCTCCTGCATAGGACCGAGCTCCACGAGATGCTTGTAAAATCACAGGGCTATCGGTTTCTTGAGCAGCCTTCATAATTGCCTGAATCTGCTCCATGTTGTTGACGTTGTAAGCGGGAATGCCATAACCATTCTCAGCCGCGTGATCCAATAACAGCCGCATTGGTACGAGCGCCATAATCCAAATTCTCCTAATGTGGTTGTCAGCTAGTCGGTTCTTTGAAGAGCGTATGTATTACGCTAATCTTAAGATTTTTTGAACTTATAGGAAATTATAACTACTCCTGTGTGCTTATGTTGAAAAAAGTTAATTACTAATTGCATCAGATTGAGTTGGCGATCGCCCTACCTCCATCGATTCAATTTTTACCAGTAGTCCTGTCTTGGCTAATTTAGTGTTGCCGTCTGTAAACTCATTCATAACTTACTTTCACAAAAGATTAAGTTTTGTATGCAACCGTTACCAAGAAGGAATATGTAATTTATGCGACTTTACCCAGACTGTTGTCAGGGATTTATTCATAAACTACCCATAAACGTTATTGAATGTTTTTATGGGTCGCCTGGGATTCGAACCCAGAACTAATCGGTTAAAAGCCGAGTACTCTACCATTGAGTTAGCGACCCGTTGCCTTTTTTCAAGGCTATATTAGCTTACCAATATATCTATAGATTTGTAAAGGGGTTAATCAGAGAAAATTCCCATCCAGTCGAATTGAGGTGGTGTAGGTGCTGTTTGGACTGAGTTTGATGATATTTTCTCCGGTGTTGATGGCGTTGCGTGGTCCAGTCCAAGGTTCGAGACAATAGAATTCTTTGCCTTTGAGAGTCCAAAATACCAAGGTGGCAAAAACACTGTCGAATGTGAGTGTTAATTGCAGTTTGCGACTATTGTCAGTGACGGTAGCAGCATGTTTGGTTAACTGTCGAAATGCAATGTCTATTTCCTCCTGCTCAAAGTCGAAGTTACCGGAAAAGGGATGACTTTGCTTGGTTTTTTGGTCTTGATATTCAGTTGCAGGAATATCAAACACAAGTTGATTTTTGTCGGTTGTGAAAAAGTAGGGGTGGAAACCAGCCGAAAAAGGCATGGTTGTGGATGACAGATTTTGATACTTTTGCTGAACTTCCAGGCGATTCTCGGTCAAAATATAGGTGAATTCTAAATGAAAATCAAAGGGATAGACCTGTTTCGTTTGGGAGTTGCTATCGAGGGTGAGGGTGAGGGATGCTCCCTCCTGGGTAGACTGATTGCTGACAGACCAAGGTAAATCTCGCGCAAATCCATGTTGTTTCAGGGTATAGGACTGACCGTTATGGGTATAGGTGTTATCGGGTAAGTTACCGCAAATCGGAAATAAAATTGGATTACCACCCCTCACACTGAGACTGGGGTCACGAAAGCGTTCCTCATCCAAGTAAAAAATTTCCTGACCTTGGATTCGCCACCGGGTAATAATTCCTCCCCGTTCTGGGACAACTTCTAACTGGGAATTATTAGTACTACAACTGAGAATGTAGGTGAGATATTGGTTCTGTTGTTGGGAAATGGAAAACATGAATTGATTTGGGATTTTGGATTACTCTTCGGTCGATCCGCACTACGTGCGTCTATGGATTTTGGATGCAATCTAGGAAATATGGGTAGAGACGACCCGTCGGGTCGTCTCACCCGGGTTTCTCGCAAATTTCTCAAAAGTGCAAGGTGTTGGAAGTCGGGAGTTGTGGTGAAATAAACCTGTTACTCAAAGCTTATCGAAGCAATTGCCCAAAATTCAGCTTTACTGTCACCTTTCATCTGTCAACAAACCAAAAAGTAAATCTATCAGCGTGCAAAGTAAAATTATTCGTCTTCAGCAAAAATAAAGCGATAGAGTTCGCTGGGGTCTGGTTCCGGACTAGTTTCCGCAAATTCAACCGCATCATCAACCACTGCTGTAATTTTTTGATCGATGGCTTTAAGTTCCTCAGAGGTAGCAAGTTGATGTTCCACCAAGTAGGTGGCTAATTTTTTGATCGGGTCACGGGAAAACCAAAATTCCTTTTCTTCCTTAGCTCTGAGTTCGTCTGGGTCTGCCAAGGAATGACCGCGAAAACGGTAGGTTAAGGCTTCAATTAAAGTTGGCCCTTCTCCTGCACGCGCACGTTTAATGGCTTCCTTGGCAACTGCATTCACCGCGAGGACATCCATCCCATCAACTTCCACACCAACCATGTTGAACACACTAGCTTTTTTGTAGATTTCCGGGTCAGAAGTCGCACGTTCGTGGGCCATCCCAATCGCCCACTTATTATTCTCGACGACAAAAATAACCGGTAATTTCCACAGTGCAGCCATATTTAAGGTTTCAAAAAACTGCCCATTATTAGCTGCTCCATCACCAAAAAAACAGGCTGTCACTTGGTCTGCACTAGTATCACCCATTACTTCCCGGCGGTATTTAGTTTGGAAAGCCGCTCCCGCAGCAACGGGAATACCTTCAGCGACAAAGGCATAACCACCGAGTAAACGATGTTTGGCGGAAAACATATGCATGGAGCCACCCCGTCCCTTACTACAGCCAGTAGCTTTGCCGAACAGTTCTGCCATGACCTCCCGTGCTGGTACTCCAGAACTGAGGGCATGAACGTGGTCACGATAGGTACTTGATACGTAATCTTCCCCTGGCCGCATGGCTTTAATTACACCTGATGATACCGCTTCCTGTCCGTTGTACAGGTGAACAAAGCCGAACATCTTACCGCGATAGTACATCTCCGCACACTTGTCTTCAAAAAAGCGACCGAGAACCATGTCTTCGTATAAAACGAGACCTTCTTCGCGAGTGATGGGAGTGGAAGCAGCGTTAAATTTTGGTAATGTGCGTTCTTGAACCATTCTTTTGAGTTTATCTATCCTGTGGTAAATCTAAAGTTACCATATCAATAAACAGTTAACTGTTAACTGTTGACCCTTAACTCATTTCTTCTGTCTCCTGTATTTTAACTACGCATTACCGCATCTAATAATTTATCTGCTCCAAAACGAATTACATCCGTACAGGGTAAACCCGTTTCCTCTTCGGTTTGTGCGATCGCTTGTTTTGCTGCCATCTCATCTAAGTGATGAGTGTTTAAAGCTATACCTGCCACCGGTACTGCTGCAAAGGCTCCCGCACCCCGTGCCACCATTTCGTATAATTTAATCACTTCGGTTAAAGGGGGAATGGGTATCCCTTCAATTACTTCCCTTTGACCTGCTCGGTGGACGAGAATCATTTGGGTGGGTTGGGAACCGCGAATCAAAGGTAAGGTGGCGGTAGAGCCGGGGTGTAAAAGAGAACCTTGTCCTTCGATATGCAAAATATCGTAATTCTTGCCGTAACGCATCACCACCCCTTCCACCGCACCAGCAGCATAGTCTACCCGCACCGCATCCAGGGGAACCCCATCCCCTTCTAACATCAATCCAGTTTGTCCAGTGGCTAAAAATTTGGAACGCCATCCCCGCAATCGGGAAGCCCAGTGCAATTCCAAGGAGGTGGACATTTTACCGACTGACATATCAGTACCGACGGTCAAAACACGGCGACAGGGAAGTGTGCGAGCTAGGGCTTGGGCAATACCTAAATTACTCGGTTCTTTGCGGACATCCCAAATTACTTGTCCAGGTTTGAGGAGGGTTTTGAGTTCAGGGATATTGGCTAGTGGAGTATGTAAACCATTGACAATGGACATTCCCGCTTTTAACGCATCCTTTAATTCATGCCAATAATCATCGGGAATCATCCCTCCTTTGGGAGCAATCCCAATTACTAAAACCTGGGGTTGGAACTGTAAGGCATCGACAACGGAAGCCACAATTGGGACATCACGCTGGATTCCTGTTAGTTCTGTCAAGTTTTTACCTGCACATTCAATATCAATGACTGCTACTAGAGGGGCTTCGCTATAACGTAGCAAGGATAACCCTGTTTTGCCCAGTCGGCTTTGAATACCGCCATGTAAGAGAATTGCAACTTTTTGATTAAGCGCCAGCCGCACAGTGTTCTACTCCCAATCCAGAAGAATTATTTGGAACTACACGCCCTTGGTGGAGAATTGCTCCACGAAAAGGGTCATTAACTAGATTAAGGTGACTATCTAAATCTAGATAGTCTGCGAGGGGAGATAGTTGGGCTGCGGCTGTATTGGTTAAAGCACTATCGGAATAGCAGCCAAACATCACCTGTAAGCCACAGGCACGAGCGACTTGAATCATTTGCATCGCCGGAGTAATACCACCACATTTCATTAATTTAATGTTAATTCCGTCGATATGGGCTGCTAATGCCAGAATATCACCGCTATGGAAACAACTTTCATCCACAAATATGGGTAAGGGCTGATTTTGTTTGACTTGGCTTAATTTTGCTTCCTCTCCCCTCGCCAAGGGTTGTTCAATATACCTCACCCCAAAATCCGCCAACCACCGACCCATTGCGATCGCATTTTCTACGTCCCATCCCCCATTGGCATCTACTAGTAGTTCTTGGTGGGGGGCAACTTCTTTGATGGCTGTGAACATTTGTTGATCGGCGATGATTCCCTGGGGGTTTCCCAATTTGATTTTCAAGACTTGAATATCAGCAAATTCTAACCAAGCTAAAGTTCTTTCTTGGGCGGCACTGGGGGTGTTGATGCCAATAGTCACCGAGGTGGGTTGGATTTGCTGGATATCTAACCCCCAAATTTGCCATAGGGGTAAACCTACACTTTTACCAAACCAATCGTATAATGCCACATCGATGGCTGCTTGAACTGAACTTGGTAGATCGGCTTGGGCCATTTTCACGCCAATTTCCTGGCGTTGGTAAGGGGTAAATGGTTCTAGTTGGGGAATAAATTCTTTGAGGGCTGTTTCTATCATTGCCAGCGTCACTGGCTGTCCTTGGGCACGGAAGGGTGATGCTTCTCCCCATCCTTCAATCCCGTCATGGATGATTTTCAGCCAAATATTTGTACTGGCAGCTGTGGTTCCATAGCTAATTTGCAGGGGAAAACGTTTATTGACTGTAAAGGGTTGGAATTCAATTTGCACTCTTGTTGGACTGTTTTGATGAAGAGTAGGAATACAGAATACAGGATACAGGATACCGGAGGGAAGGGAAAGAAGGAGTTTTTTTGTAATTAGGTATTAGTAAGTAGGTGGGTGGTACAAATTGTCGTTGAGATTAGGGAGAGACTCGATATATCGCCTCTGTACGGGGGTAAGGCTTTGAGCCGAATGATCGGTTACGTTGCGGTTTTGTGCAAAATAAATTGTACCTTTAGGCAAGGGAATAGGAATATTTATGTATCGGCACTTCAGTTGCGATCGCAATCATGCATTAAAAAGAGAGTAAACAATATTACTACCCCTATTCCCTACTCCCTAACATCGCAAGTCTCTCCCCTAGATTGATTAGTTATTTAAATCTGTGAAAATACCAAATTTGTACAGACCCCCAGTTATTCGGCTTATTGAGAAAAATCTCGACTCAATTCTCAATATTAATGCTACATATTCTCATTTTTCCCCGAAATCATCAGACTTTCAGGACTGATTATTGACATCTTGACAAATTGCAGATAACATATAGTAAACTACCGCCGGAGCTATAAAACCAAACAGCATAGCCGTGGGAAAGCATTTTTGAGCCTTTGAAGTAGTGCAAATAGGTAATGTGAGCGACCAAGTTTCTGTACAGAACAGACTAGAAGCATGTTCCCACAATCAAATATAAATAAAAAGTAAAAATATTTTAGGGATGACTGAAAATATAGTTAGACTTTCAATGTTTTAAGGTGTTGAGTTTAAATGCAGGGGTTATGTATAACTTGATTGGGGTCTGTGAAAACTAGTACAAGTCTGCGGAAATATCCAGACCGTTTATCTGGTGACTATGCTCTGCGTGGTCACCCAGTACATGAGGGCTACCACCTTCATTCAAGAGGCAGGAGCCTCACACTCTTGAACTCCCACGCGGAGCATGGGATTCAGGGAAATGGTAGGCATATTTATGCCATGCGGTACTAGAGATCAAGACTTAAAAATCATTCCCCACCCTATAAAGGTTTCCTGACCACACTAAAAGACTTTTTTCCGCAGACCCTGTTTTAGTTGTGTCATTCCACCACAAACTCAATATTTTTTGATTTAAAAGTGGTCAAGCGAAACAAATCTAAAATTAAAAATCCAGAATCCCCAATTCTTTGTCAGAACAGATTCAACCAAACATTAAAATCTACACAGAAGCACAACGCGGTACTACATGGCTAGCTCGATATGGCGGTGTAATGCCGGTATTTATTTGTGTGCTGGGGTTTACAGCCACAGCGCGAATTGAGGGGATTTCCGCAGCAGGAAAAACCCCCCAAGACCGGGAATTTACTGCGGCTGCGGATGCAGAATTTTTATATTACGGCATCAATCATCGACCGAAATATCCCTTACCACCCTTAACAGCCGGAGTTTCGCCAGTATTTATTACCCGTGCAGTTACAGAAAATCTCCACATCCCCACCTATATTTTCAATGCCGGATTATCGATAGCCAATCCCTTTACAGGAATTATTGATTTACAAGGCACCTCAGCCCAATGTTTAACCACTGGTCAGGCAATGGATTTAGCTGTGGTGGAACATTTATTTCATCAAGGATTAAAGTGGGGTGAAAAACTCAGCCACAGCCCATCCCGACCCCAATACCTAATTATTTCCGAATGTGTCGTTGCTGGAACCACCACCGCTTTAGCCGTGTTGATGGGTTTAGGAGTTAATGCCATCGGCAAAGTCAACAGCAGCCATCCGGTTTGTAACCACGAGCAAAAATTACAAGTTGTCCAAACCGGCTTAAATCAGATTTCCCACCTGAACCAAATTCATCCCTACCAACTCATTGCCGCCGTTGGCGACCCAATGCAAATTGTGGTTGCAGGAATGGCGATCGCAGCCAGTCGTCAAGGTGGTGTGATGTTAGCAGGGGGAACCCAGATGCTAGCAGTATATGCCCTGGCAAGAGCGATCGCATCTAGGGAAAATCTTCCCTGGTATCCAGACAACATCGTCGTTGGTACAACTCGCTGGGTTGCCGAAGACCCCACCGGAGCAACGGTCGAACTCGCCGAAATGATTGGGACATCCCAGTTGGATACTCCCCCTCTATTAGCCACCCAATTAAACTTTACTCACTCCCGTTTTCCCCAACTCCAAGCCTACGAACAAGGATTTGTCAAAGAAGGTGTCGGTGCTGGTGGCAGTGCGATCGCTTCCCATCTTTTGGGAAATTGGCCAAATAATCAACTTGTCGCAGCAGTGGAAAAACTCATTGTCCAATATAAATCATTCATTGTTGGATTTTAGATTTTGGATTTCCTACAGGTAGAGACGACTCGACGGATCGTCTCTACTTTTGCCAACAATTAGCGGAGAAATTGCCGCATTATGCAACCTCTCCGCATCAAATCACAACTAAATTCACAAAATCCAGGACTTTAACTCGAAAAACACAATTAAATCAGATTTAAGAACTAATTCGTTTAATCAGTAACTGCTCTTCCAAAGCCGCAATTCGGTTATAAGCAGCCGTTAATTGGGCTGTTAAACGTTGAATTTGCACCTCCGGAGTAAGGTTTCTATCACCACCTTGGAGATTTGTATCTGAATACACACCATCTGCCAAAATGTCCTTATGTTCCATTTCGGAATTAAAGCTAATATGCCCTTTAAAGTGGTAATTAGGTGTATCCTCTTGACGATGGGACTTACCACACTCGGCAATACTTTCAACCTGACATTCCGACAAAATACTCGACACTTTTTGGTCAAGCTGCTCAATCAGACGGGAGAGAACATCGAGTTTATGTCCCAATGTTAACACCTGTTCTTGTAATGAATCCATTTAATACCCTCATGGGCTGTTTTTCTCTATAGTATTCAACCTATCTGTATCGTTAAGCATACTTATGAATTATTTAATTTTTAAGATTTTCCTTTGATTTAAGACATGAAAATCATTATTTCTTCATAAATCGTCATCATTTGATTTTTTTTCCTGGAAACATTGATATCACAAAGGTTTTGGGAAATGGAAGGATGGGATAAGCTTTGTTGAGGGGTAATTAATTTGGGTCGAGTCGATTTTATTTGGGATTTGAAGCCATATATTAGCAATCCGATTTAAGTAGTGAAAAATATTGGTTTTGGCTGCACCCTACGGGAAGAATTCTCGTAGAGAAGTCGTGCTATGCGTGTCTAGGTCGATGGCTGTTTACTGTCAACCATTAACAAGTCAACAACCCTACATGTAAGATTTTACAAATCCCGCTCGGACTACTATTGGAATCTGGTTTGGTTTTAAACAAAATTTAAGGACACTTAGCCATCCAAAACCTAGATTTGATGGAGATTTGCAAATCTACATGTTTTTTAGGAATCAATCAGAAATCAAATCGTAGTCATATAGTAAATTACTATGACAACTATTATAATTTTCTGCGGATAAGATGTTTTACAATTCGCTTTGAATACTTAACTTATCATTATTTTGGGAGGGGAGAAACGCGACATGTACCGTCCGTAAGGGAATCGAAAGATAGCTTCTAATTTAGAATTTTTAGCTTTTGGGAGAAAATAGAAGTTATCACTGCCTAAAAGCATTGATTTTCAAGGCAAATCCCTATCTGGAGTTCAAGCATCAGTATAACACCTACGGACAAGCTAAATAATTTAAATTTGAATGATATTAACGATGGTTGATTTTTTATATTCATCCAGTTGAAATTTATCATAGCTTTAAACAAAAATAAAAATCTACATTTATCTCCCTTAGAAACACAAAATATAAGCTCAATAAAATATCTAATTAAACATCATATACATTTAGAAAAACAGTAAAAGCGTCAGTTACGAAACATCTATTTCTCGATTTAAGATGGGGAGCATCCACACAAAAAGCAAGAGGTAAAGTGATGAAAGCGCAACTATCAACTCAAATTGCAATTGCTATTTTCAGCTTAATCGGAGCTACATCTATTGTTAATCCTGCTTCTGCTATCGTCGGTAATGGAACAATTACAAATCAAGTTCAATCGACTTTGGATGCTAAAGTAACAAACATAACTAATATCAATCTTCAAGAAACAACAAACACAGCAATTAGTAACTTAGCGGGAGCTTCCAGTGATTCCCAAACCCAGGTGGAAATAGGTGAACTGAAACAATTAGAAATTCCCAAATTAACTAATATTGATGAAATGATTACCCAAGAGGGAAGTGCTCAATTCCAGGGAGAAATCAGTAAAAATGGCATCAAAAGCACAGTTGATATCGATAAAAAAGTAAGCGTTGGTAAGATAGTGAAAGCCAGAATCTGTTTGGATGGAGAAGCATCTGTCGGTAGTTCCGGTAGTAGCGGTCTGGCAAATTGTGGTGACGATAAACAGGTGCAATCAGTACCTGAACCAACAGCGATCGCCGGGTTTTTGCTACTGGGGAGTTATTTAGTTTATCATCGTCAGCATCAGAAAAAAGCTTGACAATAAAAGACTGAAAAACCTGGCATTTGTGATTTTCACAGGCTGTGAAAAGGGGAATTGTGAGGTGAAGGTGAATTTGACGAGTTTAAAACTCCATAATCCTTGTCAACGATTTAATTCTCAATAGACAAGGAGGTTTTTCAAAACTTTTATATTTCATGAGTATTACCTGTAAAGACACGACATGTCGTGTCTCTCCCCTGGGGGGTGACAATCTAGCTTCAAAGGTTTATGCAGCAAGGATTATAGAAGAGCGATCCCACAGCGACTCAAGAAGAAGTATCGCCTTAACGATCAAACTAAATTCAGAGCCAAGTTCAACGGAAAAAATAAGGCTTTTGCCCGCAGCCTATTGATCATAGAATTAATAAAACTGAAAATGAAGTTTATCTTCTTGTAACAGACCGGTTTAAAACTATTGCTGCATCGTAGTTTTAGAAGTTTTTGTCACCCCCCAGGTTTCTCCCAGTTCCCGACCCTCACGCTTCAGACTTTTTCCCCAGACCCTAATTAACTAAAGGTTGAATGCGTGCAGGGAAATTGGCACTTTGTAAAGCAGTAACAGCATTAATAGAATCTTGTACCCAAAATTGGCGACCTAGGCGTACTAATTGACGATATCCCCCAGCTTGGATGACTCCGATGACGGGAACTTTTGGTTTATCTTTGTCTCCAGCTTGTTCTTTGAGAATGGTTCTGAGTTTGTCCTGTTCTTCAAGTTGACTCGCTTGCTGGGGAGTTAACTCTACCATCACCATTTGGATATTTTCCACGGTTTCTGCATCTTCCACGATTAATTGGGTTTGCTCATCGCGACGATCGACCTTACCCCAGATAATCAATCTCGCATCAACCTGTAATAAATTAAAAATTCGTTCATAGGTTTTCGGAAAAACCACAGCTTCAGTGGTGGTAGTTAAATCTTCGATTTGCAGAATTGCCATTGGATCACCTTTTTTGGTGACAACTTTTTTCACCCCATTCAACATGACCACTGCACACACAAGGCTATTTTCTGCTTGTTCACCTAGTTGAACTAGATTAATGGGTGCTAAAATTTTCGCTGACTGACGAATACTTTTTAAGGGATGGTCAGAAACATAAAAACCAAGAAGTTCCTTTTCCATCCGTAATTTTTCCTGGGGGGGGAGGTCTGGTACTGGTTTGGCTTTGGGAGCGCTGTCGTAGGTATTTTTTGTCCCCTGTCCATTATCCAGACCACCGAAACTACCTCCTAATAAATCAAAAATATTCCCTTGACCTGTGGCTTTATCTTTAGCACGGGATTGAGCCCATTCATAAATCAGTTCTGCATCCTTTAGCAGTTGTTGACGGTTAGAATCAAACTGGTCAAAGGCTCCACAATAGATGAGGGATTCCAGGGTACGTCGATTCACCGCTCGCAGATCGACGCGATCGCAAAAATCTGCTAAAGACGTAAATGGACCCCCTTCAGTTCGTGCAGATAAAATAGATGCGATCGCACCTTGACCGAGGTTGCGTATTGCTGATAAACCAAATAAAATTTTCCCATTAACGGGGGTAAAATCCAAACCTGACCGATTCACGTCCGGTGGTTCGATTTGGATATTCATACTCAAACAGGTGGAAATATATTTCTGTACCTTGTCGGTGTCATTACTATTAGCAGTCAACAAGGCTGCCATATATTCTAGGGGATAATTAGCCTTGAGGTAGGCTGTTTGATAGGTGACATAACCGTAGGCAGTGGAGTGGGATTTATTAAAACAATTGGATGCCACCAACCCACCATGAATGACAAAATTATGGTCTTGCTCCACACCGATATCATACACGTGATGGAGTCCCAATGATTTACGTGCAACAATTTTGACCATTATTGCCACCTCTACATCCCACAAACTGATTTTGGTATGTCTTCCATATTAGGCCATTTGTTAATCATACCCCATGAGAAATTAATTTTTGTTCCCAATATCCCCCATGATTCTGTTATTTTGGTAGGCTGCTTCGATATCCTGTAATATCCCCTGTTTATCTATGAACCGTCGCGAATTTATCACCCTATTTGGGATTGGCAGCATCGCCTCCAGTTTACCAGTTGCGATCGCTGCTTGCACTTCCTCAGAACCGACTAAAACATCCCCATCCTCTGAGTGGCAAAATATCGGTACAGTCTCTGAATTGGATCAAAAGGGTCAGTTACAATCCCAAAACTCCCCTATTGGTTCAGTTTTAGTTGTAGGGACATCCAAAACTAATATTATCGCCGTTGACCCCACCTGTCCCCATCAAGGTTGTAAGGTAGATTGGCAAAGCACAAACCAACAATTCCTCTGTCCCTGTCACCAGTCTGCATTTGCTCGCGATGGCAAGCGGTTAGCAGGTCCTGCGACCCAAGCTTTGAAAACCTATGGGGTGAAAATTGAGGATGACGGAGTTTGGGTGAAGTCTATTTAGAGGAGGTTGTAAAAGTCGATTTTAATACTTAAAGTATCTAATATCGTTCACGCTAATGCTTACTAACCCAAATTGCTAGTTATAAAAAAATGCCGATTTTCAAGTACAAAATCTCAAATTTTCGTATCTAAAAATACAGGAAAGCAGATATTATGTATCTTACTGATACATTTAGAGGCACTAACCAGCAACTTACGTTACTACATATCAGGGGCTGTAACCGTTGATTATTCTAGTTTCATTTATTGCAAAGTACAAGAGAATCGATATAACTCCTACAGATTCAGTAATTCAAGCATTTTTCTCAAAAACAAGTGCGTGATTTCACATCTGGAAATTCAAAAACCTTGCAAGGCTATTTTGACCGCCGAAAATGCTGTCAGAATGGGCACATCTGGCTGCAAAATCTTGCATCTGTAATTTTTTTGGATCTGTGAAAAGTTGAAATAGAGGGTAAAAGTAAAAATTATTCCCTCTTCCCGGATTTCTCACAAACTTCTCAAACTTTCAGTGAGTAGGCAGTGGGGAGTAGGGAGTAGCAAGAAAATAAACCCACTACCCAAGGCTTATCACTCCCTTGTGAGAAATGCAGGTCTTGCCTGTTCTGAATTCCCGACACTAACTAAAAGATTTTTACAGCTAGTGAAATCATCATTTTCATTTTTGTTTCAAAATATTCATGGTAATCTTTTAATTAGATTTCAATATTTACCCTTTGATTGTCAACAGCAAAATTTTCTCATATTGAGATTTTTTTACCGTCAGAATAATTCAGCACATCTACTGAAGTCACTCCATATAAATCGTTAATAATATAACCTATAGTCACGTCTATGACTGTGAGTGTGGCTAACTCAAACTAGCCACTGTTGCTGATTGTTGGGAAGGTGTAGGTTTATCCTTGATCTAGGGATTTTCCTGCATAACGGGCATCTTTTTCGATGCCCTTTTTTAATATAAATTTAATATAAAATTTATAGCCAGAGTTAGAGGATATTTTAAAAGTCGATTTTAATGCTTAAGAGACGCGACATGTCGCGTCTGTACGGAAATCGGGAGTAGTTGATAAAGAAAA
>CALJJQ010000152.1 GCA_937973965.1 uncultured Calothrix sp. | reverse complement strand
CAGGTGGAAACCTTAGCCCAATTTGGTGTAGCGTTTTTACTATTTGCCTTGGGGGTAGAATTTTCCCTGGGGGAGCTAAAAAAAGTGAAAGCGATCGCACTGGGGGGGGGAGGTTTACAAATTATCCTCACC
Organism: uncultured Calothrix sp.; assembly: GCA_937973965.1. GTDB lineage: Bacteria > Cyanobacteriota > Cyanobacteriia > Cyanobacteriales > Nostocaceae > NIES-3974. Next base: position 33,192 of record CALJJQ010000152.1, on the reverse strand, counting down.
ATTACCATCACTGCTTTAGTATCTCTAGCGGTGGGGTGGGTGACAAATCCTGCCCAGGGAGTATTTTTAGGTGGTATTTTATCTCTGTCTTCGACTGCGGTGGTTCTCAAGTCGTTGATGGAGAGTAATGAAACTGAAACCCCCCACGGACAGGTTTTACTGGGTATTTTGGTGGTGCAGGATTTGGCGTTAGGATTAATGTTGGCGGTTTTACCAGCATTAGACCAACCCCCAGAATTAATTGGTATTGCCGTCCTTAAGGCTTTGGGTTTATTAGGTTTATTTGCCGCAGGAGCAATTATCGCCGGTATTTGGTTAATTCCGCCCTTATTACGGTTATTAGCGAGGACGGAAAGCCGAGAGTTGTTTTTATTAGGTGTGGTAGCCTTATGTTTGGGAATTGCCCTAATTACAGAGGAATTAGGTCTTTCGATTGAAATGGGGGCTTTTGTCGCAGGGTTAATGATTTCGGAGGTGGAATACGCGGACCAAACCCTTTCCTATGTGGAACCCCTACGGGATATCTTTGCTAGTTTATTTTTTGCCTCCATTGGGATGTTAATTGACCCGGTGTTTCTCTGGAATAATCTGGAGTTAATTCTCGGTTTGGTGGCTATAGTATTTATTGGTAAATTTTTAATCGTAACTCCTCTAGTCAAATTATTTCGCTATCCCCTGAAAACAGCCTTAATAGCAGGCTTTGGATTAGCCCAAATCGGTGAATTTTCCTTTGTTTTAGCCAGTGAAGGACAAGCGCTGGGTTTGGTTTCCCGAAGAGTATATTTACTGATTTTAGGTACAACAGCCGTCACCCTGGTACTTACCCCTTTTGTCCTCCGTCTTGTCCCCCTCATGTTTGATTGGTTGGAATCCATACCCTGGTTTAAACCCTATTTAACTGGAGAAGGAAAACCCTTAGATATCGCCGACGAAATACCTTTTAAAGACCATATTATCGTCTGTGGCTATGGAAGGGTTGGTAAAAATCTCGTGAAATTACTCCAACAAAACGAAATTCCCATTATTGTAATTGATCAATCCGAAAGTCGGATTCAACAATTACGGGATGCAGGTATCCCCTATGTATACGGGAATTGTGTCAGCTTTCATGTATTAGAAACAGCCTGCGTCAGTACCGCCAAGGCTATGGCTTTAGCTCTACCAGACCCTGCCAGCACCAGATTATCATTAAAACGGGCTTTAGAACTTTCCCCCGATATTAAGATTGTCGTCCGTGCGATCGATGATCGCAATATTGAGGCATTATACCAATTAGGTGCAAGGGAAGTTGTGCAACCGGAGTTTGAAGCTAGTATCGAAATGGCAACCTACCTCCTCACCGATGCAGGATTACGAGTTGGTCGGGTGCGACGGGAAATGCAACAAATTCGCGATCGTCATTACCTCGATTTGCGTCCAGAGGAAAGCGAATCGGAAGTTGCTAATTACCTCCAAAGAGTCACCCAGGATTTAAACAAACGTTGGTATGATTTACCACCCCAATCACCCTTAATTGGTATGACCCTAGAGGAAGCGGATATCCGTTATTTAACCGGGGTCAGTTTAATGGCTATTCGTCGTGCAAATGGCAAAGAAATCGATTATCCCGATGTCAAAACCAAACTGGAGGAGGGTGATAAATTATTAGTAGTCGGTTCTTCTGAAGAATTTGCCGCTCTAGAGGAATTTGCCAAGGGACAAGCAGCAGTACCGGGAAGTGCTTGTCAGTGGGTAGAAATTAGTCCTGATGCAATGATTTTGGGGAAAACCATTGAGGATTTAGATTTACGGAAAAAGTTTGGTGTCCAAATTCAAGCGATGCGTCGTGATAGCAAATTTATCCGTTTTCCCGAACCCACTATTGATTTACAACCCCGTGACCAAGTGTTGCTTTGTGGCAATCTTCCTGCACTCCAACAGGTAGAACAGATGCTAGTTAGTAATAATGTTGATTTCCATATACCTGTTTTTGAAGGGGAAAAACCTGATTATCCCACCATTGATGATTTGCGTAGTTAGTTGGAAGTGAGTACTTCTGCGGAGAAGCTCGCTACGACGGATTCAAATAACCTCTCTGCAAAAGGGAGCTACGGTGTACACACAATTACTCGAATGACATTAAAATCAAGAACTCCACCCTAACCTCTCACAAGGGTAGGTTTTTTAGAATATCAAAAATAGTTGAGAAAATTCTCAATTGTTTAAGGTGGTTTAGTCGTTTCAGAATTTAAGCACCGGCTGAAATAGACAAAAAATGACCAAATACAAAATACCTACCCTTGAAAGAGGGGGTTAGGGGGTGGGGTTCCGACTTGTGTGTACACGGTAGGCAAAAGGGAGAGGAGCTTTGGAAGCATTGATTTTTGGTTAAAACTACAGATTTTTCTGTCCCTCTGGGAAGTCGGAGAGTGGTTGGGGTGAGGTTCATTGAACTCACGTTAATTGGGAATTTTGGATTTTGGATTTGTCTTAGAGGTTAGGTTGTCGTTTTTAAAAACCCGACCTCTTAAAAAAATCTAAACCCGATGGGATTACGATTATTCAAACTGTAGGATGTGATAGTTGATAAATTTTTTTATAAACTATGACACTTAATTCTTCGACATCCAAGATGCTAAATTACCTGTGTTTGGGTGTTTTTAGTGCTTCTTTGCTTCTGTTGAGTGCAGTTCCCAGTTCTGCTCAAAGGGGTACAGTGTGTTCTTTTATAACTGCTTCCGTTAATGTGCGTAGTAGTCCAGGTACTAACCACCGAATCGTGGGAGGATTAAGACGGGGAAACGTTGTTCGAGCTAGTCACAGACAGGGAAATTGGGTAAGGTTAACAGGACGAGTATTCGGTACAGTTCCTAGGGAACGAGTTACCTCGTATCGGGGTTGGGTAAGTAATCGTTATATTGATGGTTGTTCGGAAGATCAATTTGATAGATGGCGACGTTAGACTATCGTAAATCAGTAAATCAATTGTCTCACAAGTTGGGTTTTTGAGGATAAATTATTGATTACATTAGATGATCTGGGTTAAAAACCCGATTTCTGACAGAGGGTTTTTGAAAAAATGTTGGCAAAATATCCAGAATATGAGACGCGATATATCGCGTCTCTACGAAATTTATGATTCTATTCTTGTTGTTGTATTTCCTCTGCTACCAACTTCAAACGTTGTAATTGTGCTTCCATATCTGCTTTTGTCAAATTTTGAGCAAAGGTTTTAAATCCCCATTTCACGATTGGGTTAGGAATGGTAAATTCAAATCGGTTGACTAATTGTGTTCCCTTCAGTTGTGGTTGACATTCCCAGGTGTCCCGTCCGTGAAAAAAGCCGGTAAATTCCCATACAACTAACCCTGGTTTCCGCTCTACAACTTTACTATGTAATGTTGGTTGTAATAGGGGAATTTGAATCATAAATTCGCTTTCTCCGCCAATTTCTGTATTCCATTCACCTACTGGTTGACAGCGTAAGGCTGGATTTAGCCAGCGATGCATTAGGGTTTGATTGGTAATGCAGCGTTCGACTATAGTTGCACTGGCATTAATTTTGATCGATTGCTCAAAGATTTGATTGCCGCTCATGTTGTCGATTCCCACTCTGCTACCTACTTTATACCAGAATGGGGTCGAGGGGGTGTATGCCAATCTGTGAATGCCATTTGAACCCAGTTTTTCCGGTAAATAAATTACTCCTACTCCCCACTCCCAACTCCCTATTTACGAGCGATAAAAAGGCAATTTGATGACTCCGTGACGGGGACTAAATAGGAATGCGAGGATGAAAAATCCGGATGCGACTAAGACAATGGCTGGACCGGAGGGGTAGTTGAAAAAGTAACTTAAATACATGCCAGATATACTTGATAATATACCGATAATGGCGGCAATTAACATGACTTCATGAAGGCGATTGACTAGTAAATAGGCTGTAGCGCTGGGTGTGATTAGTAGGGATAAAACTAAAATTACACCGACTACTTTCATGCTCGCGACGATGGTGAGGGCTATTAATAGCATTAAACCAAAGTTGAGGTAATCGACGTTAATGCCTGCTGCTTGTGCGCCTACGGGGTCAAATGTATAAAATAATAGTTCTTTGTAAATGGCAAAGACGACTGTTAAGACAAATAGGGTAATAATTGCTGTATCACGTACCTCCGTAGGAGTGACGCTGAGAATGTTACCAAAGAGGAAATGATTCAAATCGATTTTATTTGTCTTTTGAATGACCGTAATTAAGGTTACACCAAGAGCGAAAAAAGCCGAGAGGACAATCCCCATTGCTGCATCTTCTTTAATCGGCGATCGCGTTTCTATCCAGGTGATGACCAATGTACTAATCACCCCGGCGATAAATGCACCAATAAAAATATTACCACCTAATAAAAATGCGATCGCTAACCCTGGTAACACGGAATGACTAATGGCATCTCCTAACAGAGCTAGTTTGCGCACCATTAAATAACTACCGACTACTGCACACAGGATACCAACGAGTATGGCAACAATCAAGGAACGTTGCATGAACCCGTATTTTAATGGTTCTAATAAGCTTGATAATATCAACACTTTGTCTTGAGGAAATTTGTTTTGTGAAAAATATATGGGAATTTGGTTTGGTTTTAGAATCGATCGGTAAAGACAACCTGTCGAGTCTTCTTTAGGTCAACCATTCACGCTGCATCCGTCAAATAAATCACCTGACCACCATAAGCACGACGGAGATTTGTATCTGTAAATACCTGCTGACGTGCACCACTGGCTATCACCTGTTGATTTAACAAGATTAAGTCGTCAAAATTAGCGATCGATTCCCCTAAATCATGGTTAACGACCAAAACGATTTTACCTGCATTGGCTAATTCATGGAAAACCTCAAAAATAATCCCTTGGGTTTTCTGGTCAATTCCCACAAAGGGTTCGTCAAAGCAGTAAATATCTGCGTCAGTGGCTAAAGCACGAGCTAAAAATACTCTCTGTTGCTGTCCTCCGGATAATTCTCCGATGGGACGGTGGCTAAAATCAGCCATTTCTACCCGTGCTAAAGCTGCTTTGGCTATTTGCCGACTTTGGGCTGAAAATTGTCGCAACCAACCAGTTTTTTTCACCCTCCCCATTATTACCACATCCCATACATTTGCAGGATAGGTCCAATCAATTTGACTACGTTGGGGTACGTAGGCCACTTTTTCTAGTTGTTGAGCTAGGGGTTTTCCTTGATACATTACCCTCCCACTGTGGGATACCAATCCGATCATTGCCTTCATCAGCGTACTTTTACCAGCTCCATTGGGTCCAAATATACCCGTAATTCTTCCCGGCTTGACGATAAGGTCTACATCTAATAGGGCTAAAACTTTCTGGTAGCTCACACTGAGATGATTAACAATAATTTCCGTGGATGACTCTAAAAAAGTATTTTTTTTATTTACATTAATTATGCTCATCCCTATATACCCCCCGAAAAATCCAAATAATGAAAAGATAATGAAAATAATCTAACATGGAAAATGAAACAAAAATGAAAAATAGCGAAAATATTACAAAACATAATTGGGAGAGAAAAATGGGGAGAAATCGTCATCTAATTGGTATTGGTAGTTGGGGATGGGGGAAAGCAGGTAAATTCGGTTTTTTTTTGATTTGCAGTACTTTGATGATTGGTTGTCAGTCACCGAATCTGTCTGGGGATAGGAAACCGGATCAACCAAAGGTAGTGGTTACAAATACGATTATTGGGGACTTAACAGCAAAAGTTGCAGCAGATAAGGTGAATTTGGTTTCCTTACTGAAACCTGGTGATGACCCCCATGTGTACGAACCGACACCTCAAGATAGTCGTGCATTGGAATCAGCACAGTTGGTGTTGTACAACGGTTATAATTTGGAACCTGGGATTATCCGGATGATGGAATCGACTAATCGTCAAGGGAAACGGGTTGCGGTGGGGGAGGTTGCAAAACCTTTGACTTTATCAAAAAATGGTGAAACTGTTCCCGACCCCCATGTGTGGGGAGATGTGAAAAATGTCATTTTGATGGTGGGGAAAATTCGCGATGAGTTAACGGGTATATCCCCGGAAAATAAAGCCTTTTTTAGCCAAAATGGGGAACAGTTGATTGCAGAATTGAAAAAGTTAGATCATGCGATCGCACAAAAAATTCAAACTATTCCTCCCCAAAACCGCAGGTTGGTGACGACTCATGATGCGTTTCAATATTATGGTAAAGCTTATGGAATTGAGATTTTGGGTACTTTGATTGGTATTAGTACCGAAGAACAACCTAGTGCTCAAACTGTCAAAAATCTGGTGACAACGATTCAAAAAAGTCAAATTCCGACCATTTTTGCAGAGACAACCCTGAACCCAAATTTAATCAAAACCGTTGCTCAGGAAGCTAATGTCAAATTAGCGAGAACACAATTATATTCCGATTCCATTGATGTTAGAGGTAGTCGGGGAGACTCCTATATCAAAATGATGCAGGAAAATACGAAAACGATTGTGGAAGGGTTGGGAGGAAGATGATTTTGGATTTTGGATTTCCGTAGAGATGACCCGTCGGGTCGTCTCGACTGTAGATTGTGGATGTTGCTGAATAAAAATATGAATTAACAATTTGACGTTGTGTAGAGACATCGCATAACTATGTCTCTACTTCTACGATAATTTTGTTTTTAAAAACTTAAACAATAGCGCTGATTCTGGATTGGAAACCCCATCACACAATTTCTCTACTTCCTAATCCCTGAATTAAAGTTTTGCTCCGAGTATATTTTCAGCATTTGCATTCATTTCTGGAAAAGTTAGGGATACAATTTGTTGATTTCCAGTAAATACCGTCTGGTTGTAATTATTTCCTTGCAAAAAGCCAACCGTCACCTGTTCAGTCAAGGGATCAACAATCCAATACTCAGCGACACCAAAATCTGCATACTCTAATGTTTTGATGCGATAATCGCGGTCAATCGACTCAGGGGATACCACCTCAACAATCAAAGGGAGTGGGGTTTTCAAAATTGCAGAAGTGTTTTCAATTGCAGCAACTTGTTGGGGAGTTATCATCAACACATCTGGTCGTCTTGCTTGCTTGTTGGTTAGAACTTCAATACCATTAGTACGAGGTTCCAAGGGTAATCCCAAACGTTGCTTTTCTAAAAAGAAACGAACTACTAAAAAAGTGATAATAGCTTCATGTCTACCAGTTCCAGGAGGCATTTCTACTAATACCCCATTTTCGTCCAGTTCGTAACGCTTGTCCGTACCATCATAGTAAGCTAAATACTCCTCCAGGGTCATCTTTAAAGGTGTTTGGGACATAATCACCTCCAGTTAGGATGAAAATGGCTATTCAGAATCCAAAATGATATTACTGCCATGATTTGGGAAATATAAATACCAGTAACCCCAATCGAGTTCTGGTGATTTTCTATGGCTGAAGATATAACCGAAAAGATTTCATCTGCAAACAACCTGACTAGGGATATTGACCATCAAATTCCAACCAAACAGCAGCAAAATCTACCATCAACTGAACTTTTAGTTCAACTTTCTCCCCATGCGATCGCGCTTCTTGATTGTAACATGCGCTATGTGATGGCTTCTCCCCGTTGGCAGGAAAATTATGGTTTGAGCCATCAGGATATCATCGGTAAATCTCACTGTGAACTTTTTCCCCATTCTCTTCCCTGTTGGGAGGAAGCATACCGTTTGTGTTTACAACAGCATCAAACCATCACTAAGGAGGATTGTTTAGTTCGTCCTGATGGCCATTTGGAATGGTTGAGGTGGGAAATTCATCCCTGGTACAACGAAGATGGGGTGATTAGGGGTGTAATTATGTTCACGGAGGTGATCACCGCAACTAAACGTCTCCAACAACATCTTTGTCTTCAGTCATTATTAACAGGTATTATTGGTGAATTTACTGACTTTTCCCTAGCTAGTGGTAAATTTTTAGAGGAAGTTTGTTCCGGTTTCAACTGGGACGTTGGTCAAGTCTGGATGTACGATTGCCAAAATCATCAACTTGATTGCGATCGCACCTACCTCCATCCCCATCAAGAATCATCTCTGTCCTGGGAATTAACTGCAATTAATCAATTCCTACTCAATTCCCAATTCTTACATCAAGTCATATCACGGGTAGAAGCGATGTGGATTGAGACGGATGTAACAGCAGGATTATATTCTGGTTTTGCCCTCCCTATTATATGCGATCGCGCTGTTGTTGCGGTAATTGTTTTTTTGAGTTCAAAAAAGCGCCATCAGGATCCCTATTTATTAGGAATTATGCTGAATGTTGGTAAAAAACTGGGTCAGTTATACAAGCATCAGCAAATTGAAACCCAATTACAACAGTCCCAAGAAAAATTAGCACAAAAAGTTGAGAAAAGAACAGCACAATTGCGTCAAACTGAAATGCGTTTATCGCGACTGATGGATAATGTTCCGGGAGTGATTTACCAGTTTTGTTTAGATCCGGATGGAAATCAATCTTTTCTCTATGTTTCTCCTGGATGTAAAGAAATTTGGGGAATCGAAGCACAAGCTATATACGAAAATGCCTATGTATTATTTGGGGTGACAGAACCGGAAGATTTACCCATATTAGAACAAACAATCGTTGAATCAGCCCAAACATTAGCAAGGTGGGAATTAGAATGGCGAATTACTACCCCCTCTGGAGAAAAAAAATGGTTAAAGGGAATTTCTAAACCGGAATTACAACCAGATGGGGTAATTATTTGGGATGGGTGTATCGTCGATATTACGGAACGGAAACAAGCGGAAATATCCCTAGCAGAACTAAACGAGAAACTGGAGCAAAAAGTCATTGAAAGAACTAATCAGTTGCAGCAAATTCAAACACAATTACAGCAAATTACCGATAATGTTCCGGGGATGATTTATCAGTTTTGCTTAGATAGAAAAGGGAATCAATCTTTTGTTTATGTATCTTCTGGATGTCGAGATATTTACGAAGTTGAACCACAGCTACTTTTAGATAATTCAATAGATATTTTTGCCAATGTTCATCCGGAAGATATTTCCAAAATGCAGGAAAGCATAATCCATTCTGCCCAAACCTTAGAAAAATGGGAATTAGAACACCGGATTATCACTACTTCTGGTCAACAAAAATGGTTAAAAGGTATTTCCAAACCTAAATTACAATCAGATGGTGCGATTATTTGGGATGGATGTATATTTGATATCACAGCACAAAAAGAAGCTGAGGAAAAAATTCGAGAACAGGAAGAATTTCTCCGCAGCATTTATGAAGGGACAGAACATTGTGTGTTTGTTGTCGATGTGATGGAAAATGGAGAGTTTCATTATTCTGGTTGGAGTTTATCGACCGAGAAAGTAACTGGCTTAAGTTATGGGGATGTGATTAATAAATCTCCTCAAGAATTATTTCCTGGAAGTCAAGGAGAAGAGATTTATCAGCGCTATCAAACTTGTGTACAATCAGGTGTACAAACTAGTTACGAAGAATGTTTACAATTTAATGATAAAAATATGTGGTTTTTAACTACAATCAATCCCATCAAAGATAGTTACGGTCGAATTTATCGATGTATTGGCACATCTTTGAATATCACAGAAAGAAAGGAAGCTGAGGAAGCATTACGAGAAAGTCAACAGCGTTTACAAACAGTTATTTCCTCGGCTCCAATTATTCTTTTTGCCATCGATAAAGCCGGATATTTTACCTTTTCCGAAGGTCATGGATTAAAAAAATTAGGACTTAACAGAGGTGAAATTATTGGTCAATCAGTTTATATTATGTATCAAGATATGCCGGAAATTATTGAGCAAATAAACCAAGCCCTTCAAGGTGAAGAATTCACCTCTATCGTTGAGATTTATGGCACTTACTTTGAAAGTCGTTATTCACCCATTTATAATCAAGTGGGGGAAGTAACAGGAATAATTGGCGTTTCTATTGATATTACCGAACGGAAACAAGCCGAAATGCAGTTACAAAAACAGAAGGAAGATTTACAAGCGGCACTGCAAGAAATTAAGCGCACTCAAACCCAACTGATTCAAAGTGAAAAAATGTCTAGCCTAGGACAAATGGTAGCAGGTGTAGCCCATGAAATCAACAATCCAGCTAACTTTATTCATGGGAATCTCATTCCCGCGAGCGAATATACTCAAGATTTATTACAGCTAATTCAACTTTATCAACAATATTATCCGGAACCAGTTGCAGAAATTAAAGAAAAAATTGCAGCCATAGATTTACCCTTTATTCAAGAAGATTTACGAAAAATTTTAACCTCTATGCAAGAGGGAACTAGAAGAATTAGGGAAATAGTTTTATCTTTACGTAATTTTTCTCGATTAGACGAAGCAGAATTTAAAACAGTTGATATTCACGAAGGGATTGAAAGCACTTTACTTATTTTACATAATCGTCTTAAGGGTAAACCAAATCAGTCAGAAATCCAAATTATTAAAAAGTATACTGCAATTCCCCAAGTGGAATGCTACCCTGGACAACTGAATCAAGTATTTATGAATTTACTCACTAATGCCATTGATGCACTAGAAGGAATTGTCAATCCTTGTATTATTATTAGTTCTCAAATCCTCGCTGATAATTACGTACAAATTAAAATCGCAGATAACGGTATTGGTATTCCCGCAGAAATAATTGATAAATTATTTGACCCATTTTTTACCACCAAAGATGTTGGTAAAGGAACAGGTTTAGGTTTATCAATTAGCTATCAAATAATTGTTGAGAAACACCGTGGTCGATTATATTGTCAATCCACTCCCCAGGTGGGAACTACATTTGTGATGGAAATTCCCATTCAACATCGAATATGAATTGGGTCGGTGGGGAAAATTATTGTTGTAGACAGGGAGTAGGGAGAGACGCGATATATCACTTCTGTACGGGAGTGGGGAGTAGTGACAAAATGGCGACTGGAGAAGAAAAAAATAAGTGAACGCTTCCACTGCAAACCTGATTTGATGGAAAATTGATGCAAAATGGGGATACTCCTAACCACTGACGGTCAACACTCAACAAAACCCAAAAGTAATTATAAAACGAATATGGGTTTTAGCTAACTACCTTCTAGATAGATGACAGTGATCCAGCGAAATAGTTGAAATAATTATAATTAGAAGATAATATGTAAATCCCCATGAAAAACAAAGTTTTAATTTTAGGTGGAAGTGGTCGAATCGGTCGCAGTGTCGCTGAAGATATTCATCGCTATACCCCTGCTCAGATTACAATTACTGGACGCAAAGTTGATATAGATCATCATCATGATTTTACCTATCTCAGCCTAGATTTAGATGATATTCATACCCTCAATCAAGCCATTGCAGAAAGTAATTTAGTCATTCATTGTGCTGGACCATTTCATTTTCGTGATACCCAAGTTTTAGAAGCATGTATTAAATTTGGTGTGAATTATCTGGATGTCAGTGACCACCGTTCCTATACTGCTAAAACACTCAAATTAAATAATCTCGCTCAAACAGCGGGAATTACCGCCATCATTAACACAGGTATTTTCCCCGGTATTTCTAATAGTATGGTGCGTCAATGTGTGGAAGCATTAGATGAACCAGAAACTATCCATCTAAGTTATGTTGTATCCGGTTCTGGAGGTGCAGGAATCACCGTCATGCGCACTACTTTTTTAGGTTTACAAAATCCCTTTGCGGCATTGATCAATGGGGAATGGCAACAGATAAAACCCTATACACAACGGGAAATAATCGACTTTCCTCCACCCTACGGTCGTTGTGGTGTTTATTGGTATGATATGCCAGAAACATTCACTTTACCGGCAACTTTTCCTACGGTAAAAACAACCATTACCAAATTTGGTTCCCTTCCCGATTATTATAATCACCTAACCTGGATTGCAGCCCATTTATTTCCCAAATTTTGGATCAAAAGTCAGGTGGGGATGGAGTTTTTATCCCAAGTCAGCCATATTATGACCGATGTCACCGATCGATTTACTGGGATTGGTGTGTCGGTACGTGCATCTGTCACCGGAAAGAAAAATAATATCACGAAAACGATTTGCAGCACCTTCACCCATGCTAACACTGCGATCGCTGCTGGATGTGGTACGGGAAGTATTGCCCAATTATTACTATCTGGAGAGTTACACAAACCTGGAGTACACCCCCCAGAAGCTGCTTTACCTACCGATTTATTTACCAAGATGATGGAACAACGAGGAATCCAAACCCATATAATTTCGGATTTTGGATGTTAGATTTTGGATTGGGTCGGGAACAGAGGGAGTAGGAAAAACTACTTGCACCTGTTGTTGGTGTAATATCATTTCACTCAAATTGTGATACATTTTCTTCCCCTGCTCAGTAGGTGGGTGGTGAAAATTGTCGTTGAGATCAGGGAGAGACGCGATATATCGCGTCTGTACGGGAGTAAGGCTTTGAAGCGAATAATCGGTTATGTTGCGGTTTTATGGTTAATTGCACCTACCTACTTCCCCGGTCAGATATCAACACCAAAGTAATAGGGTATCAGCAGTACATGATGACTACCCACAACAAGCCATTTTCGCTAGCAAAAACCCTGACACCAAGGATGTCAGGGCTGAAAAATGAAATCCATAAATTTCGATGGGAGATATCAAACCGAAAACACCGATTTATTTCGATCTGATTGTTAATAAATGTAACTTTTTGTAACGAATTAGTCAAGACTTGGCATTTATTTAACTTCTCGCTTGCAAATAGGGAGTGGGAAGTGGGGAGTAGGGAATAGGAAAAAAGCCCTTTCTTTCATAAGTTTTTGGTGTAAGCAGTACATGTGAATATTAAGGAATAATCCCCAGAATTTGCTGGGAATGGGGGATTACAGTCGCAATACGGTTCGGATCAGAAAATTCATAAACCCCAAATAATTGTAGAGACGAGATATATCGCGTCTCCCGAAACCACAACGAAAAATCATTAACCGAACCGTATTGATTACAGTCGTTCACTGTTAACAGATAAATTTTCACCAAATAATAATCTAGAAATTGTACAGGGTAAGGATAGGTGGGATAGTTCTCTTGCACTACATAGGACTTGTCCATACTACCTGGAAACAAATACCCGTGGGGGTTTTCAGATGTTTTCGGTTCTCGTTGATGGATAAGTCTCCAGAAAAATCCAAAATCTCAAATCTAAAATCCAAAATCGAATGGCTTCGACACATTCACAAAAAGTTCTCAAAACCTTGAATGAAAAGTTACTAGTAACCTTTCAAAAATACTATGGTGACTTAAAAATCGGTGATATGTCCCCAGCAGAATTCATCCAAACCTATGGAGGGATTCCCCAGAACGATGGTAATACTTCATTATCTCAGGATTTCCAAAATACGGGTTGATATCTGACATATTTTCTTCCCCTGTTACCCCTGCTCTCCATCAATTCCAAAGTAAAAGGGTACGAGAGGATGTTTGTCAAGTATTAATTATCACTATTTTGACTATCATCCTGACCCTGGACATGGGATTATAAAGCTGATTTTTCCTTCGAGAGTACAGACGCGACATGTCGCGTCTCTTCCTATTCCCAAAAACGATAAATGACTTTTTCAATGACCTCTGAGATGCGATCGCAATTTTGCGTTTGATATTTTCTGTCTCCATCGATGACTGGAAGTGGTGTGGATAGTTGATTCAAAACCTGATTTTCTTTCTACTCACTACTCTCTGCTCCCTATTCCCTTTAAATTTTCCGAGAATTTGCTCCAACGCAGGGTTATCCATCATTTCCCAAACAAACTGCTCTATCGGCAAAATTAGCAGAACTATGGGGTAAATTAGTCACCAATACCACCCTTCCATCCGGACGACGAATCCATCCCTGAGCTTCCACAATTCCCACTGATTTTTTTTCTCCCCCCAATACCTGTGTTGAACCCTGGGTCGAGAATCCAGCCGAATTTTCCAGATTTGCAGGCAAATTCACCAACTCCCTAGTGTAAATATCACCTGTAAACACTTCAAAAATACTGGGTGGTAAACTTCCACCCCGTCCAGTCACGGTGAATTCGCCAATTTTTTTCACCGCATCAGCACCCCGAGGACAAATACCCCCAATTTGATCGCTTTTATCCAGAATCTGATTTGGTAAATCAATAATTCCCTTAACTGGATCATCATTCGGTGTATTAATTTCCGTTATCCCCCTTAAATCCGCAGATGCTCCGGTTGCGGTAATATCACTTTCTGGTGTGAGAAAATCACGAGCTTCAATACCTAAAATTCCTTGGGAAGTAATTTTGACTCGACCACCTCGAAAATCCACGGAATTCGCAGTAATATCACTATTTTCTAATCCTACTAATACTCCCGTATTAATATTAATATTGCCAGCGACAACATTTGTACCTGTAGCATTAGTCGAAATCAGACTACCACGACGCAGAATTACGGCAGTAGCATTCAAATTGATTGTAGCTTGTTCTTGAATAATATTAGCGCTACGAGTATTCGCAGAAATAATTGCGTTATGATTTAAACGGATTTTATTGCTATCAATATAAATATTCCCAGCGCTACCATCACTCAATTCCGAATCGGCAAATATTTTGGCACCATTATTCACTAATAAAGAGCGAGATTGAATATTAATATCCCCTCCATTACCAAAGGTTCCCGCAATTCTCCCCCTTTGGGTCGCACCACTGGTAATCCGCACACGAGGACCATCTAAAGTCACCGATTCCGCATTAATAAATATATTTCCCGCATCTCCCTGTCCTTGGGTTCTTGTATTAATTTGGTTATCACCAGAAATTGATAGAATCGGTGTATTAATAGTAATATTTCCAGCGTTACCTACCGCTTCTGGTTCCACTTGGGTAAAAGCTCCGGTGGTAAAATCTTTAGAACTACCGCTAAAAACAACTCGCTTGCGGGCATTAATTACAATGTTGCCCGCATTACCTTTAGCTTCAGTATCTGCACGGAGATTAGAGCCACTATCAATCACTAGGGAACCGGTTGTAATTCTAATATCTCCTCCTTTTCCCTCTCCTCCTTGACCACTTTCAGTTTCGCAAGCGCAAGTAACTTCCGTGAAAATATCACCACTTCGCAATAATAAAACTTCCTGATTTGCATCGATAATCACACTACCGGAATTCCCCTTACTTGCGGTGCTAGTAGTAATTTGGGAATTGGATATACGTAATGAACCTGTTTTAATATTAATATCACCACTGTTTCCCTGCGCTTCATCATTAACTCGACTGAGAATTAGTGTTTCTGGTATTCTTCCTCCAGCGATTTCACCTGCATTATCCAAGGAAACTAAATCACGAGCAGTAATATCAACTCCTCCGGAATTTCCCTGTCCATCGACATTAGAAGAGATAACTGCTTTATCACTCAAAAATAGGGAACCCGTATTTATTTTTATTCCTCCACTATTTCCTTCTCCACCAAAACCAACATCATTGAAAATAACACTTCTACCTTCACCAAATAACGAAACTGTATCACGAGCCATAATTTCAACTTTTCCCACACTTCCGGTTCCAAAGGTTCCACTACCAATGGCAGCACCGTTACGAATATTTAAATTACCAGTTTCAATCAATATATTTCCTGCTGTTCCTTTCCCTTCAATTAGTTGGGCAAATAAGCCAGTAAATCTTCCTTGAACCCCTGCATCTAAATCAATGGTTTGATCTACCTTAATTTTTAGATCTCCCGTATTTCCTTCACCAAAGTTTAAAACTCCAATTTGTGTACCATAGTTTACCTGTAAATTTTGAGCATTAATTAGTACATTTCCCCCATTTCCCAATCCTTGACTATTGACATTATTAAAAACTCGACTATTGTTATCAACCCGAAGTAAACCTTGAGCGTCTATTTGAATATCACCTGCTTGAATATTAAGGGAACCCAACCCACCTAAAATACCTGCTTGAATGCGACTATTATTAATAGTAATATCCTTGCCAATCAAATGAATATCACCGCCACCTCCAGCCGTAACAAGTAATCCGGCTCGATTTGTTAAAGCAATATTTCCCCTTTCTACATTACTGGGTATTTGCAAATTTAAATTTCCAGAGTTGTGATTTAATTCAATCGTACCGTTACCTTTAATTCCAGCAACCCCAATCTTGCCACCAAAGGCAACTAAGCCACCACCATTGATATTTACATCACCACCAACTAACAATAAACTTTGACCATCGCCTACTCGTAAACCAAAGGTATCAAAGCTATTAGTTGGATCTAAACCGGCACTGGAACGAGAATTATTTGTAATTGCGGCATTTTGATTAATTTGATGAAAAAGTAATGCACTGGGATTAACTGTTAATAGTGGTGGTGCTGTTGGATTGGTTGCATCAAAAAATCCCTGGTCGCCAAATTTAATTCCATTTGCAGTTGAGCCTACAAAAGAACCACGTACATCTAAACTAGCATTTTCTCCAAATATAATCCCATTGGGATTAATCAGAAACAAATTTGCGACACCATCCACGCCTAATCTGCCAAAAATGTTAGATGGATTGCCACCTGTCACTCTTGTCAAAATATTAATTACTTCCGGTGGATTCTGAAAATAAACCCTTTGTCCTTGATTAATATTAAACTCGCGGAAGCTATGGAAAAGATTTTTTTCTCGTTGCAGACCACCGTTAATTAAATCGGCATTTTCACCCTTGATAGAAACGTTAGAAATGATGCGAGAAGCGTCTTGACCAAGGGTTTCATCGGGTATAATGCCGGGTATTGCCTGCGCTAATACTGGTGGGTTGATCAACCCACCTAAAGTGTACACAAAAAGCAGCCCCAGCGATTTTTTTGTGTAATCCATCGCTTAGCCCCTGTGATTATTTACTAATTTTAATGGGAGTTTATGAAAGGTTGTGATTTATCTGATGGTTTTTATCCTTTATTTTATTTTTATCAGTATTTTGACAATCGTTTGATTAATAAATGTTAAGTAAATTACTAATTAATCCAGGGAGTAGCTGATATTGGGTTGCAGATTTTGTCATGCAGATTAACTAAAAATGATTACTGGAGAAGATTCTCAAGTGTTTTAGGTTAATCAAAATCTACTATCCGAAGTAGTATAATTTCCAGACAACAGCGATCGCACCTTGAGAATCAACTTCTACTGCTTCCACGAATTCAGCCAAAAAGCACTGTAATTCCTCGTCATCTAGGGATTGCCAAAATGTGGGTTGGGATGCGATCGCAATCTTACGTTTGGCATTTTCCAATCCGTCTCGATCGATAACTGGAAGGGGTGTGGACAGTTGATTAATGGTGGATTCAATTTTGGCGATCGCGTGAATAATATCGGGGTTAGCACTACCTAGTCCCTGCAATACGGACAGTTCATGGCTAAGTTTTTCCAGCTGTTTACTATTTTGAACCTGGGTGACTAATGATTGCTGTCGCAATTGATTTTCCAGATGTTCGATTAATTTAGGTGCATTTTGACACAACTCTGCAATCGTCTGAGCAATAATTTCCCGTAATCGCACACACTTAGAATTATCGCAACTATACTGACCCGGTTTGCTGTAATTCACACAACGCATATATTCAGTGCGGGTACGGTGACGGGAAATATTCCGATACATACTTCCCCTGCAATGGGCACATTTAATTAAACCTGCAAGGGGATATCTACCACGACTGGAATTATTGGAACTGCGATACTTTCGATTTGCTGATAGTTTCCGGTGAATCGCTTCCAAGGTGGTAGGGGTAATCAAGGCTGGATGGGTATGAAAATTAATAATTGGTTCGCGGTTGACACCCGGTTTAGGTTTCATAAAATAGGCTGTATGCCCTTGCAAAGCTAAATTATTCAACCAATCCCGTAACCCAGACACCGAAAAAACCACATCATACTCAGTATAAATATAATCGCAAACATCCTTCAGCGATCGCATTTCTAAAACTAAATCCACAATTTCCCCCGCGAGTTCAAAGTAGGTTTTTCCGGATTTGTGGTGCATATCCTGATTAGGGGTTAAACGTTGGTTTTCATCCTTACTATAGCCAAAGGGGGGTACACAAAACTTTAACTGTTGGCGAAAATACTCATTACCCTGTTTAACCCGTTGGGATAGTAACCTCGACTCAAACTCAGCCAACCCAGACATCTGGTTAATACTAAACCAACCAAAGGGACTATTGGGATCGACCGGTGCATCTAATACCCGCAAATTCACCTGATGCTTGACAAACATTTCAATAGCTTTGTGAATCGTCATCACACTCCGACCCAACCGATCCACACGGGTAATAATAATTTCCCGAACCTGATTCTGTTCCACTAACTTCAACAACCGATTAAACTGCTTTCTACCATCACTCCTTCCCGACTCAATATCTATTAATACTTGGATTGCACCCGCAGCTTCCAATCTCGCAATTTGCTGATTAAGAGCATCAAACTCTTCAGCCTGTTCCTGGGTACTAACACGAGCATAACCATATACTTTCATAGAAGATTAGTTATTGAATTATCAATATCAGTAGACTAAATTATTAGCTAAAACTCACATAAATCACATAAATACTTAATCTGCTGTTGACAGCTAACAGTTATATCCAATTCTCTATTGTGGAACAGGCATCCCTGCCCGTATTTTCATGTAAGATGTGCGTAGAGGAGCTTCCCACATAGTACAGTCAAAACGTACAACAGCTAATCACAAAAGGTGTTGTTGTAATGGCTCCGGTTCACCCGTTCCCACAACATACTCCAGCAAAGTTTCCCCAGCAGCACGATTTCCCAGGTTTTTACTACCAATAAACCCAGGAGAATTAACCGGGATTACAGGTGTGCCAATTTTTTTCTGTGCAGCTTGGCATACAGCATCCATATCTTCGCCAATGAGCGCGGTGACGCAGGTCGAGTACACAAAGATGGCTGCGGGGTTGTAACGGTGATAAATATCCAAGATAGCTTGATAGAGCTTTTTTTCTCCGCCGAAGATGACATCATTTTCGCTTAAATCCGTAGTAAACCCCATTTTGTAGAGCATCGGTCCGGAGGAGAGACTACCCCGACTACCCCAGGAATTACCAGCGCAAGCAATCGGACCATGTACTAAATGAGCAGCATCGGTAATCGGAACCAGAGCAATCATCGCTCCATCAAAGGAACATCCCCCCTGTGCAGCACCTGGTTGAGCTTGTTGAGTACAGCTTTTATTCTTTTTCTCTCCACCTTTGAGGTGATTATGTTCGCAACCACTTTCATTCAGTAGTTCTTTAATTTTGCCTTGAGTTAATTTCATGTTTGTTGATGTAAATCTAACTGTATGGGAATAAATTAATAAGTGTGGTTAATTGAGATTAAGTTGAAGCTCACACCAATAGTTTGAATATCATCGGTAAATATTTTCCCTATTGTAAACAAAATTATTACAAGAAAAAGTTAAGGAATAGATAATTTGAAAATTAACTGTTAGTCGTTAACTCTAAAGTCGGGTCTCCTAGAGAAACCCGACTTTTCGCTGGCATAGAAGTTCCAATTTCAAATCTCAAATCCAGAAAATGATTACTATCGTTCATGAAATGGTAAACAAAGAAAACCTCTAAAATTTCTACAGATTATCCTCAGAAACTTAGAGTAGCTTTTACACTACTCTAAGAATGATTTAATCGTGGTAGAAAACTAGATTATTCCCTTTATTTACCACATGTAGCACGTCGCAAGTGATGACAAGATTAACGAACTAAGTCGAAGGAGATATCAGTTTCACCGGTAATATTGCTGTTGCGATCCATTTCATCAAGAATGGTATTAACAACCCAGTTGAGTAGGTTTAAACCACCTTGATAACCCAGGGTTGCATAACGGTGTAAGTGATGACGGTCAAACAAAGGATAACCAATCCGTACCATTGGGATTTTGGTATCACGCCACAAATATTTACCGTAGGAGTTACCAACAAAGAAGTCAACAGGTTCAGTAAACAACAGAGAGCGGAAATGCCATAAATCCTTCTGAATCCAAACAGTTGCACCTTGACCAAATGGACTTGCTTTAAGCATTTCTTCCATTTCTACTTTAAACTGTTCGTCACCATTGTTGCAAAGGATATGAACAGGTTCTGCACCCATTTCTAATAAGAAACTGGTGACACTGTAAATCAAATCAGGGTCGCCGTAAATAGCGAACTTCTTACCATGAACCCACGCATAGGAGTCAGTCATCGCGTCAACTAAACGACCGCGTTCAATTTCCAATTCTTCGGGAATAGGTTTACCAGTAAGTTCCGATAAAGTCATCAAGAATTCATCAGTACCTTTAACCCCAAAGGGACGAACAACTTTAGTGGGTTGCTTCCAGGTTTTCTCAATATACTCACGGGTTTTGGGAGTAGTGTAGCGTTGTAAACAAACAGTCGCTTTCGCGTTAATTGTGTCAGCTACATCCTCTATCGGTGTTCCACCTGGATACATTTCATACTCACCGTTATTGGGAGCATCAAAGTAATCGCTAGTATCAGAAACAATAGTATGGTCAATACCCATCAAATTTAACATCCGTTTAACTTCCCGGTTGTTACCAACATAGGTATCAAAACCAGAAATGATGTTAATTTTACCGTTGCTCTTACCTTTTTTGCCTTCAGTTAAGGTACTGAGCAAACCTTTCATCATATTATCGTAGCCAGTGGTATGGGAACCAACGAAGCTAGGAGTATGAGCAAAAGGAACGGGTAATTCTTTAGGAATTGCACCAGCATTTTTAGCATTAGTGATGAATGCACCTAAGTCATCACCGAATATTTTGTTTGTAAGGGTGAATTTATGGTATTTTAAATGCACAGAAATACTGTTGTTTACAAATAACTTTTAAATAAAAGGTTTTTGGAAAACAGCAATATTTTGATTGGCATAGTTCCATAATATTGAAGCAAAAACTCAGCAATGCTTAACACAGAGCAACAACAGGGTGAGATTCCATCTACTGTCGTGAATGCAACTACGGACGGTACATACATTGGAACTATGAAGCACTTAGAGCAACAAGCTGCTAATAACCAAGAACAACTCAAAATAGCCATCAAAGAAACTAATGCACGCTTAAAAGCTGCAAAAGTGCGAGTTGCAATCGTCAAAATTGCTGGTAGTCTATATTTGCAAGCAACATTACCCCTCAAACCAACCGATTGCAATCAGCACAACGGAAAATCCACTAAACAGTATAAAATTTCCTTGGGGATACCAGCTAATTTCTATGGTTTAAAAACAGCTGAGGAAGAAGCTCATGAATTAGGACGTTTAATTGCTAGACAACAATTTGCATGGAACCAGAAATATTTAGGCAGTAAACAAGATAAATCCCTCAAAACCTTTGGAGAGTTATTAGATAGCTACGAAAACATATATTTTAGTTCCCGTCCTCGAAATATTAAATCAGAGGGGACTTTTTTTAAAAATTATCTAGTTGTGTTAAACCAATTTGACCGTAACTCCCTAGCCACACCGGAAAATCTGAAAAGACAGTTTGAAGCAATATCAAATGAAACTCCTAGTTGGAAACATCGTACTAGCATTGCCCTCAATTTATTCTGTAAAGAGTTTAATATTGATTTAACTGTTAGTTATAAACGACCAAAACCTAAACCCCGCAATATTCCCGATGACACAAAAATTGAACAAGGATTTTTTCTCTGGTCAGAATATGCTCAAAATAGACGCAACAAAAGACCAGAACAAGCAAATTATTGGTTAGTTTTTCGCTGGTTATATGGCATGTTAGCGACCTATGGTTGTCGCCCTAGAGAACTTTTTTTGTATCCTGATTTTGACCATTGGCTGTCAGATAATATTACTTGGAAAGTTCATCATTTAGGAAAAACAGGTCAAAGGGAGGCTTTACCTTTGCATGAATCATGGATAGAAAAATTCGACTTAAAAAATCCTGTAATAGTTCAGTTGGTCAAAGATTATATAAATAATCGTGATGACGTGAAAGGAATGCAGACCCTCAGTGCAGCTCTTTCTGATTGGTTTCATAAAGTCAAAGTCGGATTTTCTCCCTACGATTTGCGTCATGCTTGGGCAATCAGGGCCCATTTAATGGGAGTACCGATTAAAGCCGCAGCCGACAATTTAGGTCATTCAGTGCAACAGCACACAGAAACCTATCAAAGATGGTTTGGTTTAGAAAATCGCAAAAAAGCAATTAAACAAGCTGTGGGGAACAAAAGTGAGTTAGATTTAATGAAAGATGAAATCACTACATTACAAGCCGAAAATGATGCGTTGAATAATTTATTAAAGCAATATCAAAATATATTTGGTTTAATTTAAGCTGTGTCTAATTCTAATCATATTAAATACCTAGTAAAGGTTGGTGGAAATATCCAGACCATTTATCTGGTCACTAGGGAACTAGGGAATTTAAGCTGTGTATCATACTAAATATGAAATATAATGGATAGTCTGTTAGGGAAATAAAGTAGACTATCCTACTTTTTGGGTATTATGATATTTGAATATATTATATACCTGATTGTTTTTTGTGTTAAAAAATAATTTTTTTACGAAGTAATTAATTAAGAAACAAATAAGTTAATCTTAGTGTTTAAAAACTAGTATTTTTATATAATCATCGGCATTTTTGTCAAGCATCAATAAGCAAAAAATAAGTAACAACAATGGCTAATTCATGTCATTTATAGAAGTAAAACGATTGAAATTAATAGGATGAATAGTCACCGATAACTTCCGCCATACAGGTAGTGCAAACAGCAATCATTTTCGGTTTATAAAGTTTGTAAGCAACTTCTAAACCTTCAATCATGTTATTCAGACCACCGAAAACTGCTGCGTCTTCAGTCATTGAGGAAGAAACTGCCGAGCAAGGTTCTTTATAGTGACGGCTAAGGTGAGTCCGGAAGTAAGCAACGCAACCTTGAGAACCTTGAACAAAGGGAAGGGTTCCTTGAATCCCTAAAGCTGCAAACATTGCACCCACAGGTTGACAACCTTTTGCTGGGTTAACGGTCAAAGCTTCACGAGCAAAGTTCTTTTCCCGGTATTCCCAAGATTTTGTCCATTCCGAAACCCGTTCAACTTCCGCGTCGCTATGAGCTCCTTCAAACTGTTCCCGTTTGTTTTTGAAAAGTTTGCGGTATTCTTCTTGTTTAAATAGGTCTAAGTGGTCAACAATTTTTTCTGGATTCTGTGGCATTGCTGTATCTCTTTGGGTTTTGGGTTAGTAAATAACTGAAGAGTTATAGGGGCTAGAATTCCTGAAAGTAGGGATTAGAGATTTTATAATCAATCATAACTTCTCTAGTCCCTAACCTCTACTACTAGCCCCTAGCTGGAATGATGGAAATTGCTAGAGGCAATATACAGCTAACTATTAAGCTGCTTTAGCTTTTGTTTTAGCGCCTGTTTTTTTCCAAGGAGTCTCAATTAATCCCCAAGTTGGGCTATTGAGGGCAATATCCATGTCACGAGCGAAGATAGCAAAGCCATCATAACCGTGATAAGGACCGGAGTAATTCTGGTGATGCTTGATGAATTTTATTGGCAAAATGTTACTGATTATAGATATTAATTTAGTCTACTGTTTAGTCGTAACACTATTATTTTTAGCTCCAATATAGGCTAATACTAAATATTAATTATAAATGGTGTTTGCACAACTTTATTTTTTTGTATGGAATGGAGATTATCAAGGAAATTATTCAGTAAAGGTCAATATATAAAAGAAAAGATGCAAGTATGAATTAGCCTCAAGTAAGGTTGTAAAGAGGAAAATTTACAAAGGATTAGTGTTGCTTAATTAATACTAAAAAATGAATTTATCCTCCAATTCGGTTACGGCAAAATTAAATATGAGTCGAAGGAAATACATGAATGCAAAATTATTAGGGGAATTGACACAATTAAATCTGCGGTTAAAGTCTGCTAAAACCAGGGTGACTGTAAGGGAATCAAATGGAAGTCTGCAATTGCGTGCAACCTTACCAATTAAACCGGGGGAGGTTGATACACGGGGAAGGGAGAAGAAGCAGTATAATATTAGTTTGAATATTCCGGCGAATTTGGATGGTTTAAAAACAGCTGAGGAAGAAGCCTATGAGTTAGGTAAATTAATTGCTCGCAAAAACTTTGTTTGGAATGATAAATATTTAGGAAATGGCGCGAGAAAAAAAGATATTCCCACAATTGGCAAGTTGTTGGATAGGTTTGAAGAGGAATATTTTAAAAAGCATCAACGTACAACTAAGAGTGAACATACTTTCTTTTATTATTATTCCCGTACTCGAAGATTTGCAAACCCAGATGATTTAGCGACTGCTGATAATTTAATTCATGCCATTGAGAAAATAGAGCAAGGATGGTCGAGATATAATGCGGCGCGGGCATTTTCTGCATTCTGTCTGACATTTAACATCGATATTGATTTATCTAAGTATTCCCAAATTCCAGAAAATAATTCTCGTAAGATTCCAACTGATGAGGAAATTATTGCTGGGATGAATAAGTTTGCTGAGTATTTAGAGTGTCGGGGTCATCAAGTCAATAAAAACGTCAAAGATAGCTGGCAACTTTGGCGATGGGTATATGGGATGTTAGCTGTATTTGGATTACGTCCACGGGAAATATTTGTGAATCCGGATATTCATTGGTGGTTGAGTCAGGAAAATATAGATATGACATGGAAGGTTAATAAAAATTGTAAGACAGGTGCAAGACAAGCTTTACCTTTGTATCCTGGATGGATTGAATTATTTGATTTAAGGAATCCCCTGTATGTAGAAATGTTGATGAATGCAATTAGTCAAAAAAATCAAAATAACCATGCTGAAATTACAGCCCTCACTCAACGGGTAAGTTGGTGGTTTCGTAGGATTGGATTAGATTTCAAACCCTATGATTTACGCCATGCTTGGGCAATTAGGGCACATATTTTAGGGATTCCGATTAAAGCTGCTGCTGATAATCTGGGTCATAGTGTACAGGTGCATACACAAACCTATCAACGCTGGTTTTCGTTGGATATGCGAAAATTGGCGATTAATCAAGCTTTGAGCAAAAAAAGTGATTTTGAGAAGCTCAAGGAAGAAAATATGAGTTTGAAAGAGGAGAATCAATGGTTAAAAACGGAGTTGGAAAAATTAAGAGGATGTTTTAAAAGTCGATTTTAATATTTGGGAGTAGGGAATATTGTTTGATTCATGGGTAAAATGTGAATTTGTAATCCAATTTGGCAATACTTTTACTACTTACTCCAAAATCTAAAATCCCATGAGTAAATTATTACTAATATTTTTATTAATATTTATGGTTGGTTGTCAGTCTCCGAAACAGTTGGAAAAGCGGGTGTTACAGGTGCAAGCGGTTGGTGTTGTCAATGGTCATGTGTTTGAAGTGATGGGTTTGGGTGATCAACCTAATTTGATTTCCCATGTGCGCTTGATTGGGATTGAGAGTCCGGATATTCGTCAGCGTCCTTGGGGTGTAGAAGCGAAAAAACGTTTGGAAGAGTTGATTCTCAACCAAACTATTGCTTTGGAATTTGATCAACTAGCCAAAGACAGAAGTGGGAGAACTTTAGCCTATGTGTGGAAGGGTGAAGATTTGGTTAATGAATTATTAGTCAGGGAAGGATTGGTGTTAGCTGATGCGCGATCGCCAAATCATAAGTATAATTTGCGTATGGATCGGGCGCAGCAATGGGCTAGGTTGGCTGGTAATGGAATTTGGAATCCGGATCAACCAATGCGTACCTCCCCTTGGGAGTTTCGACGGGAAAATCGTTAACTTCTGTAACACCCAGAAATTAGCTTTCAATTCTTTTTCACTTTGGGGAGTGGGGAGCAGATGCGTCAAAATTTGAGTGAAATGGTATGAGGGAGTAAGATAAAAAACACTTTCATGGGTTCTGGTGTACGCTATTCTCTACTATCTCTACTATCAGGCTAGTTTACGACAACGCTACGGGTGCGCCTACATGTAGACGCGTAGTGGCTTTTTCTTTGAGATGGCTATTCCCTATTCCCAAGTTAGTTGACAGTTGGTTTGATACTATAAAAAAAGCCTGATTAGCAGCAATTAAGGGCAAAGGTATCATGACCAAGCGCAAAAAGAACAATCGCCAATGGATCAAGGAAACCCTGGAACTTGCTCCTGACCATCACTGGGAAGGACCAGAAGGCTATAAGATATTTGTGGCGGGTCGAGGTGCTGTACGCTTCAATGTTCCTCGTACCTGGATTTGTGA
This sequence comes from uncultured Calothrix sp., assembly GCA_937973965.1. Taxonomy (GTDB): domain Bacteria; phylum Cyanobacteriota; class Cyanobacteriia; order Cyanobacteriales; family Nostocaceae; genus NIES-3974. The sequence continues at coordinate 6,929 of CALJJQ010000152.1, read as the reverse complement.
ACCCCAGGAAAATTCTTTTAAGTTTCTCGACAATAAACCTCCCAAGGATGATTGTTGTTTGGAGGTGTCCTATAATCATCTTCCTCCTAATGATTGGAGTCTATTTCCCCTGAAAGCAACTTTGAAGAAAATTATGAGGGAGGATAGTCGCAATCCCATTGAAATGAGTGAGGTGTTTACTGTTAAGCGACAAACAGCACGCATTATGTGGTGTCAAATCAAGTTTATTGATACCCAAGCTGAACCCAGGGAAGCCTATTCCCGGACTTGTGTTGGTTTGGGGTCTAATATTCAGTGTTTGATTACCTTTGATTTTTGGGCGGATCAAGCAGAACAATTAATACCTGTGTGGGATGAAGTCATGCGATCGCTTACCCTCGGATTATATATCCGCGACCCGCGCACTGGTTTGGCTTTCCCTGATTAGGTATAGGAATCATATTTGATTGTTGAAAATAACAATTATCCCGAAGCTTGTCGTACAAAGCTTTATTTCTCGGCATACCTAACAAGATTCAAGTAGGATTCCTATAGTAGGTAAAAAGTACAAAATGTATACCCGCATTCTCTAATCCAAAATCCGTCTTGGAAAGTTTGGTGGAAGAATAAATCTCCCACCAACTTTCCGCAAAATCCAAAATCTAAAATCGAATGACTACCAGAACTCAGGAATTAATCGCAAAGTTGGAATTACAACCCCATCCGGAGGGTGGCCATTATCGGGAAATCTACCGCTCCCCATTACAGGTATTGCGTCACGGAGAACCACGTTCGGCTTTGACGACGATTTATTTTTTACTTTGTCAGGGTGAATTCAGTCGTTGGCATGTGGTGGAGTCGGATGAGGTGTGGCATTTTTATGAAGGTGATGGGTTGGAGTTAATTACCTATGACCCTCAACAACAAAGACTAGACAAGGTGGTTTTAGGTGCCCAATTAGATGGATTGGTCTCCGTACATGTTGTCCCAGCAGGTTACTGGCAAGCAGCCCAACCCTGTGGTAATTACGCATTGGTGGGGTGTAGTGTCGCTCCTGGCTTTGAGTTTATTGATTTCGGGTTTGTTGTGAATGAAGAAGACTATGAAGCAGCTTTTTTGGGGGATTTAGGGGAATATAAACATTTATTGTGATGGGATAATTGGGTAATATATTGGGTGTCGAACATTAGTACTAACTCAAAATGTCTGGATTGCATTAGCATATCATTCACCTTTTATGCTTTTATGCGGCAGTTTGATTGGTTTACTGTGGGTTAGTGCCTAACTCTACCTAACCGATAGTATAGTTGATTAGTATATTTCTTTTCTCCATCCAGAAATAAAAACCCGGGTTTTTTTGAATATAAATACTTAAATGTAGTGATTTGTGTTCAAATAACTACCTCTAATGTAGATGGATGATCATATCCTGATCAATTAAAAAAATCCCGACCGCATTTACATATACACGATCGAGATTTGTCAATAATGAAATTAAATCAAACAAAATCCTACTTAGCCGCAGCAGCTTCCCGTTCTTTTGTTTCCTTAATTACAGCCTCCGCAACGTTTGCCGGACAAGGTGCATAGTGGGAAAATTCCATAGAGAACTGACCACGACCAGATGTCATCGTCCGTAAGTCACCGATATAACCAAACATTTCGCTTAGGGGTGCATCGGCTTTGATGCGTACACCTGTAGGACCAGCTTCCTGGGATTTGATGATCCCACGACGACGGTTTAAGTCACCAATCACATCACCCATGTGGTCATCTGGTGTAAACACATCCACTTTCATAATCGGTTCCAGTAACTGGGGTGCTGCTTTGGGTAAGGTTTGCCGATAGGCTGCTTTTGCAGCAATTTCAAAGGCGATCGCGGAAGAGTCTACGGGGTGGAATCCACCGTCTGTCAAGGTGATTTTCAGGTCTACGCAGGGGAATCCAGCTAACACACCTTTTTGGATACTTTGCTCGAAACCTTTTTGCACAGCTGGCCAATATTCCCTAGGAACGTTACCACCTGTCACCTTCGATTCAAATTGGAAACCACTTCCGGGTTCACCGGGTTCAATAATGTAATCAATTTTCGCATATTGACCTGAACCACCGGATTGTTTCTTATGGACGTAACCGTCTTGAACTGCTTTCGTCACAGATTCACGGTAAGCAACCTGGGGTTTACCAACTTCCACTTCCACCCCGTGGGTACGACGCAGAATATCGACTTTAATATCGAGGTGTAACTCTCCCATCCCCTTAATGATGGTTTCACCGCTTTCCGGGTCTGTCTCCACTTGGAAAGATGGGTCTTCCTGTACCATTTTACCCAAGGCAATTCCCATTTTCTCCGCAGTACCTTTTTTGGTAGGTGTCACGGAAACAGAAATCACTGGTTCGGGGAATACCATCGGTTCTAAGGTTGCGGGATTTTTCGGATCACACAGGGTATGACCTGTTTGCACGTTTTTCATCCCTACAATCGCCACAATATCCCCAGCTTGAGCTGATTCAATCTCCTGACGGTCATTAGCGTGCATTTCCACCAAACGGCTAATCCGCTCAGTTTTTCCAGTCGCAGTATTGAGAACCGTATCGCCCTTATTCAACACACCCGAATACAACCGGGTAAATGTCAAAGCCCCGAAACGGTCATCCATAATTTTAAAGGCTAATGCCCGTAATGGTCGATTGGGATCAACAATGGCGTACTCCCCTGTTTCGTTACCTTCTAAATCAATTTCCGGTTGGGGTTTGACTTCGGTGGGGTTGGGTAGATAATCGACAACGCCATCTAGTACTAACTGCACACCCTTATTTTTGAAGGAGGAACCGCAGTAGGTGGGGAAGAAGGAAAGATTAATAGTTCCCTTGCGAACACAGCTTTTAATCTCCTCGATGCTTAACTCCTCTCCTTCGAGGTACTTTTCCATCAAAGCATCATCCTGTTCCACAGCTGTTTCAATTAGCTTTTCGCGGTAGGCTTCCACATCATCCTTCATGTCCGCAGGAACTTCCTTAATTTGGTAATTCATCGGGTCGCCAGAATCATCCCACACCCAAGCTTTACGGGTCAACAAATCAACTACACCGATAAAATCACTTTCTCGACCAATCGGTAATACCATCACCAACGGTTTGGCTGCAAGGATATCTTCAACCTGCTTAACTACTCGGTAAAAATCTGCACCAATCCGGTCAAGTTTATTGACGTAGATAATTCGAGCTACCTTTGAATCGTTAGCATAGCGCCAGTTGGTTTCTGATTGCGGTTCCACACCACCGGAACCGCAAAATACACCGATACCACCATCGAGAACTTTGAGGGAACGATATACCTCAATGGTAAAATCTACGTGTCCCGGTGTGTCAATAATATTAAATTGGTGGTCTTTCCAAAAACAGGTTGTTGCGGCGGATTGAATCGTAATACCTCGCTCTTGTTCCTGTTCCATGAAGTCAGTGGTCGCCGCACCTTCATGTACCTCACCGATTTTGTGGATTTTCCCGGTGAGTTTGAGGATTCGTTCGGTAGTGGTAGTTTTACCAGCATCAACGTGGGCGAAGATACCGATATTGCGATAACGAGTGAGGTCTTTCATATTTGATATTTACTTACTGCTTAATCCGTTGGTGACCACAGGAGAGTGGTACAATAGGGTGAATAAGGGTTGTCAAGGGAGCCAGCAAGGGCTGGTTTGCCATTACCGATAACATTCCAGATGATTTTGAATGTCTCAAATGTCTGTAGTAATGGTTAACAATTTTTCATAATTATAGGTCAACCTGAGCGCGACAGGTTGGTCTTAGTCTAAAAAAGACCAAATTGCTAATTTATAATAATATCTTTATTTTTGGTACATGGTTTGAGGATTAAATTGGTATCTCGGCATAAGTTAGCATAGTTTTTCGCGACTGGGTATCTAGATGGGATATTCGACGGGGATTTTTTCGGGAAATTCCTTTGACTCGAAAATACGGTGCAGGGAGTAGCCTACATGTAAAGCTAACACCAGAACCTATAAAGAAAAGTGATTTTTTCCCGCTTCCGACTCACTACTCCCTATTTACAAGCGAGAACTAAACTATGTATATGTTTATATCAAGCTCAAGCTGCATGTTTGGCTGTATCTAAGGCATATGGGGGACTCTGCTAAAATTCAATCTCATCAAGTTTGCCACAAGTTCACGCAACATTGACAATATAACTAGCACTTTGCGATCGCGGAAAAAACACAAGCCTCAAATCCAGATTGCGAGTACGTATAACGAATTACACCCTAACCACTACATTGCTTGTTTCCCAATAATCTTGGTGGAAAAATACCATTGGTAAGAACCGGTGCGATCACAAATCATAGCAGCTGCCTAAAGATAAAGGACTGTCCGTAAACCCTCATCTACCTCCTCCTGCAAATCGGTTGGCAATGAACTAATAAGCTCAACTAAGAATGTTTTATCAACGGTGATAATTTGAGATCTAGTTATACCAAAAAAATCAAGTATCATGTCAAAGTGCGATCGCGCAAAATTTATCTTTACTTTGTTTTGCTGCAAGATGGTAAAATATACTACAAAATAACAAGAAAGTTCTACATGAAGATTCAAGTCAAAGGTATCATCAAACCTGGTTATGGGGTTGCATCAGGAAAGGGGGGAGATACTCGTTTCCCCCATGGAACAATTGCCATGCAAAAACCATTTTTCCAGGAATTAGGTTTGGATTTAAGTCCATACTTTTCCGGTACTTTAAATATCTCTATCTATCCCCATGAATATATAATTAAAAGCCCTAAATATACTTTTAGAAACGTGAAATGGTCTCCTTCCGAACCTGCGGAGGATTTTTCTTTTTTTGATTGTCGAATATTACATCATCAATCAACCAGGGATGGATTGATTTATTATCCCCATCCTGAAACCAAACCAGAACACTTACAAGAGGCTGATATATTAGAAGTGATTGCACCGAAAATCGAAGGTTTGCAGTACGGAGATGAGGTGATATTAGAATGCGATCGCCGTCAAATTGAGATTAAGTAGGGTCTGTGGAAAAAGACTTTTAGTGAGTTTAGGGAATGGGGAGTAGCTGATATGTAATGCTGACACCAGAAGTATAAAAGTGATTCTCCCTACTACTGGTCTGTCCCATGAATTTTGATGAGTAAAGAAAAGCACGTAGTAGCTCTATTATACGATAACCCTGCGGGTATAGCGCTTGATATTAAAGTTTTTTTGAGGTTAGAGTTGCTACTACCAACCCCTCATTACTGATAATTATATAGTGAAGTACTAATTCCTACATCCTCGGTCTATCCGCTATGCATCTACACGTTCAAGTCAGGGAATAGGAAATTTTTTAACCCCAAAATATTGATATATAAACCCCAAAATCATGGGTGTTCCAATGATTATATATTGATATTAGTCTAAAGAAATTCCTTGACAAAAAGTGATTATCTTCACAGAATAATTGATAACTCAACTTTCATAAATTGGCAAAAGCTTTTCACATCTATTCAGGCAATAATCAAGTCCAAAAATAACTAGAATCAATCCTGTTACTTGATAACATTAATCAATATTTTTAGGCTAAAAATCAACTCTATTTTCCCAACCACAAATCAACCTTTACCCGACCCACCTTTCCCAACCACATTCAGAGTCGGAGTAATCCCAGGAGTGCATTTGTCGGAAAGGAAGACCCATCTTCTGGAAGACATATTTCTCCTTAATTCCCGAAGCAACTAAATCCGGTTTTTTCGCTTTCACAAACTCTTCAAACTCGTATGCAGTTACGTCATCATAGATGATGGTCGCATTGTCGATGTAGTGAGTGGTACGTTTGTAGTCGTCGTTGTGAGCGAATTCGTAACCAGTACCGATAACTTTGATACCCAGGTCTTCAAATGCAGGGACAACGTGACGGGGACGCAAACCACCGACATACAGCATAACGCTATTACCTTCCAGACGAGGACGATATTTTTTCACAACCTCATCCATGATCGGTTGGTATTTAGCGATCACTTTTTCTGCATTCGCTTTGATTTTATCATCGAATTTAGCGGCAATTTCCCGGAGGGATGCAGCAATTTTGGTGGGACCAAAGAAGTTGAATTCCATCCAAGGTAATCCGTATGCTTCTTCCAAAGAACGACAAATGTAGTTCATGGAGCGGTAGCAGTGGATGAGGATTAATTTAGCAGCAGGTCCTTGGATTAATTCGTTGATAGTACCGTCACCAGACCATTGAGCAACGACACGCAAGCCCATTTCTTCCAGTAACATCCGGCTAGCCCATGCGTCACCACCGATATTATAGTCACCAATTAGGGCAACATCATAGGGACCTGGTTCAAAGTCGAGTTTATTTTCTTTTTTGGCTTTGTCGAAGTGGGGAAATACCCAGTCACGGATTGCGTCGTTAGCAATGTGGTGTCCTAACGATTGGGATACACCGCGGAAACCTTCACAACGGAGAGGAATAACGGGTTTACCGATTTCTTTGGAGGTTTTCTTCGCTACTGCTTCGATATCGTCTCCAATCAAACCGATGGGACATTCGGATTGGACGGAAATACCACGGTTGAGGGGGAATAGTTCTTCGATTTCGTGGATGATTTTTGCTAGTTTTTTGTCACCACCAAACACGATATCGCGTTCCTGGAAGTCGGAGGTAAAGTGCATTGTACCGAAGGTGTCGATACCAGTTTTACCTACATAATAGTTACGACGACCAGACCAGGACCAGTAACCACAACCAACGGGACCGTGGCTGATATGAATCATATCTTTGATTGAGACATTTTTCGCATATGATATCAATAGTTATTCTGTAACTAATTTGGGGAATTTATTGTTGATCGATAACTTTATTTGATATGATAAACTTATCATCAATATTTTTCTTTTTCAAACAGTGTCCAACTGACAACTTGGTGTCAACA
>CALJJQ010000151.1 GCA_937973965.1 uncultured Calothrix sp. | reverse complement strand
AATATAAAACCGCAACGTAAACGATCATTCGGAGTAGAGACGACCCGACGGGTCGTCTCCAGGGGAGTAGAGAAGAGATGCAAATTCGATTCTCTCTCTCGTCTCCTTCAATTCAAAATCCAAAATCCAAAATCTACAATGGTCTTAATTCGTCCAGCAACTGCTTCCGAAATTTGGACAATCCGCAAACTGGTATTGTCAGCAAAACTAGATATGACCCAATTGCGATCGCAGCAGTTTTTAGTTATAGAATTAAATGGACGGATTATTGGCTGTGGACAGTTACGCGAATTTCCGGATGCACAGGAATTAGGAAGTTTAGTTGTTGTCAAAAAATATCGTCAACAGGGTTTGGCAACGTTACTCGTTCAGAAATTATTAGAAATTGCGACAAAACCTGTTTATTTAGAATGTTTAGGACAAAAACTGGCTGATTTTTATACTCATCGTGGTTTTGTTGAAGTAGATTATCACCACTTACCAAGTTCTTTACGAGCAAAATATAGGTTAAGTCACATTGCAAAAAATGTCATTCACTTTCCAGTCACGTTTATGCATTATGAAATTCTTAATAGCCTGCGGCAAGGCTACGCCTACGTAATTTGTAATAGCCTGCGGTAACGCTTCGCGTACGTAATTTATCACTCCACCACAATAGGGTGACTCACATCTTGCATCAAGAAAAGCTGATGGAAATAAAATACTACGTATAAAGCTAAAACCTACATTCCGCACTTCATCGTTTAACACGCGTAGATTTCCTATTTTCTGTTAATCAAAGTTAGGTAATGAACAAAAGTAGCTTCTAATTATTGGTATTAACACTTAGTCAACCTTCATAATTAGGAATTATTATTGAATAGGTGCATACTACATCTTGAAGAGCGAAATATAAGCTAAAAGTATCATTTTAGCGTTAAAAGTAAACAGGAGTACTGTAGTTATATCGCGTATATTTTGAAATTTAACCTATGTATAGGTAAAGGTGCAAGATATAAAGTAATCCAAAATCTCAAATCCAAAATCCAAAATCTCAAATCCAAAATCCCCTCATCCTTTTCCACCAGTGAAAGTGACACCTTCAATAAAATAACGGTTGAAAAATGCATAGATGACCAAGGCTGGTAAGGTAAAGACCATTGAAGCTGCCATAATATAATTCCAGTAGCTAATATATTGTCCTTTAAAGCTATTTAAACCCAGGGGTAAGGTAAACATTTCTGGGTCAAATAAAATTACTATTGGTAAGAGAAAGTTATTCCAACTACTCATAAAAATAAAAATGGCTTGAGCTGCAAGGGCTGGTTTTGCTAGGGGTAAAACAATATGACGAAATATCTGTAATGGATTTAATCCATCTAAAGCCGCAGCTTCTTCTAGTTCGCGAGGAAAGTTAATAAAAAATTGCCGCATCATAAAAATAAATGTGGCATTCACCATAAAAGGAATTATCATTCCTTGATAGGAATTGAGCCAGCCCAAGGTTTTGAGAATTAGAAAATTCGGAATTAAAGTGACTTGGACGGGAACGGCAAGAATCGCTATAATTAATAAAAAAATTAACTGTCGACCGGAAAATTTTAATCGGGCTAGGGCATATCCTGCCATTGAATTAAAAATTAAATTTAAAATTGTAGTACTAACTGCAATTACCACGCTGTTAAATAACCACCGCCAAAATAACGGCTCTTCCAAGAATATTTGCCGATAGTTCTCTAGGGTAAATTTTTGGGGAATGAAATTAGGGCTACCACTGGTAATTTCTGCTAAGGTTTTAAAGGATGCTGAAAGTGCCCATAAAAAGGGAATTACCGTCACAATCCCATAAATAGTTAACAGCAGGTAAAGTAATATTTTCACGGGAAAAAGTGGGCGAGACATAGGCAAAATACAATAATACTAATTAATTTGGGGGGTGGAGAATAGGAAATAGGGAATTGTTTTACTCTGATTATTTCTGATTCTTGGGGCTTAAATCAATCACTTTGAACAAAAATTTTCCAGTTTCTTAGCAACTCTCAATCACAGCTAAAAAACTGATGCCTCTTTTCGGGTAATATCAACTCAGGAGATAAGAATATCCGTTTCTATGCCTTTGTCGCAAGTTGTATTTGAGTGGCATAGCAAAATTACACCCCCTAGAATTCTCCCGATTCTCCAAAGACAATGACAAAGTGGCAACAAGGCGAATTAATTGAACTGGAAATTACTGACCTCACTGATACCGGTGATGGTGTCGGTAAATGGCTTGATGAAAATGGTAATCACCGGGTTGTTTTTGTCCCCGATACGGTTCCAGGCGATCGCATTTTCGCTCGATTGGTTTTTGTCAAACCGAGTTTTGCCTGGGCTAAAGTTAAAGAATTATTACAATCCTCCCCTCACCGGATTCGTCCCTTGTGTATTGTCGCTGATAAATGTGGTGGTTGTCAGTGGCAACATGTGGATTATCAATTCCAATTGGCTGCAAAACGGAATCAAGTTATCCAAGCTCTGGAGAGGATTGGTGGTTTTGTGTCTCCACCTGTTGATCCGGTGTTAGCTGGTGGGGATGGGTTTAATTATCGCAACAAAGTGACCTATCCTGTGGGTCGTTCTACTACTGGACAGCTAATTGCTGGTTACTACCAAAAAGGTAGCCATCAAATTGTCAATCTCAATCAATGTCCAGTTCAGGATCAACGCTTAAACCCCCTGTTAAGGGAGATGAAGCAAGATATACAACACTTGGGTTGGCCAGCTTACGATGAAAAGACCCATTCGGGACTAATTCGCCATTTATGTTTGCGTATTGGTCGTCGTACCGGAGAAATATTAGTCACTCTCGTGACAAAAGAGTGGAATATAACAGATATTGGGTGTTTAGCACAAGAGTGGTTAGACCGCTATCCCCCATTAGTAGGAGTGATGTTAAACCGGAATAGCGAACGTACAAATACTATCTTTGGGGATGAGACCCGTTTGCTTGCGGGTCAACCTTTCTTAAGGGAAAAATTTGCCGGATTAGAATTTCAAGTTCGTGCAGAGACATTTTTTCAGGTTTACACAGAAACGGCTGAGGCACTCGTGCAACAAATTCAAGCGCAACTAAGTCTACAAGGAGAGGAAACACTACTTGATGCCTATTGTGGCATTGGGACGATGACTTTGCCACTGGCAAGATTTGTCAAGGAGGCGATTGGGATAGAAGTACAGCCACAAGCGGTGATGCAAGCACAATTAAATGCCCAACGGAATCATATTGAAAACGTCACATTTCATGTTGGGACAGTGGAAAGGTTATTAACAGAATTATCAATCCGACCAGATATTGTTGTGCTTGATCCACCCCGTAAAGGATGCGATCGCGTCGTCATTGATGCCCTGTTAGATTATAAACCGCAACAAATTGTCTACGTCAGTTGTAAAGTTGCCACCTTGGCACGCGATTTAAAATTACTCTGTCAAGATGGAATATATACGTTAATGCGAGTTCAGCCAGCAGATTTCTTCCCCCAAACCGGACATGTGGAAGTTGCGGCATTTCTTGTGTTATCACATTTGTCAAGAGGAAAACATTCCTTCACCAAAGCTCGAATTTCCGATTTGTAGCGTAGTGCATAGTAAAAATGCTAGACTTGAATTAAGCTAAAAATATAATTGATTTTGGTTAAAGAAATTCAAGTTGCATCATCTAAACAGTTGATGAATTGGATTGTCCCCATTGAAAACAGGCTAGATTTCGATGATTTCCAACCTCTGGGAATTTTTTCTCGGCTAAGTAAAATACTTGCTGTTTGCTAACATCAAACTGGACTCTTTTCAACCCCACAATTTCATTTCATCCTTTGCTCTAGGTGTGCCCTAGCATTTTCAAAACTTAGTTGTAAAGACGTAAAGTTTGAAGGCAATATGACCACCTCAATCTGAATCAGGGTGCCTGTGACAGCAAACTGATGTCTCGCTAACTCTGAAAGCTATGGGGTTTTCTGAAGTGATTACTATTTCGTTTCGTCCTGTTGGACGCAATTGGGGCACTATAAGTTTTGCCTCGACATTATATCTTTGTCCGATTCTCGATTTACTCCTAACCGATATTCCGAAGAAATTACAGGCTGAACTGCGTTTAGGGTTGCAAGAAGCGCTCGTAAATGCAGCCAAGCATGGTAATAACCTCGATCCCGGTAAAAAGGTAGTTGTGAGATTTTCTTTGGTTGACAATCAATATTGGTGGATTATTTCCGACCAAGGTAATGGTTTTAGTCCAGATTTTGAATGCGATCGCGAGTCATCTGATCAACTGCTACCACCGGAAGAGTCAGAACATGGCCGTGGCTTGTGTATTCTTCACCATATTTTCGACCAGGTAGAATGGAATCAGACGGGGACTGAGCTACGTCTGTGTAAGCAGCTAGAGACTCGTCCGCGTTTATTCGCCAAAACCCTGCACTAGAGTCATATATACTAACTTGATTTTTCAGTTAATCCCAGTTATTTCACATTATTTTCCGATTTTGTCTTGTTTACGGTGTTGATGTGTTGGTTTAACTAATTTTAACCATAGTTTTTGCCGGTGAGTGTTTGCTGGCAAACAAATATCTCTGAAGTTAGCAGTTAGCCTTTGGTTTTTTGATTAAGCCAAAGGCTAATTTAGTTAGCGATCGCCCAGTGGAAGTTGAAGATTCTAAGTTCTAACTGCAATTACATGCTGATGCCTACCGGACATTACCTAACCTAACATTTAATACCCTAATTATTCTATTAATCTAACATACACAAAACCGTCCGACAAAGACCTTGCTCTAGATCCAATTTGTTGGTACGCAAATGAATAGAGGCGCTACAAGTAACGCCTCTACTGGATTTTGGATTTTAACATTTTGGATTTCCCTTAATATAACATAGCTTTGGAAAAAGTGGTAGGTCTTTTCAAAAAAAATCAAAAAAAGTAAGCACTAGAGACATGTGGCAGACATTCACAATATCTCTAGCTGACTGGCTACGTCCCTTTGCTTGATGTACTGTTCATATTTTGATTCGATTAAGATTGCGTTCGTGTTTTCCCATGCAGATCTTTTCTGTATACTTTGTTTGGGATGTGTGCGAAGACTAGCGAATTCAGTATTTACGCGGAAAATCTCTGGAAAAGGATATTATATAAGTGATTGAATGAGGTCGAAAAACATCAGAAATTTTTCCCCAATAAAAAAAATAAAAAAATCTATATATTTGCCCGGTATTTCGTCAGTATATCTCGGCAGAAATTAAGTATTTTACGTCACAAATTGTGTATTGAGTATGGCCAAGCGATCGCTGCAAGCATCTGTAGAGGGGATTAGAAAAGCGCGTCAAGCCTTTAAACGTAAAGGTTGGACGCAGGAATATTTAGCAGCAGAAGTCGGATTAGAAACCCGTCAACCGATTTGGAAGTTTTTTTCTGGGAAACCGGTGGATCGGCAGGTTTTTCATGAGATTTGTTTTGTTTTGGAGCTAGAACCAGAGGAAATTCGTCTCCACGATGACAGTGATGTATCAGCGCAGGACGACAGTTCTAGTAGTGGTACGGTGATTCCCCTACCACCAATTTCCGGAACAGAATCAATGGGTATATCCGCAAATCCAACCCAAATAATAGATACACAAGTACAACATGTCCGTTCGATTTTGGCTGAAAAAATCCAACATCAATGTGGGTGGTTACGGTTGTTGGATGTCTCTCGTCCGTTGAGTTTGGATGAGTTATACGTGGATGTGAAAATAGTTGAAGAGGTTTCCAGTCATCGCTGGTTAAATTTAGCTACCATTCAAACAGAACAAACAGATGACCATCAAGGTTGGGAAAGGCTGAAAGTACAGGTGGATAATTCCCCATCCACAGCGAACCATGCTCATCTCTTAGCTAGCGATCGCAGTTTACCCATGAATGGGATTGAGGTGGTGGAAAATCATCCCCGGTTAATGGTGTTAGGAAAACCTGGTGCGGGGAAAACCACATTTTTACAAGCGATCGCCATCAAATGCAATCAGGGAAGTTTTAAAGCTGATTGTGTACCGATTTTTATTAGTTTGAAACGGTTTGCTGAAGCAATTACACCAACCAGTTTATTAGAATTTATTGAACGGGAGTTTAGCGAATCCGGTTTATCTGCTGAGAATTGGCACAATTTTTTCATCTGGGGACGAGCAGTAATTTTACTGGATGGATTAGATGAAGTCGGTAAAAATGCTAGCAACTGGGTTGTACGGGAAATTTGTATATTTTGCGATCGCTACTATAAAACCCAGGTGATTGTTTCCTGTCGAGTAGCAGCTCAACTTTACCAATTCCACAATTTTACAGCCGTCCAAATTGCCGATTTAACCCCCGCGCAAATTTTTAATTTTGTCCAAAGATGGTTTTATACGGTTGGTAAACTTTCACCTCAGAATGCCAGTGAGAAAGCAGAACAATTTATCCAGAAACTGGAATTACCAGAAAATTATGCCATTCGTGAATTGGCCACCACCCCAATTCTGTTAAACTTAATGTGCTTGGTGTTTAGTTCATTAAGTGATTTTCCCAATGCTCGCGCCCAACTCTATAAACAAGGTTTAGACTTATTACTGGTACGTTGGGATCAAACACGGGGTATCACCAGAGACGAAACCTACCAAAATTTATCCCTGCAAGACAAAATTAGAATCCTCAGTCGGATTGCTGCTATCACCTTTAACAACGGGGATTACTTCTTTTGGGAAAACCAAATCAAACACGCAATCGGGGATGTAATCCAAGAAATTCACGGAACTCCCATTGATGCCAATACCTTAGAAATTAACTGTCAAGCAATTATTAAAGCCATTGAATCCCAACACGGATTGTTACTCGAGCAGGGACGGGGGATATATTCCTTTTCCCACCTTACCTTTCAAGAATACTTCACCGCCTGGGAAATTGCCCTCAATTCTGAACGACAAGCCCTGGATAATCTAGTAAACCATTTATGGGAACCCCGATGGCGTGAAGTTTTATTACTAACCGCCGGTATGTCACCCCAGGTACATTATTTATTTGAGTTAATGCAGCAGCAAATGTATACTTTGCGAAACACTTCACCCCAGTTGGGTCAGTATTTGCAATGGATTGACAACAAAGCCAAATCCCTGCAACAAGTCGAAAATCTGACAGCAGTACGGGCATTTTACTTTACCTTAAGTTTACCATCCTTCCATCCCCTAGCTGGAGATCAATCCCTAGCTTTAGCCATCGAACCCAAATTCGCTGTTGATTTAGGTCCAGAAATTGGCTTAGATATGGCACTACGCCATGCTGTAGCCTTAAGTCAAACAATCATCCCCGAAATCTTTTCCCAGAGGATTATTGCCCTACGGATGGCATTAGAATTGGACGGATTAGCCCAGATTGACCGCGAACTCGACCAAATCATTCAACAACAACTCGCTCAACTACCTGACAACAAAGCCGAACGATCCGCACTCAAAACCTGGTGGCAAACCCACGGTATTACCTGGACAAACGAATTGCGATCGCAGTTAATTCAACATCGCCAAATCGGTTACGATTGGCAAATCACCCCCCAGGAATCTGAATCCATCCAGCAATATTGGCAAGTCTGTAAAATGATTTATGACTGTCTCCTCTGTGCTGTCAATCTTAGTCCAAATCAATCTCAGTCAATTATGGACAGTTTGTTTAATCCTAATTAGGGAATAGGAAAAAAGAATGCGACAGATGAATTTTGTTGGTAGAGACGTCATATATTACGTCTCTATATAGATGTGTTGCTAGTCGAACTGTTTTTGCAATCGGTATTATCAGGGGTTGGGGTAGATTTCGGGAGACGCGATATAGCCTCTTTCAGAGGAACTGAACGCTAACGCGTCTCTATGATTATTATGGGTTTACGAATTTTCTGATCCAAACCGTATTGGTACATCATTTAAATTTTAAAGGTCCTGTTCAAAACCTTTTTCACGACTGTATCCTGTATTCTTGAATTATGCTGTCACCCTTTGATAGCACATTACCCAGCTTTAATAATGGTTATTCCCGATTCCCTATTCCCAACTCCCCACTCCCTCATTTACAACCTCAAAAATGCACCTAATTCTCTACAGTAAACCTGGATGCCATTTGTGTGAAGGATTACAAGAAAAACTCACTCAAATCCAAACTATCAAAATTGACTTAGAAATACGTGATATTACCACTCAAGATGATTGGTTTCAAATGTATCAATATGAGATACCTATATTATTTATCGTCAATCCAGACAATCCTCAACAGATGCAAATGATACCCCGTCCATCCCCTCGCACATCCGTATCTCAACTGGAAAAAATTCTCCAAAGGTATCTCTAAGTATTTGTATATAAAAAAAAATAGGGCAGAATAGGCGCAAGTAATGCAAGAAATGTGTGTGACGAGGTTTTCAGCATGAAATTGCGGGAATTGCTTGTTGGTGTTAACGGGATTGAGCAAATAACTGACCATCCGGCTCTGGATGAGGATGTAAAAGGTTTGACAACTAATTCCCATGCGACGCGAACTGGGGATGTGTTTATTGGAATGCCGGGAACTCGTGTTGATGGCGGAGAATTTTGGCCAAGTGCTATCAATGCGGGAGCGATAGCGGCAGTAATTTCCCCAGGTGCAGCCCAAAAAATGCCACCAAATGGTGATGCGTGTGTGATTGTGGCGGAGAATATGACTAGGGTTTGTGCTGAGTTAGCGAGTAAATTTTATGACTATCCTGGTCATAAGTTAAAATTGGTGGGAGTAACAGGTACTAATGGCAAAACCACGACAACCCACTTGATTGAGCATTTTTTGAATGCAGCTAATTTAAATACGGCTTTGATGGGGACTTTGTATACCCGGTGGAAAGGCTTTAGTAAGGAAGCGACCCATACAACACCTTTTGCAGTGGAATTACAGCAGCAACTCGCTTTAGCAAGGGAAGCGGGGAATGAGTATGGGATAATGGAAGTGAGTTCCCATGCTTTAGCTCAAGGAAGGGTGTTGGGTTGTCAGTTTGAGGTGGCTGTTTTTAGTAACCTGACCCAAGACCATTTGGACTATCACAAGGATATGGAAGATTATTTCGCAGCTAAATCCTTGTTATTTAGTCCCGATTATCTCCAAGGTCGAGCAATTATTAATGCTGGGGATAGCTACGGTCAACGTTTACTCACAGCTTTAGGTACAGATAAAGCCTGGAGTTATAGCGTTAATGATGAAAGTGCTAATTTATGGATGAGTGATTTAAGTTACTCAGCAACTGGGGTCAGTGGTACTTTACATACTCCTAAAGGCAGTATTGGCTTCAATTCACCCCTTGTCGGACAATTTAACCTCGAAAATTTACTGTCAGCCGTTGGTACAGCATTACACCTCGGTGTGGATTTAGAAGTTATAGCCCAAGCCATTCCTAATTTTCCCGGAGTTCCAGGACGGATGGAACGGGTTCAGGTGGATTCCCATCAAGATATTAGCGTGATTGTGGATTATGCCCATACTCCCGACAGTTTAGAAAACCTGCTGAAAGCATCCCGTCCCTTTATTTCTGGGAAAATGATTTGTGTATTTGGATGTGGTGGAGACAGAGACCGTACCAAACGTCCCAAAATGGGTAAAATTGCTGCCGAATTAGCAGATGTAGCCGTTGTCACTTCTGATAATCCCCGTACCGAAGACCCGCAACGGATATTAGACGACGTATTAGCGGGAATACCCGATGGGGTGAATCCTACCGTAATTTGCGATCGCGCTACTGCCATTAGAACGGCGATTTTACAAGCACAACCCGGTGATGGGGTATTACTTGCAGGGAAAGGACATGAAGATTATCAAATTCTCGGTACGGAAAAAATCCATTTTGATGACCGAGAACATGCAAGGGATGCTTTATTAGTCAGAATGAAGCAATTCTAATTATCGAAAATCATAATCATAGAGACGTAGCGGTGCTACGTCTCTATGATTGATGAATTCATGTTAATTTCCATTGCGATTAATGCGATAAACATGTACCAAACGATTCAACCAAATTGTTTCCCGCTCCCATTTCATGCCAATTTTTTCTAAGACTCGAACCGAGGCTTGATTTTCCGGTTCGACTATTCCTAATATATAATCCAAATTTAAAACATTAAATCCATATTCAACACAAGCTCTAGCCGCTTCCGTGGCAATTCCTTGCCCCCAAAATTCTGGTGTAAACCTGTATCCTAATTCGTTTTCCAGTTTGCCATCAATTAACTCGACCCCAATCCCACAATAACCGATTAATTGATGGGTTTGTTTCACGATTACAGCCCATTTTCCGTATCCCCATTCAGTATAGGATTCCCGATAACTTTGCACTTTGATGGCGGTCATTTCCCTGTCTAGGGGAGGAGTTGGGGAAAATTTCATCACTTGGGGATGGGCAAAAATAGGTGCAATTTTATCGATATCTTGTTCACAGAATTCCCGGATAATTAAGCGTTCGGTTTCCGTAATTATTTTTTGTTCCTGATGGTTTTCATCCCGAATTTGAGAGGATTTAGCTATCGTAATATTTGCTGTTTGTAAACTGGGAATATTCGCATATCTTAGTAATAACTGTTTTTTCGTCACCCACCACAGCAACAGCAAAATAATAGCATGAATCACCAACGTAATTTGAGCACAGGGTTGAATCCGAAAATCATAAATTGTTAACCAATCCCCCTCAAAACCAGAAAAAGAGAACAACGGATAAATCACCAAGGAAAAAACTAACTGAACAATCCCAAAGGTGTACAACAACTCCTTGCCAATATCAGTTTTGACCCAAAAGATTCCCAGTAAAGCCAAAAAACCCAACAAAATCGAAACTAAATTCCCACTAAAAGCAATCCACCACGACTGTGCAGGAAGAAAATCACCCCTCGCAATCACATAACCCCAAAATACCCGCCAACTAAATTCAACCACCGTACCACCAACTTGCCAAGTAGCGATCGCGTGACCCACTTCATGGAATAATACCCCCACAGGTACTAAAATAAATATCGCCACCCGTTGCAGCAAAAACCGATCCTTGGCTGTCACCCGTCCATCCCAAAAGGAACCCCAACCACGTCCCAGTCGAATCAATGTATCCACACTGAGAACCGTATTAATCGCTGCAAAAAAATCTAACGAAGGTTTGTCAAACACAATCGGATTATTTCCCCTCTTTTTGAGGATGTTTAAAAGTCGATTTTAATACTTGAATTATCGTTTTTGGGAGCAGGGAGAGAAGCGACATGTCGCGTCTGTACTCTCGAAGGAAAAAACGGAGATTTATTCGCTGGTCATTGCATTGTGGCATCGATTGATGGACAAGGGGTTTATCAAGGTGCTGCTTTGTTGAGTTAGATTTGATATTTGGGAGAAATATTGAGAATACAGGAGTGAAAATCAGGTCGGTATATTTAATAGTCCTTCGGGAAAATCATAGTCCTGGGTTCTGGGAATGGATAATTTGCGCGATCGCTCATACCGCTTTACTTGAGTTTGATGCCTGATGGGAAGCTTTGTAATCGTAAATTCACCCTTGCAATTACAAAAATCAAGTTCAATCTAGATATTTACCACCTCAAATAATCCAGAGCCAACTTGATTTATCT
>CALJJQ010000150.1 GCA_937973965.1 uncultured Calothrix sp. | reverse complement strand
CAAAAAATCTCTATCAACACGAACCCATGTTTGTCGCTGTGGATGCGAGTTACATCGAGATACGAATGCAGCAATCAATATTCTGAATCTTGCAAAAGCTAGGACTGGGCAAGTCCGAAGTCACGCTAATGGACTAGTAACCTCTACTTTGCTTGGTGAAAACCTGGTGGAGCAAGTGACTAGGATGAAATTAGAATCCCCGTCTCTTTAGAGAGGGGAGTGTCAATGAAATCCATCATAAAAATGGAAATCACCGAGACAATCGGCTAGAAAATTTAGTTGCTGTCCACCTACATTGTCACGACCAGATACATGGTGGCAAAGGCAACCTTTCTACTCAACTTAGTACCAATGACAATGGTTAACTTGGAGAGGAGCCGTGTGATGTGAAAGCATCAAGCACGGTTTTGAAGCCGAGCATGAGGGGTGACTCTCATGCTTAGGTTAACGGAGTGCGTCAAGATTCAGTGATCAAAACCAGCCTGCAAAAGTTTTTTTCTTAACCTATTGCAAAATTTATAATTCTTTGCTACTATTAATAATCGTTGCAAATAAACTTATTTCTGCCGGGATAGCTCAGTTGGTAGAGCAGAGGACTGAAAATCCTCGTGTCACGAGTTCAAGTCTCGTTCCTGGCATAATCCCCAAAATCCCTGCAAAGCAAACCTTTCAGGGGTTTTTAATTTCCACTAAAACCCCATTTCAGCCATTTTAAGGGTGTAAATATGGTGTAAGAATATGCCGACGTTGGACATTTTTGGACAAGTTTGGACATTTTATTAGGGTAAATTTGGGGTAAATCAGAGCGCGCTGATTTCAACGTTTTCAAGGTGTCGGGTAACTTGCTAGCTGTTTTCTCTTGCCTTGACTTGAATGTCAGGAGTATTAGTGTGGCTTCCAATGCCTATCAACGCAAAGCCTCTAAGGGCACTGTCCAAATCAAAATCTCGAACGATCGCTTGCAATTGGTTTTTAGTTTTGGGGGTAAACGTCATTATCTTTCAACCGGGTATACCGATAGCAAAGCCAATCGCAAGCTGGCGGAAATGAAGGCTCGGCAAATCGAGTTGGATATTCTCTGCAACAATTTTGATGTGACGTTGGAAAGGTACAAGCCCCAATCTCAGCAGGTTGAATTTACAACAGCTAGTGAGAATAAGATTCATGCTTCCTTAGCGGATTTATGGGATAGCTATACCGATTACAAGCGATCGAGTTTGTCTCCCAGCACTTTGGCGAAGGATTACCACAAAATTTATCGCTGCATCAACGTGCATTTACCAGTAAGGACTTTGGATAAAGCGATCGCAATTCGGGATTGGTTAGTTGCGAATAAAAGTCCCCTGTCTGCGAAGAAGATTTTGACTCAGCTTTCGGCTTGTTGCGATTGGGCTGTCAAGTCCCAGCTGATTGGGGAAAACCCATTTGAGGGGATGGCGAGTGATGTTAAGGTGCCGAAGGGCGATCGCGAGGAGACGGATATTAATCCTTTTTCTCTAGAGGAGCGCGATCGCGTAATTAGCGCATTTCAGGAAAACCGCTATTACAAGCATTACGCACCGTTGATTGAGTTTTTATTTATCACGGGTTGCCGACCATCGGAGGCTGTAGCTTTGCAGTGGAAGCATGTGGCGAGCGATTTTACGGTGCTTCGGTTCGAGCAGGCTGTGGTGATTTCGTCGTCGGGGTTGACTTGTAAGCCGGGGTTGAAGACGCAGAAGAAGCGGGTTTTCCCGATTAATCAGCGTTTAGCTGGGTTATTGAGGTCGATAAAGCCTGTTGGGGTGTCGGATGACGGAAAAGTGTTTCCTTCGCCGGATGGGAAGTGGATTGATGTGCATAATCTCAGCCGACGGGCTTGGAGGACTGTGTTGGCGAGTTTGGATGGTGTGAAGTATAGAAAACTTTACCAAACTCGACATACGTTTATTACGATGGCTTTGAAGAATGGGGTGGATGTTAAGGATGTGGCGACTATGGTGGGGAATTCGCCGGAGATTATTTATCGCCATTATGCGGGGCAAAGTCGGGAGTTGGTTTTGCCTGAGTTTTAGGGGTTAGGAGAGTTGGAGAATCTCTAGGAGTTAGGGACGCGATCGCAAAGCAATAAAATTTGCGTGTATCTTAAGTTGGCTTAATAATTTGGAGGGTAATTCTGCCCGTGTGCCATGATAAAGAGTCCACTCTGTGACCTCACCCGTAACCCGCAACGGCTCTCGGGAGCGGTATGACATCGACAAATGCTTCGGAGCCTTCCGATCCGTTAGTTCAGGGGCATCTTCAATCTGACCGAGCGGCTCCACGATGTAGACTCTGCCAAGTCCTTCGCCGACCGCCAGTTCTGCCTCCCAGATTGCTGCATCCAGATTGGGGGTGAGGTAGACATAGGTTGTGGGGAAATTGCAGGATTCAATCGTGTCTCCTGGCTTCAGGCTGGCTTTTGTGCCGTGGTAAAACTGCTGCGAACTCAGGTCGTTGGTTGCCATCGGTTCGTTCCTCATACTGTTGGCTGCATTGAAATCATGGGATAGTTATAACTCTCCCTGACGACCAATCCATCTTTCCAATAGCCGATCGCGTTATCAAAAATAATCTGATACTAACGGTGAGTCCCCGCAAAGCTCGAAGTCAGCCCACCTCAATATCCCCAAGGGTGACAGTCAAAGTAAATCAATTACTATATTTATTTATCCTGGACACCCACCCTTTAAGTATTTGGGGAAATAAAGTCGCAAATAATCTCCCATATCTACAGGAAAATTCCGCGAACCTCGAAATCGGCACGAGCGATCGCAACCTCAAAATCCCCAAGGGTGACAGTTAAAGAAAACCAATAACTATATTTATTAATCCTGGACATCCATCCCAAAACTTTTTAACCATACTGGCTAGTCATCGAGGGAATCAGAAAAAATATTACATGTAGCTAAAATAAATTATCAGTATAGCTTTCTTTCAATGTGGAAAATCTGGGAATGGAATATATCGGAATTCCCATCGACTGGGATAATCCTACCCTTAGCGATTTTGATGAACTTGCTGCAAAACTCAATGAGAATCCAGAGCGAAAAATCTGGGTACATTGTGCCAAAAATATGCGTGTCTCGGCAATGATGTACCTCTACCATCGACTTCACAGAGGTTACACAGAAGTTTCAGCCCGTCGCTATCTAGAACAGATTTGGCAACCAAATCAAATTTGGCAGAATTTTATCGATGCTGTGATGGAATTGTATGGGGAGTGATAGCTTGGAAGTCTGTAGTTGTAAAGAACCAATCTTAGTCATATCTAATATTAACCAGTATGGACACCAGCAACAAAACCCAAGTTATAGCTCACGAGAAAAAACTTCTAGAAGCGATGAAAAGCAATAATTTCGAGCTTTTAGATAAGCTACTCCACGACGATTTACTCTTCAACGGACCCGATAGTAAAACAGTAACCAAAGCGATTGATATGGCAAATTACCGTTCGGGAAATATTAACCTACGTCAAACCCTCACCCCGTCCAGTATTTGTTGAGGTAAAAGCAAAGGGTGAGAACAAGCAACGCTGTTTATTCGTCCGCAGTGGAAACTTAACCAGCAAATTAATCAACGACGAAGAAATTGACAACTACTGCAAATCTCGCTGGAAATAAGAGCGATCGCATAACGATTCCCTGGGAGTGTAATCGACTTGGCTCAAAGCTTTGTCAGTAAATGCTTGCAAATTTAAGAACAAGTCTATTAATAATCTCGCTTAAGTTTATACCTTAACTAAAAATTCTCGCAATCGTTTGGGAACAGCAGTTTATTTAAGTGTCTTCTGTGGTGTCTCTTCTTCAACATATCGACAGGTATTAATTAAATAGCTAAAATAGAACTAGATATTCTTCAAAACTCTATCTGTATATATTGAATTGAGGTTGTAATGGCTGAAGAAAAGACATATTTAGAGCTTTCTGAGGCTGATGGAGGCTCACATAAATTTTACGAAGTTATAGTTAAAAATACTGAATTAATTATTCGATATGGTCGTATTGGCGACTCTGGACGAGTTCAGAGCAAGGTTTATCCTAGCCCAGAGAAGGCACAAGCGGAAGCGAAAAAGAAGATTAACGAGAAGCTCAAAGGCGGTTACGAAGTAGCTATCATGGGAGTACGTCAAAAACGCAAAATCACACGACGTGCTGTTGCTAGTAGCGCCTCTTCGGCAAAGCAGGCACCAATTTTGTGGAAATTCAAATCCCAATCCTCAGCTTTCGGCATATTTATCGATGCAAATCGTTGTTGGGTGGGAAATCAATCTGGTGAGGTTTTTGCACTCAATCATCAAGGTAAAGTAATTAATCAGTTTCAATTACCTGATGGTGTGAAGTGTTTAGTTGCTGATGATGCTTGGATTTATGCGGGTTGTGATGACGGGAATGTTTATGATTTGACGGGAAAATTACCACGTTTAGCATACAAAATTGATGAAAACGTCGATATTTTTTGGTTAGATATTAAAGATGGGTTACTAGCCGTCTCCGATGCAAATGGCGGATTAACAACAATCGATCATGATGACGAATCCCAATGGACTCGGTTGAGTCAGGGGAATTCCGGTTGGATGGTGCGGTGCGACTCTGATGGGGTTTACCACGGACATAGTGGTGGTGTGACGATGTATAGTAACCAAGAAGGTCGTGTGCTGTGGCATCAAAAAACCAAGGGTGCGGTATTATTTGGTTGGCAAGAAGCCTCGACTGTTTATGCTGGTGCTAGCGATCGCAAGGTCTATAGTTTTAGTAAGAAGGGTGAAGCGGGTGCAGTTTATTCATGCCATGATTCCGTTTATTCTTGTGCGGCTACAGTTGATGGTAAATATTTATTTGCCGGTGACAGCAGTTCCTCCCTCTACTGCTTCCAAGATTCAGGAGAACTACTATGGAAACTGGGTACCGGCTGCGGTTCAGCCCTGTCGATGCAATTTTTCGATAATCATATCTATATAGTTACCACCGATGGTACCTTAGCCTGTATTGATGCTAGCCCAAACGCGATCGCCGCAGCTCAAGAAGGCAATGTTCCCCAAGCTACAGTCATTAAAGCACCGAATCAAAAAGGTATAGCACCTTCGGCTGAATTACAATTGGCTGCACCTGATGAAGTTGCTCAAGGAGTAATAGTTGAATGCTACCGCGAAGGTAGTAAATTGAGAATTCGGGCTGTATCTCCAGGATATAACCCTAACTGGAAAGTCCAGTTCCCCAGAGATATCCGCATCGAAGGCGATCGCTATTGGGTACAAGAATTGCGAGAATCAGGTAGTGGAGGTTTTTATCGAGCCTTTGGGGATATCAAAAAATTAGTTGATTGACACTCTTTGTTCTAAAGGACTACGGCTGGTTGCCTGATATCATGTTCGCCAATCGCTTACAATTAAAATTTCTCTGCGTCCCCGCATCTCTGAGTCTCCGTGTCAGTCTTAATAAGAAGTATGCAACCGGACATGAAATGACAGATTACCTCCTGTCTGCAATCAGTATCAATTGCATATACAGATTTAACGAAAAATCCAACTAATTCTACCCATTTAATTCCCAGTTCCAAAGAACAATGAACACAATTATCTACAGACCACCTCAACTAGGAGATGAACACCAAATCAGTGGTTGTATGTGGTCTGCTGCGGACTTGTGGGAGCTTACAGATGGAACAGCAGAAAGTGTTGCTGAATGGTTACAAATTTGTCATCCAGAAGAATTAAAAGAAAGGATTGTTAGTGGTCAAAAAACCCTAGTTGCAACCTGGAATGGGATAGTTGTGGGTTTTATCGCATTTAAAAGGGGAAATCATTTATCGCTGTTATTCGTCCGTAGGGAATTTTCCGGTCGGGGAATTGGTAAAGAACTATTTACTCGGTGTGCAAATGACTTTGACGAAGTTACAGTTAATGCTGCGGAAACTGCGGTGGGTTTTTATCAGAAAATAGGGTTTAGAGAAAATGGTAATAGCTTCCTCTATAAAGGGATATGGGGGACACCAATGAAGTGGAATAAACAAGCTCAAAATGATTCCAGTACCTGAAATATTCACGACACCAAGGCTAATTTTGCGGCGTTCTCGCCTTGAGGATACAGAGGCTATTTTCGAGTATGCGAGCGACCCTCAAGTAATACACTACATGGATTATCGCCCTCGCACAGACATTAACGATGTGATGAAATCTATTAAAAATCATCCCTTACTTTGGAACCAAGGAAAAGAATTTACTTGGATTATCACTGTTAAACCTGATGACCGAGCAATTGGTACGATCGCTTGTTGCATAGAAGGACACATGGCGGATTTTGGCTATTTACTCAATCGCAAGTATTGGGGAAACGGATACGCAACAGAAGCAGGAAATACTGTTGTCAACTGCTTAATGAGTATACCGGAAATTTACCGAGTTTGGGCAACTTGCGACACGGAAAATCTTGCATCGGCAAGGGTTTTAGAGAAAATTGGTTCAGTGCGTGAGGGAATTTTACGTTCTCATACAATTCGCCCCAATATCTCACCAATTCCAAGGGATGCATTTATTTATGCGAAGGTACGTTAAACCATTGAGCCTTACATTTCGACAACTTGAGAAGGAACATGCACTGGCTATCCTTAACTGGCGCTATACTTCCCCATATGACTACTACAACTTTGATGCCGATACTGTCCAAGAGGACTTGCGCTATCTGCTTGACGTGAAAAACGCCTTTTGCGCGATCTTGAACCTGCAAGGAGAACTAGAAGGCTATTGCTCTTTCGGATCAGATGCTCAAGTGCCAGGTGGAGACTACAGCGCTGAAGCCCTTGACATTGGTATGGGCATACGACCAGATTTAGTCGGTCAGGGACGTGGGAAGCAGTATGCCCAGGCTGTGGCAAGGTATGGGGTGAAGCAATATAGGGCGCAACAGTTGCGGGTAACGATAGCGGAATTCAACAAGCGGGCACAACGGGTGTGGGAGCAGTTAGGATTTGAGCAGGTGGAGAAGTTTATCAAAATCGGTAGTGGAGAAAAATTTGTGGTTATGGCTTGTGCAAGTGTAGATAGTTGGTTTTATATTTACTGCTGTAATGACTGAGCGCCGTCTAATAACCGGGCGCAGAGGATTATTGCTATCTGCTGATGGAGTTGCAGAATTCTTAGCAACCACTTGACCACAACCGTTACCAATTTTCAAAATAAATTACGATCGCGTAGCATCTCCTTCAGAATAAATTACCCTAAAGAGTGATATCTACCCTACTCTAGCCCTCCTTATTCATGCAGTACGAGATATCCCAGCTATTTTTGAGGAAGAATAATAGGGAATAGCGATCGCATTCCCCAAAATCATCTTCCCCCAGGATTAGCAGATGGAGGTGGCATCCAAGGACTACTACCAGCAAATCGCAATTTTGTTGCATTTCTCATTCTTGGCTGGCAAATTCAAGCAACTATCAAATCTAATTCTCTAAACCAGAACTGGAATTTTGCCACAAGCAGGTTTATTAATGGTCACACCCAAACAAGTATCATCCCCAGTTACCAAATCAGGGTATTTCCTAACTAACAACTCAAAATTAAGCATCAGCTTACAGTTACACTATATCAACTCATGCAGCTAGATTTGAGATAATTGTGTCCTGTTATTTTCTTCGCAATTGATGATTAAAGACCTATGGTATAATATCATCAAGTTTGAGTTGTAAATTGGGAAATAAATAAGAGTTAACCATATCTCCCAAACGGTATTGTTGTTGCTGATAAATACCGTTAACTAATTGACATACTGTAAAGGTCGGTTGCTTTGGACTTCCGATAAATTGCAAACCACCCAAACCGCGAAAGTCGATAATCCAATATTCTGGGATTTCCAGAAAAGCGTATTCTTCAACCTTTCTGGCATAATCATCTTGCCAATTTGTACTGACAACTTCAGCAACAAGCTTAATAGTCTTGCCATTACAGATAATAGGTTCCTTTTGCCAAAGTGGCTCTTGGTTTAGCTTTATTTTATCTAAAACAATTACATCTGGACGTAATGCTGTCGCTTCTGCTGCGGGTGGCTTAATTAAGCAAGTCTTGGGAATCAACCAGTTAAAATCAGCACGAATAATCTCAGTATAAATTCTACCTGCAATACTTCCTGAAACCTCTTCGTGAGGACCAGTTGGTTCCATGTCCCGTAATTCTCCGTCAATAAGTTCGTAACGAGGATTATCCCCATAATTAGCGATAAATTCTTCAAAAGTCAGAAGTCTCGGTGGGGTATAATAGGTCATACTTCAGCGAATAGCAAGAGATGGTTTTATTCTAGCGAAATCTAACGGATTCTAATTGGATTATTTGCACCACTACCACTTACCAACCAAACTCACTCTTGAGCCGTTATGCAAGATTCTGGAGGAGTCGCTACGCGATGGCGGCAGCCACTCCTACGGAGTATCGCAATTATCCATCACCAGACAAATTAGTTCAAAGTATGGTCAATTGGGTGTTTGAAATGCTGTAATTCTGCCTTAATAAGCCAGGAATCAATGAGTCGATAGATGTGGTCTATGGTTTCGTGAGAATAGCCATTTGCCAACATCCAGGCTTCAAAAGGGTTTCCGTTTGCCGAAATCTGTCGCCACATTTCATCAAATTGCGATTCGCTAATACCGCAAGCCATGAAAAAATCAACCTAGTTCCAGGGAATTATATGATGTCCGGACAATCAACCATAATATAGAAGAAGGGTGCAGTCAAAGAGCGATCGCCTTGGGCCGAAACGAATCAAAATCGAGGAGCATCTTAGCCTGGATGAATTGGAGATACGATACCGTCAAGCAAAAGAAG
>CALJJQ010000149.1 GCA_937973965.1 uncultured Calothrix sp. | reverse complement strand
ATTTGAGTGAAATGGTATAAATTATAATTTAAGCTTGAAAAAAACGATGGCACTTTCTACAACCTGACCTCAAAATGCGATAATTTAACCTGGGTAAAATTCCCATAGTGAAGATGAATTAATTTAATTGAAGTAGTTAGGAATAAAATCAAAAGCAAAGCTCAAGCTCCATGAAAGATTATTCGCGATACAAGCCTTTACAAATAGGAAGATAATATTCCGACAAACTTTGTTCCCTGATACCAAAAACTGGGATGATGATGTTAAAATTTATCCTACAGATTCAAAATAATTAACCAATCTCAAAACACCATGCTCAATCATAACTAGCCAAGCACCAGAACAGTTGGAAATTGCTAAAAAATCAATGAAAATATCCTCCTGTTTACTGTCTCCAGCCTTCGGTCTCCAAATTTCCTAGACGCAAGTCCCAAAAAACCAAAATGCTTGTTATATTAAGGATGTTTCCAAATTGCTAAAATTTTCCACAAACCAGCATGTCCTGCCCAATCACCACAACCACAGTCGATATGAACCACTTTGCCGTAGATGATTTTGAAATAAACTAGAAGTATCAAAAAAATCCAAGTTAAGCTAGATAGGGTAGAGTTAGGTTGACATTGCACCCACGTGGGGGTAAGAGCACCACTCAATCATCTTTGACGGGAATTGTTTCAAGGTTGGCATTGTCCTTTCTCCATGCTGCGAATTATTACTCAGCAGACAGACGTTAGAGGCGAACTCCAGCGAATCTGCGTTCGATCTGGACGGGATTTTCCAGGAGAGCATCGTGTTGTCGATCCCAAGGGTTACTCCCAGGACGAACAGCTTCTTCTCGAAGAGAAGCCGCGCGCAGCGCGTCTACATCAGGAAGCAACTGTGCGGGAGATTTTGCTGGCTGTTAAACGCCAGGGGAATCAAGCGGTAATAGATTATACTGCGGAATTTAATGGGCAAATTTTGACACCAGAGGAATTAAAAGTTTCCGGTTCCCAACTGGATGCAGCCTATCAACAAGTGTCGAAACCATTACTGAAGGCGATTCGTTTGGCTGCACGGCAAATTGAAGCCTTTCATCGTCAACGTGTTCCGAAGAGTTGGGTACATTTTGGAGATGATGAGGTGGTGTTAGGAAAACGTTATACCCCTGTAGACAGCGCAGGTATATACATACATGGGGGTCGTACAGCCTATCCCAGTGCGGTGTTAATGAATGGGATTCCAGCCAAAGTAGCTGGGGTTCCGCGTATGGTGATGGTGACACCGATGAGGGGGATGGGAAAGGATATCAATCCTGCGATTTTGGTTGCAGCGCAGGAGGTGGGTATTCATGAGATTTATCGGATTGGGGGTGTGCAAGCGATCGCAGCAATGGCCTATGGAACGGAAACGATTGGGAAGGTGGATTTGATTGTGGGAGGGGGGGATATATATATTTCCCTAGCGAAAAAGCAGTTATTTGGCTGTGTGGGAACCGATAGTTTGGCAGAAACCAGCGAAATGGTGATTATCGCTGATGATACGGCAAATCCCATCAATGTGGCCACTGATTTAATTGCCCAAGCGGAACGGGAACCAATGGCAGCAGCAATTTTATTTACAACGGATGCGGGGTTGGCGAAAAATGTGTACGTAGCGATTGAACGGCAATTGGTAGACCATCCGCGACGGGTGGAAACGGAAAAATCCCTAGCCCATTATGGGTTGATTGTGGTGGTAGAATCTTTAAAGGCGGCGGCAGAATTAGTCAATGATTTTGCGCCAGCACGGCTAGAACTACAAGTGGAGGATGCTTGGGAGATATTACCATTAGTTCGCCATGCTGGAGCGATTTTCCTCGGTCATGGGACACCGGAAGTGGTGGGGGATTATTTAGCAGGACCAAGCCACACCTTACCAACTTGTGGCAGTGCGCGGTTTAATTCTCCCTTAAGTGTGGAAACTTTTTTAAAGCATTCAAGTATTATTCAATACTCACCTTCGGCTTTACACAAAATTGCTGGAGCCATTGATATTTTAGCGAATGCCGATGATTTTCCTTCCCATGCGGATGCGGTGCGTCGGCGTTTGCAAGCGGAAAATTTGGAGTTGGATGGGGATGATTTGTTGGGACAATAATTTTGGGGCTTGGAGAAAAACTCGCCAACAAGCTATTTCATGAGTTGACCAGTTATTTACGAAAGGTAAGCTACTTCCTATTTTATCTTCGGAAGTGTAATATCGTTTACGCCAATGGTCGCTACATATTGGGGGCTATAACCGTTGATTATCTAGTCCCATTGATTTTGAAAGTACGTACAAGAAAATCGATACAAACCCTTCGGGTCTCAACCACTGCCTATGTTCCTCGATAATCAATCGTATTGGTTGGAAATTTACAAATATTTGCCGTAATTTTGCGTAAAATACCGGTATGGGGGTGTATTCATCGGTGAACCCCAAGGTGCTAGCATTTTGTCCCACTGACTTGAAGTGGGGAGTAGGGAAAAAAGACGCGTTGGAAGTTTTTGTGACATCAGGTTTTTCCAGTTTTTGACTTTGACATCTACACAAACAGGACTTACGCAACGTTGATGCACGTAGTGTGGCTTCTTGCAGAGAAGATTTGTCATTGCGACCGAAACTAAGCTACGTGAGAAATTACTTTACTGTACCTTGTAATGACGCAGTAACGTTACTTTTGACTAGGTCTGAACACAGTGGGATTCATCGATGTGGAGGGAATCCCGCTCGCAAACATCAAATTACACCAATCCTCTTTGGCAGAACTATGGAAAATACTGGTTTTCTCAATTTGGCTTCTAGCAGCGATTTTAGTAAAAGCTGGGTTGCGGATTGTCAATCTTATACCCACCATACCTGTAGCTGGTGGAAATGGTCGTGGTTTGGAATCAGGAAATTTTTACCGATTTTACTCACATTGGCGATTG
>CALJJQ010000148.1 GCA_937973965.1 uncultured Calothrix sp. | reverse complement strand
GTAGAAGGAAAATCAATCCGTTACTCAAGGCTTACAACTTACTCGTGAGAAATCCAGGGATAGCACTATCATTGATAGTAACTTGTCGTATCAATTTTAGATGAAGCTGCGTATAATTTTTTGTGTGTCATTGCATGGTTTGCTTGTTGCTCTCGCAGTGCAAAAATAAATGGAACTCTGCAATCTCAGCAACTCGTTAACGCGAATTCGACAGATACGAAGAATCCCTCTCCAAAGCTCTCTTTCTTGGGAACAGAGGTTTTGAAAGAATTGATTCTTGATTGGAAACTACGGATTTTCTGTCCCTCTGTGAAGTCACAGAGGAGTTGGGGTGAGGTTCATCGAACTCACGTCTCGTTAACATTGAAGATGATGAGATTGCATCGTCGTTCCTCCTCGCTTCGGACAACTGGTGATGTGCCAATACAGTTCAGTTAGACTTAAAAGCCTGATTATTGGGTAGGTTGGGTTGAAGAATCTAGAGGCAGTAGCCCTCGTGGAATGCGTCCCCAGGCGAAGCATCGGGACGAGATCATCAGAAAAACTGTGTGAACTTATGGGTAAATTTCCACAAAATCAACAGTCTATGCAAAGCCTCAAGCCAACCTACAGTTATCTTTAACACCAACCGTATTGGGTTATGTGCAACTTCATCTGCAAGCGGTATCAAAGACAAAAATCCTCCCAAATAAGCTCTAAATAAAAGGATTCAGTTATGTTTAACTGAATCCTTTTGAACTAACCAAAAATTGATATAGCAGTCCGATTTAAGTAGTGAAAAATAGCGTGCCGTTGACTGATAACTGGTGACTGTTAACTATCAACCGACGATCGTTAGCAACCCTACATGTAAGATTTTACAGATCCTCAAGGATTGCTACAGACAGATTAATCTTCAGTTGCAGTAACTTCCTCTTCAATGATTTCCTCTTCAATTGCTGGGGGAATTTCCTCCACAGCAGGTTCTTCAACTACCGGAAGCTCCATAGAGGGAAGAACGCCTTCTTGTTTCGCTAGCAGTTGTTCCCGATATTTGGCAGCCATTTCTTCAGCTTTATCGTATACTAAATCACGGTTTTTGATCATGTCACCCGGTTCGGGTTCCAGTTGCTTGGTTGAGAGAGAAATCCGTCCCCGTTCCGCATCCAAGTCAATAATCATGACCTTAACTTCGTCGTTAACGTTAAATACGCTGTGGGGTGTATCGATGTGTTCGTGGGAAATTTCTGAGATGTGCAACAAACCGCTAACTCCACCGATGTCGATAAATGCACCATAGGGTTTGATTCCCCGAACAGTTCCGATGACCACCTCGCCAACTTCCAGACGATTCATCTTCCGTTCCACCAAAGCTCGACGATGGGACAATACCAAGCGGTTACGTTCTTCATCGACTTCGAGAAACTTCAGTGGTAGTTCTTCGTTAACCAATTCTTCTTTGGGTTTGCGCGTGCTGATATGAGAACCGGGGATAAAACCGCGTAATCCTTCAATGCGAACTAAAGCCCCACCTCGGTTTGTGGCAAATACTGCCGAACGAACTGTTGCATCTTCCGCTTGTAACTGACGGACGCGTTCCCACGCACGCATGTATTCGATCCGACGAATTGATAGGGTTAATTGACCATCTTCATTTTCATCAGTGAGAATAAAAAATTCGCGGGTTTCGTTCGATTGTAAAACTTCTTCCGGGGTATCAACCCGGTTTATCGACATTTCTTGTATGGGTATATATGCTGCGGTTTTAGCACCAATGTCAATCAGAGCGCCACGAGGCTCAATACTGAAAACGGTTCCGGCTACTATGTCTCCGGGACTGAAATGATAATCGTACTTATCTAATAGGGCAGCGAAGTCTTCGTGAGTAAATCCAATTTCAGCTGTTGTTTTCTGATTGACCATGCTAATGTTTTCCTGGTGTTTTCTTAGTCTCGGTTGTGGTTTTGCCTCCTAGCGATGTACATGCAAGCGCTTTCTACACCTACATTTTTGTTTCATCCTAGCGCAGAAAACCTAATGCGGTTTTGCATTAACTTCCAAATACTAGATTATATCAGATTTTGCAAGTGCTTCATATCTGACATCGGCTGATATTCGGGATGTTTTTGACTTAAATGGGAATTAACTGGCGATTATAGGCTTTTTTCCGCGAATAGCAATAATTTTAAACATTGACACGAAAAATCACTGTTACTTGTTGTGTAACAGTGCTTTAACGCAAAATATGAAAAAATTTGGCTTTAGATCATACTTAACGCCCGATTTAAGAGCGATTTTCAGTAAATCGCCATTTATTTTTCTTTCTTCTGAATTCGGGGAGGCTCACGGAATGCGATCGCAAAAAAGAGAATCCCCAGTGTCACAGCAAAAATCAATACGTAAGCAATGCTTTCCATAGCACAAACTTCCAAATTACAAGTTTTTCAGTCTCAAAACTAATCATCTTCAGTTCCAGCCAAGAAAGCGGTTGCACGCAGCTATGGAAACATCCAAACACCGCTAGCAACCACAAACTGCTGAACTATACAGCTTCTTTACGACGAGTTGTTTTGTCACCCACTTTCTGGAAGCGTCCCCATTCGACTTGCTCTTCCATATCGGCTTCCACACCGGCAAATACGTCACGGTAAATAGTCCGCGCACCATGCCAAATGTGACCAAAGAAGAACAATAGGGCAAACACTGCATGACCAAAGGTGAACCAACCACGAGGACTGGTACGGAATACACCGTCAGAATTCAAGGTTTCAATATCGAAATCAAAGATTTCTCCACCTTGAGCCTTACGTGCCCATTTTTTCACTTCCGCAGGGTCGGTAAATTTCTTACCATTGAGATCACCACCGTAGAAGCTAACGGTAACTCCTGCTTGCTCAAAACTGCTCTTGGATTCAGCCCGACGGAAAGGAATATCCGCACGAACTACACCATCACTATCTGTCAAGATGACAGGGAAGGTTTCAAAGAAGTTGGGCAGACGACGAACGGTTAACTCACGACCAGCCGCATCTGTAAATACCGCATGTCCTTGCCAAGATTGGGCAATACCGTCACCCTTGACCATCGGACCCACACGGAATAAACCGCCTTTGGCTGGGCTATTACCAACGTAGTCATAGAACGCCAGTTTCTCTGGTATTGCTGACCATGCCTGTTCTAAACTTGCACCATCGGCAAGACTATTTTGGACACGGCGCTCAATTTCTTGGCGGAAATAGCCCTGATCCCACTGATAGCGAGTCGGTCCAAATAGCTCAATGGGAGTGGTCGCATTTCCATACCACATCGTACCCGCAACAACGAAGGCAGCAAAGAATACCGCCGCAATACTACTGGAAAGTACGGTCTCAATGTTACCCATCCGTAGGGCTTTGTAAAGCCGTTCCGGAGGACGGACAGTGAGGTGGAATAGACCAGCGATAATACCAACAATACCAGCAGCAATGTGGTGAGCGACAACACCACCAGGATTGAATGGGTTAAAACCAGCAGCACCCCATTCTGGAGCTACAGGTTCTATGTGCCCTGTTAATCCATAGGCATCAGATACCCACATCCCTGGACCAAATAAACCGGTTAAATGGAATGCACCAAATCCAAAGCAGAGTAAGCCAGACAGGAATAGGTGAATCCCAAACATTTTGGGTAAGTCTAAAGCTGGTTCTCCTGTACGAGGATCGGTGAAGAGTTCCAAATCCCAGTAAACCCAGTGCCAAACCGCAGCTAGGAACAATAAACCAGAAAGGATAATGTGTGCAGCCGCAACACCTTCAAATGACCAGAAGCCAGGGCTATAATTGGGGTCGCCAATGACGTTCCAACCACCCCAGGAACCAACAACACCCAAGCGAGCCATAAATGGCAAGACGAACATGCCTTGTCGCCACATCGGGTTTAAAACAGGGTCGCTGGGGTCGTAGATTGCTAGTTCGTATAGTGCCATTGAACCAGCCCAACCAGCTACTAGGGCTGTATGCATTAAGTGTACAGAAATCAGCCGCCCTGGATCATTCAGGACGACTGTATGTACGCGATACCAAGGTAGTCCCATCGACTACGCTCCTCCTCGATGAGTTTGTTTACAGAGCAATTTTCTTATTTTTAGTTATGACGAGTGTTTGCACTTGCAAAAAACCACTTGACACTACCTTCGCCTTTTGAAAATTCAGAAGACGGAGGATTTTTGCTACCCCGGTCTGGGACATGGGTTTTTACCCCAAGTTTTGCCTATGACCGCACTGGAAAGAGGTTTTAACAACTCCTTGGTTGTCGTTTTCTTTCCCTAAGTGTTTACGGGCTGGCCGACTAGGATGCCGATTGTAATCTTCTTTATTATTTCAGAAAACGCGGACACTCCATAGCGGATTCAAACTACCTAGGGTAATTTTTTTCCACATTGAAAGTGAAAAGCGATTTATGAGAATGTTTTAAAAAGTGTAACTATATAACCTATTTGTTTGCAAGCGGTTAAACCATTTACACAAAAACGCTTGACGGGATAATCAAGCAAAAATACAAGTCTGACAATTTAGTTAAGAATTGTTACAAGGTTACTGCTTGGGGGTCGGATAGGGAACACTGGGTCTGCGCGCTTGCTAGACGTTCGAGGACTTGTTCCGCATTCATCAGTCGTTTTAAGACGACGTTACCAATGGGATTGGCTTCTGTGTTGATTTTAGCGGAGGGTGTGGGTTTCACCTCAATGGTAAGAATTGTGTCTTCAACGTTGTATAGCCATAGCACCTCATCTTTCTCGATCAGGCAGATATTCATGCGGTTGATTTCTGGTTGTCTCCGCCATGCTGTTACTTGCCAAAGACCTTCGGAAGCCCATACTCGACCTATTGTCCAACCTTCTGATAAAAAGAAATATTTCATGTTCGTAATTCGTAATCGTAATTCGTAATAGTCTGTGGTAGGGAACTTGTGAGCATGATGCTGATGTCAATGCTGCGTTGAATATTGCAGCCTTGGGGTTGTCCGTAATCCAGCCAGAAATTCCGGGGATGAGTTGTCAGTTACCAGGACAGTTAAATCTGTTTCCGAATAATGACTTTGAAATGGGCTAGAGCTTACAGGCTTTTAGCCGTGGGTTGCTTACTGCTGTTTCTATCTTCCCTCATACGACAAACTGATTGCTATATCCTGACAAAACGGATTTTGGTAATTTTAAACCTCCCCCAGAATTTAGACTGGTGTTTTCGTAATTCTGTAGATGGCGATGCAGGTTCTTGATGAGGATAAAGTCTCATGATGACAACTGATAATTACGGTTTTTGTTGGAGATTGGGTTTAGGGAGCATCCCAAATATGTAAAAACATCCAAATGTCATTGCGTAGACGCGTAGCGGATCGACCGTAGGGTTGCAATGCAGACGCGCAGCGCCTTCTTGTCAAGTCGCAATTGCAAAATCTATCACTCAGAATGAGTCCATCGATTGCTGCAGGTCGTACTTTCAATGCAATGACAAAATTATTCTTTTATCTAACAATAAAAGCTGGGATGCACCCTTGGTTTTATTGAATCTTGATGAAGCTTTCATCTAGTTTTTATGGGATAAGTTGAATTTTTGGCAATTAATGAGTTGGAATGAGTTTAAGGTAAAAGTCAGAAAAAATACCCTTGTTTTTATACAATTTCAATAAGATTTTCATTTGGATTTACTGATTAAGAAAAAAGTTCCAGAACCATCTTTATCTATTGCTGCTTTAACTGTGGTTGGGATGGGTTTATGGCTGAAAAATTATCGTTTAGCTGGTAAAACGGAAAATTTAGTAGCAAATTTCCGCGATCGCAAACCAAAGTTGTACTAGTAGAGGTTGGCGGAAATAAACCGAGTATTAATTTAGTCAGAACATTTATCTGGTGACTACGCTCTGAGTGGTCACTCGGTCAGCGAAGACTCTGCCTTTATTTACGGTTCCGCACCCACGCGGAACATGGGTGCGAGGGAAAATTTCCGCGATCGCCATCCAAACTGTATTAGTTGATTGATAATCAGAAATGTGGTGGGCATTATACCCACCTTTTTTTATCTGCTTTTTGCAATCGAGATTAAAATTTGTAAATGCGATCGCCAATTTTCATTTCCATCGGTATGGCATTCCCCTGGGGATCGACTTTAATGGTGATTAGTATGGGTTGGGATTGACTAGCTCGCATTTTGTGTGACAAGGGTGATTCCAACTGTGCTTGCCGTCGTAACATGGTTGGTATGGGATAATTTTCCATGCCATAGTTGATGATTCCATGTTGATAATAGCCCTTCAAGGCTATTTGATGGGTAGTAAGACGCTCCGGGTAGTTACTGCTGATGGCAATGGGTTTCCAAGGTTGGTTAGAGGTGTTTGACCCAGGGGTTGGGGATTTTTGGAGAGTAAGGTAAATTCGGGTTCCTTCCCGTAGAGGATAGTATTTTGGGTCGCTACCTGGATATTGACGAGTTAGTTCTTGCCAACCAGGTAATTTATTGACTGTTTCCACACGGGAAATTGCTAAGTTGAGACTGAGGGAATGAGCTTGCAACCAATCGTAGGGGTCAATTGGGTCTGTATTGAGAGTTATTGAGTTTCCCACTAACTGGATGTATAGATGAGGTGTAGTTAGCAACAATAGTAAAGCAGTTTGTAGACCCAGGGGAATAGTCAAACGCCATAGAGACCAAATTGAAAATCCTGTTTTGTTAGCTGTGGATTGGGTCTGTGGAGTAGCATGAGTTTTGCTGTATTGATAAGGATTTACGGCCATCCGATTGAGGAGCGTAGACTTAGGATTATGTTCAAAGAAGCAGGGAAAGGTGATAGACGTGGTTTATTTTCATCAGGACTTACGCAACTGGCACATTTTCAGTCAAACTATCACATTGGCTGAATTCAGACGTAAGGTTTATAAATTAAGGATTACACACATTAAACTCATATTCAAAGGTATGTGCCAGTTGACCTTATTTTGTGACGCTT
>CALJJQ010000147.1 GCA_937973965.1 uncultured Calothrix sp. | reverse complement strand
AGCTTCCCTATATGTATCAACAGCCGGAGTATTGGAACAAGTTTGTTGTCACGGTTTGTGCATGAATTTGCGACCCCAAAAAAGGCACAAAGTACACAGCCTAGGCTCTGCCTCTACATTCTTCAACCTAACCTACCCAATCATCAGGCTTTTAAGTCTAACTGAACTGTATTGGGTGATAAGGTGGATGTAACCTAGGTAGGGCAAGCCTTTCGTCTTCACGGCTGCTGAAAAGATGAAAATTAATTTTCGCGATCGCTCAACGGGAGAATGGGAGTTTTAAGCACTGGTGGATAGAAAAATATTAGTGTTGGCTTTTTATCTTTTCAGTATCTATTGTCTGAAAAGCTTGCCCGACAACGAGTTGATGACGCTTGTCACCCCCTCAGAGAGAGTAGAGACGACCCGTCGGGTTGTCTTTTACCTAACGTCGCAATGACGGTGTTTACCCTGTCCCTCCGTAATACCATTTCACTCAAATTTCGATACATTTTCTTCCCCCGCTCCCCTTCTGTATCCCCAACTCCCCACTCCCAACTCCCATAATTCCGGTTTCACCCTCCCCCACTCCCTATTCCCAACTCCCAACTCCCTCATTTTATGCTTGAAGCGGTAAATCTCACGAAAATATATAACGAGTTAACGGTCGTTGATCAAGTTTCCTTTCAAGTCAAGGAAGGGGAAACCTTGGGGTTGCTAGGAACTAGTGGTTGCGGGAAAACAACTACCCTGAAAATGCTGAACCGCTTGATTGAACCTAATTCTGGTCGGGTTTTGATTGAGGGGGAAGATATTAGCAAGCGTCAACCGGAAAAATTACGACAGAGAATCGGTTATGTGATGCAAAATAGTGGTTTATTTCCCCATTACACCGTAGCCGAAAATATTGCCGTTGTCCCCCGACTGTTGGGTTGGCCAAAACAACGAATTCGCGATCGCATTACTGAATTACTGCATTTGGTGGGATTATCACCGGAAAGTTTTGCTCACAGGTATCCTCAAAAACTCAGTGGCGGACAACAACAACGGATCAGTTTAGCGCGATCGCTGGCTGCTGATCCTCCTCTAATTCTCATGGATGAGCCGTTTGGTACGCTGGATCAAATTACCCGTAGCCAAATTCAGCAAGAATTTTTACAGTTAGAAAGTTTACTACGTAAAACAATTGTGATTGTCACCCATGACGTGTTTGAAGCAGTGACACTGTGCGATCGCATTTGTTTGTTAAATCAAGGTAAAATTCAGCAGTTGGGGACACCGAAGCAGTTGATTTTTCAACCGCAGAATCAATTTGTCCGAGATTTTTTGGCATTACCTACTCCCTGTTGCCAAGCTTCACGAAAATACTTTTCCACAGACCCTAAGTAGTATAAACTAACTGGTAAAACTCTGGATGGTGGCGGATTCCATCAAAATCCATATCAGTTTTCGCCCACATACGACATTTGTCGGGATTTAGTTCAATTGCTCGTTGCAGATGGGAAATTGTCGCGGCTAAGTCACCCTGGAGAGCATAGCAACAAGCTTTACCATAGAAGGCATTAGCGTAATTTGGTTCTACTTCTAAAAGATGGTCATAGGTTTCTAATGCAGCATTGAGTTGACGCATTTTTGTCAGGGCAATTCCCCGATTTTCTAGTGCTACTTGATACTGGGGATTAATCGCCAAAGCGCGATCGCAGGAATAAATAACTTCTTCCATCTGTTCCAGTTGAGCGTAGGCTGCACCTTGGTTATACCAACATTCGGCATTTTCTGGATTCAGGGCTACGGCTTTTTTAAAGCTAGATAAAGCAGCTTCAAAACGTCGTAATTGAAACAGTACCATCCCCTGACTTAACCACAGTTGACTATTAGTCGGATGATGACGAATTGCCGATGCAAAACTCCTTAAAGCATCATCAAAACGTTGCAAATAACACAATGCCATTGCTTGATTTTGCCAAGCTTCAGAAAAGTAGGATTTGATTGCCAAAGCTCGCTGAAAGCTTTCTAATGCCGACTCAAATCGCTGTAAACTCATATAAGCCCAACCGCGATCGCGCCATGCTTCGTATAATTCGGGTTGTACCTGCAAAGCCGCATCAAACCGAGCGATCGCTTTTTCTACACAACCCATGTGCAATAGTGCCACACCGTAGGCATAGCATATCTGCGCTAGAGTGATATTTGTAATATTTGGATATGATTGCAGGGATTTTTCAAAACAGTAGACCGACTCCGTAAATCTCTTCAGGTGATTTAGGACTAAACCCCGCAGATACCAAGCATGACCACCATCTGGCTGAATTTGCAAAGCGCGATCACAGTAATCCAAGGCTGACTCTAGCTGACCTGAATCTAGGGACGCATTCGCAGCTTTTAAACACACTTCGTAATAGTTTGATTGAATTTCGTTATCCACTGACAACCTACTTTAAAAGTAAAAGTATTTTATTACCTTTTATTTTTTTTTGCCGAATATAAATCATCATAGGCAGAAGGTAGAATAATTGAAAATCGTGAATTCACCGACCTAATTTTATTTAGGTATTTATACAGCAAGAAAAAATTCCCTCAATAACATATACGGCAATAAAAATACTCAAAAATAATTTTTTAGTAACATTTTATATACTGATATATGCGTGTAAAATATTTTAGAGAATACAGAATACAGGAGACAGGATAGAAGAGGGGAAGAGGGATGGAGAAGAAATGATTATTGGACTGGTTGAGCAAAAACCTGCCTTTTTGGTGCAAAAATCCATATTTGGAAATACCCAGGGGTTTATCCTAGAGAAGTAGGAAAAAATCGATTAAACAAAAATATTTCCAAGATAGAAAAAATGGCTAGTGGTAATTTTGCTGATTCCCGTTCAGATGTATCTGCACTTCCCCAGGTGGATGTGTTGAGCATGTTCCGTTTAGGCTTGTTCCAGATGGCTTTAGGGATGATGTCGGTTCTGACTTTAGGTGTGTTGAATCGCATCATGATTGACGAGTTGAAAATACCTGCCTTGATTACGGCTTTAGTGATTGCAGCTCATCAGTTTGTTTCTCCGGTGCGGTTATGGTTTGGCCAAA
>CALJJQ010000146.1 GCA_937973965.1 uncultured Calothrix sp. | reverse complement strand
CATTCGTGACAAGTTAAGGTGAAATTAGTTTTGTCAACTCGTAATTATCCTTAAAAGTGAGGTGAAGGAGAAGTAGTAAATTCTACTTTGCACTGAGTTTTCCGCGCCAGAATCAATCATGCATTGAAAATTTAGCGATCGCATCCTTCAAAATCATGTTTATGAGCATTATTACTTATTGACAAAGGGCTAATGAGATTAACTTGTTAGCA
Organism: uncultured Calothrix sp.; assembly: GCA_937973965.1. Taxonomy (GTDB): domain Bacteria; phylum Cyanobacteriota; class Cyanobacteriia; order Cyanobacteriales; family Nostocaceae; genus NIES-3974. The sequence goes on along the minus strand of CALJJQ010000146.1, from coordinate 5,480 downwards.
ATGGCCATAAATAAACACGGCTGAAACCGTGCTTTTTGGTAATTATTGATTTGTCGAAAAACTTAACCGAAAGATGCGACGGCAAAAGCTGCACTACGAATCAAATTTCCCACGATATTCAAGACAAAAATCGCTAAAATGGGCGAGAAATCCATCCCACCCAAGGGAGGAATAATCGAGCGAAAAATGTTTAAGTAGGGGTCAGTAATTTGGCTGAGGGCACTAAAAGGTTGATTATACCAGTTAACATTCGGAAACCAAGTTAACAAAATCCGAATAATTAACAAAGCGCTATAAAGTTGAATGAAGGTTGAAAGGGTTGTGATTAATAGCACGATTGAATTCATGGATGAGGTATATTTTTAGGTGTTTTGTTGGCGACTTGTATTTAATTTTAAATCAGGAGGCATATCCAGGAATGGGGAATTACCACACTTGGGGTATTACCAGAACTGCCAATACCAGAGAAAAACAGGTTTAATCTACTTGTTCCCTGCTTTGAGATATTTATAAACTTTAGAGGGTTGATAGTCACCGCACCCAATCAGAAGGGGAAAAACAACACATATTTATCGAAATTATCTCAAGTCATAAACTTTAGCTTTCCCAGAGGATACAGTTAACACCCAGCAACCCTAGCAAATAAAGATCCACCCTAACCATAGCCCAACTAATTAGACATGCGATCACTGACTGTGGGGTTAGCATTTCCATTCACACTACCCAACTGCTCCCGTACTTCATCTATTGTGGCATTTAATTGAGCAATTTTATCCTCTAGCGATCGCCGGGCCATTTCCATTGTTTCCGAATCGCTGAGTTTGACAGTTTTGCGTTTACCAGCACTTGGTTTACCATCCAAGGAACGGCCATTTCGTTGGCCATCCCCATCATTTGACGGTTCCCCATCTCGACGCGAAGCTACCAGCGCACCTAATATACCACCAACTACACCGCCGATAATAGCACCAGTAAAAAAACCACTAGCGAATCCATCACGTTGACTCATAAAATTACCGCCTTAAAAATGCTGCGATTTTGATCGATTAATCGAATTTTCGACCTTGAACATAACTTCCAGTATCAAGCTACTTGGATTTGAACAGACAAAATTACAAGAGGTGCAAGGGGGAGAAGGGTGACAGGGAAGCTCAGAACACCATTATATCCTGTAAATACTTCAGTATCCTTGACCCCATCTTCTCCCTTTTTTATATCCTGTATCCTGTCTCCTACCCCTTGCATGGTAGCTCATGTTCCAAAAGTGCGATCGCCCGCATCACCTAAACCTGGAACAATAAACCCTTGGTTATTGACTACCTCATCAATAGCCGCAGTGTAAACTATTAAACCAGGAAAGGCATTATTCAATTTTTGCAAAGCCGGGGGAGCTGCGACGACACTGACAATTCGCGTCAAGCTAGGGTCTACACCCCTTTGTGTCAATTCTGACATTGCGGCCACCATTGAACCACCCGTCGCCAACATTGGATCGGTAATCAACACCCTCGTTCCGGGAGCAAATTTTTCAGGTAGCTTGTTCAAATAGCATAATGGCTGTAAAGTCGATTCATCACGTACCAAACCCAAATGATAAACTGATGCCAAAGGTAACAACGTTTGTGCCCCTTCCAGCAGCCCTAAACCAGCCCTCAGAATCGGAATTACCGCAATAGGTACCTCAGCATTCACAAAAGTCGCCGGAGATTGCCCCAAGGGTGATTCAACCACCGCATCATAGGTAGGCAACCATTCACGCACAGCTTCATAGGTTAACCACCGTCCCAACTCAGTCATCGCACTCCGAAATAAAACTGAGGGAGTTGCTGCATCACGAGCAACCGCAAGCCAATGCTGAATTAGGGGATGGGGGGGGACATAGACCTTTAATTGTAGCGGCATAATCTAGAATTTTGCGCACTCCTCATTGAATATTTAACCGAAAACATCATCATACTCCTTCTGTGTCGATGACGACAGCATAAAATCTATTCACTCAAATTATCGAAAATTTTTCTCATCAGTAGTTGACATAGATTCTCAATCAATTGTATATTAACTTTTAGTGTTCTCCTCTCTTTAAGGAACGGCAGATGGGATTAGTCGGCAGAAATAGCAGACTCGTCCCTCTTTTTATTGACTATCTTTGTGGGAAAATTACTCAGAATTAGTTTGGGGAATTACCAGTTCGAGAATTTTATGGGCAACCATTGGTATAATTGGCATCACCGACAGTAGATTACCTTTTTTGACTAGCATTAACTCCTCCTCTGTGAACAGTTGTTTGAGTCGGGATAATTCCAATATATGGGGGAAAATCTCAACAAACTCGACCATAACTGTTTGCCAGCGAGGGGAATCGGGAGTAGATTTAGGGTCATAATAATCACTTTTAGGGTCAAATTGGGTGGGGTCAGGGAGATTTGTTTCCACAATACGCATCAAGCCAACAATTCCAGGAGAATTGGTATTGGAATGGTAAAAAAACGCCAAATCACCAGGTTGCATCAATCGCATAAAATTACGCGCTTGATAATTGCGGACACCATCCCAAATAGTTCGATGTTGTCGTTGTAAATCTGTAATACTATAGGTATCTGGTTCCGACTTCATCAACCAGTAGTTCATCATCTTTGAGAATGTAGGATACAGGAGAAAGAATACAGGAGATGGGGAAAAGGATGAGATATCTCGGCAATTTTAAGTCATATTCCCAAGCAATTTCAGAATCTAGGAGATAGGATACAGGATACAAAATACAAGAAGGTGTATCTTGGAAATTTGAAACAACATCCTCTACCAACAAATTCAAGTATTCTGTAAAATTGATGTTGGCGGATAAAAGAACAAGGAAGAAATATCCTTTAGACGAATCTTGACGCTCTACGAACGTTTTAGAAGCGTTTTTAACTTCATCCGTAATCAAAGCAGGAATTTTCGTTCCCATTGGGTAAACCCATAGTTGCTTCTCACAGATTCAGAGGGAAGCAATTTCCTATATCGTGACCAAGAAATACCTGATCAAACTAGATCGAGTGTAGCGAGTATTTCTTGAAAGCAACCTTCTCTCCATATCTCCCTTGTATTCCCAATCCAAAATCCTCACCTCCCTCCCGCATTCCCAATCCAAAATCTAAAATCCAAAATCCCCAGATGTCAAAATTAAATTTACCACCTTTACTAGGCGCATCATTGCCAGAATTAACCGCTTGGGTGCAAACCCAAGGACAACCCAGTTACCGGGGTAAACAGTTACATGATTGGATTTATCATAAAGGCGTAAGGTCGTTGACGGAAATTACAGCTTTTCCCAAAACTTGGCGTGAACAACTTAGTCATGTTCCAGTTGGTAGAGCAGATATTCATCACAAAGCGATCGCAACCGATGGAACCATTAAATATCTACTGCGTTTAGATGATGGTCAAATCATTGAAACCGTAGGTATACCCACCGATAATCGCTTAACAGTATGTGTATCCACCCAAGTTGGTTGTCCAATGGCTTGTGACTTCTGTGCAACAGGAAAAGGTGGATTTCAACGTAATTTAGCCCGTCACGAAATTGTTGATCAAGTTTTAACTGTTCAACAAGACTTTCAACGTCGGGTTAGTCACATCGTATTTATGGGGATGGGAGAACCCTTACTCAACCTGGAACAGGTTTTAGCAGCAATTCGTTCCCTAAACCAGGATATTGGTATTGGAGCGAGAAATATTACTGTTTCCACAGTAGGCATACCGGGAAGAATTCGTCAATTTGCCCAACATCACCTACAAGTCACCCTTGCAGTTAGTTTACACGCTTCCAATCAAACAATACGCGAACAACTAATCCCTAGCGCTCGTCCCTACCCCCTTGCTGATTTACTCAACGAATGTCGAGAATACGTAGAAATTACCGGACGTAGAGTCACCTTTGAATATATTTTATTAGCAGGTGTGAACGACCTCTGTGAACATGCTCACGAATTGAGCAAACATTTACGGGGATTCCAAAGTCACGTGAACTTGATACCTTATAACCCAATTAGCGAAGCCGATTACCAAAGACCATCACGCGATCGCATCGATAACTTTGTCAAAATCCTTAAACAACAGCACATCGCCGTCAGTGTCCGCTATTCACGAGGTTTAGACGCAGATGCAGCTTGTGGTCAACTTCGAGCAACTGTAAATCAGTCCTCCATGTCGTTTAGACACAGCCAAAAATGACGACACTCCACCAATTCCTATTTTCTCGCGATTAATCTATCTATGCCCATAAAAAACAAATATCGCAACCATCAGATAAATTGATATTTCAATACATGTAGATTTTCAGTCAACCTGGCAGAATCCGACTAGATTCTGTTATACCTGATAGTTGGGTGTCAATTCATCGGCGCATAGATCGTCGTTTATAGAAGCAATCCGACCCCGAAAAATCTTTATAGGGTAATCTTTATACACCCATAGGAGTGCTTCTGTTGGAGTAACTTATAATTCAAAATCAAATGGCCAATAGTACTCTTTCTCAACCACTAATAGCCAAACTCCTCAGCCTTGGCGAATGTCATGGGACTGAGTTCGCATGGAGCCAATATAGCACTAATTTACACTTAAATGATGAGGATATTCCTGATTTAATTCAAATTGCCATCGATCAAGATTTAAATCATCTATCCATCGAAAATTTAGAAGCATCTGCACCAATCCATGCTCGACGAGCGCTCGGTCAGCTAAAAGCAACTGCTGCCATTGAACCACTAATGGAATTATTTCACAAGCTTGAAGATAATGAGTGGGTAAATGAGGAATTACCGAAAATTTATGGAATGATTGGTGCAGAAGCAATTTTACCTTTACAGCATTACTTAGGAAATAATGCTTACCAGCTATTTCCTCGTTTGAGTGCCTTAAACAGTTTGGAAGAAATTGCTCGACAAAATCCAGACCAAGAAACCAAGGTAGTTGCTGTTTTAGTCCAGCAATTACAAAAGTGTTTAGATTATCCCCCTGAATTAAATGCTTTTATAATCACCTCATTAATCAACTTGCAAGCAGTTCAATCAGGGTTGGTTATTAAACACGCTTTTGACAATCACTGTGTTGCCGATGATATTATCGGTAATTGGGAATTAGTGCGTAGTCAGTTAGGAATTAATACCGATGATGAATTACTCAGTTGGGAAAATCTAGAGGAATTTTATCAAATAGCAAAAATACCCCCCGAATCATCCATCGATGAAGAAATCGCGATCGCAGCAACATCTGAATCTTCTACAACTGAGGAAATACCAGAATCTTCTATCGATGAGGAAATACCAGAATCATCCATCGATGAGGAAACAGCGATCGCAGCAACATCCGAATCTTCTATCGATGAGGAAATACCAGAATCTTCTATCGATGAGGAAATACCAGAATCTTCTATCGATGAGGAAATACCAGAATCATCCATCGATGAGGAAACAGCGATCGCAGCAACATCCGAATCTTCC
>CALJJQ010000145.1 GCA_937973965.1 uncultured Calothrix sp. | reverse complement strand
AAGTGGAGCCAATTCATCTAAATTAATGGTAAGTACAAGTGAGAATTCAAGGCAGAAAAAAATAAACCATTTTTTGAGAAAATCTCTGATGTAATTTTCCTGATTAGATTTACCTCTGATTTTCCATAAATGCCTAAAACTTTCAGGGTGTAGGGAGTAGAAACATAACATGTTCAGTCTGTACGGGGATTGAAAGAAAATTAAATCATTCCTCAATGCTTACCTTTAACTCGTGAGAAATGCAGATTACGAGGTTACAAAATATGGCTCCTGTGTTTTTTTAACTATCAAAAAAGGTGATAAAAATGGAACAACATCAACGAGCAGTGGGAGCTTTTGCACGACAGACAGATGCAAAATTAGCTTTGACGGAATTACAGCAAGCTAATTTTCCGATGGATAAGGTATCGGTAATCGCTAAGGATGCGAAACATAAAGACGATATTGCAGGGGTAGAAGTGAAGGAGCATATCGGAAATAAAGCTGATGAGGGTGCTGTTGCTGGTGCTGTTGCTGGGGGAACCGTTGGTGGTGTAACTGGTTTGCTAGTTGGGTTGGGACTTTTAGCAATTCCGGGAATTGGTCCGATTATGTTAGCTGGTGCTGAAGCTACCGCGATCGCATCTGCTTTAGCTGGTGGTGCAATTGGTACTGCTGCTGGTAGTTTGACTGGTGCTTTAATCGGTTTGGGTATTCCCGATGATAAAGCCAAGGTTTACAGCGATTTGGTTGATGATGGTTATTATCTCATCATTGTCAATGGTGACAGTCGGGAAATTGCGATCGCAGAAATGATTTTACGCAATCGCGGTATTGAACACTGGGATACTTTTCATCCGGTTCCTTCCGCAAATGCAAATAATTCATCTGCTACTTTGAATGGTCGTTACAAGTATGCTGTCGGACATTTTTTCCTGCGTCAAGATGCAGAAAAGGCTGTGACAGAGTTGCGAATGAATGACTTCCCGATGCAAAATGTCAGCATTTTTGCCAAACCTTCTGTGGGAGTTCGTGAGATTCACGAGATTCCTATAACTACTTCTAATTACGATTTTGCTGTCTTGGAAATCCCCCATCATCAGATTGAAAATTATCAGCGTCGTGTGGAGTTAGGTGATTATTTACTAGCATTACAAGGTACAGATATTCAGTTAGCCGCAGCTCAAAATATTCTCCAAAGAAACGGGATTCAAAATTACGAAGTCTTCACTCCTAAAGTGAATAATCAGACTGCTCCCGCAGGAACTATTTAGGAAGAGACAGAATATAGGGTGAAATAAGCCGTCACCCATTGAAATTGTATATCTACCCATTGCAAACAATTAACTGAAACACCGTTAACAGTCAACAATTCCCCACTCCCTACTCACTAAAATTTTATCGGAGTAAAAATTATGAAAAAATCGATAATTTTAATTTTTAGCAGTTTTTTATTCCTTGGTCTTGCTGGTTGTGATACCTTTAGAACTGCTACCCATGCACCAGATAGCGTCACCGATGAAGTCCAAACACCGACAGTTCAGGAAGCTCAAGATGCACAAGCTGATGCAACTAGCGAAACCCGTCGTAGACAATTAGATGCAGATATCCAAGCACGGGAAGAACGTAATAATCTTGTGAATGATGGTGCTGCAACTAATCGTAGTGATAGTGACTTGGCTAGCCAAGTTCGCAGTAAATTAGAGGCAAATTTACCTGCTAGTGCTTTGGTTGTTGAATCGGAAGATGGTAATGTTACCATTAGTGGGACTGTTCCGACTCAACAACAATATGAACGTATTCCCAATTTAGCCAAGGAAATTAAAGGTGTGAATAATGTGACAGTGAATGTTGCTGTTGCACCTGCACAACCGGAAAATTAGGGTGTTGAATACAAATTATGAATTGAATATTTGGCGTTGCTGAATCCAGGTATGAATAAAATGTAGAAACGCGTGAGCGTTAGCTTCGCTATACTACGTAAACGCGTAGCGTGTCGCGAAAGCGACTCAGCTCCTCTGAAAGAGGCTATATCGCGTCTCCATCAGGGTTTTACACATCCAAAGAATCAATTTCATACATCAAATCAGCAACGTCGAATATTTTACGTTGTGTCGTGTAGAAACGTAGCAATGCTACGTCTTTACGATTATTTTGGTTTTAATACAAAATCTATGCAAAGATAATATCTACATCAAAAAAACCTAAAGTACTGTATGAAAATCTTGGCAGAAGCCCGGACACGGATTTTATTATGGTATCTGTTGTTGATGTTGGTTTTTATTGGCATTGCTATACCTACCATTCGTCAAAGGTTGTATGCGAAGGTACAGGAGCGGGTTGAGCATGATTTAAAGGACGAAATTGAAGATTTTGAGAATGTTATCAAGAATGGGTTTCAAGCTGAAGACCCCCAAGATATTGAAAAGTTAAAAAGATTAAGAGAGGATAAAATCATCTGGACTCCTCCTAAAAATAGAGAGGAACTTCAGGAAGTATTTGATATACACTTTGCAGAAGAATTACCGGAGGATGATGTCTATTTTATTGCCATTATCAACGGTGAGTATTATAAATCCAGTCCCCGCGCATTACCAGAAATAATCGATCGCAATTCTAATTTTATGCGCAGTTGGAAAAAACTCACACAGCGATCGCAAAACGAAATTCCAGTTAATGACCCTAAGATAGAGAGTATTCTTTACGTTGCCGACCCTTTCCGTATAACCGATGGAAGTACGGGTGTGTTTGTGGTTGCCCATGTGACTGCTGGGGAACGGAAAGAAGCTCTAGAAGCTCTTCAGGTAATGATGGAGGTCATTGCCATCGTGTTTATTTTGGCTTCCTTTATGGCTTGGTGGGTAGCAGGTCGGGTATTAAAACCATTGCGGACTTTAAGTGAAACTGCCCAATCCATTAGTGAGACAAATTTAACCAAACGCATTCCGGTTCACGGTCGGGGAGAAATTGCAGACCTGGCCAAAACCTTTAATGGAATGATGGATCGGCTAGAATTCACTTTCGAGGCTCAACGGGACTTTATGAATGATGCGGGTCACGAACTGCGCACCCCGATTACGATTATTCGTGGTCATCTCGAATTAATGGGGGATGACCCCCAGGAACAACAGGAAACCATCGCTTTGGTGATGGACGAACTTGACCGCATGAATCGGTTTGTGGATGATCTGCTATTACTGGCAAAAGCTGAACGTCCCGATTTTCTCCACTTGGAAACGGTAGATGTGGCAAATTTTACAGAAGAATTATTTCTCAAGGCCACAGCCCTGGCACCCCGAAAATGGAAATTAGGTGGCATTGGCAAGGGTCACGTGGTCATCGACCGACAACGAGTTACGCAGGCAGTTGTGAATCTGGCACAAAATGCGACACAGTACACCAGTAAGGACGATACTATTACCATTGGTTCGGGAGTGTCCAAGGGAAAAGTTCGTTTTTGGGTGGCAGATACGGGGGAAGGTATCCCAGCAGCCGACCAGAAGCGGATTTTTGAACGATTTGCCCGAGGAACTACCAGTCGTCGTCGTTCGGAAGGCGCTGGTTTAGGATTGGCTATTGTCAAGGTAGTCACGGAAGCACACAGAGGTCAAGTGTATTTGAAAAGTCAATCAGGGATTGGCTCAACTTTTACGATTGAAATACCAGTGGAACCACCACCGGAGGTTTGAGATTATGAACCGTATACTTATTGCTGAAGATGAATTTCGGATTGCGGCTTTTATTGAAAAGGGATTGCGATCGCATAATTTTTCGACCACAGTGGCTGAGGATGGTAGCTCTGCAAGTAATATGGCAATGAGCGGGGAATTTGACCTGTTAATTTTAGACTTGGGTTTACCAGGTAAAGATGGCTCGGAAGTTCTAGGGGAAATACGCGGTCAAGGGGAGAAAATACCGATAATCATTTTAACTGCTCGTGACGACATTCGAGATAAGGTTGCTGGTTTTGAAGCTGGAGCAGACGATTATTTAACCAAGCCATTTCGATTTGAAGAATTATTAATGCGGGTGAAAGCGAGGTTACGCAACCATAACGACCATCAAATACAGGAAGAATTAGTGCTCAGAATTGGGGACATTGCCTTAGATGTGCGATCGCGTAAGGTGAAAATAAAAGGAGAAACCACCGAACTCCCAGCACGAGAATTTACCCTTGCAGAAACATTTTTCCGTCATCCCGGACAAATCTTCAGCCGAGAACAACTATTAGATCGGGTTTGGGGTTACGATTACGACCCCGGTTCCAATATCGTCGATGTCTACGTGGGATATCTGCGGAAAAAATTAGGTAGCAATTTAATCGAAACAGTACGCGGAATCGGCTATCGTCTGCGAACATAGGTATACTTGAGCGCGCTAAAGCGGTACTAGGACGCTTTTGGAAGCATTAGTTATTAGTTATTAGTTATTAGTTATTAGGTGGTAAATGGTTGGTAGGCGTAAATTTCCTCAATCACCTGTACCCACCCATCTGACACAGATTCTAGAATGCGATCGCCTTTTTCTTTACTTGCTGTAGTTGGGTCGCCAATTACCCCACTTTTACTGATATCGCGAGTTGCCCAGGATACAGGTAAATTCCGTTCCCAACTCAGTAATTTTCCGGGGGAAGGGGGATATTCGGCAACAGACCTTTCCATCCGTACCTGTTCTGGTAATAGGGACATAATAATACTAGTTTCCGCATCTCCAGCGTGCATTCCTTCTTGAGCTTCCTGGGGTGTAAGTAATTCTTTAGTAATATTTGGTACGCGCCAGGTGAAGAGGGGAAATACGGTAAAATCGTCGTATTTAATGTGTAAATCACGGGCGACCATTTGCATAACTTGCGGTTGACCACCGTGGGAGTTCATTAGTACTAGTTTTCTAAATCCGGCTCGGTATATACTATCGGCAACTTCCATAAGGGTGGCTGATAGGGTTTCTGTACTTAAGGTGATTGTACCGGGAAAGTGCCAATGTTCGTTGGACTTGCCATAATATAGGGAAGGTAGGGCATAGGCAGGAATTTGGGGGGGTAGTTTCGCCAAGGCTTTTCCTAGCACACCCATGCCAATTGCCGCATCGACGATTATCGGTAAGTGGGGTCCATGTTGTTCAATCGCACCGACTGGCTGAATGATGACAACATTTTCCTTGTCTGACATGGTGTCAATGTCTGTCCAAGTCAGGTAGGGGAAGAAACGGTGAGGGGGAATGAAGTTGTGCATCATGGGGAGGTAGGAGACAGGATGGGAAGGGTAATCCAACTTCCATAATTATCCCATTTTATTAGTGAAGTTGTGTATCATGGGGAAGTAGGAGACAGGAGGGGATAAGAATAATCCAACTTTACATAGGGATTGCGGAAAAATAGTAAAGACGCGATATACGCGTCTCTATATTTCACAAGGGATTGAGAAGATTTTAGTCGCCAAAAGTGCTTTTCCAGAAGGTATATAAGGCTTAAAAACCTGGTATTGGTCATTTTTTGGGTCTTGTGAAAAGTGGAATCGTACTCTGTCAACTTTATTTTGATGGATAGCGGTGTTGCAGGCATCCTGCCCGCGTTTGAGTTATAAATAAATGTATCCATCATTTCTACTTTTATAAACCAATAGTTAGGTTAAAACTATTCCCTACTCCCGACTCCCTGTTCCAGACCTCACGAAAAGACTTTTTCCGCAGACCCGACATAATTATCCCATTTTCCCTTGGGGAACAGGCATCCCTACCTTTTTTGATATTTACTTTACACTTCTTGCTCGTAGTTATTAACGACAGTTTCGTCTTCGTATTCTTCTTCGCTGAGGATTTCGCCTTCACTGGTTTCAATAGCAACCATACCGGATACACCCATCCAGATGGAGGTGCTATGGCCGTATTCGGAAGTGTAGGAAGATAGTTCATGCTGGGAAAGTAGACGTTTGATGGCAAAGAAGTCCTCTTGAGAAAAGATTGCACCTTGAAGACAGGCTGTTTCGCGATCGCTCTCACTCAGAATTGCTCCTGCTAAACACGCATTTGTGAGATTGGTTGTATTGAATATGACTTCTGTAAGGTTGGCTCCGCTTAAGTTAGCTCCAATCAAGTTTGTGTGACTCAGGTTGGCTCTGGTGAGGTTGGCTCCGCTAAGGTTAGCGTTGGTGAGGTCAGCTCCGGTGAGGTCTGCTCCAGTGAGGTTGGTGTCGGTTAAATTGGCATTGGATAGATTTACGGAGTTGAGGTGGGCAAAATTCAGAAGGGTTCCCGATAGGTTCATGTGGGATAAATCCACTGCTTGCAAACCATTAGCATGGGTGCGATCGCTAAAGGTGTGAATTGCAATTAAATTGGTACGAGCAATTAGTTCGGCGATCGCGTGGGGATTAAAGTCGCTAGTGTTGGGGATTCCTCCAGGGAAAAAGGTGGTTTTTGTTTCCTGGTGTAGGCTACTCAGGAGAAAGAAGGTATTAATACCGACGTAAGCATGGATGGTTTCGATATGAGTGGAATTACCGTAGTTTTGAAATTTTTCTAGAGTTCTGTAGGCAATTCCTTGATCTAACCAGGTACTACGTTGATATTCTTGCCAAAATTCCAGCAATTTTTCCCGTAAAATCGCCAAAATACCGTGACGTGGTGGTTGACGACGTAGTGTTTCCAGGATTAATTCCTGCAATTGCCAATCAATAAGATTACTACCAAATAGGTCATAACAAAATTCTGCGTAGTCCTTGGGGTTAGCTTGAGGATGAATAGTAGTGGATAATTCACTGGCGATCGCTGTTGCGGTAATTAGTTTTTGCAGGTAAGGATGGCTAAATTCGATCTGTTGGGGATGGGTGGGAGAATGCTGTAGGAGGAAGTTGGGGAGGAGAAACTGTTGGTCAGGGGTGGTAATGTAACGTTGCGATCGCCAATTTTGTAAAGCTAGTTGCTGAATCCAACTGTAGAGTTGACGAGCTTGGGAGTAATTATATAACCGGTTGTGAGGATATGTGTTTCCGTAGATATGGGCCATCCCTTCCCGAACTAAAGCCGTTTTCACTCCCCCATTTTCCGGATAGCCTAATAACCAACGTTGTAATCTCATCCCCATTTCCCAGAGGAAAAATCCACCGCGATGTTTAGCCGTGGTGGTTGCTGTTTGCAACAAGGTTTCTTCTAGTAAACCTTCCCGATGTAAAACCGCTAACAGGTACAACATCAAGGGTTGGGAAACTAAAACCATTATTTGCGGTAGGGAAGAACGTTCAGTATGTATACTGGTAAAAGCACCAACGGTTTTTAAAAACCCAAAAAACCCCTGAGCAATATTCAATGACTGCACCTTAGCCCAATTTTGAAACCACTGCTTCCACTCTTCTTGCTGAAATGGCTGGATCAAAACTCGCTTTACCAGGGTCAGATTAGTTGTTTGTTCCAGTTGCTCAAATTCTCTGCAACGGGCGGTAATTACAAATTTGTGTAATGAATGGGACTGGAATTGTAACAGCTGTCTGACGAGGATTTGTCGTTGTTTTTTCGGTAATTCCTCTAAACCATCAAGTAATACTAAACACCTGATACTTTCTGAATCTAGCCAAAACTGTACCTGTTCAGCCAGGGTTTGTGGAAATCCAGAGGCAATACTTGCCAGAAAATCGGTACCAATCTGTATATCACGTAATCGTACCACAATCGGCATCCATTCGGGATAGAGATGGCGAGCGACATGAGCTGCAAACATCCGCAGGAAACTGGTTTTCCCGCATCCCGATTCTGCTTCTATCCAGGTAATACTGCGAAAATCAGCCAATTCCCCTTGCAACCACGCAAACAAATCCACAGATGAAATTGGCAAACCAGAAATGGTTGTTTCTCCTATAGGTACACCCTTGGGAGGAACGTAGATATCTGGTAAAGCAAAAAATTCCCCGTACAAAGGTTTAGCTAAATCTCGAATTAATTGACCACGGTAGCGCTCCCGTGGTAAATCAATCCAATCACCCTGCATTCCCCCAGGTTGAACCCTGCGGTTAGCCTTGGCGATAAAGTTAACAGGGACTTGGGTTCGGAGACAGATATTACCTAAACGTAAAAATTTCTGCAACTGCGGTAAAGCAGCCGCATTTTCCGCGACAATAGTTAACAAATGACCAGTCAGCGCGATCGCAATTCGTTGACTAATTAGTTTTGCTTCCATCTCCTCCGCACCATTGGCAATTAACCAAGTGATGACAGCATTTTGCATCTGCTGGGCTAAAAGAGAATCGGATACCAATTCCAGTGCTTGTTCGGCTTGGGTATCGGTGAGTTTGCCAGGATACAGGGTCTTTAATACCGTCACCAAACGGGGATGTTCTAACTTGACTGGTGGTCGTAAACTAACTCCCGTGATTGTTGCATTTGTCACTTCCCTGGTAAATAAAGCCCGATCCAACCAGGATTTTTCCTGCTGGATTTCCACCTGTAATACTTCTGCCAGAGCTTTGAGGTAAGCTATTTGGAAGGCTAACCAAGTCCCCTCATTCCGAGTTAAAGTCTTTTTGCGACTGAATGCTCGTAATAATTGCAACGTTAACTCCGTATAGGCAGGAATTTCATTCCAAGCCAATTCCAGAGGCTGTTCCAGAACTTCCGCAAAACTACAGATATCAAATATCACTAAGCTTTTGGTCTCCATATCCCGGATAATCCGTATAGAGACTCCGGAGGCATCTGCCGATAAAAATAATAATAAATTTGCCCTAGGACGATAATGTTCGCCCAACCAACTACGGAGATTTAAGTTCATTTTAAAACTAAATGTATATCCTCCCAGAGCAATTATGAACCATTGAGACACTCCAAGGAATCGGTGAAAATCAGAGTTATTGTCATGAGATCAGGTTTATGATTTAGAAAAAATCCTGGTATAAATACCTGTTTATCGGATTACATTCTCAATCAACTCAGAGCATTTGAGGAAACTCTTACTTATCATAAACTCAGGGAGTAGTCCGTGACGGGAGTAGTGAGTGGGGGAAAAATCACTTTCATACATCCTGGTGTACGCAGTTCATCATGACTACTTAGTAATAAAAATTATCTAGACTTAGCCTTGCCGTAGGCTATTACAAATTGCGTAGACGAAGCGTTGCCGTAGTCTGTTACGCAGCTCGCTTCCCGCGTAGCGGGTATTACGTACGCGAAGCGTTGCCATAGGCTATTAAGAATTACGTAGGCGTAGCCTTGCCGCAGGCTATTACGTAGCTTGCTTCGCGCGTAGCGGGTATTACGTAGGCGTAGCCTTGCCGCAGGCTATTACAAATTACTCAAACCACTTTACATTTACGTAAATAAGCTGTTTGCCTACCCTTACGCATAGAATCTAAAGCTTTGCGGAGGATTCGCCATTGTAAAGGAGCTTGATTAGACATGGCTCCCTGGGGCTTTAACCAGTTTGCCACATCGGGATGGGTTTGCTCTAAGCAATTGATGAAGGTGTCCCAAAACCACGGCCACATGGCATCATGGTAATGAATAATTTTTGCCGCTTGGAGATATTCCTGTACATACCATGTATCGTGGGTTTTGCTACCCATCGCGTAATTATGGGATTCGGGAAGACTACGCCACCTTAAACCAGCCTTAAACATTGCCAATCCCAGGGATATTTGCTCATTGAAGAACACTCCGGAATTTTGGGATGCGACTTGAGCATCAAAAACTTGTAAACAGGTGTCTAAATAATGCTGGGCAAATTGGCAACTACGACGGTAAGCAAATACACCACCATTCCAATACAGACGAATATTGGCCCCTTCCCTTTCGGTGGTAATCCAGGGTAAGGCTTCGATATCAATTCCGGTCGCTTGACAAACACTGCGCCAATAGGGTTCATTGGGGTCATTGACACCGGTTGTACCGATATTGCGGTCAGATGCGCAAGCGACAAAATCCTCATTTTCCCCCAAGTGTAGTAAATGGGGTTCATCCACAATTAATAAATCGCCGTCTAACCAGATAATTGAATCAGCTTGGAAATGATTTTCTGCGGTGAGGACAGCATAGGGTTTATTGAGGAACTTATCCCAAGGATAGCGATCGCGGTTTTTTAACCATACATGTTCGACTTGCAATTGCTCAAACGCTGCTAAGGTGCTATGGGATAGGGGTGGTCCAAAACGGGGTATCACGGCTAAAACTGGTGCATCTGCAAATACTCCCCCCCAGCGACGCAAACTCTCAATCATCCTAATTGTTTGGCATTCTAACCAACCTGATTCCACACAACAAACAATTGCATGTTGATCTGTTGTCATAATTTACCCTGGTGCAAAATAACTTTACTGGATTTACACAATGACTTTACAAAGTTTTTATATCACCACAAATAATTAGTGTGATGATGTTGCTGGGTTAGCATAATCCACAAAAAGCATACCGTAAAATTACAGAGTGATTGCTGGAAAATTCTGAGCTGTTGATCAAGGGTTAGGAGTATAAATGAAATCGCTGGGTGTGGTTGTGATTGGCAGAAATGAGGGGATGCGATTAGTTCGGTGCTTAGAATCCCTGTTAGCAGAAAATTCCCCGAATTTAAATTTACATATTGTCTATGTGGATTCCGGTTCTACTGATGGTAGTATTATCCAAGCTCAAAGTTTAGGGATCGAAGTGGTTGAGTTGGATTTATCCATACCTTTCACCGCCGCTCGAGCTCGGAATGCCGGATTAGAATTTTTAGTTTGTCGCCATCCCCAGTTGGAATTTGTGCAATTTATCGATGGGGATTGTCGAATTGCACCCGGTTGGTTAGAACGGGGTATACAAGAGTTAGAAAAGCATCCCGAAATAGTAGTTGTTTGTGGTCGCAGACGGGAAGAATACCCGGAAAAATCGATTTATAACCGTTTATGTGATATCGAATGGAACACACCCATCGGTGAAGCAAAAAGCTGCGGGGGTGATGCGATGATGCGAGTGACAGCCTTGCAAAGGGTAGGTGGCTTTAATCCCAGTTTAATCGCGGGAGAAGAACCGGAATTGTGTGTACGACTGCGGGAAGCGGGGGGGAAAATTTGGCGCATTGATGGAGATATGACCTACCACGACGCACAAATGACAAAATTTTCCCAATGGTGGAAGCGATCGCTGCGGGCTGGTCATGCCTATGCAGAGGGGGCATGGTTACATGGTAACACCTCCCAGCGTCACTGGCTGAAGGAAACCGTGAGTATTTGGATTTGGGGGTTTGTGATTCCCTGTTTAGCCATGATCACAGCTTGGTGGACTCAGGGATTGAGCTTGGTATTACTACTAGTAGCCTACATCTGGTTAGGGTACAAAGTTTATCGCTCCACCCGCGATCGCCGCTTTAACCGTACCGATGCATGTTATTATGCGATCGCCTGTACAGTTGGTAAATTCCCCCAAATCCAAGGACAAATTCAATTTTTCCTATCTCGTATTCTCAATCGTCAAAACACCTTAGTTGAGTATAAAAGTGCCTCTTGAATATATTTTTAATAGCCTGCGGCAAGGCTACGCCTACGTAATACCCGCTACGCGCGAAGCAAGCTACGTAATAGTCTGCGGCAACGCTTCGCGTACGTAATTCGTAATTATTGGATTAGAGACTATGGGAGTTATGTTTGATTTTTTTGTGTAGCCTGTGTTCAACAAAAATAATTACACTACTGTTAGAGGATGTTTGTCAAGTTTCAATAAATTCTTTATTAACCACCTCTTGAAGATAGACAATGGGTTAACAGTATATTTGTTGTTATCGACTACTCCCGATTCCCTTGCAGATGCGATATGTCGCGTCTCTTCCCACTCCCAAAAACAATAAGTTAAGTATTAAAATCGACTTGTAAAACATCCTCTCAGAACCGTTTGCAGTATCACCACAATTTTACCTATTCTCCACTGATAAATATTCTAGTTTAATCACTCCTCACAGCCATTCAGGTTTGCATGAAAATTGCCTATTTAGTTAATCAATATCCGAAAGTTAGCCACAGCTTTATTCGTCGGGAAATCGAAGCGATTGAAACCCACAATATTGAAGTATTCCGTTTTTCTATTCGCTCCTGTGCGACTGAATTAGTTGACCCCTTAGACCAAGAAGAGTTAAGCAAAACCAAGGTAATTTTAGAACGGGGTGTTTGGGGATTATTCACCGCCTTTATCTTTGTTTTTCTCACCCGTACCCTTGCCTTTTTTCGAGCTTTGCAACTAGCAGTTAAATTAGGTTGGCGCTCAGATGTTGGTATTATCAAACACCTCATCTATCTCACTGAAGCTTGTGTATTATTCCGGTGGTTAATTCCAATTCAAGTCAGTCATTTACATGTTCATTTTGGTACTAACTCCACCACCGTCGCCCTATTATGTCATCGATTAGGTGGTCCAAAGTATAGTTTTACGGCTCATGGTCCAGAGGAGTTTGACCGTGCCCGGAGTATTAGTTTGCCAGAAAAAATACATGACGCTCGCTTTGTTGTCGCCATTAGCGAATTTGGTCGCAGCCAGCTTTATCGTTACTGTGATTACACCCAATGGGGGAAAATTCACGTAATTAGATGTGGCTTAAATTCAGAATTATTCCAAACATCAGCTACTCCTGTACCTGATAATTGTCACCTTGTTTGTGTCGGACGCTTATGTGAACAAAAAGGACAATTATTATTAATAAATGCTATCCAAAAATTGCGTGAGCAAGGGATGAATGTTTACCTGACTTTAGTGGGAGATGGGGAAATGCGTCAACCCATCGAAGCATTAATTATGACTCATAATTTACAACAGCAAGTGAAAATTACTGGTTGGGCAAATCAAACTCAAGTGCAAGAATATATCAGAGATAGTCGTGTATTTGTCTTACCCAGTTTTGCGGAAGGACTTCCCGTTGTCATTATGGAAGCATTTTTGATGGAACGTCCTGTGATTAGTACCTATGTTGCGGGAATTCCGGAGTTAGTCAAAAATCAGTTCAACGGTTGGTTAGTTCCCCCTGGTTCGGTGACAGCGCTGGTGGATGCAATTAAGCAAGCAATAAACACATCTCCCGAAGGGTTACAAAAAATGGGGAATATGGGTAAGCAAGCTGTGTTAGAAAATCATGATATTCGTCATACAGCTAAACTGTTAATTGAATTATTTAAAAGTGGGGAAATAAGTTAAAAAGTAAAAGTTAAAAATAATTCTTAACTTTTTCTCTCTTATTCTTTATCCTGTATTCTATCTTCTTGATTCTCCTGTATCTCAAATCAAACGCCCCCAATCCCAAATTATATGGTCACAAAACTTAAATCGAAAACAGTTCGCGGTGCTGCATGGACAATTGCAGGTTATGGTACAAGTCAGTTGATTAGATTTGGTGGAAATATTATTCTCACCCGTTTACTTGCACCCCAATATTTTGGATTTATGGCAGTTGTGAATACCCTGTTAATTGGGATTGAATTGCTATCGGATCTAGGAATTGGTCAAAGTATTATTCAGCATAAACGGGGGGATGAACCGGAGTTTTTAAATACTGCTTGGACGCTACAAATAGTCCGCGGTGTGGCAATTTGGTTTTTGTGTTTAGCCATGACAATTCCGGTGACAAATTACTATGGAGATAGACGGTTATTGTGGATGTTTCCCTTGATGGGTTTGGGTTCAGTAATTTTAGGATTTATGTCTACAGCCTATGTCCAACTGAATCGTCACATGGATTTACGCAAGGTTGTCTCTTTTGATATTACAATACAAACTTTATCCTTGGGAATTTTAATTATACTGGCATTTTTCTGGAAAAATATTTGGATTTTTGCCGTTGCCGGTTTAGCCGGAAATATTTTGCGAACCCTGGGTAGTCATTGGATGATTGCTGGTAAATTACCTAGTTTTGCGTGGGAAAAAGATGCTTTGAGAGATTTAATTTCCTTTGGCAAATGGATGTTTGTGGCGACTGCTTTAATGTTTTTAGCTGAACAATCTGATAAATTAATTGTTGGGAAACTACTATCATTAGAAATTCTCGGAGTTTACTCAATTGCTGCAACTTTGGCCAATATGCCCCGGGAAGTCATAAAATCCCTAAGTTATCGGGTAATTTTTCCGACAATTTCTGCACAAACAGATTTATCCCGTAGCGAATTACGGACAAAAATTGCCCAAAAACGCCAAAAAGCTTTACTTGTGGTAGCAATTGGCTTGGCATTACTAGTAAATATCGGTGATGGGGTAATAGCCTTCCTTTACGACCAGCGCTATACCGCAGCTATTTGGATGATGCCTATATTATGTAGTGGAATTTGGTTTTCTGTTTTGTTTTATACTCTCAGTCCTGCCCTCGTTGCTCTCGGACAACCCGTTTATGTTGCTCAAAGTAACTTAATGCGATTTTTGATGATTAGTGTGGGTTTACCATTAGCATACAGTCAATGGGGTGTAGTCGGTGCGATCGCCACCATTGCGTTGAGTGATTTTCCTTTATATCTGGCGATTAATTACGGACTATGGCGGGAAAAGTTATCATGTTTCCGTCAGGATATGCAAAGTACTTTGATTTATATTGCAGCTTTGTTTATTTTCATGTTGATACGGGTTGTCTGCGGTTTAGGTACTCCCTTCGACTCAATTCCACCCTTGACTTGAAAATAGAGGGAATGGGGAGTAGGGGGTGGGTAATATAAGATAGAGGGAATGGGGAGTGGGTGACTACAACGTCTCCTTGAATTACGCTTTTACTTTGCTCCTGTATTCTGTATTCTGTATTCTGTATCCTGTCTTCTGTATCCTGTATTCTGCTCAAACTATTAGTTAGTTGAAGTGTAAGGAGTGCAGGTAAAATCGATTATGAATAGTCCAGAACCCGAACGATATGTAAATCAAAACCTACGTCGTCGTTCTTTCCAGGGGGAAAATCTCCGCAACGCTGATTTTCGAGGTGCGGATTTGCGGGGTTGTGATTTTAGTTACTGTAATTTAACGGGGGCAAATTTGAGTCGTGTTCGTGTCGGAAAAACCCCCGCAGATGCTCTGTTGGTTACAGTGATAACCCTAATTGTGATGATTGCGGCTTTCCACGCGATGAGTCAAATGTTATTTGCGGTGATGGGACTTACCCCTGACGATGATTTATGGAAATATGTTTTAGCCCTGATAATTAGTTTAGCGATCGCAGTTATTTTTGCTGCCATGAGACACTGGTTAGAACATCGCCGGATTGCGACGATTTTATCAGGGGCTGCATCTAGTGCTTTGCTAGGATTTTATTATGGCGGTGTCTTCAGCAACAAAAATCTGCAAATTGCGGCCATTACTGCGGCTATTTCAGCGATTATCATCGCTGTATTTAGTTATCTTGGTAGTGGATTAGTGGCGATCGCGGTTAGTGTAGCTGGTTGCATTGCTTCCTATGGATTAACCTTTTTTGTTGGTGTTTGGGCAATTATACACCTGAGTGGACAAAGTTGGTTGTGGGGTATTTCCCTGAGCTTACTGACTTTAATTTTGATGGCGATCGCTCTTGTCAACCTGTTACTAGCATATAGGGAAATCAGCCATTTTCGCATCACCTCATTCCGGGGTGCAAACCTGACCAACACCAACTTTGAAGGTGTCAACCTCTCCCATGCTAATACTTCTGGGGCCATATTCAGCAAGCACGGAAGTATCGGTTAAGTAAGTAGGTAGGTGGTATAAATTGTCGTTGAGTTCAGGGAGTACAGACGATCCGTCGGGTCGTCTGTACAGGGTCAGATGCGTACCAACTTGGGAATGACTGTTGTCCACAAAAAAAATCAACCAAATAAAACAAATAGACATACCAAAATCTAAAATCCCACGTGAAACAGTACTACTGGTACAAAGGCCAACTTGTGAACTCTTCCCAGATCCAAATCTCCCTTGATAATCCCGGTTTACTTTACGGAGCAACGGTATTTACAACCCTACGAGTTTACGAACATAACCTTGACCACCACCTCACTGATTGGTCTAGTCATTGCGAAAGGGTTAAAAATTCCTTAAATTTTTTTGGTTGGAATCAACCGGACTGGAAACGGGTAAGGAATGGGGCAGAATTATTACAGGAATATTTTCCCGTACTGCGCATTACCATCTTTCCCGATGGAGGGGAACTGATTACGGGTCGGGTTTTACCCCAGAATTTACCGCAAATGCAAACAGATGGTATCGCTGCTAGGATGATAGATAGGAGCCTATACCGTTCTTTTCCCCAGCATAAAACAGGTAATTATTTAGCTGCTTGGTGGGCAAAAATCAGTGTTTGCAATTCCCAGCCAACTTGTCAAGAAGCGATTTTGATTGATGAGGTGGGAAACTGGTTAGAAACTAGTACCGGGAATTTGTGGGGATGGGGTCAGGGTTGCTGGTGGACACCTCCACTCACAGGGAAAATTTTACCAGGAATTGGGCGATCGCATATCTATTCCTATCTGCAAACCCAAAACCAAACTATCCGGGAAAACCCCTGGACACCAGAAATTATCAATAAACTGGAAACCTTGGCTTACACTAACAGCGTTGTGGAAATTATCCCCATCCATACGGTTATCCACCCTTGTCAACAGCTACAATATAATCCTTACCATGCTAGTCTGGAAATTTTACGGAGATTTTTTACTACATAAACCTGAAAATCAAATTCAAAGCAGATGAGAATAGCTTAAAATAAGTTAACATTATGTTTAATAATACCCTTCTCTAAGCAGACGCGAAGCGAACGGACAAGAACACAGGAGGATTAATCGGGCGTGAATAACAAACGATGGAGAAATGCAGGGTTGTATGCGCTATTATTTATAGTTGTCATTGCGTTAGGTACAGCGTTTTTTGACAAACAAGCCCCTAGTAAGGAAACATGGCGCTACAGCGAATTTATTCAACAGGTAGAAAATAATAAAGTTGCTCAGGTTAGACTTAGTGCCGACCGTTCTACGGCAATTGCCAAAACTGAAAGTGGTAATCAGGTTTTTGTCAATCTCATTGAAGATGACCCAACATTAATTGATACTCTGACAAAGCACGGAGTTGATATTAGTGTTTTACCCCCAAGTGATGAAGGAGCTTGGTTTAAGGTATTAAGCAGCTTCTTTTTCCCAGTATTATTACTGGTGGGTTTATTTTTTTTGTTACGTCGGGCCCAGAGTGGTCCTGGTAGCCAAGCGATGAACTTTGGCAAATCGCGAGCTCGGGTACAAATGGAACCGCAAACCCAGGTAACTTTTGGGGATGTGGCAGGAATTGACCAAGCCAAATTAGAATTAAACGAAGTTGTAGACTTCTTAAAAAATGCGGATCGCTTCACTGCGGTAGGGGCGAAAATACCCAAAGGTGTGTTACTCGTGGGTCCTCCTGGAACTGGTAAAACCCTACTAGCGCGTGCAGTTGCTGGAGAAGCGGGAGTACCTTTCTTTTCTATCTCTGGTTCGGAATTTGTGGAAATGTTCGTAGGTGTGGGTGCGTCCCGTGTCCGCGACCTGTTTGAGCAAGCCAAATCCAATGCACCTTGTATCGTCTTTATCGACGAGATTGACGCAGTTGGTCGGCAACGAGGTGCAGGTTTAGGCGGTGGTAACGACGAACGGGAACAAACCCTGAACCAGTTATTGACGGAGATGGATGGTTTTGAAGGCAATACTGGCATTATTATCATTGCGGCAACAAACCGTCCCGATGTGTTGGATGCAGCATTATTGCGTCCCGGTCGTTTCGACCGTCAAGTAGTGGTAGATAGACCTGACTACAGTGGACGGGTGGAAATTCTCCGCGTCCATGCACGGGGTAAAACCTTAGCCAAGGATGTGGATATTGAGCGGATTGCACGACGTACCCCTGGATTTACCGGTGCAGATTTGTCTAACTTGCTCAATGAAGCAGCAATTTTGGCCGCACGTCGCAACTTGACAGAAATTTCGATGGATGAAATCAATGATGCCATCGACCGGGTGTTAGCTGGACCAGAGAAGAAAGATCGGGTGATGAGCGATCGCCGCAAAAAATTAGTAGCCTATCATGAAGCTGGTCATGCTTTAGTAGGTGCGTTAATGCCTGATTATGACCCGGTGCAGAAGATTAGTATTATTCCCCGTGGTCGTGCAGGTGGTTTAACCTGGTTTACCCCTAGCGAAGACCGGATGGATAGTGGACTCTATAGTCGTTCCTATCTGGAAAATCAAATGGCGGTTGCTTTGGGTGGACGGATTGCGGAAGAATTAGTCTTTGGTGAAGAAGAGGTGACTACTGGTGCTTCTGGAGATTTGCAACAAGTCGCACGGGTTGCCAAACAAATGGTAACTCGATTTGGGATGAGCGATCGCCTGGGTCAAGTTGCTTTGGGTCGTCAACAGGGTAATATGTTCCTGGGACGGGATATCATGTCTGAAAGGGACTTTTCGGAAGAAACTGCCGCAGCAATTGATGAGGAAGTTCGCAAGTTGGTAGATATTGCCTATAATCGGGCGAAGGAAGTTCTGGTTAAGAACAGACATATACTCGATAAACTTGCTGAGATGTTAGTAGAAAAAGAAACAGTTGATGCGGAAGAGCTACAGGAATTACTGGCAAGTAATGATGTACAAACTGCTTCTTTTGCGTAAGTTTTGTTGATAGTTGACGGTTAACTGTTAATGGTTAACTGATGAATTTTAGTATACTTAGTATTTTGGTATTAAGGTGGGTATTACCCACCTTTTTTTATTTTTTTTATATTTTATAAGGGATATGCTGAAAACCCTGTGGCTTGAGCCACTGGATGAAAGCTATTTCGTAGGCTTTAGCCTACCAGTTAACCTCGTTGCTGTGCAATGTAATTTTTAACTGTCTCTGTAGAGATATTTCCCGCAGTGGAAACAAAATAGCTCGGTGTCCACAATGTGGGCAACTTTAATAATTCTGGAAACTCTTTTCTTAAATGGTCAGATGCCTACCTTTAATTTTTCTCATGACAGATGCAGGGTCATCGGTTGGTCTGACATCAAGAATAGGGCTTTAGTGGTGATATTCACATTACCTCCGCGACCACGTACAGCATTCGCACGGA
>CALJJQ010000144.1 GCA_937973965.1 uncultured Calothrix sp. | reverse complement strand
CCATTTACCTAACAATTTGACTTCACCGATACC
This sequence comes from uncultured Calothrix sp., assembly GCA_937973965.1. Classification (GTDB taxonomy): domain Bacteria; phylum Cyanobacteriota; class Cyanobacteriia; order Cyanobacteriales; family Nostocaceae; genus NIES-3974. The sequence continues at coordinate 32,852 of CALJJQ010000144.1, read as the reverse complement.
TTTTTTATCAGTAAAAGTGATGCGTCGTTTTGTTGGATGCAGTGACCACCCACTAGTTTTGTACTCAACCCAGCGATTATCCTTTTGAAATCTGGGAAAACCTTTCCTACCTGGTTTCTTGGCTTTGCAATTTGTGTAAAATCCATCAATCGCAGACCAAGCTCTTTCTGTTGCAGCTTGACAAGCCATTGAGTTTAATTCTTCGACAAACTTGAATTCTGTTCGCAGTGCTGTCGAGTAATTATTCAAAGTTATGCGGTTGATTTTTGTACCTTGAGGTGCGTCTATCCAATATCTAATAGCTTTATTTCTGATGAACTGAGTTGTTCTAATAGCTTCATCAATAGCTTTGTATTGTTTAAGTCTACCTTTAACTTTGTACTCTAATACCAACACCGCGGAATCACCCCCCTGTTGTTTATGCGTTATAGCGATTTTACAATAATATTTTGGACATCAAAGAGATGAAATCAGAGAGTCCTAAAGGACTGAGACCGTTTTCATCCCTTACCTAAAGGCGAAGGGTTTTCAACGAGTATTTTTATCAAGCACAAATCCACCTCAAAAAGTTGCATGGGGTACAAGGAAGCGAGCAGTACCAGCCAGGAACACAGATGAATTTATCACATACAAGGAATGCGAAAAATCTTTGGTTCCTCTCAATGCCTACGAAGTTAGCTGACGGGCTAGAGTTGAGAGATACTCTCCTTGTGTTTACGGTATAAACTGAAGGTTAGCCCCAAACAATGGTTCCTCCGTTCCAGGGTTACTGACAATAATTTGTATGTTAGTTTGTTGTCAGGTTTTTTGGATTAGGCTGACTTCCTCATGAAATTATACACCATCCTATCACATTCTGTTTATAATTTTGTATTATTGATATGCTGCCCTTTTTCTATTCAGTTTGGCTGAACTGATTTGCGGGGCGTATCCATTACTTGTGAGAAATGCAATTTTGGTCTCTATATTCGTTCCCTAGAATTTTTCTGCAAGCCCTATTGAGAATAATATAGGTAATTTCCTGTTGATTAAGTCTACACTGTCTCTATGCTGTAGTTTCGATGCATACTTCTTTTGACTGTTGGTCTGATGAGATGATTTTCGGTTGATTTTTGGTTCCCTGCTCAAAGGTTGTTGGAAAAGCCCTATTGTACGTCATGGCTAGTTCAGGGTAGGGGAATGGTTATCTTGAGAGACTAAGTTTTTGTGTGGGGTAGCTTCTTGGTGTACACCTAAACCATAGATAATTTTTCCCATTGCACTTCAGTTAGAAATATATGATTATGCTTTCTCAAACTTTTCCACCATCCTCTAGGACTCGTGCTTTACTAATCTCAAGTCTCTAAATTTCAAGTTAAAAATTTGGGAATGCAATCACACAGAGTTAAGAAAAGTTTATTTAATCAGTATTTGCTGATTCTAGTTACCGGAATGGGTATGGGTATAACAGTTCCTCCTGTCAATGCTTGGATTTTAGGGTGGATGGCTTTAGTCCCATTGTGGGTTGTGCTTGTTAAGCACCCCTATAAATCACACTGGAAAAAGTTTTTGGTTGGTGCTGTGTGGGGAATTGGCTATCATGGTACGGCTTTATCTTGGATTACTGGACTACATCCTTTGACTTGGATGGGGATTCCTTGGTTGGGGAGTGTGGCGATCGCATTTTTTGCTTGGTTGTTTATTACTCTCTGGGGTGCTTTGCTGGTTGGTTGTTGGACAAGCTTATTTGCTGTGGTGATTTCGAGTTTATCTGCTGGGAATAAACCTAGTGCGATTCCGATACCGTTGGTGGTATTGACGCGTTTATTTTTAGGTGTGGGTTTGTGGTGTCTGCTAGAAAATATCTGGATGTTGGGACCGTTGTGGTGGACGACCCTTGCTTATACCCAATCTCCCCATAATTTGGTGATTTTACATCTGGGACAGCTATCGGGAACTAGTGCGGTGACGAGTGTGATTGTGGGTGTTAATGGTTTGATTGCGGAAGTTTGTTTGTTGATGTCAGATTCGGCTACTAAGCCTAGTAAATCTACGCTAAAATACCAATTTTTTTATACCTTACCCGCCGCCTTATTTATTTGTAGCCATTTACTGGGTTTTTATTTATATATCCAACCCTTGAATGAACAAGCTAGTGCTGCGCTGCAAGTTGGTGTGATTCAGGGAAATGTACCGAATCGAATTAAGTTTGATGGGGATGGTTTGCGTCGCGCTTTAACTGGATATACCCGTGGTTACGAACAACTTGCGGATGCAGGGGTGGATGCGGTTTTGACCCCTGAAGGTGCATTACCGTTTTTCTTGAGGGATATTCGCTCCAGTTCCTTAGTGAAAGCGGTGGAACAGCGGGGTGTAATTGCTTGGATTGGGGGATTTGCGGAACGTGCAAATACTGATACCTATGCCAATAGTTTATTTACCTTTGGCAAAAATGGTTTATTACCGGAGCGCTACGAAAAACATAAATTAGTCCCCTTGGGGGAATATATTCCCCTAGAGGAGTTTTTTGGTCAATTTATCCGTCGTCTTTCCCCCGTGACAGCACGTCAAGTCCCCGGTAAAAGCGAACAAATATTTGCCACACCCTTGGGAATTGCGATCGCGGGTATTTGTTATGAATCGGCTTTTCCAGAATTATTTCGTCGTCAAGCTGCTGCGGGGGGAGAATTTATCCTCACTGCTTCTAATAATGACCCCTACAGTGCAGCGATGCAAATGCAACACCATGCTCACGATCTCATGCGAGCGATTGAAACTGACCGTTGGGCTGTACGGGCGACGAATACAGGTTTGTCGGGTTTTGTCAACCCCCACGGCAAAACTTTGTGGATTTCTCAGCACCGTACCTACGCAATCCACTCGGAAACCATATATCGTCGCACCACCCAAACCCCCTATGTGAAATGGGGTGACTGGTTAACACCTACCTTGCTGGGGTTAGGGATAATCTGGTGGCTGTTAACTATTTTTTACAAATAACCTGTCGCATTTTCCGCATGTTTGCAGGTAATTCAAAATTCATTGCCTGCTGAATAAATATCGAGGGTACGGGAATGGTAGGAGTTGCTCTCACGGCGTACTTGAGGATTGTCCCCTGGGCAAAATCCTTTAACTCGATATTGGCGGTAAAGTCGTGGAAACTACCCTTTTCCAGACGAAATTGGATTCTTTGCCCTAAATCCTCCACCACCTGGAGATATATTTCTACTTGGGCGGAGAAGAATAGAAAGGCTTTTTGTGCCGCTTGATACAAACGCTTTACCTCACCTCGTTGTATCACCTCACTACGGGTAATATCGGGAAAATATTGAACCCAGGAAGGGTAATCCGTTAACTTTTGCCAAACTTGCGATCGCGTTAAGGGTAAATACATCCACGCAGTCACCGCACCCCCCCAAGCATTATGACTCTCGGTTTCGACAATCACCTCACCTTGGATTAACATCCTTTGTTGCTCCGGGTTCCAAGGTTGTTCAGCAGCAAACATCGTTAAGTCGGTTGGGAATGAGGCTGTCATACTTTGATTACACTCCTATGGCACATCCACAATGAATAGTTAGTAACTTTATCTTTCAGGACTTGTTGGTTTAAGTGTTAACTATATTTCAAAGTTTTTAATTTCACCAACGGTATCCACCCCCAATCAGTAGCCTAATTATGACTCCACCTAAATATACAGCTTGTCCGGAAATAGACATTGCTAAACCTATTTTTCCCCAAAAAATTTACCAAAAATATGTATTTTTTTTGACTTGAGATTGATTGCCGTAATTATACAGTCCCAACTTAAATCAAGTTCAATATAGCATCATTATGGTGGATTTAGTCAGGAATGGCAATTTGGTGGTCAATCCGTGAAAATATTCAGAAATAAAGCTTTTGGAAATTTATGGACATAAATATCACGAGGAATTTACAGATTCGTTATCTATACTTAATACAGGCACAATTGAGTAACTGATTTTGCATTTACATCTCCATAAATACTTAAAGATAAAAGCCCAATGCTTCATCCTATCTTCATGATTCAGAATAGGGGAGTATAAGACGGAGGGGATGAAAAATTAATTTCTATTCAAAATCACCCTTTCACATCCATAGACATGTAGTAGTATTTTCGACGAAAACGCTGTGCGTACCCGCAGAATAATCTCAATTCAACCTGGTACTTCACCACATTAACTTTGCGCTTGTCAATGGTAGAAGCATTTATTCCCTTTCTCTCCCTGCTTTCCTGGAGACTACCCACCGGGTTGTCTCGACTTCCGTTACGCTGTGGTCAAATATTGGGGTATGTCCAGTTGCTGAGGGGAAATACTAGGATAAAATCGAAGAACCAGTATTTGTCAGTAAGAGAGGATGGGGAGGTGAAAAAATTAGATTTACTGGTACGGATAGCAAATATAGTTAGATAATTAGGTCAAAAGTACAGAAAAACTCTAGTTTGATGCTGCTGACTGCTGTCAAATTTTCTGTTTACAAAAATAATCAGGAGTAGGAAATTGTGAGTCAATCATCAAAGCTGAACCAAAGACTGACCCAAATCTTCGGTATGTTTTTGGGTATTGCGATCGCGGTTTGGGTGATGCGTGGTTTCGGGATTCCGTTTTTAACTGCTTTACCAGGTGGTCTGATTCTGGTGCTGTTTTTGATTGCGATCGCTTTTGGGGTGCTTTCCTATCTGCAAAAAACTTGGTGGCGTTTTTAAATATATCAGGATACAGGAGAAAAGGCTTTTTTAATCGGCTTTTTGCATTGAAGTTGTATATTCCTTTAACAGGTGACAGCACCTTAGGGAAAGGCTTTAGTCATAAAAAATCCTGGATTTTGAGCAAGGGAGTGACAAGTCTTGACTAATGGGTTAGTTTTCCTACTACTCCCTACTCCCGTCACGGACTACTCGCTAAAAGTTTTATGAGTTCGCTCCAAATTCGGGAAATGTATGTGGATTTTAGTGTATTTGTCCCCATTTTAGTTCGACACAACCGAAGAAAAAGACAGGTGATGTTTACAAATAAGGTAAATTTAATGGAACAGACCACTAATCCTTTTTATTCGTTTTGATGGGTGTAAATAATACGACTATATTGATTGCTAATTTCAAAAGGGAACAGATACTCCCGCAACCACGGTCAGCACGAACCTCCTGTATCCTACTTTCTTTATAATCCATAGGGCAAAATTAGATTGAATCAGAGCTATTATTGGGAATCTCATGACAATTACCGCAGATAATTTCAAAATTTTAATAGTAGATGATGGCTATGAAACCCTAAGATTTTTATCTGAGTTGTTGTCTGCCTATAATTATCAAGTTGAGACAACTACATCGGGATTCGTTGCCTTAGAAATTGCTGCAAATTGGCAACCCAATTTAATTTTGCTTGACCTGAAAATGCCAGAAATTGATGGTTATCAAGTTTGTGAAAGGTTACAAGCCAATCCCAAAACTCAGGCGATTCCGGTGATTTGCGTTAGTGTTTTAAACGAGGTTGAAGATAGAATACAAGCTTTAAAAATGGGGGCGATTGATTATATTTGTAAACCCTTACATCCAGAGGAGATTTTGTTACGGGTTGCCAATCAATTAAAAATTCAATCTCTCCAATTCCAACTACAGGAAAAAAATCGAGAATTAAAGCAAGAAGTGATTGCTAAGCAAGCTCTGGCAGAGGAACTAAGTGCAAGTAAAAAAGAATTAGAATCAATTTTTAATTCGGCTCAAATTGGAATTTGTTTAACTGATATTTGTGGTAATATCCTCAAAGTAAATCCAGCCTATTGTCAGTTATACGGCTTTTCTCCCCAGGAATTAATTGGACAAAATTTAAGTTTCCGGATAGCCGAATCAACGGGAACAAATCAATATATAAATGCCAATACTTTTTTTCACCAACTAGAAAGCTCATCTCCCCAAAACTATACCTCGATTTACTGTGAACAAATCCACCGTCGTCGTGATAATTATCCCATATACGTGGATTCGAGAACCCAAAGGTTTACTACCCAATCTGGTGAACAATTTGCGGTGACGACGGTGATGGATATTAGTGATAAAAAATATGCGATGAATATCCGCCAAGCGAGGGAAAATAACTTAGCGATTTTGGTGGAAATTCACCAGCAACTCCTCATTTTTGAAAATCGTAAATATACTTACCAAACGATTGTTGAACTACTAGGAAATACAGCCAAAGCTAGTCGTATTTATGTATTTGAAAATCATCGAGATGCAAATGGCTGCTTAGTTACTAGTCAAATAGCAGAATGGTGCGCTCCGGGAATTACACCCACAATTGATCAAAATAACTTGCAGAACTTATCCTATGATGAATTTTTACCCCGTTGGTTAGAATTATTGGGTCGTGGCAGTATTGTATCGGGAATTGTGGCCGATTTTCCCGCATCGGAACGGGAAGTCTTGGAGCCACAGGGTATATTATCAATTCTGGTGATTCCCATAATTGTGAAAAACGAATTTGTTGGCTTTATTGGTTTCGATAACTGTGTCAGTACGAAAATTTGGGAAACTGCGGATATTGATTTTCTACAAGCGGTAGCTACGGCAATTTCTTTAGCCTATGAACGCCAAGATGCTCAAAAACAACTACAACAGCAATTAGAACGGAGTCTGTTAATCAGGGAAATCACGAATAAAATTCGTGCCCAATTAGACACGCAAAAAATCCTCACCACGGCAGCCAAGCAAATAGGAGCAGCTTTAGGAAGTAGTCGGGTGTTGATTCATGTTTACCATCCCCTCCCCATTCCCCAGGTTCCCATTCTGGCGGAATTTTTGGCACCCGGATATGGGTCTGTGAAAAATGTGCATATTCCTGTACTAGGAAATACCCATGTATCTAAAGTTTTAAGTCAAGATGGGGCAGTTGTGTCTGCGAATGTGTATACAGAGCCGTTGCTAGGGGAGGCGATCGCAATTTGTGAATCGTTGCAGGTAAAATCCCTCTTGGCGGTGCGAACCTCTTCTAAAGGGGAAGCCAACGGGATGATTTGTTTGCACCAATGCGATCGCTTTCGTGAGTGGAGTCCGGAGGAAGTTGAGTTAATTGAATCGATTGCCGCTCAGTTAGGAATTGGGTTGGCCCATGCTAAACTCTGGGAACAGGAGCAACAAGCAAGGGTCGGATTAGACCGCCAAAATTTGCGGTTACAGGCAGAAATCTACGAACGACAACAAGCGGAAGCTGCTCTACGGGAAAGTGCCCAAAAGTTGCGTCGTCACAATTTGGAATTGACCCGGTTGACGAAACACCGGATTTTATCTGAGCCGGATTTACTCACCGCAGTCCGGGAAATTACCGTTGCCGCAGTTGAAAATTTAGAGGTGGAACGGGCTAGTGTGTGGTTATCTGATGATTCCTGTAAGTATGTTGAATGTTTTCAAACCTATCTACGTAGTCAGGGTAAACACATAAAAGACCCCCGTCGCTTTTTCTTAACAAACTATCCTGTATACTTGCAAACCCTGGAGAGCGAGCAGTTTATCGTTACTGAAGACCCCCAACAGGATCCGCGATTGCGGGAGTTGATCAGCGATTACTTTATTCCCGACCGCATTACTGCCAAAATTTCCATCCCGGTGCGGTTATCAGGGACAATGGTGGGAATATTTTGTGTGGAGCAAATTGGTCAACCCCATATCTGGAGACAGGAGGATATTAGTTTTGCTCGTGCTCTGGCTGATATGTTGTCCTTGATTTTGGAAATGCGATCGCGTCAACAGGCAGAACAAGCTCGGATTGCCAGTGAAGCCAGGTTGAACGCCTTTTTTAATGGCGCACCGGTGGGGATGTGCATTGTTGATCGGCAATTACGATACGTGCAAATTAATGATATTTTAGCCCAGATAAATGGATTTTCTGTTGATGAGCATCTGGGTAAAACCATTGAAGAAATAATTCCCCATTTAAGTGGACAATTTGAGGCGATTTGTTTGCAGGTGTTGCAGCAAAATCGACCGATTCTGAACCAGGAAGTTAGTGCTGCTTCCCTAAATCAACCAGACGTCCTGCGAGATTTTATCATTTCCTATTTTCCCATTCCCGGCGAAGATGGGCAACCCTGCGGCGTTGGCATCGTATTAATCGAGATTACGGCCCGTAAACAAGCCGAACGGGAGTTACAACGGGTGAGTGAACGGTTACAGCTATTATTAACCTCCAGTGGTGCAACCCTCTTTAGCTGTCAACCGACAGAAAACCTGGAAATCACCTTTGTCAGTCCCAACGTCAGCGAAGTCTTTAACTACCACCCCGATGAAATATTGTATCATCCTTCCTTTTGGGCATCCCGCATCCATCCAGAAGACCGCAATCGCATTTTACGCAACTTTTCCCAACTATTTACCCAGGGTTTTCATAACCACGATTATCGCTTTTTACATGGTGATGGTAGCTACCATTGGGTGAATACCCAACTCCGCCTATTTCGCGACCCAGAAACCAATGAACCCATAGAAATAGTGGGTTACAGTATTGATATTAGTGAACGTAAAAGTACTGAATTAGCCCTACAGGAAAGTCAACGTCGCTACCGTAACTTAGCGGAAGCATCCCCGGTGGTGATTTTCCACACCGATACCCAGGGTAACTGGTTTTATACTAATCACCGATGGCAGGAATTAACTGGACAGGAACCAGCTACAGCCCAGGGACAAGGGTGGATGACAGCGATCCATCCCCAAGACCGCGATCGCATTCATCGCCAATGGCAACAGGCAGTAAATACCGCCACAGCCTGTGATTTGGAATACAGAATCATGGGTAATGGCAAGACCGCCTGGGTAATTAGCCAGGTATTGCCGGAATTTGACGAAAACAACCAACACCTGGGATTTATCGGTACTATTACGGATATTACGGAACGCCATCAAGCCGAAATTGCTCTGCGAGAAAGTGCAGAACGAGAACGAGCCCTCACCCGTGCCATTACCAGAATGCGACAAACTCTGAATATCGAGACCATTTTTGCCGCTACCACCGAAGAACTACGGCAAGTATTGAATTGCGATCGCGTTGTGGTCTATCAGTTTAATCCGGATTGGAGCGGTCAATTTGTCGCTGAGTCGGTAGGTCGGGAATGGCGATCGCTTTTACGTACAGATGCAGAATGGGGAGGGGAATTAGTTGGGGATGACAAATGTACTCTCAAGGATATGACTAGTAACGACAGTCCGATTGTCGATACCTACCTCCAAACTACCAAAGGGGGAGCCTACGCCCAAGGAAAAGGGTTTCTCTGTGTACCGGATATTTACGCAGCTGGTTTTCAAACTTGTTACATTGAATTGCTGGAACAGTTCCAAGCCCGTGCCTATATTACAGTACCGATTTTTTGTGGCGAAAAACTTTGGGGACTTCTAGCTAGTTATCAAAATTCTGGCGCGCGAAAATGGCATAGTGGGGAAATCGCAATAGTTGTGCAAATTGGCAACCAATTAGGGGTAGCCTTACAGCAAGTACAACAATCCCAAGCATTACAAAAGGCCGTAATTGCAGCAGATGCGGCAAACCGAGCTAAAAGCGAATTTTTAGCGAATATGAGCCACGAATTACGCACACCCCTCAATGCCATTCTGGGATTTACTCAACTCATGCACCGCGACACCAGTCTGTCGGCAGAAATTCGGGAAAATTTAGGTATTATTAATCGAGCGGGTGAACATTTGCTCAACTTGATTAATGATATTCTGGAAATGTCAAAAATTGAAGCTGGACGCAGCCAAGTTAATATTACCAGCTTTGATTTTTATCGCTTTCTCGAAAATCTGCAAAAGCTCCTCGCAGATCGAGCTGCTGCCAAAAATCTCGAATTTCAAGTTGAAATCGCCAAGGATATTCCCCCCTACATTCAAACCGACCAAAGCAAACTCCGTCAGGTACTATTAAACTTGATTGGTAATGCCATTAAATTTACCTCCAAAGGGAAAGTAGAGGTTTGTGTCAATTGGCAACAAACCTGTGAAATTGAATTTACCGTCAGCGACACCGGTCCAGGAATCGAAGCTACAGAATTAGACCTCCTATTTGAAGCTTTTGTCCAAACCCAAACTGGACGTAATTCCCAACAAGGAACAGGTCTAGGACTAGCAATTAGTCGTAAATATGTGGAATTAATGGGAGGAAGAATGTGGGTGGATAGTCAGGTGGGGGTTGGTAGTAAATTTAGCTTTGTTATCCCCGTGAGTGTGACAGATAATGGGGAATGTGAAGACCAATCTCACCAGCAAATTCGCAGTTTGGCAGCCAATCAAACTCGCAATAAAATTCTTGTGGTTGATGATGCTAAAGAAAGCCGAATATTCCTCGTGAGACTATTAACATCAGTCGGATTTCAAGTTCGAGAAGCCACCAACGGGGAAGAAGCGATCGCCATTTGGCAACAATGGTATCCCGATTTAATTTTCATGGATATGCGGATGCCAATTATGGACGGTTATACAGCCACCACCACCATCAAAAATCTAGTTAGAGAAGATAATCATCCCCAACCGATTATTATCGCCCTCACCGCCAATGCTTTTGCAGAACAAAAACAAGAAATGCTGGCAGCTGGATGTGATGATTTAATCAACAAACCTTTAAACACAGAAATACTTTTCCAAAAATTACAAACCCATCTGCAAGTCGAATATTTGTACGATGATACCAACTGGAAAACTGATACTAGCATCAACGCTTCCCAACCTCCGACAAACTCTCTGTCAGACATCTCAAACCTGATTACCCAAATGCCTAAGTCTTGGCAAGAGCAACTCTTCCACGCAGCAGCTAGTTGCAGCGATAACTTAATCCTGGAATTACTCACCGAAATCCCACCAGAACAGCAAATCTTAACCACATACCTCACTGAACTAGCCTTAAATTTCCAGTTTGAAAAAATTATCGAATTAAATAATTTGTAAATACCCAGATCAAATCGCCGAAGTCATGCAAAAATTGGATTGAGTAGTTTTATTCGTAGTACATGTCGGTAAAGCTGCCCTAATAACAATCCATCGTTTTGAGTGGCTTCTGCCGACATACTACTTTCTTCGACAAAAGCCTTACTGCTGACTCCGATTTCTAGTAAATCCCAGTATCATGAAAGCTAGATGAAATTTAGATGAGAATTTTTTCATCAAAAAATGAACTGAATCCGTACTTCCCAATCCTGACCATTGCGATGGAGATCAATTTGCCGAATAAATTCACGTAGATAGAATCTGCGTTCGGTTTCCGATAGGTCTAACCAAAACTGGGGAATAGAAACTGTTTGGGCAATAGACAATAAATTGGCTGGAGGAAGACTGGCTAATTGGGCTTGGAGTTGGGATATTTGGGTTCGTAAATTATATGCACGTAATTTCCCTGTTGCTGTATCCAGTATACCAGTTCTAACCAATTGGGGTATTTGCTCGATGATTTGCTGTTTTTGAGTAATTTCTCCACTGATAGTAGTATTCGGTCTGGAATCAAACTGTGTCAATTGTGCTACTGCCTGTGGTAATTGTTGACAGATAGTTTCGATGGTTTGTTCGAGAACCTGTTGATAGGCGATCGCCTGACATTTCGGTCGCTGGGGACAAGTTATTGGTCGTAGGTATAAATATTCTCGATGTTTCTGACGTTGATTGACACGGGTAATAGTCATGGGGGAGTTGCATTGGGCACAACGAACAATCCCGGCGAGGGAACGGGGAGCGCTGGCACTACGGCGGGGGATACGTTGATTACGCCTCAATAATCTCTCAATTTGGGCAGCTTCTTCTCGGGAAATAATCGGTTGATGAGTATCCGTAATCACCTCATTATTGTGGTAAGCCGTATCACCTCGATACACAGGATTAGTTAACCAGCGTTTACCAGTGGTTACGGAAATTTTTTTACCATATTTCTTGTAGATATGGCGAACCGCCCCCCGCAAACAGGCATAAATTAAATAGTAGTCAAAAAACTCCTTGACTACAGGGGCAGTTGTCCGGTCAATGATGTATTTATTTTGTCCTCGTTTATAACCGTAGGGAGGCTTTCCCGGTGGTGGATTCACATCTAAACGCTTGAGAGCGTGGGCTTGACGCAGACGACGACGGTGATGTTCTGACTGAACATATTTAAGTAACTTTAGTAACTCAATGTGGGGATGGGCTAGGTGTCGAGATGAATTATAATTTTGGGCGATCGCAATTAAAACAATTCCCTGGGTTTGGAATAGGGAAAGTCGGGAACTGACTTCATCAACCGTATCACCTAATTCTTCTATTCTGCGTATAAGCACGTAAGCAGGGGGTTCCTCACTACAAACCCGCAACATTTCCTCCAATTCGACCCGTTGTCCTAAATCCTCATACACACAATCAATTTCCCATCCCCACATATCTGCGAGGGGTGGTTCCTCAATTAAAGGATTAGTGTAGGTGTAAGCAAAGATTTTCATCATGGGATTTTTAACTTTGCTCATCCTTTCCATCAAGTTCTGCAAGTCCAGTCATTATAACAGGTGGACACTCTGAAAATTTCACAACAAGTTCGAGTTCACCTCCCATTGTATTTAAATATCCCCGTAGCATTGAAAGTCAAATCTTTCCTGGGAAAGCTCCCTTACTGTTTGGATATCCTGGAGCGTCATCTATTCTGCAATTAATGCAGCTCCGCGCTTAAATTTTTTCAACGCGATCGCGCGGCAATTTCTGCATGATTTTATTCAGATTCTTTGCCATCTACTTTTTCTTCTGACCATAAGTAGCCGTCATGTACTACATACACCAAAACCGTAGATGCGCTTAGCGCAGCTTCTCTTTGAGATGAAAGTGTTTTTTCCTACTCACTACTCCCTACACCCTTCGGGTACGCGCAGCGTCTACACTTTCAAGTCAGGTAGGTGCAATTAAACATAAAACCACAATGTAACCAATCATTTGTTTGGCTCAAAGCCTTACTCCCGTACAGACGCGGTATATCGCGTCTCTCTCCCTGATCTGAACGACAACTTCCACCACCCACCTACTTAACAATAAAAAAACCCCGATTAAACCGGGGTGACTCCATCTAGATTCCCAAAAAGAATCCTTCGTTACTGATGATGTCATGTTTTGCTGACAATAAGACCTTATCTTTGAGAAAAAAATATAAAAAAATCTGACTTCTTAATCAAACCGTAACTTTAGATACAGAATTATCTGTTATATTGTATATGTAGCTGAACAACCCAGTGAAATTTTTAGATTAAATTTTGTAGGAAGAATCGCGTATGTCTACCCAAGATAGAGCTCGTGCATTAATGAGTCGTCGTTATCAAATGGTAAAAAATCGTCAACAATCCATCCTCGGACGTACAGCTCAGGAGTTGGGGATGTCGGACGAAATCTCAAATTATTGGAATCCGGTACAAGGTAAGCTAGATGTAACTGCACGGATGATTTACGGCAAAAGTCACACTACCTAGATTTAGCTTCAGCAGGTGTTTACTCATCATCTACATGGCTTCTCTTTATAGATATTGCGGGGTCGGCTTCGGGAGTAATTCTCGGAGTCTTTTTTTTGGGGATGGGTGAAATAGATTAATTTAGGTAAAGATTTTGACAAGCCCATAATGCAGCTTGAGGTGCGATCGCGACATCCAATTGATAGAGAATAATAAATAAATAGCGATTAGAGATTTTCAGATATCTGCTGAGTTGTTTCAGAAACAGGGTGACGATAGCAAATACCAAAATCTAATGGATACTATTCAAAAACTTCAGCGTTAAATAAAATGTAAATCTTTACCAATCACCCCCAGTACCTCTACCTCCCCTACTTCCTCCACCAAAACTGCTTTTTAGTATAAAAGCGACAAAGAACCTCTACTTTAGTTAGTAGTGTAGCTCCTCAAAATCCATTAATCTAGGGCTGTTAAGCAAAAATCAAAGGAAAAAATTAGCCTGTGGTTCCAATTCGAGACAACAATCCCACCGTCATCACCCCCTATGTCACCTACGGTATAATTGCAGTCAACGTTTTAGCATTTATCTACGAATCCAGTATTCCTCCCCAATACCTGGATGCTTTTTTTGACCTATTTGCAGTTGTACCTAGAGAACTGAGTGCCAGTTTTGCCGGTATTCCCGTTGGTCAACCAATCCCGGAGTGGGTGACATTAATTACATCTCAGTTTTTACATGGTGGCTTATTACACTTAGGTGGAAATATGTTATTTCTCTGGGTGTTTGGTAACAATATCGAAGATAAATTAGGACATATTAAGTATTTAGTTTTCTACTTGACTTGTGGAGTGCTAGCCGCATTAACTCAGTGGTACTTTGCCCAAGATTCCCTAATACCCAGTTTAGGGGCTAGCGGTGCGATCGCGGGAGTTATGGGTGCATATATTTTGCGTTTTCCCCAAGCAGAAGTTCTCACCTTGATTCCCTTGGGTATATTTTTTCCCGCAGTCCGAATTCCTGCTTTTTATTTTCTCGGATTTTGGTTTCTGCAACAGGCTTTTTACGGAATTGCCAGTTTAGAAATCCCCACAAATATAGGGATGCAAGGTGGTGGAATTGCCTACTGGGCTCATGCTGGTGGTTTTGTTTTTGGTGCAATTCTCGCCCCTATTTTAGGACTTTTTAGTGATGTGGATGGTGATGGTTATAATTTTTAATTCGTAATACCCGCTACGCGGCAAGCAAGCTAAGTAATAGCCTACGGCAACGCTTCGCGTACGTAATTCGTAATTGAATGATAATTGGGTCTTTGATTACGAATTTGTTAATTACAGGGATTACGCAATCAGTATGCATTTACGTCATTGCGACTTAATATTTGCTCGTAGTTGCGCTTTAGCGCTATTGGCGCAACTACAAGCTAAATATGGAGACCTACTTTTCTTTGCAGTAATCTTCGAGAAGATACTGCCCACCTATGACTTTTTCTCGCAAGATTTAGACTTTACCTACGAAAGCCATTCGAAAACCGCTTCATCCTTGGTGTTGGTATTCCGAGAAGGTGTTTCGCGATTGAATTTCATGTGAATCGAACGGGTTTGCTCCCCGTCCGCAGCAACCGCCATGATTGGATAATCAATTAACCCATCCTGGAACGACATTTGGAAGCGGAATGTACCATCCGGATTCAACTTGATGGGACGACCACCAATTGTCACCGTTGCATCTGGTTCCGTTGCACCGTAGACAATTAACTCCGCATCGGCAATCAACCAGAATTTCCGGGGACGCATGGGAACATCTCCAGAGAAACCAACACCGGACATTCCCACACCGGACATATTTACACCCGATGCTGTTGGTAAAGCCCACATTCCCACACCCGATGGAAAGACGTAGGAACTAATTGCTTGTTCTGGACGCACTGAACCGGGAACATGCTGCATCGAACCAAATAAGGAACCCGCAACCCGCATCGCTTCAGCCGATTCTGCCATACCAAAAATTTGGTCGTAAATTGCGTTACCAGCAGCACCCGCAGTCGCCATTTTCTTCGCTGGAGGTACGAGTTCGTAGATGGTTTTACCCCGTAGGTCTTCGTTGAAATCAACGGTGACAAATATATCTTCAATCCAGTCGGAGGGATACACAGGAGGGACATGCACCCGCGCTGAACGAGCTAACACCAACCAACGACCATCCGCACAACGATAACCAATATCGATGACGTAATCTCTATCGCTCACAGGTATCGGTAAATACCATTCCCGCGCCATTTCATCGCAGGGATATTCCTGGATACTGTGGGGACTTTGGTGATCAAGGTTTATATCGGTTACGTCGTAGATGCGCAATGCTAGTTGCTGTCCACCCTGACGACGTAGTTCCTCCTTATGTTCAATGGGCACATCCCAATAGGCATAAGCCCATTGGGGGTCTCTTGGCATCAAAACAATCCGACTTTCCCCATAACCACCGGGTAAATCTGTTAGAAACTCGTCAACCCCCGTTAGGTCTTCCCCTAAACGGTCATTCGATTGTCCTAACTCAAATTTTGATGCTTCCACGACTTCCTGTGCCTCCAGCGAACGAGATTGGTTGGGTGTAAATTTAGTACGTTCTATTTCTTGTACTGCTGCTAGTAGTTGCGCTTTGCGCATCCGGCTATACCGTGATACTCCGTAGGCACTTGCTACTTTACGCAACTGCCTTAAGGTCATTTCCTCTAATGGTGGGCGTTCTTGTGCCATAACTTTCGCCTCGTATTATTATTACGATTTTGTTCTCCTTGGTTTTTATCTAGGTAAATGCAAGCATTCTTCCCCGCAATTTTTGGATGTGTTGATATGTTGTCTATGGTGTTTTTTTGTCAAAGCGATGCTTTTGAGCTTGCAATACACAGAAGTTGCTAACTACACGCGTAATGCAACTCGCTTTTTTGAAAACTTAATTTGTTACTGAATATTAACCGCTAATCACTGGTCGGGATCAATACCCTCTGGTAGGGATTTTGCTCCCCTTGACGATTTTTCAAGCCTTTTTTCGATCCCTATGTCAATTTTTGATGACATAATGTATATTTAATAGTTTACATGAACTATTACTGAAGAGGTAAAGTCAAAATTTGTTGACTTTTGCGTGAAAGTATAAAGTTAGCGGTAAAGCACACGCGTAAAAAAACAACGCCATCGGAAAGTCGGTGTATGCTTCTGGTTGGTATCGATGAAGAGTAAAGAAAGGCATATAGTAGCGCTTTAGCACTTGAGATTAAAGCTTTTTTCTGGCTAAAGCCACAACAATAGACTCCTCAAAACTTATGTAATGAAATACCAGAGGAAAATATGAAAACCACATACCCTAACAGTCACAATTAGGTATATGATAATGATACTTTATATAGTTATTTGTGTCTAAACACCAATAATTTACAGTATAATTTATGCGTTATACTTTAGTCAGTTTTAAGTAATTACCGATTAACACTCCTAGATGTAGAATATCGGGTGAAAATATAGACTTCCCAGGACATTGAAAATCTTGTGAGAAATCTAGGGAATGTCACCTGTCAACAAACCCAAAGTAAAATAAGCACATCAGCAAAATTAAATATGTATTTTTTACTACGAATAGAGTGATTGAAACAATCTAAGTATCAGCTTTACGGTTAAAGCAAATTAGATTGAAAAAGTATAATTAATTTTGCACTACTACCGATACTCAGTGTACGAAGTATAGATTATTTCCAGTAAATCCAGGATTTAGGGATACAGTTTATCTCCAGAATCAACTTCCTCTAATGCAAAATCCATAGACGCATTTAGTGCGGATCGAGCGAAAAGTAATCCAAAATCGCTTCATCCCATTCTTTCATAGGCCAATTCCCGAATCAAAGGTAATCTCGACCGGATATAATCCCGCAAAAAGTCCGCATCGTAATTATCCAGAGATGCCTGAATTTGGGTTTGTTTTTCCAGCCACTGTACCAAACTTGCATCATCCATTTGCAACAGCATTTTGGTTTGAGTGGTTTCGACAATCGACCATAGCTGACGCATAATATTGGGAGTCATCAGCCCTCCACAGGTTAAAACTTGATTTCTCTACAGGATACACAATCTTATAATTAACATCCGGTGATCTAGAACAACCTGCAACAACTATTGACCCTATTTTAATATATTACCATGCTGAATTCACATATTTAGGTACTTTGGGCAGAGATGTGTTTCATCCCTGACTCATCTTTGCAACTTTTGTTTATATAACGTGATCAACTGTAAGCTTTCTCCTGTATTCTGTCTCCTGTATTAAATAATACTATCAAGAGTATTCTGATTTTCATAAATATCTCTTGTAAAAGAAAAGAATTTAAGTAAATTTCCCTCCAGGTTTTGTAGTCTAAAAAAATACTCGAAATCAGTGGCGGAATCGACAAAAAGCATATAAGATTCATCCGAGAATGGGGAAGACGACTTTCGGATTTTCCCAAATAACCGTATTCACAATTATATAACCAGGTGATATGGGACAAAAATCCAACAAAATCCTCAAACAATCTGGAGTGATTCCTTACCGTCTTCAGGATGGGAAACTTGAGGTTTTGCTCATTACTAATCGTAAACATCAAAAATGGGTGCTTCCCAAAGGTGGAATTGTCACGGGGATGACACCCCCTGATTCTGCTGCGAAGGAAGCTTGGGAAGAAGCAGGTATCAACGGAAAAGTCAAGTCCAAAAAAATCGGTTGTTACAAATATCGCAAAAAGGGTAAAACTTATCGCGTTCATATGTACCCCCTGAGCGTGGAATCTCTATGTGAAAACTATCCAGAAGCTGGTCAACGCTTACGAGTTTGGGTCGATATCAATGAAGCGATCACCAAAATTGAGTTGCGATCGCTCCAACCTATTATCAAACGCGTCTGCGAATCTAGGCACAAATTCTCTTAGCCTATAAATGCGATCGCTTTGTCTACCTTTCTATTGGTATATTTTTCAATATTTAATATCATAATATTTGCTTGATGTATATATTTTTACTTTATTTAGAATCTTGGTATTATTGGTTTTGCAACCCATATTTCCGGGAACGAACCAGATTTTTTCAGTATTATTTGTCAAGATTTTATGACATAATTCGGTTTGTTCCAAATTTTTAACCGGGATTTCTCACAAGTAATAGCAATTAGAAAAAAGAATACAACAAATGAATTTTGTTTGACCAAATGCGATATATTGCGTCTCATATTGCGATATACCTCATATTCTGAACGTGTTGTAAATATTTTTGGAATCGGTATAAGTAACGAGTCTTGAGTGAAAGATTAATTTTCCTTCTAATCCCTGCTCCCTGTAAGTTTTAGGGATTCGCTTCCAATGCAAGTTTCAGCCTTATGTGTCTTGCATCAATGAAGAATTAATACATACGATTCAAGATGAACTACCAGCGCTTACCTTTTCATCTTTTTCTTGATTCATACCCGATAAAAGTAAGCATCCTCCTTCAGAATTAAATTACTGTAAGTAAATAATATTACTTACAGTGAAACTGGTCAGATTATGAGTTCTAAAATACCTTATATTACGGATATATTATTTTTAATAAATAATTAATAATGTTGGTTAGTCAGGCAAAAGCTAATTCAGTGAATACCTATATGCCTATCAGAAGAAGGAAGTAGATGATGAAAATGCTTTCTTTCATTGCAATCATGTGAATCCCTATTCAGTGTGTAAGTTTTGTAAGTAGATAACTACCATTAGCTAACTAATAGGTGTATTAATGACTTCGACAACAAAGTTTGACTATATAATCATTGGTGCTGGTCCTGCTGGTGTACAGCTAGGCTATTTTTTAGAAAAATCTGGTTACAACTACTTAATTTTGGAAGCAGGAGATAGTGCCGGAACCTTTTTTAAAAACTATCCCCGCCACAAAAAACTGATTTCTATCAACAAAGTTTACACAGGATATGACGACCCGGAAATTAACCTGCGTTGGGATTGGAATTCACTTTTAAGTGACAATCACGAACTTCTCTTCAAAAATTATAGTCGTGATTATTTCCCCCATACTGACGCATTAGTCACCTACATCAACGACTTTGTAAATCGCTTCCATATCAAGGTTAAATATAACAGTCGAGTAGTTAAAATCAGTCGTAACCAAGATTTTATTATCCTTGACCAAAATAACCACATTTGTACTGCATCACGCCTAATTATAGCCACCGGATTTACCAAACCTTACCTACCTCCCATACCGGGAATTGAACTGACAGAAAACTACATGGATGTATCTGTCAATCCTGAAGACTTTGCTAATCAAAAAGTCTTGATTATCGGAAAAGGTAACTCTGGATTTGAAACTGCTGATAACTTAGTTGCAACAGCATCCCAAATCCATATTGCTAGTCCCCATCCCATTTCAATGGCTTGGAAAACAAAATATGTTGGACATTTACGGGCAATTAATAACACAATATTAGACACCTATCAACTCAAGTCCCAAAATGTCGTTATTGATGCTGAAATTAATCAAATCGAAAAATACGACGGTAAATATATCGTGACATTCAAATATGGCCATGCAAACGGAGAAGTCGAAGAACTAGTCTATGACCGTGTAATTACCTGTACAGGATTTAGTTTTGATGCATCTATTTTTGACGAATCCTGCAAACCAGAATTAACAATCAATAATCGTTTCCCTGCTCAAACAAGCGAATGGGAATCCATCAACATCAAAGACCTTTATTTTGTTGGTGTTCTCACCCATATGCGCGACTTTAAGAAAAAACAATCTGGATTTATTCACGGATTTCGCTACAACATCCGCGCTTTCCATCAAATTTTAGAGCATAAATATTACAATAAATCCATACCCTCTCAAACCATTGCTGCAACTCCAGAAAACCTAACAAAAGCTATTTTAAACCGGGTGAATCAAAGTTCCGCACTATGGCAGCAAACCGGATTTCTCTGTGATTTAATCGTTGTTTCTGAAGATGGAGAAACAGCTAATTACTATCAAGAGATACCCATTGATTATATTCACGATAGCCATTTAGGTAAAAACCAACATTACTACACCATCACCCTCGAATTTGGATTAGATATCATCTTTGCTAGTCCTGACCCCTTTGCAATTAACAGAGTTCATAAAGATGATATTGACAACGCCCATCAAAGTGCTTTTATTCATCCGATTATTCGTCACTATTCTAATGGTAAATTAATTTCTGAACATCATGTACTTGAAGATTTAGCTAGTGAATGGAAGGAAGATGTACATATTAAACCGTTAATCAGGTTTTTAGAAAAACAAAATTTAGCATACTCAGAGAAATATCAACATCTTCAAGTTAGTTTAAACTATTTATCTGCTTGTTCATGAATCTTATCTAGAAAAGCTGATTACAGCAGATTGCAGATAAATGTGGTAAATCATTTAAATTTTTAACGGCTTGTGAGAAAACACTTTCATGACAGTATCCGGTATTCTTGAATTCTGCTGTAAGACAATAATTTTTTTAATATGGTATTGAACATGGAAGAAATTTATTTTCTGATTAACCAAAAAAAAGCAGATTTTTCTCAGCATCCTTTCTTTGATTTTCTGAGAGATACGACTATTAGTCCAATACAAAGATTAGCTTGGATTCCCTGTGCTGCACCTTTGATAATGGGATTTGCTGATTTGAATAGATTTGTGTTTTATGATGGAAATTTAAAACATCCTATTCAAAAACTGATTAATATTCAAGCAGAAGAAGAAGGGGAGCATTGGATCTGGTTTTTAGAAGATATGAAAACACTAGGTTTTAATAAATATCAAAACCTCGTTGAGTCTATTAATTTCCTATGGAGCAATCAAACCATTAAATCGCGTCAACTCTGTAGTCGTGTTTCTCAATATATTTATAATGCCGATCCGGTTATTAAATTAGTAGCAGTGGAAACAATGGAAGCGACATGGCATGTAGCATTACCTATAACGATGTTAATCTCTCAAGAGATAAAAGAAAAACAACAGAAAAATCTACACTTTTTTGGGAATAGTCACTACGATGCAGAAATGAATCATACTATTGATAGTAATCAAGCTGTAGATGTAATTAAAAGTATGAATTTATCTGAGCGGCAAAGGCAAAAAGCAGTGGAAATAGTAGAGAATATTTTTGATGACTTTTATGACTGTGTAGATGAGTTTTTAGCCTTTGCCTGCAACTACAAAGACGAAGTTTACAATGAGCAAACTGATTAATTGTAAATTGTATATTTATAGTCTTCTCCTCGGCAATTTTTAAAATCTTTCCTGAATTTAGAGTAATATGCACACAGTAAGTAATAGTCAATCCCTTAGTCACCTCCAAGCTAGTAATGAAAATGACATCAGTAAACTACTACAAATTTTTGCAGCACCTTGGATAACCCAGTCTGTATATGTTGTCTGCTCTCTGGGTATTGCGGACATATTGAAAGATGATGAAAAAGATGTTGAAGAAATATCTAGCTTGGTTTCTTGTAATGCTTCGAGTCTATATAGAATTTTGCGCTGTCTAGCAAGCATGGGTATTTTTGCTGAGACTAAACCTAAAACATTTAAATTGACGGGAACAGCACAATATCTTCGTGCAGATCATCCTAATTCCCTACGTTCATTATCAATGATGTTAAGTGATGAATGGCATTGGTGTTCCTGGGGAGATGTACTTCATGTCGTTAAAACGGGTGAACCCGCAATTAAACATTTGTATGGTGTAGATAACACTTTTAATTACCTCAAACACCATCCAAAATCATGTAAATTATTTCAGGATGCAATGACTAATGTGTCCCAAAGCATTCATGCAGAAGTAGTTGATGTTTATGATTTTTCCAACTTTAAAAAAATAGTAGATGTTGGCGGAGGTTTTGGAGCATTGCTATCATCTATTTTAATTCGTAATCCACATATGGAGGGAATATTATTTGATTTACCTCACATTACAAAAGAAGCGGAAAAATTTATTACTAATCAAGAGTTTTCAAATCGTTGTCAAACGGTAGCAGGTAACTTTTTTGAATCGATACCAATTACTGGCGATTTATATATGATGTCTCACATCATTCATGACTGGGATGATGAGGATTGCATTCAAATTCTCAAAAATATTAGGAAGTCGATTTCATCTGAGGGTAGACTAATTATTATTGAAGCTGTTATTCCGTCAGGAAACGAACCTCACTTTGGAAAATTATTAGATTTGGATATGCTAATTATGTACCCTAAAGGACGAGAGCGTACCTTAGAAGAATTCTCCCATCTTTTTCAAGTCTCTGGATTTAAATTAAACCAAATAATTCCCACTAATTCCCATGTCAGTATTATCGAAGCAGTTTGTATACCCTAAAACATACCCTTGTACTTAGATCTGTTATGTATAATTTCTTCTCAGAAGAAGCATTGCTCAATCCCTATCCACTTTTTGCGCAAATACGCTCTGAAAATCCAGTTTGTTTCTTAGATGATATAAATTGTTGGATGGTTACGCGATACCAAGATGTTGATCTGTGTTTGCGGAGTGAGAAATTTAGTTCTAACAGAAGTGTTCTATTGGGTCGCAGTTCTGTAAATATCCATGAAATTCCTAATTTAGTGAAATTCGTTAGTAATTTGATAGTTGAAAAAGACCCTCCAGAGCATACTTTGCAAAGGCACACTGTTCAGCCAGTTTTGTTGAAAAATAAATATGAGCAATATTTAGATGCAATCAAGGAAATAACAGAAAATTTATTAAGGAATTTCAAATCACAAGTGAGTAATGACAATCAGTTGGAAATAGTAAATAATTTTTTCAAGTATATACCAGCATTAGTTTTTCTGAAATTATGTGATGTTTCTGAAATCTATGCAGATAAATTCCTTGAACTAGGCGCTTACATAATCAGGTTTTGGGAATGCATGGGCAATACCGATGATAAAAGTATAATTGAAAAGGCAGAAAAAAGTGCGGATTTTATTATTAATTTTTTTAGTGATTTAATTACCGCAAGGAAAAACAACTTAGGTAATGATATTATTAGCGATTTAATCCTAGCATACTCGAAAGCGGGTATTGACTCCGAGAAGCTAGCAATATTTTGTGCAGAACTGTTTGTGGCTGGTAATGCAAATACAATTGATGCCATGTCTAATGGTTTATACAATCTTTTAAATAATGAGAATCAGTTGGAGATTTTAAAAGGAAATTTTGATTTGCTCCCTTCAGCTATTGAAGAAATGCTCAGATTTGACACTCCCGGTCCAATTATTTTTAGAGTAGCAAAAGATGATGTGAAAATTGGTAATACAGTAATTGCCAAGGGTGATGTTGTTGCTCTAGCTATCGGTTCTGCAAATAGAGACCCTGAGAAGTTTAATGAAGCAGAAAATTTTAATATTTTGCGTACTCCCAATGAGCATTTGAGCTTTGCAAAGGGAAACCATTTTTGTTTAGGACATGTTTTGGCTAGGTTGGAAATGAACATAGCTTTTAAGTCACTTTTGAAGGCTATGCCGAATCTGAAACTTGATCGGAATAGACCACCCGTTTCAAAACGCCAAAATTTGATATTTAAAGGCTTAAGTAGTTTACATGTGGTTGTTTGATTTTTATCATAAAATTAAGCTGAGAAGGGTATCTCAATGACAAACTCTGTACCCTCTCCAACAATGGAGATACAGTCTAATTTACCCTTGTGCTTATCAACAATAATTTGATAGCTAATCGAAAGACCTAAACCAGTTCCACTTCCCACTGGTTTAGTTGTAAAAAAGGGATTAAAAATATTTTGGCGTATTTCTTCAGGAATTCCACAGCCATTATCAATAATCCGAATTCTGATATATTTGCTATCTACTTGTTCGGTAATAATCCGAATCTCAGGCTGATTATTCTTCAAATCTTGCTCATGAACTACTGCTTCCCAATCTTTATCATCGAATGCATCTGCTGCATTAACAAGTAAATTCATAAATACTTGGTTTAATTGTCCTGGGTGACAGTTTATTTTGGGTAAATCAGCATATTCTTTAATGATATTAATTGCTGGACGCTGCTTATGTTCTTTAAAGCGATGTTGAATAATCATTAAGGTGTTATCAATTCCTTCATGGATGTCTACTGCTTTCATATCTGACTCATCTAAACGGGAAAAATTACGCAATCTGAGGACAATATCCCGAATTCGCGAACTACCTACTTTCATAGATTCGATGAGACGATGTAAATCATGGGTAATAAAATCTAGGTCGATTTCATCTATTTTTTCCTGGATGGCTTTTGAGTTATGGTACTGTCCTTCACTTTGGTAGAGTTCAATAAGGTCGATTAAATCTCGTACATACTGACTAGCATGGCTGATATTTCCGTGGATGAAATTAATGGGGTTATTTATTTCGTGGGCAATACCTGCTACCATTTGTCCGAGACTGGACATTTTTTCACTTTGAATTAGTTGTATTTGGGTACTTTGGAGATTTTTCAGTGTAGATTCTAAAAGTTGATTTTTTTGGTCTAATTCTTGGGTTCTTTCTTGGACTTTAATTTCTAAATTTTCTTTAGATGCTTGTAAATCTTTGTATAGCCTAATATTTTCCAGGGAAATTACAGCTTGGGTGGTGAGGTGCTTAATAATTTCGAGACGATTATCGCTGAATGCACCGGATAAGTGGGTATTTTCGAGGTAGAAAACACCGATTAGCTGTCGCTGTTTAAAAATAGGAATGCATAGCAAGCTTGCAACTTTATTATCTTGAATATAGGTTTCTTTGTCTAACTTACGTTTCCCTAAAGCATTATCATAAAGTACGATTTCTTTTTTGCGGCGGACAAAGTTGATAATTGATAAGGGGATTTCAGTTGTTGCTTCTTCAATGGGAATGGAACAAAATCTGGTTTCTAGTTGGGAATTCACAACTTGACAAATAGCACTAATTACTAGGTCTTGAATGTTTTGATGGGGAAGGATTAAACAGGTTTTGGTTGCACATGCATTTTTGGTGATGATTTCCATCAACATGCTTAACATGACATTAATATCAACCTGTTCGGCAATGGTTTGAGATGCTGCTAAGATATTGTTTAAATCAATGGAATGTAAGTAATTGGTACGGGATGACATTGATGTTGTGGATGCCGTAGAAGCTTGCTGACCGATTGTTTTTGTCTCGGTAATAGATTCTTCTAGATATTTATAAGCTAAATCTGATTGCTCTTGAGCATTTAAATCGTGGAAATTATCGAGACGATTTAACATCATATCTAGATAAATTAAGTTATTTGATAAAAATTCAGGGTAAGTGTCAGCTAGGTGTTGAGCTTTTGCTTTTGCACCCCAACGGATATAAAGTTGATAAGCTTGATTGATGTAGGTGCTGGCAATAATTTCTCGTCCCCATTCGAGGTAAAATTTACCTGCTAGTTCATTGGCTAATGCTTCTTCGTGGAGATATTCGTTTTCTTTTGCACCGGCGATCGCACGGTCGTATAATTCCATTGCCGCAACTTTATCACCTGTCACCCGTTTGAGTTCAGCTGCAATTAAATCGGCTTTGTGTTGATAATTCATGGGGGCATTTTCTGCCCAGTATTTCATTTTTTCTTGATTTAATGCTAGTTTTGCGAATATGTTTTCTTGTTCTCTTAATTCAAGTTGGCTGTAAAGAGCTAAGTCTGTCAGGGAGCTATAAAAAACAAGCTGAGGTATGATGATAGTGCCAATTCCAGCAGATATATATTTATCTGCCAATTCAGCGTGTTTCTTGGCAATTAATAAGTTGCCAAATAAATAATTTAATTGTAGCTGGCATACATATAAATCAAGGAATAATTTGTCATTTTTTAGTTGATTAATTTGAAGGTCAATTTCACTTTCAATTGATAAATTATTATTTTCTAACTGATGGGAAGAATCCATCATCAAGTCAATAGCTGCTAAATATATATTGTTGGCAATATATGCTAATCGTTGTTGCGCATTATGAATCATGCAGTTACGGTCTGCGATTTCTATCCTTAATTTATGTAACGCTTTACCCATAAAATAGGATATATATGAGTAGGCATGAAGGGAATAGGCTAAAAATTCAATATCTTGGGATTCGTTTGCACTTTTAGCTGCAAGTTCAAGGGGTTTCAAAGACTCTTTGTAATGGCTAGTCCAAGGTCTAATATGTGAATTATATGTTTCGATGACTTTAGTTTTTGTTTCAAGAAAATTGTATTTATCTTGTAAGGCCAGAGATAGATTGCCATATTTCTCTCCACCAGGAATCATATTCATCAGTCCACATGCTAAGACACCAAAAGCAGCATAAATGAAAGCAGAAAAACTATGGTTGCCTTGATGTAAAGTTAGATGAATCGCCTGAATGATTAAAAGTATAAAGATGTCAGTACGTACATGGGAAGCAAATACGATTGTTCTCACTAAAATTTTCGTCGCTGCGATCGCCTGCCAATCTTCCATCGTTGGCAGATTTACAAGTTGTTGCAAACTGAAAGCTTCTAACTTTTGATATGTTGCTGCTAATTCTAGTTGTATATCTTCTGGAGATGGATTAATTGGTATATCGATCCCAAATTGTTTGAGAATATTTATACTTTGTTCTACAGCTTCAACTACTTTTCCACGCGCACCATTACTTAAAATATTGATTTCAAAAACATCGATTTTTTCTTCTAGAGTTTTGACGTTTTCGATGATGGCTTGGCTATATTCAATTGCTTCGTCGAGGTGTCCAGTTTTATAGGCAACTATTGCACCTTTATTGTATAGTCCATAGCTGAGTTCGTAGTGGTCTTTCCAGCAGTTGGGGGATAGGATTTTAATTCCGGTGCTGAGGTATTCGTAGGCTTTTTCGTAGTTTTCTTGCTCGAGGCATTGATTTCCTGCGTAGAAGTTAAGTCGCGCTAGACCGTCACGTTCTTCTTGGAGGGTGATGAGGTGGGTGGCAAAATTAAATTGTCTTGCGACTTCCAGGAGGAGTTCTTCCCGTTCTTCGGTGTTGAGGTATTGGAGAAGATAATAACCGTTTCTCAGGTGGACTGAGGGTTTTTCGTGGTCGTGGATGAGGTCGTATGCTGCTTGACGAACTCTGTCGTCAACGAACCAAAATACTACTGGTTGGGTTTTGAGTTGAGGAACGATATATCCCCGGAAATTCTCTAATTCCGGATCTATCCTTATGGCAATTTCTTCGATGTAATGATATTCAGGGATGTAATCTTCCAGGGTATCGGGTTGAAAAGAGGTGAGAAAGTAGGATTGTTCGACGGGGAAAATAATTCCTTCCTGGATGGGGGTTTGCAGTTCGATAGTTGTCCATTCCATGTCATTCCCGCGAATCACCTTGAGGGTACGCAAGTCGAATACCTGACCAATACAAGCTGCTAGCTTGAGGATACGATGGATTACCCAATCATATTTTTTCATGTCAGAGATAATCCGGTTGATAACTTCGTCGGTGAGGGCTAGTTTACGGATCTCAGCAAGGTCGTATTTCCATTTCCGTTCCTGCCAACTATACATTAACAGTTCATCTTGTCGCAACTGGTGGAAGAAGTTATGAAATTTGCGGGGGTTTCCTTGGCTGTAGGTATAGACCATTTGGGTGAGGGAGACAAATTCTACTTCTTCATCATCGAGGGTATCGCGAATGATTCGACTGATGTCTCCTTGGGACAGGTTTTCTAGTTCGATGAAGGTGCTAAATACGTCTAATCGCTCGATAGCTTCAAAGGCTAATTCCACGGGATGATCGACCCGTGCTGGATTATACTGATAGGAAGCAATGAATAATACGGATGTTAAACTTGCTTGGGTGGGTTGGTAGTCGGAATTATAGGTAGATTCCAGGGTCGGCAATGGTTTCGTGTACGTATTTTCAACGATAATAATTTGCATTAATTCAATTGATGCCGGGTCAGCCCACTCCATGTCGTCTAGGAAGATAATTAGGGGAGTTTCTGGTGTGGCGATCGCTTGAATCACACGGCGAAATACCATCCCCAAGAGATTTTCCGGTGTCTCGACTGGTTGGGGGGGAATAGAGGTGCTGCTTGGTTCTGTTTCAGATGTATCTAAAAATACCTCTAACTCTGGGATGTGGGGGGCGATCGCATCTAAGTCTTCTCCAATGGCATCGAGGATTTTTTCTTGCCAATGGATAAATCCGTAGTTAGTGAGGCTACATACTTGGGAAATTAAGTCCCGAAATACCCGGATAAATCCCGATAGAGGGATATGCTCATCACCTTCGCAAAATTGTCCTTGGATAAAAAACAAATATTCATCGGTCAGTTTCCGGCTAGCATGGAGAACGAGGGCAGTTTTTCCCACACCTTCACCCCCAGAAATCATGACTATTTCGCTGGTTCCTTCCTGACGACAATGTTCAAAAGCTTTGACAATCGCGTCAATCTCTGATTCCCTTCCGTAGAGTCGATCGGGTATTTCTAACTCCCCAGAAACGTCCTGATCACCCAAGCGGAATAAACTAATGGATTTATCTTCTAACCATTCCTCCAGACAATATTT
Organism: uncultured Calothrix sp.; assembly: GCA_937973965.1. GTDB lineage: Bacteria > Cyanobacteriota > Cyanobacteriia > Cyanobacteriales > Nostocaceae > NIES-3974. The sequence goes on along the minus strand of CALJJQ010000144.1, from coordinate 3,867 downwards.
TAAATCAACCCGAATTCCTTCCACACTTTGGTAGCGATCGCTTGGTTGTTTAGCAATTAATTTCCGCACAATATTACCAATGGTGCGGGGTACTTTCGGGTTATAATCGCTGGGATTGGGAATACCCAATGATGAATGAATATACACCAGTTCACTGATGTCGTGAACCATGAAGGGGACGGTACAGGTTAATAATTCAAATAGGGTGACACCAAGGGAATAAAAATCTGTGCGGTAATCCATTAACATATTCATCCGTCCCGTCTGTTCGGGAGAAATGAATTCCAGGGTTCCCTGGGGATTAGCGGGTGTATCGATAAATCGCTCACCTTTGGGAACTTCAACCGCCAAGCTAAAATCAGTCACTTTAACTTCTAGGGTTTCCGGATTGAAGATAAAATTTCCGGGTTTGATATCCTTATGAATAATTCGATGGGCATGAAGTTGATCGATAATATCTACTAACCTGAGCGCTACATGGAGAAAATCGGTAATAAAATCACTTTCCGGCTTATCTTCGGGTGCAACTGGCTTTAAGTTGAGTCCATCAGAACGCCAATTGCGGAAGCTACGCTCTGATAAATCAATTTTGTCATGATGTCGCCAAGCTCGAATCAAATGGTGGAGAGAAAATCCCCCCATATCCTCCATCACCAAACCATAACCGTGACGCAGGCTTAATAGCTGATAGGGTTTAATAATACAGGGAATATCTAAATTTTCGGCAATATGGTATTGGTGTCGAAATTGGGTCAGTTCATCATAACTAGGAAACTTCCCCCGCATTAACTTAATCATAACAGGAAAATTATCCTTCACCCGAATCGCTCGAAATACCGTGGTTTTGTCACCAGTGTATATCTGTTCGGTTAACTCATAACCAGGTACTAAATGAAATGCAATTACCGAAGGTAGCATCATAGTCAAAATAATTGAGAAACTGAAATTTGCCGAGTCTAGTTAGTTGGGTTCTAACTACTGTAGTTTTCCCACCGGCCAGCACAAAGTAACATGATTTTTCATGAATAGAGATATTTTTGCGTGATTTAGCGGGTTTGCAAACAAAATATACAAATATTATTTACGCGAAAACCCGTAATCTAACGTGAGTTCGATGAACCTCACCCCAACCCCTCTCCGATATCGGAGAGCAGGGTGGTTTCATGCCATGAGAGAATAATATTTCAGAGGTTTAATTATTGACCCAAATTTCTAGTTATGGGACTCGGGGTGCGATATCCGCATCTCTGACAAGCCAGGCGATCGCATGCAGCATCGCGATGCGGAATCAGTTACATTTGATTAACAAATTGATTTGGGTACCGACAATTGAAATCATTAAGATTGGTCTCATTTGTGAGCCTTATTGACAAAAAAGTCGTAATTTAATTACTTGTCTTACTACTTAGAGTTTTTCCCAATCCTTACAGAATAGGCTTTTTAGCTTCTGGCTTAACCCGAGTTCAGGTTAGTTTTTAACCAAAAATCAATGTTTCCCAAGCTTCTCTCCAAAAGTAGAGAGAATTGGAGAGGAGTTATTGGAATCCGTCGTAGCTCGCTACGACCTAGGAGTACTCACGTTAATCTAAGAAATTTTGTATTTATATCAATTTGAAACAATAACGGGACAGATGAATTTTGTTTGCCCAGACACAATTCTGGATGGAGACGTAGCAGTGCTATGTCTCTACATCAAACATCAGATACGTCCCACCTAAACCCTCCACAATCGCGCGGGTATTATGGGTCATCACCCGTTGGTATGTGTCAACCTGACTACCATGCTTACCCAATCCATAGGTAAATAGGGGACGGGTAAAAATTCGTACTTGTGATTTTTGGGCGATCGCCAGAAAAACTGGAGGATTGATTCCCGCTTCCACAAAAATCGCTGGTACACGAGTTTTTCTAATGGCTTGAGCGAGGGTATTAATCTGCTCGGTAGAAATTTGGGATTTATTGCCAATAGGTTGCAGGTAGCTGCGAGATGCCAATCCATAGGTGTTGGCATAATAGCCTAATTCCGGATGGGTGGAAATAAATATGCGATTGTATGCAGGTATACTGGCAATCCGAGATTGAATCCAATTATGCAGTTGGTTCAGTTCTGTAACTAATTTTTGGTGATTTTGGCGATATATATTAGCATTTTCGGGAACGAGATTTTGCAGTTGGTTACGGATAATGTCAGCCATTTTGATCCCATTACGCACATCATGCCAAATAAACGGGTCAGCAACGCTTTTATTGCCAGATTTTAATAATCTGGGTTTGGGTTGAGCTTGTTCCGCAACCGCAACTACAGGGGATAATTGTTTTTGAGTACGCATAAATGCAATTAAACTGGGTTCAAGATTATAACCATGAACCATAATTAATTGAGCTTGATTGATGGCTTGTTGGTCGGTGGGGGTAATTTGATAGCTGCGAGGATTTTTATCTGCTGGAATTAGGCAATCTAAATTAATTGTCTCACCAGCAATTTGCTGAGTTAGACTACATAAAATACCCGTAGTCACAACTACACGGGGGAGGCTTTTTGGTGAAGGAGCATCCACACTGGGAACTGTATAAGTAAAATTATCAGCAGGTTGGGATTGATTACAACTAATCAGAAATAAGTTCAATAAATATATAATTATTTGTAACTGGTTGATGATATTTTTTCCTATTATCATAATTTACCTATCACTAAGAGGATGTTTTAAAAGTCGATTTTAATACTTGAATTATCGTTTTTGGGAGCAGGAAGAGACGCGACATGTCGCGTCTGTACTCTCGAAGGAAAAATCAGCTTTATAACCCCATGTCCAGAGTCAGGACGACAGTCAAAATAGTGATAATTAATACTTGACAAACAACTTCTAATATCGTTTACGCTAATGCTTGCTACATATCAGAGGCTGTAACCGTTGATTATTCTAGTTTCATTTATTGCAAAGTACAAGATAATCGATATAAGAGGATGTTTTCAACAGTCGATTTTAATAGTACAGTTGATAACGACAAATATAAAGTTTAAGTCTATTGACCGTCTTCAATCAGTGGTAGATAAAGTATTTATTGGCACTTGAGCAACATCCCCTAAAACCATATTGTCATCTGCATCATCTGGAACAACTTTGAGTACCCCAGAGATTTCAATTAGGCGTGAAAATCTACACACATTTTCTAACGTTTCACTCAAATTTTGATACATTTTCTTCCCCTGCATCTCCTGCTTCTTACATGTATCAACTTCACTTTTTGCTCATTACACAGCCAGAAATTCCCGAATTATTGGTTGGATCTGCTTGCGGTAAATTAGCAACTAAAATGACTTTTCCATCAGGTGTTTTCACCCAACCTTGAGCTTCCATAATTCGCTGGGGAATTGCCGAACCCTGCGGTTGATGGCTGAGATTCTCATTTATCCCCTCTTTACCGACAAAAGTCGCTAAATCCGGTTGGAGACTTCCTGTGAGCGGATCTAAAACACCCTGTGCTAAACCTCCCCGTCCAGTCACCGTAAACTCACCCATTTTTTCCACTTCCTGTGCATTGCGTGGACAAAATCCGCCAATTTTGCCACTTTGGTCTGCCAATCCTTCTGCTAATTCCACCAATCCCTGGGTGGGGTCTAAATCGGGTTTAGTGATGCTTACTTCCCCTTGAATCCCTAATTCGGAACTAGCGGTAATATCGCTTTGATTGGTGGATTGGGTCGCTGGAAAAATTCCGAACAGTGCTTTAGTGGTGATATTCACATTACCTCCGCGACCACGTACAGCATTCGCACGGATATCGCTATTTTCTCTGGGAATAGCCGCGATCGCTTTGGCTTGAATATTGATATTACCACCGTTTCCCCCCTCCCCAGCAGTAGCA
>CALJJQ010000143.1 GCA_937973965.1 uncultured Calothrix sp. | reverse complement strand
CAGCAGTATCAGTACCAGCCATAATTCGTACCTCCTTCCTCGGATATGGTCCTAGTCCTCTATCTGTTGTAGCTGTTCTAGTAGATTCATTTCTTCCCTAGTTGTAGATGTCATAATACACTCAACAGGTGTTATCATTTTTTCTCTGGGCGTATGAAACCACTCTGCCTCTGGGAAGTCGGAGAGGGGTTAGGGTGAGGTTCAATTCAAAAACCTAACTTCATGTATCCTCAAAAAAAAGACCGAAAAGAAAAACTCCTTTCGGTACAAAAAATCAAGACTATCAATTAAATTCCCAATGTTAAAATTGAGAGTGATTTAAAACAATTATACCTTAACAGCCATTTTCGCTTCCTGTGATGTTAAACGCTCGTAAGTTGCACGCATCTTCAAGCCTGTTAACACCTGAAATAAACCAGTACCATTATTAGAACCAGGATACTCACGGTGTTGTAGCAACAGGTGGGTCATTTCACCCTCATACTTAGTCGAAAGATTACTTAAATGGGTTTCCAAATAAATTACTTCTTCTAAATTGTCGAACTGACCATCGATTTCCACCACAGACACGTACCGTCCATAATAGACATCAGAACCATAGTACATTTGCATACCGGGGTAGGAACAGGTCAACTTACGTCCACAGGGTGTCCAGTGAATTGTTGAACCTTCATCAAACAGATAAACTGGTTCAAACCCCTCTTTACCCTCGCGTTGTAACATCCGCACCCGTAATACCTTCCTTTCCTTATCTCCCTTAATCAAGTTTGTGGGTAGCACTTGCAGAACTATATCCGCAAACTCTCGCTGGGGTTCAATATACTTCTGGAAATCGGGTTTACGGGAATTAATGGCAGCAATTACATCCTCGTAGGTGTGTCCACGTTCCGCCATATCCCGTTGCACTTTCCACGCAATTTTGACTTCATCGCTGATATCAAAATACACGCTAAAGTCAATCAACTCCCGTACACGCTCATCATATAAAGGATGTAAACCTTCCACCACAACAATGTGATTGGGTTCCACTAACTCTGGGGGGTCAATCATCCCAGTCTCATGGTTGTAAATTGGCTTCATAATCGATTGACCATCTTTGAGCGCTTTGATTTGCTCATACATCAGGTCAAAATTATTTGCACGGGGGTCAAGGGCTGTAATACCTGTTTCCTTGCGTTGTTTCCGATCCAGGCTATGATAGTCATCTAGGCAAATGACTGTCATTAACTCCTCACCAAACAGATCCTTCAGGCGACGCAAAAACGTAGATTTACCACAACCAGAGTCTCCAGCAACTCCTATTAGCACCACCCGTTCTGGCTTACTGCTCATATATCTCCTCGAAACTACTACAAATCAATTCAGTTGAATATATTCTTGCAAAATCCGCTTGCAAAACAATTTATTTAGAAGCCAGGAGCTTATCCCGTTGGCTTAATCTTGCGTCCTTGCCACCCAACAGCACTCAAATTAAAATATGAGCAAGCGAACATGGCCAAGCATAGCCAATCTACGCTTAACTTTAACCCTTTAAATTGATTGCTGATAAGTATATAATCTTAGTGATACATCGAATTGTAACAGAACGAGGTATCAATCACAAGCTTGATTTTAATGGCTATCAGACGCAAAACAGATGCATCAACCATCGCTCAGTCCAACGACAGCCGTTGGCAAGAGAAAAGCAGTCCAGTTGACAAAAAATCCGAATGGAGCATTTTGATTGGATTATTTTCTCTGATACACTATTCATTTAGTATAATCGGAAGCTAAATCAAAATACCAAATGTGTTGAGAGAAAATATTTTCAATTCAGAGGAAACGGGGAAATCCCCATAAATAGGGGTATAGCGCCTTACAGTCAAGATTTTTCGAAGTTGAAGCCACAAATACAAACGCTTCAAAATTTATGTGGTCAAATGCTAGCTTGTGAACAGGGAGTAGCCTACATCTACATATAATGGTTATACCGTTTTATTTTGGTGTTGATACCTGACGGGGAACTTCCAGGAGCAAGGGGAGTAAGTAGGTAGGTGCAATTAAACATAAAAGCGCAACGAAACCGATTATTAGGTTCAAAGCCTTACTCCCGTACAGACGCGATATACCACGTCTCTCCCTACTACCTACTCCCTGATACCAACGACAATTTTTACCACCTAACAAATGTATCACAATTTGAGTGAAATGATATTACACCAGAATGTATGCAAATGATTTCCTTTGACTTCCTATTCACTCGATTTTAGGCACAATCATAGATAGACCATTCAAAATTTTTCAAAATAGTGTTTTAATAGTTTGTATCCAACATTGCTTACCCCATAGGGGTAGTCGCAATGTAATCATTGTAAATAGGTGAATTTCCGAATTATTCGGAACGGTTCAAGCAAAAAAAAGCTTAAATTGATTCATTATTAACATTCTCCGACCGACATATCCTCTAACTTAGAAGGTGAACAGGTGTGTCTTTGCCATACCTGCTTGTCCGTGGCGAGTGTATAAGCTTTCAGCATGATCCATTTGAGGATGGTACAAATGCTGATTTCTCAAGACAATCGGTTCGCAACAAAATTTAAATTTTGAGTTGAATTTTGGCAGCGGATGCGATCGCAGTAGTTGTAGGATGTACGCCTATAGCGGTAATCTTGAGAAAGATTTTTGAGATTAACGGTTAATTAGACATCGGAGTGGTAACGCGAAATGTACAATCAAGGTACGGTTGATGGTGCTGCGATTACAGCATCAGGTAGTCGTCTCTTCCTCTACGAAGTAGTGGGTCTGCGTCAGGGTGAAGACTCGATTTCGACAAACTACCCTATTCGCAAAAGTGGCAGCGTTTTCATCCGAGTACCTTACAACCGCATGAATCAAGAAATGCGGCGTATCGCTCGCCTCGGCGGCAAGATTGTGAACATTTATCCTGTTGATTTATTCGATAGTCCTAACGGTAGTGCAGCATCGAATGGTTCGGTATCAACGGCAAGTGGTAACAATCAAGGGAATGGTCAAGCCACATCGAAGTTAGAAGCGAAACAAGATAAAGAAGGCAACACCATGACTCAAGCGAAAGCCAAGAAAGGTGCGCACGCTGACGTTCCTGTAAACATCTATCGCCCGAATGCGCCATTTATTGGCAAATGTATCTCTAACGAAGCGTTGGTGTCTCCAGGTGGAATTGGTAAGGTTCAGCATCTGAAATTTGATCTATCCGGTGGTAATTTAAAATACATTGAAGGACAAAGTATTGGGATTATCCCCCCGGGTTTGGATAAAAACGGTAAACCAGAGAAATTAAGATTATATTCCATTGCATCAACTCGTCATGGGGATGATGTCGATGATAAAACTGTTTCCTTGTGTGTGCGTCAGCTAGAGTACAAACATCCTGAGACAGGGGAAACCGTATATGGTGTTTGTTCGACCTATTTGTGCAACCTGCAACCCGGTGATGAAGTCAAAATTACTGGGCCTGTAGGTAAAGAAATGTTGTTACCTGACGATCCGGATGCCAATGTGATTATGATGGCAACGGGTACAGGGATTGCGCCCATGCGTGCCTATTTATGGCGGATGTTTGAAGCTAAAGAAAAAGCTGTCAACACCGATTATCAATTCCAAGGTTTTGCATGGTTGATTTTCGGGATTCCCACAACTGCGAATATTTTATACAAAGAGCAGTTGGAGGCGATGCAATCGCAATACCCGAATAATTTCCGTTTGACCTACGCCATTAGCCGTGAGCAAAAAAATGCTCAGGGTGGCAGAATGTACATTCAAGACCGTGTTGCGGAACATGCAGATGAGTTGTGGAAGTTGATCAAAGATGAGAAAACCCATACTTATATTTGCGGTTTGCGAGGCATGGAAGATGGCATCGATGCGGCTTTGACAGCAGCAGCAGCCAAAGAAGGTGTGACCTGGAGTGATTATCAAAAAGAACTCAAGAAGGCGGGTCGCTGGCACGTAGAAACTTACTAAATTAGAATTAGTTTGTTTGAGTGCTGTTAATATATCACTGTATACTGGGTTTGCAATCAAAGTGATGTGTAAAAATTGAATAAAATACTATGGGGTGTGGCTGGTGCTGCACCCTATGGTTTTTTGGTCAAAATTTCTGCCATACTTGGCTTCTAATAGGTTTATTGAAATTGGTGTCAAAATTGTGGGTGTAAAGTTAGGTATTCTTGGTTTCGGTACGGTTGGTGTCGGTACTGTGCAGCTGTTACAGGATGGGATTGGTCGTAATCCTCTGTTACAGGAAATTGAAATTTGTCGAGTTGGTGTGCGATCGCTGGATAAACCTCGACCCGTCACATTTAGCGATCGCATTTTGACAACAGATTTAGAGGCGATTGTCACTGACCCCCAGATAGATATTATTGTGGAATTGATGGGTGGTTTAGAACCAGCTAGGGAATTGATTTTAAAAGCGATCGCCCAGGGAAAACATGTGGTGACAGCTAACAAGGCGGTAATTTCCCGGTTTGGAGATGAAATTTTTACTGCTGCGAATCAAGCTGGGGTATATGTGATGTTGGAAGCAGCTGTAGGGGGAGGGATTCCCGTAGTTCAACCCCTAAAGCAATCCTTAAGTGTGAATCGGATTCAAGCTATAACCGGCATTGTCAACGGTACAACCAATTATATCTTGACCCGGATGCAAACCGAAGGCAGTGACTTTGCCGATGTCTTAGCAGATGCCCAGAAATTAGGGTATGCTGAAGCAGACCCCACCGCAGACGTAGATGGTTGGGACGCGGCAGATAAAATTGCCATCCTTGCATCCTTGGGATTTGGAGGACGGGTGAAGCGGGAAGAAGTCTACTGTGAAGGAATTCGTCAAGTGAGTCAAACCGACATCGCCTATGCCGAAAAGCTGGGATTTACCATCAAATTATTAGCGATCGCCAATCGAGTTGACAAAAATACCCCCAGTTCCCATAGCGCTCCCCCCGACCTATTTGTCCGCGTCCACCCCACTATGCTTCCCAATGACCATCCCCTAGCAAGCATCAATGGAGTATTTAATGCTATCCTGGTGGAGGGAGAACCCCTGGGAAAAGTCATGCTCTACGGACCAGGAGCAGGTGCAGGAGCAACCGCCAGCGCCGTTTGTTCTGATATTATGAACTTGGTGGCACGGATAAAAGCCCAAAAAACCAGCGATGTAAATACAGAATTAATTTTAGACCCCCTATTTGCCTGTTCCCACGAACAATACAGTCGCGTCACCTCCATCGACAACCTGGTGACCAGATTCTATGTCCGTTTCCTAACCAAAGACGAACCGGGGGTCATTGGTAAACTGGGTACTTGTTTTGGCAATCACGAAGTTAGTCTGGAATCCATCGTCCAAACAGGTTTACAAGGTGAATTCGCCGAAATCGTTGTTGTCACCCATGACGTGCGTGAAGGTAATTTACGCCAAGCTTTAACCGAAATTGAACAATTCCCAGCAATCCATGCTATTCCTAGTTTATTGAGAGTTATTTAGGGTCTGTGGAAAAAGTCTTTTCGTGAGGGTAGGGAAAAGAGAATAGAGAAGACCTGTCGGGTCGTCTCTACAGTAAATGTTTTTAACCCAACTATTCCACTTTTCACAAGACCCCAAAAAATTATAAATGCCAGGTTTTTCAGCCTTAGATACCTACTTGGAAACCACTTTTGGCGACTCAAACTTCCTCAATCCCTTGCAAGATATCGAGACGCGATATATGTGGAGACGCGATATATCGCGTCTTTACTATTCCCTACTGAGGTTAGGTGTTGGATTTGTTTGTTTTAATAGTCTTTCAGTATTTATCACTTGGAGGTCTGGTAAATTTATTAACAATCTAATCACTTCCCTGTGTTTTTGATGGAATTTCAGTAATTCACGATAGGCAAAGGGAACAATGAAAGGCCAGAGTATGGTTGCAAGGATAAGGATGATTTGGGAAAAAAAGCGCATTTGCGCACTCATCTCTTTATCTGTATCAAAAAAAACAATCCACTCTTTCAATAGGAGTAGTGCTATCAAGATATAAAATCCAAATAATAGATAAATCATGGTAAAAAATAATTTGGTATGATTTGATTGAATAGGGAAAAAATAAGAATTTAAATTATGATGAACTGCCGATATCAACATTGCCCAGTTTATTGACGGAGATTTGAGCCACATTAATTATGCTTTGCTTCCCTGGTGAGGGGTAGTCACTGGGACTAGAAACCAAAATTACTCTTATTATAGGACTCAGCGCTTCCTTGGAACATCGACCTAGGCTAGTTAATTATTTGGTCGATTTTGCAGAGACAATCAACAAGTTCCCATTTAAAATTAGTAATATTAATTCCCTTTTGTCTAGTGTGATTGTACTTATAAGGTAATTATCAAAGTTATCCCGTAAACCTGGAAATTACTGAATTTATCCTCAATTATTGAGGATTCTACTGTATATAAGAACCCGACTTTATCTTGTACGCTCTACAAGAAAACGCAAGCGATCGCCTAATCAGCCTATAGAAAGTTTACTAAAGTTTCTATTTATAACCATTGTTCAAATTTTGGTGAATAGTTGAAACTTGCATAAATAATCCGAGCGGATTCCGATATACTTTCTTAGGTGATGATTCGGCACTGGAGTAAAAGAAAATCATGTCGATTCCGACAGCAACCTTACTGATTTCTTGTCCCGATCGGCGTGGACTAGTTGCTAAATTTGCTAATTTTATTTATGCTAACGGCGGTAATATAATTCATGCAGATCAGCATACGGATTTTACTGCGGGATTATTTTTAACACGGATTGAGTGGCAACTAGCAGGTTTTAACCTGTCACGGGAACTGATTGCACCAGCTTTTAATGCGATCGCTCAACCTTTGAATGCAAAGTGGGAATTGCATTTCTCCGATGTAAAATCGCGCATAGCCATATGGGTGAGTAAACAGGATCATTGTTTGTGGGATTTGATTTGGCGACATCGTGCTGGTGAGTTTTCTGCAGAAATACCCCTGATTATCAGTAATCACGAAAATTTACGATACGTAGCAGAACAATTCGGGATTGACTATCACCACATACCAATTACCAAAGAAACAAAAGCCGAACAGGAAGCAAAACAATTACAACTTTTAAAGGATTACCAAATAGACCTGGTGGTTTTAGCGAAGTACATGCAAGTATTGAGTGGTGATTTTATCCTCAAGTTCCCCCAGATTATCAATATTCATCACTCCTTTTTACCAGCATTTGTCGGTGCAAATCCCTACCATCGAGCTTTTGAAAGGGGTGTGAAAATCATTGGTGCAACTGCTCATTATGTGACAGCCGATTTAGATGCAGGTCCAATCATTGAACAGGACGTGGTACGAGTTAGTCACCGGGATACGGTAGAAGACTTGATTCGCAAGGGGAAAGACCTAGAACGGGTAGTCCTCGCGCGAGCTGTACGTTTACATTTGCGCGATCGCGTGTTAGTTTACGACAATAAAACCGTTGTCTTTGAATAATTTGGAATAATTAGAAAATACCGTAAATCTACTGATGTAATATTTTACTTTGTATTCCCATGACATTCAGTAAACTTATATGTAATCATGGGTTGTTCAAAAACCTGAGATGATCCATTTAGTTGATGAAATTAGTAGTGGTAAAACTTGCAGTCGCTCTGGGATTACTGGTTGTCCACGGGTGTGGAAACCAACCAGAACAACCAGCGCAAAACCCAACATCGGACAATGCAAATATTCAAAAAAGTATAAAAAATAATACTCCCCCAATTTCCTCGGATAGTACACACAATCACCAGGGAACAACTAGTCAGTCACCTTCACCCCCAGCAACCACCACAGTCAAATTAACCTCCACACCAAAAGTTTCTTCCACCCAGGGAGTACCCCTAGAAATTCAAGTTAAAAATCAAGCTGGAAAACCAGTGGAAAAATTTGCCACCCCCCAAGAAAAGCCAATGCATATGATTGTGGTGAGTGATGATTTACGCTTCTTTAATCATATCCACCCCGACTATCAGGGACAGGGTAAATTTGCCATTAAACATGATTTTCCTGCACCTGGTAATTACACTTTATTTACAGACTACCAACCCTCTGGACAAACGGAACAAGTTTCAGTGGAAAAAATTAGTATTCCTGGTGATGTTCCCCTTCCCAGCAGTTTAGAAACCTTCTCAGATACCCAAACCGTAGGGAATACAAAAGTTGAACTCAAAACTTCCCCCTCTCAACTCAAATCGGGACAGCAAAGTAAATTTAGCTTTAGTTTGATTGATACAGCTAGTAAAAAACCAGTTACTGATTTACAAACATACCTAGGCAGACAAGCCCACTTAGTAATTATACGCAGTTCATCACCTCTAACAGCTAATGACTATATTCACGTCCATCCCTTAAATACAGAAACAAAATCTGAAATGCAATTTCAATCCCAACTACCACAAAAAGGTACTTACAAGATGTGGCTACAATTTCAGCGTCAAGGCAAAATTACCACAGTACCCTTTTGGATTAACCTTAATTAAGGCTTGCTGAATGCAAGAATTTAGAGGGTATTTTAGTCGCAAAAAGTGCTTTCCAAATAGGTATGTCAGCTTTAAAAACCCAGCATTTGTAATTTTTGCAATCAGTGAAAAGTGGAATCGGAATGGTTCAAACTATTCCCTGTAGGTACAGACGCGCTATATCGCGTCTTTCCCACTCTCTCTGGATAAATCGAGACGGGGAGATCATGTGTGTTTAAATTCGTGCGATCGCAAATGTTGCCATTGCCATCCCTGGGAGATATAGTCTGTAGCGGATTTCGGATGAGATACTTGATTGCGAGCAACTGTGACAATTTCCACAGCAGGACAGACGCGATCGCCATTTTCATGAAACTGAAGCAACCCAGTCACCCAGATTAAATACCTTTTCCTTCCAAAGGTACACCTAAAAAGCGTGCTAACTCCGCACCTTGAATTTCCAAATCTTGCAGTGACAACGGCTGACCCACCCGAGTCAAGGGAATATCGCGCCGACCTTTCACCCGTAAATATAGCGATCGCTTGGGATTCAATCCTTCTTTGATTTCAACCCGAACCGATTGGATATCTTGGATTTTTCCTTCAATCACGATTTGCCGATTCTTACCAGGAAAACCCCAGCGAAAAATTTTCATCTCTCCTGTTTCTTTGTTGAATTCATTGTAGCCACCACCTAAATCCCATAGGATTGTCAACCACAGGTAACTAGCAACAAGCAGACCCGCAACGCCATACAAACCCATCACTAACCCTTGGGGGAAAAAAATCAACTGGGTGGGGTCAGACACTATGAGTAAATTTATTTTCAAGTAGCTAGATATGGATGCCAGCAAAAATCCAGTTGCACCAATTGTGACAACTGAAGTCCACCAGTAATTGCTCAACCGACGCGAACCCAACACTTGCTGACGCAAAATTTGATTATTTGAGGTTTCAGTTGCAGAAACAGCCATTTTAAAAGCCTTAACTTAATAACTTATATTGATTAATTTCCCTCCTTCCCAGTTTGACAGACTAGTACCCAGATTGCAACTTCCCAGGAAAACAGGGAATTGGGAGTTGTGAGTAGGGAGTAGCCATCATGTTAGAGATGACACCAGCAACCCGTGAAAGTGGCTTTTCACACACCCTTCGATCAATCCGCTACAGGTCTAATTTTGAAATTCAGTCCCCCAGTTTGGACGCAACCAAACAATAAAATAGCTTATTCCCACTCCCTACTCCCCACTCCCTGACTTTTGAGACAATTTACCTGGTGTTCACATTCACCTGTCCACCCTAAATATCGGCGATTTCTGAGAAAAGGTGTGTCAAATTGTAAATTTTCTGATATTGATATAAATAGGCAGGTTGGAGTTTTATACCTATTCTTTATGTACAAGACTAGGCGCAAACCTGTATGATTGTGATAAGTTAAGAACAATTAAGTTACTGCTGACTCAAAATTTGGGTAAGCAGTTGGGTTGTGAACTCAACCCTGAGAGACTACAAATGCTCAGTAGCATACTCTCATAAATTCCCCTGTATAACGCGATTTAGGCACAAAGATTCACAAAATCTTGGACTTGAAAGCGTTGCAATTTTAGTAAAAAGAGGATTTATCGCAGATGACCATCGCAGTAGGACGCGCCCCCAGTCAACGTGGGTGGTTTGACGTACTCGACGACTGGTTAAAGCGCGATCGCTTCGTGTTTGTAGGTTGGTCAGGAATCCTACTTTTCCCCTGCGCCTACCTAGCACTGGGCGGTTGGCTAACCGGAACCACCTTCGCCACCAGTTGGTACACCCACGGCTTGGCATCATCCTATCTAGAAGGATGT
>CALJJQ010000142.1 GCA_937973965.1 uncultured Calothrix sp. | reverse complement strand
TTGATGGATTCCTTGATTTGTAAGGATTGGTTGTAAAGAGCGATCGCAGCTTCAATTTCTCCCTGTTGTGCTTTTAATCTTGCCATATTGTGGAGGGTAGTAGCTTTTTGTTTATTATCATCCTCTGGACAAAATTCCAACGCTGCTTGATAATGCTCCATTGCCTCCGTTACCAAACCCAAAGTTTGCTCTGCTCTAGCAATGGTTCCCAAAATCCGGTAATCTGTCCCCAATTGGAGAATTTTCCGACCTATTTCCAATGCTTCCACAAACCGACTGGAATTTACCCATTTAGTCGCAATTACATCCCCAACGGTGACAGCGATGGATTTTTCCTCTGCTGCTACTGCTAACCGGACAATTTCTAGTGCTTGTTCTTCGTTGTAGTTATCAACCTCTTTCCACCAAGTTTTATAAATACTTGCAGTTGCAGCTTTTTTAGTGCTTTGCCATTGTTCTGCTGTCAACACGGTTTGCAACAACGGTTCCAAAATCGTCCTCACGCGATATTCTGGTTGCTGTGTCCCATACACCGTCGCTGATTCCACCAAACTAAGACTGGTTAACTTACCCAACATTCGCTCCAGGGAATTGGAACCCCACACCTTAGTCCCCTCCCCGAAATCGGGGAGGGTTAGGGAGGGGTTCTCCCCCTCAAAAAACAGATTCCCCACAATCTCCTTCGTCACCGGAAGCCGAAACACACTCAACCGTGCCAAAAACTGCCGTTCATCCTCCTCCAACCCACTCAACAAAGTCTCAGCTAAAATATTCTCCCGAAACTTCAACTCCACCTGCTCCAAGCACGTCAGCAACTCATCCCCAGAAAGATTTCCCACAATTCCCGGTTGCTGCACTACCTCCACCAACCACTTCAACAACCTGGGATTTCCGTCGGCAATATTAATTATCCGGTTTTTCCGTACCTCTTGCCTAATCCCCTCATCCAATTCACGATAAATCTTATTAATATCGCTTTCCCCCATCCCCGCTAACCTTTCCAAATGCAGGTTATGGACTGGTAAAGTATCCTCCCGCAGATACCGACAGGTGACAATCAACCGACTTATAGCTTGATTTTCCATCAAAGCTGCACAAATTGCTTCCAGAACCCGGTACGCTTCCCCAGTCATCCGCAAACTACCATCTTCAATATTTGCTTGGGGAATATTCTGCTCAAAATCATCCAAAACCAACAATAACGGCTGATCATGCTGCATCTCCACAGCATCAAAAAAGTTCTGTAATCGTCCCTTAAGAGAAATTCCCGGTTCGTTCAATACCTTCCCCAAACCAAACCGTTCAAACTTACTGGACAATTTCCCAATTAACTTCACCTCATCCACCACACCAACCAAAACCACCCGCTCAAAATTCTCCCGTTGCGACTGCACCCGTGTACACAACCTTGCTGCAAGGGAACTTTTACCCAGTCCCCCCATCCCCGCAATAAACACCCCAATCTCGTCGTTAGTTTCCCGCAAAGCACGTAAACACCTTTGCAAAGCGCGTCTCCGTCCTACAAACTCCCCACGACTAGCAACTTTAACAGTATTATTCTCGTCCAAAAATTCACTTTCTGCGGCTTTAAATTTCAGCTTCTCCCGTCCCCTCGTCCGCAACGGAGTCACCAACCCAGCAATCTCTCGCGTATCCCGATAAACCCGCAATAAATGACCATCAGAACACTCCTGAGTAATCATCTCCCGGTGTGCGGCAATAATTCCCTCTTCCGCCGTTCCCCCCGTTGCCAAAGTCCGATAAATTGCCGTTGCTGCCACAATTGCAGTACTGTCAAATACCGGACGTGCCCAACCTAATACTACCGCAGCCCCTTGTTTTACCAAAACTTGAGCCATCGAGGGAACCGTCCCCCCTTTCGCAAGTTGTCCCGTGTGACATCCCGACAGAAAAACTACCCGTGGAAACCTGTTTTTAAAGGCTTTAGCTAAATCCTCCGCAGTCGTAAAAACAACCTGACCAAAATCATCCTCAGTAATCAAACAGGGCGTATTATCCTTGATTTTTCTCCCTTGTGGCAATAACCTACCAAAATTTTCCTGAGTGTAAATCACCCCATGCCCTGTCAAATGAAATACATCAAAATAATCTTCCGGGTAGGACTGCACCAAACTTTCCAACTCCTGCACCGAACCACTTTCTTCCACCACCAAAGCCAAAGGTTGGTCTTGGGTTGCGATTAAAATATTTCCCTCTTCCCGCTCAAATTCCAGTGGTGCAATCCCAGGGTGTTCGGGAGAAGTTGCCATAAACAACAACCGCAACGGACGATTTTGAGCGTGAAGATAATTACCGTTACCTTGACGCTTCTGTACAAGCCGAATTGGTAAGAGATTCCTTCATCTAACAATTCCCACGGCAAATGGGCTAAACCCAAGGCAATTTCCGCAGTTTGAGGATTTAAACCCTGACTTTCACTAGTATGAATTAAATCCAGGAATATTTCCCTCTTCCCATCTTCTACAGCCTGTCGTAGCCAACCTTCACTCCCATCTAACCACTGATACAATTCCCGACCAATCAGCTGAAGTTGGGCCACATCATTAAAACCTTCATTATAATACTTTGCTTCACAAAAATCAATTAATTTTGCTAATTCTCTTGTATCCAGACGACGAGTACCCGTGAGACTTCTATCCACAAATCGACGCAACTCAAAGGTTTGATTTTGACTGGGGTAAAAGGTGAAGGCGATCGACATAACAGCAATTGCAGGATGTTTTACAGAACATTACAGAACACTTCACCGTATAATTACTGAGTTCCGGAAAAAGTCAAGTTTTCTAGGAATAATTTTAATTGGTTTGAGATAATTTTGTAGAGACGCGTTAGCGAAGCTCCTCCGAAAGAGGCTATATCGTGTCTCATATTCTGGATGTATTGCAAAAATTGTTGAAATCGGGATGATTTTGCGTGTTTGAGGGTTGATAATTTTAAGATTTATTTAATAAACACCCTCCAAAAGATATTACGAATGACGTACGCGAAGAGTTGCCGCAGGCTATTACGTACGCGAAGCGTTACCGCGTAGCGGGTATTACGTACGCGAAGCGTTGCCGCAGTCTATTACAAATTACTTCAACCTACTTACGCAGTGTGGGGAAATCACTAAAATCACCAGATATTTTAAATTGACCTGTAATAAAAAAAGTCGCAGTTTCTACTTCCTGAAACTTTCCAGCTTGTGAAATACGCACGTTTCCAGTTAACACCACCTTTTGTTCACCTTGATAATATTCAGCTTTATCAGCTGTGGCAGTAATATTTTCGGTCTTGTAATTAAACTCAACATTCCCTTGCCAAGTCATAATATTCTCAACTAGGGGTGAGGGTAATTCTGGGGCTTTGAGGAGTGAGGTTTGTGGTTCAGATATCCCTTCCTCTTGTTGTTGGGCTGTGACACTATGGATTGTCGCAAAAAGTATCACAAATGTAGTTAATACTGCGGGTAATAAGTAAGATAGATGCAACCGACGTAGGAAAGAAAAGCTCATTGTTAGTGCCTCACAACCTGAATTTAGACAAGTTAATTTGTCTAAATTAAACTAATTATTCCTGCAATATTTTGGCACGGGTTTGAGAATATAGCCACTTTTTTATTTTTAATTAGTATCTGATATGTTTTGGTTTTTTTGGGTAATATTATCTACTTGGGATATATAGGGGTAGGTAATCAAATGAGAGACGTAAAATGCGATATCTGTACTGGTGAGTAATAGAAAAGCCACTTTCATCTCAAACGGAACTCATGCAAGGACAAAGTAAACACCGTCATTGCACTTCTTTCCCCAGTGGAGCGATCGCAGGGTCGTGAGGTAGACGCGCAGTGGCTTCTTGCAAAGTAGCAATCCCAAACACTTGATTTCTCGTCACAAGTGCGTAAGTCTGATTAAAGAAAAGAGAAGCTGCGCACATCTACAAAATGCCTATCCCAACAGATGGATGGGAAAATCAGTCCGGATTCCGATATGATAAATCCAAAATCCCAAATCCGTCTGGGAAAGTTTGGTGGAAGCGCAAAGTTGAGCCACTGCGTTTCCGGGGGGGGGGTTCTCCGAGTTGGAGCAGGTGGAGTAGCAGTGTCGGTTTTTTGCCAAACTTTTGTCAGCAGAATAAATCTCCCACCAGCTTTCCACAATATCCAAAATACCGGAAAGAATGGCATAATCACGAGTGTATAGCTCAGGTCTTTTGAGCAAGTTAAGATTTCGCTTAAATCCAAAATCAAAAGTCAATTTATCAAGTTACTAGCCTATTTTATGGAGCGTACAATAAATCTTAGTTCCTCCCATCAAGGGTTATCACTTCAGGAAGTGGTAGCGCGACGGGCTGCTGGACAAGGGAATAACACTAAATTAGAGACAAGCCGCTCCTATTGGCAAATTTTTCGGGAAAATATTTTTACATTTATTAATATTGTATTTTTTGCCATTAGCTTGGTAATGCTGTTGTTACAGCGTTATACAGATGCGTTTTTGGTGGTGGCAATTATTGGCACTGGAATTGTGATTTCCGTGATTCAGGAAATTTGGGCAAAGCGGAAGTTAGATGAAATTGCTTTATTAAATCGTCCCCAGGCGACTGTGATTCGTGAAGGAAAAGTCTATGATATTGAACCAGGGGAGATTGTATTGGGGGATGTGCTGGTAATCCAAGCTGGGGATCAAATATTGGTGGATGGGGTGTTGGTGGGTGATGGTCGGATTGATGTGGATGAGTCACTGTTGACGGGTGAGTCGGATTTAATAGCGAAAACAGCTGGGGAAAGGGTTTATTCGGGAAGTACTTGTGTGGCTGGAAATGCACTGTATGAAGCGCAAAAAGTCGGTGCGGATACGGTGGCTTATCGGTTAATGACGGGTGCGAGGGCATTTCGTCAAGTATATACACCCCTGCAACAAGAGATTAACTTGGTGATTCGGGTTTTGTTTTTGTTGGCTTGTTATTTGTGGATTTTGGTGGGAATTAGTTTTTTAAGCAAATCCTATTCCCTGTCGGATATTGTACAACATGCGGCGGTAGTGGCTGGATTGGTACCGAGTGGGTTGTTGATTGCGATTACATTGGCCTACGGAACTGGGGCAGTGGGGATGTTAGGACAAAATGTGTTAATTCAACAAGCCAATGCGGTGGAATCCCTGAGTAATGTGGATGTGCTGTGTTTGGATAAAACAGGGACTTTAACCGCCAATCAGATGCAGTTAGAGTCTGTTTTGCCCTTGGGGATAGATGAGGGCAGCTTGTGGCGGAAATTGGGGGATTATGTGGCAAATATTACTGCCCATAATCGGACAACGGATGCGATCGCAGTTGTCAAAACCGGTAGTCAGCGAGAGGTGAAGCAGGAGGTTTTATTTACATCGGCTCGGAAATGGAGTGCGATCGCCTTTGGGGATGGGGATGATCGGGGGGTATATGTGTTGGGTGCGCCGGAAATTTTAGCCCGTTCTCTGTCTTTATCGGAGGATGTATCTTGGAAGATTAGTGAGGCCACTCGTCAAGGATTACGGGTGCTATTGTTTGCCTGGAATCCCGATTTAGGTGTGTTGAGCTATACAGATAATCCGCCTTTACCATCAACTTTAACGCCTTTGGGGGTAATTATTTTTAGCGATCAATTACGAGATAACGTTCAAGACACAATTGATCAGTTTATTCAAGCAGGGATTAAAATCAAAATTATTTCTGGAGATAATCCGGAAACCGTAGCTGCGATCGCTCGTCAAGCTGGTTTGAATCAGGAAATGCGGGTAATTTCTGGTTTAGAATTGGCTTCGATGGATGCAGCCCAATTTGCAGCTGCGGCTGATGCTGGGGGGATTTTTGGGAGAATTACACCGGAACAAAAGGCCAATTTAATTAAAGCCCTGCGTCAAGCTGGTAATTATGTGGCGATGATTGGGGACGGTGTGAATGATATTTTGTCCCTCAAACAGGCTAACTTGGCGATCGCAATGGAAAGCGGTTCTAAAGCCACCAGGGCCGTGGCTGATATTATTTTACTCAAGGATTCCTTTGGTGCCCTACCCCATGCCTTTTTAGAAGGACAACGGATTCGCAACGGTATTCGTGATTCCTTGGCTTTATTTATTGTTCGCGTCTTTTGTGTCGCTCTCTTAATTTTTTCTATTGGTATGGTGACGGATAGTTTTCCCCTCGTCAACAAGCATAGCGCCCTCCTCGCCATGTTTGGAGTCGGATTACCCACAGCAGTTTTTCCCATTTGGGCTCGTCCTGGACGCTTTCGTCAAAAGCGCAACATGGTGCGATCGCTCTTACATTTTACTATACCCGCCACCATTAGCATGACCCTTGTGGCTTTAATCGTATACCTCTTGTATTTAGTCCGGGCAATCATCGATTTACCTGTTGGGGCTGAATTTAGTCAAATGGATTATCGCCTTCCCCGTACTGCCCTATTAACAGTACTTGTTATGTGTCATTTACTACTTTTGCCATTCTTGAAACCACCTACTAAATTATGGGTAGGAGGGGAGCCAATCAGTGGTGACTGGCGTTATACAATCGCTGCGTTGGCTTTATTTTTTGTATTTTTAGCAACTTTAACTATCCCGGAAACTCAAAAATTCTTTGAATTAGCCCCCCTTAATACCTTTGACCTGGTATTTTTAATCGCCATCGCTATTGAATGGTGCTTTATCCAAAGAGCAATTTGGCGATCGCGTTTTCTGGATAAATTCCTGGGTGTAGATTTAAGTTAATAAAGTATAATAATTAACATCTTTGGTCAAATCGCGTGTAAAAACCACCATACTTAATCCAGTATTGCTTAAGGGTATGATGGGGAGTATGTAAACTCGCTTTAGCCTGATACAAAATTACTTGGCGATGGTCTCCCATCCAAATTTTATTAATTGGCTCAACGGAAATGACTGTCCCTCCTAAAGATTCCACACATTCAGAAAAACGTTCAATCGTTGTATATTCAACAGTTTCTAAAATAAAGAAATGACCAGAACAAATTAGATGGCGACTACGGATCCAACATCGCATCTTTTTTTCAGCCTGTGGCGGCAACATTTTATTTTTACTTAATTCTAACTGCATTGATCAATTTAATTCGCCTAGCTTCGGAACTTCATCGGCAAAACTTTCACGTTTTTGAAATTTCAAAGCACCATTTTGCGACCCCCAAACCTGTTGATGGGTTTCTATGTCCATACCCCGATCTAGGCTAATCCAGGTATTTTCTGTTAGCTCCACTTCACTAACCAGATAGGTTTGTTGGCCGTTCCGACAAATCAAACAGTTGTTACCTGGTTCCACACTTCCTTTGAATATATTACCATCACGTTTAAATACCATTGAACAGTGGTGACGACGTTCTAGGACATCATGGGTAATTGTCCCCATAATACTTAATTCCCTTGCGGCTCCGGCAAATCTAATCGGGTCTTTTAAACTATAGTTTTCAATATAAATATAATCACCACAGTCAATTAATTGGTGTACTCCTTGGCGATAAGGTGTCCACAGGTCATAATCATATACTTGCTCGGAATAAAAACCGATTCCGGGGAAAAAACCACGGGGTAAGGGACGAAAAAATATATGGATGTGGGCAAATTTTTGTGGTTCAGCAGCAGCTTGTTGATAGTTACTAAAATCTCCTGCCATCCACTTTGCCAAGGTGATTAAATCGCTTGTTTCTGTAATCTCTTTACTGTGAAAATTGGCCATTGTAATTTGAGATTTTAGATTTTGCTGAAAGTTGACGGTTAACTGTGAACGGTTAACCGAAACCCGAAATCAACACATTATTTATTATTACTGTAACCCGTTTCCTTGAAAATAAAGTTCAATTACCGGAAAGAGAACGAATTTCCGATGCAAAAGAGGCTGTTGTCACACCTTTGCCGTCACTTGTTTTAATTGTCGCGACGCGAAATCTTAAATTCGGAGTCACAAACCAAATTCTTTCTTCAGCAGCTGCACGATCATAATTAGTTTTTAATACAAACGTCCCATCTTCCGTGATTTGATATTCACCGATAGCCGCGATCGCTTCTGCATATCCCTGTTCCCGTAGTAGTTTTCCCCGTGTCGGTTGCTCCAGGTCGGGAACAGGTACTAGTACGGTATTCCCCGAAACCGTTGATTCATCCCAGTCCGATTCCCCTTCCCATTCCATCCGGAAAGGATGAATAATCGACTGGGGATCAACAGCATAGGTTTGACAAACTGCAATCACAGCAGGGTCTGATGGCTCTAGTGGAGTAATATTGATCGTGGAGACGATTTGCTCAAAATGGGCAAAAGCCAAATGGTGACCACTTCGTTGCGATCGCCATTTCCCATAGGACATTTGAAAAAATTCGGTAACTTGCATTACAAATTGCCCAGGTCAAGGTAGTTTATGATTAATAGGTGAGGTGACGATATTCAACTCAAAAGGATTAGAATTTGGGTTTCCTGAATTACCAAAATGCCTTTAGTCTAGGCTTTATAACTATAGGCACAGGTTCCCTCTACCTAGTGTACAGCTAACCACTCCCCCTATCAAAACATAGTGAGAATGTGAGAACCCCTACTCTTTATAGAGGAGATGTAGCTTGCTTCCCCGTAGGCATAACACGACTCAACAGGTTTTAACCTGTTGTTTAACCCACATTCCGCACTTCATTGTGTAATACGCGTAGATTTCAAATTTTCTGTTAATCAAAGTTAGATAACGAACAAAAATAGCCCCTAATTATTGTTCGTATTAACACTTAATAAACCTTCATAATTAGGAATTATTATTGAATATCTGCATACTACATTTTGAAGTACAGAAATGGGTTTTAATGCGGAAATTGTAGTAAGTTTTACTTATGATGTTGGTGAAAAACCCATAACAAAAAGCATCATAAGTTGATCAAAGGTGGACGTACAGCCAAGCGATTGGTCGAGAAGCCAAGTAGCGTGGGCGGGTTCCCCGACTTGAGATGTGAGAAATCCAGCTTAAAAAGTTAACCGTCAACAGTCAACAGTCAACAAACATAAAAAGTACAAATCAGATTCAGCGTTTGTGTTTTGACTTCTTTTCCCGGCGACTTGATTTATTTGGTTTCACACTTGGTTTATAACCTCGATGAACCTTTTCTGGTGGCTGTTCATCGACGCTTTGCTGGTGGATTTTGCTAGCTGTAACGGAAGTTTGTGCTAGTTCGCTACTATTGATGTTTGTAGGTGTAACTGTAGCTTGATGTGGATGGGAATTGGCTATGGGGTCTAACTCTAATTCTGACATGGCTGCAACCCGGATCACCTTTCCTCCTTGACGTTGAATCCGTTGCAGTGTTTGCCCTAGGCGATTATGACTGACTTTGAGAGTGTGGTGACTACTATGACCTTGTTGGGAACCCATGATTACTTCCAGCCATAACGTCCGATTTTCGTAATCACTCAAGTTTGTTGAATTCACTGTTGCAAAACCATACATAGCGATTGACTCCCAGATAAAAGCGAATTGACTCGCACCGGACTGAAGTCACGGTGATTCAAACTGTGATTCCGATTGAGGATGCCAGTTGCCTCAAGTCGGGGAACCCGCCCACGGCACTGGCTCCTAAAGCCATCAATCTCCACAGTTATCTTTCAAGGGATTAAC
>CALJJQ010000141.1 GCA_937973965.1 uncultured Calothrix sp. | reverse complement strand
GATAACGGTTAGATGCGGCACTAATTAGGTCTTCCGCACGGTGCATAATCTGTGTCTGGGTAGTCTCGAATCGAGAGCGTTTGAGCATAATTACTGATTAGTGAATTCACTATTTTAGTTTAACAGCAAGAACTGGGAGATTTTGGATTTTGCGGAAAGTTGGTGGGAGATTTATTCTTCCACCAAACTTTCCCAGACGGATTTTGGATTTTTATTTTCCCAGACGACCCTACAGGTCGTCTCTACCTGCGTTTTCCCCTCAATAACCTTTGAGCGCGATCGCGAATATCGTTTAAACTGTAGTTCAGAATTTTTCCCCTGGTAATCAGTTGATAACCAGCAAATAATAAACCTGCGGCAATTATTACTGCTAACAAATTTACAGACGCAAACACGTTTCCGGTCAGGATAATTAAAATCCCCACCACGATTAAAACCCAACCAATGTTTTTATTGATGCGGTGTTGAAATAGCAAAATCGCTCCAGCTGCACATAATATTAATCCTGGTATACGCACAAAAATCCCGATTTGGGTATTACTGGCAATCAAAATGATGGCGATCCCAATTAGGGTCAGTCCGGTTATTTTGCTGGTACGATTCCCTGTCCCTCCAGGATGGGATTTTTGCCGCGAACCACCCATATTCCGGGTTTGGAGTACCGTTTGCGATGTCTTGGAAGATGGATTCACACCTAACGGAGTTTTGGCTTGAAAGATGAAAACTATCTTTTCCCCCATACCTAAAGAAATGCGATCGCCCGGTTTTAACTGATAGGAATCTATTGGTGTGAGCTTTTCCCCATTCAGGTAAGTTCCGTTCGCACTACCATTATCCACCAAATAATAATTTCCGTCTTGAACACGAATCAATGCATGTTGACGGGAAACTATTTCCTGATTGTCAAGGTTTGATACATCAATTTCCGGTACTAGCAAATCGTTCGCCCTACCAATTCGGAACACTCCTTTCCCTGAAGGTAAGTTGAAAACCCTATTGCTAGCCACATGCAATAACTCAAACTCCCGCAACATCTGATTCAGGATTTGTGTTTCGTCCATAACCGGCTGATCCTTTTTCCCCTCTTGTGCCCAACTAGCCCAACGGGATATAATATGGTTCTACTGTATTTGAGTTTAGTCGAAATCTCTTTCAGGATGTACTAACTTTGTACATACCCAATCCAATTCGCAACTGTGGGGCATTCATTAACTATCTGACTTGGCGAAAAAATCGCTTTGCCTGTGTTTAAATTTCTCCGGCTCTGGCAATTCCTTAGTCTGCGCTGGCATTGTACTTGCGTTTTGCTCTTACCCAAGTGAGCCATAAACCATTCAAATCCAGGGATTCATCAATCAACTTTGTCCATATGTCGCTATTTCCCGTGTCCCCATAGGGTAAAGAAGCAATTTCACCATCACCACTACGAACTATGATTCTCAAAGTTCCCCATAAATATTGAGTTATCAGTCTATTGACCCCTACTCTGGAATTTTTGAGAAATCTCGGTCGAAGTGTATAAGGTTTATCTAGATCGATTCAGGACGTGCGTTTATCATCCACATTAAATTTTTCTATAAATAGCAGGATCGGCAATTGTATACCAAACATGGTAACACCATATCTGTCAGTTGTGGCTTTGGGTTTAGCGGTAGAAAATATCTAAGACAAAATCTCAGACGAAAAACTATATAACTACACACAAGTATTAATCAATTCCGGAGTCGGCAAATTTCGTATCATTACCCATTTTTAGCGGAAATAGGGTTCGGAAATCTAGAACAGAACTGAAATCCGTTCTACACTTTTTCGCGTCACTATATACGTATGTGGTTTCGCCAGAGGATTTTTCGATTAGTTTGGCAATCGTACCATTTTAGTTTATAATGGTAAATTTTATCTGACTGCTTTACTTCTGCGAAAAATTGTCGTATTATATAGGTTAAGTAAAACTCGTACTGACTTCGTTTTAAATCCTCATTGTTTGCGATGGTGGGAATCAGGAATTGTAGGAATGCCAAAGTGTAGTTGTGAGAAGAAAGAAATAAATCCCTGAAGGGGGGGAAGGTAGGAACCGAATAGGGGGGGCAAAACGTCTTGACAGACTTAAGTAAAGTAATTGTGATGAACCGTACCCGATGCTGCGTCAGACATCTACTGCTTTTCCAGGATTGCCCCAATTAATTAAACATTCATCGTGTTTACGGAGTAGAGGATAGCGCACCAATGCCAACAGTTAACATACAAGCAGATAACAACAACACCAAATTCACGGCTGATATGGTGCGAACCTATTTGCGCGAGATTGGTCGTGTGCCACTATTGACCCGAGAACAAGAGATTGTGTTCGGGAAGCAGGTGCAGCAAATGATGACATTAGTGGAAGCGAAGGAGAAGTTAAGCAAGAAATTGCGACGGGAACCGACAGCAGAGGAATGGAGCGAGTATGTTGGTTTATCATCAGAGGAAATCAATCGGACATTGCGTCAAGGGAAATACGCCAAACAGAAAATGATTGAGGCGAATTTGCGCTTGGTTGTAGCGATCGCCAAAAAATACCAGAAACGGAATATGGAGTTTCTGGATTTAATCCAAGAGGGGACACTCGGCTTGGAGCGGGGAGTAGAAAAATTCGATCCGATGCGGGGTTATAAATTTTCTACCTACGCCTATTGGTGGATACGTCAGGCAATTACTCGTGCGATCGCCCAGCAGGGGAGAACCATACGCCTACCGATCCATATTACCGAAAAACTGAATAAAATCAAAAAAGTGCAGCGTGAACTAGCGCAAAAGCTGGGTCGTTCACCCTCACCAGCCGAAATAGCCGAAGAATTGGAGTTAGAACCAGCCCAAATTCGTGAATACATGAATATGGCGCGTCAACCAGTATCCTTAGATGTGCGGGTCGGAGATAATCAGGACACCGAATTGCAAGAAATGCTGGAAGACCAAGGACCATCACCAGAGTATTACATGACCCAGGATTTTCTCCGTCATGATTTAAATACCTTATTGGCAGAACTAACACCCCAACAAAGGGAAGTATTAGCTTTGCGATTTGGTCTAGAAGATGGTAAAGAACTATCCCTAGCAAAAGTGGGTGAACGGTTGAACCTAAGTCGTGAACGAGTGCGACAATTAGAACATCAAGCCCTAGCCCATTTGCGTCGTCGTCGTGCCAATGTTAAGGAATATATGGCTAGTTAAGTATAGAGGACTTACGCAATCACGGGAGCAGTTACCTCATTCCACCAGACAGTTAGCGGATCCACCGTCGGGCTGTCAGGTAGACGCGCAGTGGCTTCTTGCAAAATAGCAATCATCAAGTTCTGTTTTACCTAGCATATAGGTCAATACGGTTCAGTTAAAGATAAAAGATAACCGTAGGTTGGGTTGAGGCTGTGCATAGACTGTTGATTTTGTGGAAATTTACCCATCAGTTCACACAGTTTTTGTGATGATTTCGTCCCGATGCTCCACGTGGGGACGCATTCCACGAGGGCTACTGCCTCAAATCAAGAAGCAGAGCTTCCCTATATGTATCAACAGCCGGAGTCTTGGAACAAGTTTGTTGTCACGGTTTGTGCATGAATTTGCGACCCCAAAAAAAGGCACAAGGTACACAGCCTAGGCTCTGCCTCTACATTCTTCAACCTAACCTACCCAATATCAGGCTTTTAAGTCTAACTGAACTGTATTGGCATATAGGTAGTTTGGCTTTTGTCGGTTATTTGAAGAGGATGGAATTAAATTTCTATCCTCTTTTTGATTACAATATGTCAACAAGCGGTTCTGAATCGACTTCATCCACTGGAATCGTGAACAATGGTTCATCCTAGGTAAGCTACCCCTTTCCAGGACTTGATTTCAGGTGTTCCTGTGTTCACGAATCACTTATGATTACTATATTTTGCACAACCACTTACCCCACAAAATGTTAGCATTTGAATGAAACCTCCTAAACAGGTATCGAGCAATAACAATGGCCAAACTGCAAGCTGAATCCAAACGTAAAGTACTTCTATACCCTGGTGAGGATAATTACTTTGTTGTCGAAGTTCCCAGTTTGCCAGGATGCATTAGCCAGGGAAAAACTCGTGAGGAGGCTCTAGCCAATATAGAAGAGGCAATCGCCCTGTACATCGAAGTTTTGCAGGAGCGAGGTGAACCGATTCCAAACGACACAGTTGAGGTCGTTCTGGTATGATTAAGTTGCCAGTGATCTCAGGTGCAGAATGTGTAAAAGTACTTAAGCAAATAGGCTTTGCTGTAGATCGTCAGCGTGGAAGCCACATGATTTTAGTACGTGAAGAACCCAGAACAACAATCTCTGTACCAAATCATCAAGAACTTGATCGAGGTACTTTGCGCGCAATTATTCGGCAGGTTGGCTTGAGCGTGGACGAATTTATTGAGCTTCTATAAGGCATCTTACAGGTGATTGCACTCCACCCAAAATATTTACACAATTCCCTAACTGAGAGCTTGTGCTTGCTTCCGCATTCCAACCAACAGATACCCTCAATTGCACTAGAAAATGTAATCGCCATACTTTCGGATGGGTAGCATGGATAGCTCAAATTTACCAGGGAAGTCACTTGAGTATCCCTGTAATGGTAAATTCACCCTTGGCATCAAAAAAACCAAGTTTAATCTAGATATTTACCACCTCAAACAATCCAGATCAAACTTGATTTATCTCAACTTTGAATTCAATCAAAAAATTCAGAAAAAGGGTTGATTATTTATGGGGGTTTCTGTTATTTTAGGGATAAAGCTCCAGGTGAGTAGTATATCCTAAAGCATGAGAATGATAATCATATATAGGGATGCAAGGCGCTCACTGTAAGTCTTTGAGACGAAAAAGCTATGGGTTCCACCCAGTCCTTAGACGATATTCCGGGTATTAGCAGTTAACATTTTTTGGCAGGTTTCAGCAAAGGCAACCCCGAGCCTCTACCCTGGAGCAAATCGCGCCCATCCGGAAACACTTCAGCCATTATTCGCAAAGGGTTTCAGCATATAAATTCCAACTTTCTGCCTTAGCGATCGCCCAGCAATTGAAATTTAGGTATACTCAAATCAACTACCGCAAATAACCTCTTGAACGCAACAAAAAGACGGAAAAGGGAAAGGTACAAGCGGATTGTTCCCCGGCTAGCAATATGTTCAGATATCGGCAGAAGCGCTATAATTGCCAGATATAAAAACAATATTAAAAATTAGCTATGGTTCAAGTCACAGAGCATTTTTATATAGTTAGAGATGAACGAATTTTAAGAGGTGAGCCGATCATTAAAGGAACACGCACACCTGTGAGAGCTGTGGTTGAGAGTTGGAGAATGGGCATTGCTCCAGAAGCAATTCCCCAAGGACTACCCCATCTTACACTAGCGCAGATATTTGATGCCTTGAGTTATTACAGCGATCATCAGGACGAGATCAACACCTATATTGAGCGTAATCGAATTCCTGATGATTTGATTGACCCGTTAGTGCGTGATCTATGAGCAGTTTATTCATCCGTCTGTATTTGGATGAAGATGTTAACGTATTGGTTGCAGACTTGTTAAAAGCTAGGGGGTTTGACGCTTTAACAGTGAGAGATGGGGGACAACTTCAGGCAAGTGACGAAGAACAACTAGCCTATGCAGTTAGCCAGAAAAGAGCCTTAGTCACACATAACCGCGCAGATTTTGAAGAACTGATTCAGACTTATTTTGATACAGAACAAAAGCACTATGGTGTCATCTTGGCTATCCGTCGTCCGCCTCAAGAAATTGCAAAACGATTGCTGGCAATTTTAAATCAAGTTACAGCAGAGGAAATGGAAAATCAGGTTCGATATATTTGATAGCTAAGTTATAAGAGCTAGTTTTAAGATGAAGTATTCATTTCAAGACTCCATCGTGTTTTGGTACTAAATCAAAACATGGCTCAGTTTCCCCACCGAAAACGTGTGGATAAATTTCTACCAAAACCATAGATACCCACGTTCTCAATCGCGGGGAAAAAGCGATCGCTTATAGGAATCATATTTGATTTCTGAAAACCCTAATTACTCCATTTCCCTGTATACCCAAAAAGATTTAAGTACGATTCCTATAGCTGCTTCCATTCCGATCGCTCAAATGTTTGTAATGCAGTATCCTATTTACCAGGGAAGTCACTTGAGTATCCCTGTAATAGCAACTTCACCCCTGCAATCGAAAAAACCAAGTTTAATCCAGATATTTACCACCTCAAACAATCCAGATCAAACTTGATTTATCTCAGCTTTGAATTCAATCTAAAAATTCAGAAAAAGGGTTGATTATTCATGGGGGTTTCTGTTAGTATAGGAATGAGGCTTCAAGGGGCTAATGGACTCTTGTGTATGAGAATGATAATCACCCACAGGGTTGCAAATCCCTCACTGTAAGCCTTTGAGATGAAAAGGGCTATAGGTTCCACCCAGTCCTTGAACGATATTCCGGGTATTAGCGATTAACATTTTTTGGTAAGTTTCGCCAGGGGAACCTTTAGCACCTAAACCATCAGTATACAAGGGTTGTTCCGAAAGCTTAACATTTGCCTCCTTGGCAACGGTTTCCATCAAGCGGGGATTGATGGTTTTTTCAGCAAAGATAGTGGGAACACCTTCCTTTTTAATTTCCTTTACCAGGGAACCAACCCGTGCAGCAGTAGCTTGTTCTTCGGTACTGATACCTTCCAAGGCAGCAGAAAAGGAAAGACCATAGGCTTGGATATAGTAACCGAGTGCGTCATGGGTGGTGACTAACTTGCGTTGATTGGAGGGGATAGTGGCGATTTGGGATTTAATCCAGCTATGAATTTGGGAGATTTCCCCAGTTACTTTTGCGGCATTAGTTTTATATAAATCGGCGTGATTCGGTGCAACTTGCTTTAAACTATCCCGAATTACTTCTACCATTTTGATACCGTTTTGCGCATCATGCCAGACATGGGGTTCAGGAACCTTTTCCCCATGGCTGTGTTTTTCTCCTTTTTCATGTTTGTGGCTGTGACTGTGACCATGACCATGACTGTGATCGTGCGGCTCACCTAATATCGGTTTTGGTACAGCTTTTTCATGGACAGCAACCTTCGGTGCAGGATTACTAGTCGCTTGAACCAACTTAATTAAACTTGGATCAAAATCATAACCAGCATACAAGATTAAATTTGCACTATCGATCGCTTTGCGGTCTTCCGGTTTTGGTTGGTAAACGTGAGGATCATCACCCGGTCCTACCAAACATTTCAAATCAACCGTATCCACTGCAACTTGTTGGGTTAAGTCGCAAATTACACTCGTTGTCGCCACCACTGAAGGTTTATTTGTATTCTGAGAAGCAGTATTATCGCTAGTAATGACAGTTGTTTTATTCTGGTTTGATTCCGACTGAGTATTAGTTTCCTGGGGAGAATTACAACTAATTAATCCCATTGTGAAAGCGATCGCAGCCCACAACTTTATTTGTGTTTTTTGCAACATGATTTTCTCTATCTATCAGTGATACAATAATAATCATTATCATACACAATCATACATATTCTTTGGGAGAAAGATGTTAGAAGTAAATAATTTAGAGGTAGATTATCGGGGGGTGAAAGCGTTAGAGGGGATTAGTTTTCGAGCCTATCCAGGGGAGTTATTGGCGGTAATTGGTCCCAATGGAGCGGGGAAGAGTACTTTAATTAAGGCCATACTAGGATTGATTGAGAGTGAGAAAGGGGTAGTAAAATTTCGCGATCGCACTTTGAAAAAGCAATTAAATTCTGTAGCTTACGTACCCCAGCGAACCCAGATTGACTGGGATTATCCCATAACCGTGTGGAATGTGGTGATGATGGCTAGAACCGTCCATACAGGTTGGTTTCATTCTCCCAGTCGCCAATCAAAAGAAATCGTTAAATCCGCCTTAGAAAGGGTGGGAATGGAGGAATTGCGATCGCGACAGATAGGGGAGTTATCGGGGGGACAGCAGCAACGGGTTTTTTTGGCTAGGGCATTAGCACAAAAAGCGGACTTATTTTTTTTTGATGAACCGTTTGTCGGGGTGGATAAAAAGACGGAAGCAATTATGTTTGAAGTGTTTGAGGAGTTAAAATCGGCGGGGAAAATATTGGTAGTCGTCACCCATGATTTGGGAGTGACGTTGAGAAAATGTGATTCTTTATTATTGATTAATAAGAAATTAATTGCCCAGGGTTCGTTGCATGAAGTCATTACCAGTGAAAATTTGAAATTAGCCTATGGTGATAGTGTATTGTTGTTTAATCCCAAATAGGGTTGGGGAGAGACGACCCACCGGGTCGTCTGCACTATAGAGTAGTTTGGAGCTTTTTTGGAGGTATATTGGGGAAATTTTTCCGGCTTACTCAAAACCGCTTTTACTCCTATCTCCTACCTCTTCCAGCTAACAATCAACCAATTCCGGTGACTGATTGAGAATTTGACTACGAATAGAAATAAAATCCAAATATTCCGGAGAATCTAACTTATCTAAACGAAAAGCACCAACATTATGGCAATTTTGAAACGCCAACTTGATACCAAAATGTCTTTCCACAGCAGTACGAATCGCATCTCCACCCATCATTCTTAACAATTGAGCGCGTGCTTGTTCACTTGGAGGTGGAACAGCATGATTAGCCCATTCTTCCCCCCTAATAATGCATTCTGCTAAACCTTCAACCACACCCCAAGCATAGGGTAAGGATTGTTGAATGGTTTCCACAAATTCCCGCTCATCAATATGACCTGATTGAGCTTGTTCTAGCAGTTTATCGCTGACATTTAAGGACATAAGTTTTCCCTGGTTGATTCAGTTTTTGTTCGGGTGCTGCACACACCAGTGACAATAGTAATCATTCTAGAAATGAGATCAACTTGGTTGTAAATAAAAGTAATATAGATACGAAATGTCTGGTTATATGTACTTTCTTGAACAAATGGTGCAAATGATGAATTGAATAAATCCAACATACGCTAAATAATCAAGTTTGTCCGGTAGACATACTTGATGCACAACAAAATATCTTGTAGATAGGAGGATTTTATCTTCCTGCGATCGCTGAGAATAAAACTCATTTTTTCACCTCTGATAAGCTTAAACTTGAGTCAGTGTATACATTGGATAAGTATGATGGTTATGTTTTCCTGCACGAGAATGATAATCGCCTATAGGGTCTATTAACTTCTTAACAAAGGTGTGTGAGACAAGTTTATCCTCCATGAATGAATATTTGTAGATGGGAGGATTTTATCTTCCTGCGATCGCTGAGAATAAAACTCATTTTTTTCACCTCTGATAAGCTTAAACTTGAGTCAGTGTATACATTGGATAAGTATGATGGTTATGTTTTCCTGTATGAGAATGATAATCGCCTATAGGGTCTATTAACTTCTTGTGAAAAGTGTTTGAAACAGACTAGACAAGAATACATCTTGAGAACAGAAAAATGCTGGAATTAATATTAGAACCCTTGTCATTTGAATTTATGCGCAATGCCTTATTTACAGCCATTCTCTTAGGGGTATTATGTGCAGTCGTCGGTTCCTACTTGATAGTGCAGAGGATGGGATTACTGGGGGATGTGATAGCCCATGCCGTATTACCGGGACTAGCGATCGCATTTTTTTTGGGAGT
This sequence comes from uncultured Calothrix sp., assembly GCA_937973965.1. Lineage (GTDB taxonomy): Bacteria > Cyanobacteriota > Cyanobacteriia > Cyanobacteriales > Nostocaceae > NIES-3974. Next base: position 5,271 of record CALJJQ010000141.1, on the reverse strand, counting down.
GGATATTTTTTTAGGTGCATTTATATCTGGGACATTGAGTACCTTCGTCATAGCCTGGATTCAATCCCAGTCAAGGGTGAAGGTGGATGTGGCAATGGCGTTAGTTTTTTCCGGATTTTTGGCATTAGGGATTTTATTAATCACCGTACTCAGAAGTAAATTGGACTTACATCATTTTTTGTTTGGGGATATCTTGGGAGTGACAACAGGTGATGTGTGGAGAACTTTAGTCATTACCCTGGTGATTTTATGCCTGGTAAAACTGTTCTACAAAGAGCTATTATTTTACACCTTTGACGCATTAGGCGCTCAAGCTTGTGGATTACCGATTAACTTAATTCAACTAGGTTTAACAGCCGCAATTACCCTGACAATAATAGCCAGTATGCAAGCAGTCGGAGTAGTTTTAGTAGTTTCCCTACTAATTGGTCCGGGAATCACAGCATATTTACTAGTTAAAGAATTACATGAAATGATGATTTTTGGTTCCTTAATAGGGGTAATTAGTAGCGTCAGTGGCATGTATATAAGTTATTATTTCAATGTACCATCCGGTGCAGCAATAGTGTTAGTCGTCACCGGACTATTTTTACTAGCATTACTATTAAGTCCATCCCAAGGAATTTTAACCCGTCCCGGTCAAAATAACCGTGCAGTCAAAATTTGGCGGCAAACTATAAACGGGAAACATTAGATACTAATTTCCCTGGGTCGAGTACTAGAGGACACAAATCTTGGTAAAGTAAATAGAAGCAGATTAATTCGTAATTACGAATTACGAATTATGAATTAAAATCCAGAAGTTGGGTTCATCATGACACAGACAAATGCAATCAATCATCGGCAAAAATTAGACTTAAACCCCTTGCAAATGCCTCACCGCTTGTTATTAGGTCCAGGTCCATCAAATGCGCATCCAGCGATTTTAGAGGCAATGAATACCCCTCCCGTTGGCCATCTTGATCCTGCATTCCTGAAGTTGATGGATGAGATTCAATCTTTATTGCGTTATGTGTGGCAAACCGATAATCCCATGACCATTGCGGTGAGTGGAACGGGAACTGCGGCTATGGAAGCAACGATTGCCAATGCAGTCGAACCTGGAGACGTGGTGTTAGTTGGGGTGATGGGGTACTTTGGCAACCGCTTGGTGGATATGGCTGGACGTTATGGTGCTGATGTCCGCACAATTACTAAGCAGTGGGGTCAAGTATTTAGCTTAGATGAATTACGTGCTGCCATTGAAGAACATGCTCCCCGGATTTTGGCTTTAGTTCATGCGGAAACCTCCACTGGTGCATGTCAACCCCTAGAAGGGGTTGCAGAGTTATGTCAAAAACATGATACTTTACTTGTGATTGATACGGTGACAAGTTTAGGGGGAGTACCAATTTACTTAGATGAATGGGGAGTTGATTTAGCCTACAGTTGCAGTCAAAAAGGGTTAGGGTGTCCACCAGGAGCATCTCCCTTTACCATGAGTTCCCGTGCTGTCGCGAAACTGGAAAATCGTCTCACCAAGGTGGAAAATTGGTATCTTGATATGTCCTTACTGAGTAAGTATTGGGGAGCAGAGCGGGTTTATCATCATACGGCACCGATTAATATGTATTATGCATTACGGGAAGCGCTGCGATTGATTGCGGAGGAAGGGGTGGAAAATTGTTGGCAGCGTCATCAACAGAATGCTGAGTATCTGTGGGAAAGATTAGGGGAAATTGGGTTGGAGATGCATGTGGAAAAACAGTATCGTCTACCGACCCTGACAACAGTTTGTATTCCAGCAGGAATTGACGGTAAAGCGATCGCGCAGAAATTGCTGAATGAATATAATATTGAAATTGGTGGTGGTTTGGGTGAGTTAGCTGGTAAGGTTTGGCGTATTGGTTTAATGGGTTACAACAGTCGTCCAGAAAATGTGGATAAACTAATCGCTGCACTCAAGGAAGTTTTGGCAAAGTAATAGGTTGTCTCTCCCTAACTAACGGTAATTTTTCCCCTACATACAGATGATGACGGAAAAAATCTTGGCTCAAAAGCGATTTATCTTTGATCAATGGGCACCCAGCTATGATTTTATTTTGACAACAGTATTTTATCAAGCTGTTCACAAACGGTTGTTAGAGTATGTGGATTTACCAACAAATGCACAGGTGCTGGATTTAGGATGTGGAACCGGACGTTTACTGGAAAGAATCGTCCAGAAATATCCCCATATTACTGGTACAGGGTTTGACCTTTCACCGAAAATGCTCCAAAAAGCACGGGAAAGAAATAAATATCCGGCTCAATTAAGTTTTGTTGAAGGAAATGTGGAAGCAATGCCATTTGGTGATAGTAGCTTCGACGCAATTTTGAATACGATTAGTTTTCTCCATTATCCCCACCCAGAAACCGTGTTTACCGAAATTAAACGGGTGTTAAAGTCAGGGGGAAAATATTATCTTGCTGATTATACTAATCGTTGGGCAGAGGAACCACAAGAAATCAAAATGTCCGCCGGAGGAATCAGGATTTATAGTCCAATTGCACGGGAAAAACTAGCCGAAACCGTTGGACTCACTTGCATCAAACATCAGTACTTGTTAGGACCGATTATGTTGTCGATATTTGCCAAACCATAGAGACGTAGCATTGCTACGTCTCTATGGTTATTGTGGTGTTAATAGGAAATCCAAAATCTCAAATCCCATGACTTTGATTTTGACCAATGATGACGGGATTGATGCTCCGGGAATTCAAGCCTTAGTAGCAGCAATCAAACAAGCAGTCAGCGATCGCAATTTTATCATTGTCGCACCGCAAGACCATCAGTCAGGTTGTGGACATCAAGTTACTACCCACCAACCGATTCCGGTGACAAAACGCGATCGCAATGCCTATGCGGTGGGGGGAACCCCCGCAGATTGTACCCGGATTGCCCTATCCCATCTGTGTGAACAACCGACTTTCGTGCTGTCGGGAATTAATGCTGGTGGTAATTTGGGAGTTGATACCTATATTTCGGGTACAGTTGCCGCAGTCCGAGAAGCTGCAATGCATGGTATTCCAGGCATTGCAATTTCCCATTACCGTCGGGGCAAATTAGCGTATAATTGGGATGCAGCAGTACGATGGACGACTAGTATCTTAACCGATTTACTGAGTCGTCCACTCGAAACAGGTTGTTTCTGGAATGTGAATTTACCCCATCTGTTACCGGAACAACCGGAACCAAAGGTGGTATTTTGTCAAGCTTGCACCAAACCCTTACCAATAGATTACCGATTAGAGGGGGAGAGTTTTTATTACGCTGGAAACTATCAACAACGCGATCGCACCCCCGGAAGTGATGTCGATATCTGTTTCTCCGGGAATATTGCGATTACTAAACTACATATTTAATCTTCGCTTTCTAAGATTGTCATCATCCGATCCAAAGTTTGGGTCAGATGGGTGAGCTTTTTGAGTGCGTCATCCTGGGATTCTGCTAAGGTTTGCACTGCATCACACAAAGCCAGGATTTGATATCCCTGTTGTTGGATTTGCTTACCTTGCTCTTCCACTTGTCCACTCAAACTATCTAAACGCTCCCCTAGCTTTTCAATGGTTTCGGTTGTGGCTAAAACTGCTTCGCCTATTTGTTCAACAATAGATTCCAAACGACCTACCTTCACTCCATTTCCAACTGCAACCATAATCCCTGCACCTCGTCCTACTTGCTGGCAAATAAATTCACTTAGCGCTCGATCTCAATCCATCATGCATGAATATAACTAAACCAGATGAGCCATTCTAGACCTGATTGATTCAGTCTTGACAAAGCACAGTGCAACCAGCTCCATGTTTTAAGTCATTCCTTGAGGAAAACTTAATGTCAGTAGAATATTTCAACTGTACAGAAATCAGATAACTATCGATTTCGGTGATGACAACAAAAAGTAATCTCCGAACCAGATTTTGGCGTTGCGATCACCTTCAGTTCTGCTGTAGAAGCAAATTGATTCAACAGTCAAAGGGAGTACAAAATAAATCATATATTCTGAAAATCCCTCACCCTGGTATTTCCAGGAATGTTCTATGATGACAGCATATATTTAATTAATCTTGCTTCCCTACTTCAGTAATAGGACTAAGTTTTATCTTAGTACATTTACTGTGATTGATGGCTGTTTCAAATATACTTTATCTACCTACAGTAATATCCATATTCTACCAATTGCAAGCATGTTTGCAACTGTTAATTTAGTAAATATTCATACAACTCCTTCAAATATACACACAAAATCCCGATTTGCATCTTTCATAAGATATATTTAATTGACTTTACGGGATGTTTATAAAAAATCATTATTGAAGGAATCGAGTTAAAGATTCAGTGAATATACGGTTGAAGAGAACTATTTTCATGAAGAGTCCGTCTATAGTCGAAATAGGATTGCGTAGATATACGTTTTAGGGCAAAGTTTAGCTTAACGATGTATCAAATACCATATAGGAATAGGGCTCAAGGTGCAACTTCTCAAACTTGGGAATTACGATTAAAACCCCACCCTGCGGTGAATTCTCCATTCAAGCGCTGCGTAGATATTATTGGAAGTCTAGTAGGATTATTAATATTAGGAATTTTGTTGATTCCGATTGCGATCGCAATTAAAATTGATAGTCCCGGACCGATTTTTTTCTCCCAAGAACGATATGGACTCTACGGCAAAAAATTCCGGATTTGGAAATTTCGTTCAATGGTGAATGATGCTGAACGCCTCAAATTGCTCGTCAAAAATGAAGCGAACGGATTGTTTTTTAAAAACCAGCATGATTTTCGCATTACCAGAGTTGGACGTTTTTTACGCAGCACCAGTTTAGATGAATTACCGCAGTTTTGGAATATTTTGATGGGGGATATGAGTTTAGTTGGAACCCGTCCACCCACAGGAGATGAAGTTGCTCTCTACAATCAAAGACATTGGCAACGTCTAGATGTTAAACCCGGTTTAACTGGAGAATGGCAAGTTAATGGTCGCTCCCAAATTAAGGATTTTGAGCAGGTAGTGGATTTGGATTTACAATATCAAAGTAAATGGTATCCACTCTATGACTTAATTATCATCGCCAAGACAGTTTATGTATTACTAAATCGAGTTGGTGCTTTTTAAGTAGCTAGTCAAAATTAATTACATAGTTTTGACCAAATTCTCTCAGGATTTTTTCTAGAGATGTAACAAAAGTTTGCCAGCTAGAATAAGCATCTATTTCAATCCATTGATACTTAATAAATCGCCAGAGAATTTC
>CALJJQ010000140.1 GCA_937973965.1 uncultured Calothrix sp. | reverse complement strand
GGTTTGATTATTGACCCAAATTTCTCGTTATGGGACTCAGGGTGCGATATCCCCATCTCTGACAAGCCAGGCGATCGCATGCAGCATCGCGATGCGGAATCAGTTACATTTGATTCACAAATTGATTTGGGTACCGACAATTGAAATCAGCTAACTATTTGCAATCTTGTCGAATAAAATGAATTTTGCTCCAGTAGTCAGCAGCATCAAGAGAAGAACACGCCTAAATGTTGAGTCAGAAGGAAATTTGATTTTTGGGTCTGAGTTTCGCAATTCGATGAGTAATTCTCTGTGGCTAAGTGTAAAATCCTCTAATGGTCGCTAGCCCCAGTTTCCTGTCATTGCTCCCAATACCAGCAGTATCAGTACCAGCCATAATTCGTACCTCCTTCCTCGGATATGGTCCTAGTCCTCTATCTGTTGTAGCTGTTGTAGATTCATTTCTTCCCTAGCTGTAGATGTCTAAATACACTCAACAGGTATTATCTTTTTTCTCTGGGCGTATGAAACCACCATTCCTCTCCGAAATCGGGGAGAGGTTAGGGGGTGGGGTTCCGACTTGTTTGTACACGGTAGGTCTTGGGGAGAAAGGACAAAATATACCCAAACAAAAGAGAGTGGTTAAACTAACTACTCCTTGGTACTGGGGCGCTAGGATTCGAACCTAGGGATGGCGGGACCAAAACCCGCTGCCTTACCACTTGGCGACGCCCCAACGTTTTTGACTCTTTATAATATAACAACAATCTTCCGGATTATGTCAACCCTTTATTTGGAAATTTTCTGGCAAATTCAATTTCGGGACTAAAATAACAAGACCGTGAAAGTTCAAACGTAGGATGGGTTAGCACAGCGTAATCCATGCAATTCATGCACAAACTGTGACAATAAACTTGTTCCAAAACTCTGACCCTTGATATAGGAATACTACTTGAATCTTACTCAGTATACTGAGAAATCAAGCTTATAGGCAGCTGGATTGTTCAAAAATCAAATAGGAGTCCTATACGCTGTTCTTGAGTTCTGCTTCCTGATTTGAGGCAGTAGCCCTCGTGAAAAGCGTCCCCACGCGGAGCATGGGGACGAGATAATCGCAAAAACTGTGTGAACCAATGTTTTCAAAGCCTCTCTCCAAAAGGAGAAAGGATTGGAGAGGGGTTATTTGAATCCGTCGGAGCAAACTTCTCCGTAGGAGTACTCGCTTCAAATGAGACTCAGGTTGTTTAAATTACCTCTAAATCCCGTAATCTCGATGATGTTGTCGGTGCTTGCAGTAAACCCAGCCCTATTGTCATTGATTGCCAGAAAAGTACGATCGATTAGCCCATCACGAAATCTAGTAGTCCAATACGGTTTGGTTAATGATTTTTCGTGGTGATTTCGGGAGACGCGATATAGCCTCTTTCAGAGGAGCTGAACGCTAACACGTCTCTACAATGATTTTGGGTTTACGAATTTTCTGATCCGAACCGTATTGCACGTACTCCAACGACTTCAAGGGAAAATCAGGAATAATGGACTTAAAATTGTAGAAGAATTATTACTTGTTTCTAAATTTATGGCTACAGCAGAACTGCTTTCAATGCTGAGAATAATGCAATATCCCATTGCCAAATTAGCCTAAGAGGAAGAACCAATCCTACAAGCTGGTGCAACATATTCGCTTTGATCACCGATCGACTTCCAGGAAACTACTTGCAAACTTAGTAAACTACTGGAATCAGATCGAACAAACCAAGATGGGTGACGCTCGACGATTTAACTTTACCGAGAGATTATGTCAACGAATATATCAGGATTACAAAAACTAGGTTTGATGTTGCGATCGCTGATTCATCGTTATTTTCCTTCTCCCCAGGAAGGACAACCCCGTACCCACGATTTTACCAAGTATGAATGTGGTAAGGATTATATTTGGGAAGCAGGGGAAACACCACAACAGGCCTATATGACCGGGTACGGTGCTAATATTGAGTGCGGCGATCGCATTATCCTTACCCTCCAATCCCAACAATATTGTTACCAAGTTCAAGCGATTGATTATTATTCTCAGCCGGAGGATATGTGGATTGCTTCCCTCTCAATCATAACCAAAGACGCTATGCCCTAGGAGTCCGTGTCAATTCACTACCTGCGACAATTGGCATGAGTATCTCAAAATTTTACACTAATCGCGATCGCATCCTCACCACTTTCACCTCCCTTGACAGATTAAATAGTGGGACTGAGACAAAAAATAGCCGGAAAAACTACTCAAATGTATACACAGCAAGACGTTGACATCGTTTTGAATAGTTTCTTGCTATATCTGGGTTTTAAGCATTTTTGAGCATGTAGTGCATTTTCCTTCCCCTGTATGGGTTTGAAGCTGATTTCTGCCTCAAAAATGTTTAAGTCTCGATAGTAGACATTTATCTTTTCTTGTAATACAATGTATTTATGTATTACAAAAGTTAATGGGTAAAAGTGATTTGAGGGATGATTGCAGTAGTTAGATTCATAAACATCTGATTTACTAGGACACAGTACAACACGGCAGGAATAAAAAGATAAGTTTTCTTTTTATGTAAGCGCCTTTCGTCTTTTTGTAGGAATTAGATTCAGGATCTAAAATGGTATCAGCGTGGGCAACTAGGGTTAAAAGTGTCAGAATAGACGTTAAAATGCCAAGCAAGGTTTTGACAGCTTTCGCAATCGGTGGTTAGCAAATATTTACGCGCTTGTCAATTAAGAATGTTTAATATGTAATTAGTATGGATTTTGACTATTATTCGGGTAACAATGATTATGGGGCATCATCGCGTAGTCGCAACAATCTGTTGATGAGTGGTTGGCGACCATTGCGTCGAGATTTTGATTTTAATTATTTTTTTCATGTATTAGTAAATGATACCCAAGAGTTTACCCAAAAAAGTTTAAATTTGGCAAGTTATTATGCAGATGCGCTAAGTCGTCGTGGATATTCTTGGTGGGCAAATCTGCTAAATTTAACATCTGATTATACCCGTGGCGAACTCGATAAATACTGGAATTATATTACACCTGACCCTTCGACCCCCAACCATCGTTATGCGGAAGTACTGGGTACAGAAACACCCATTTCCCAGATGGTGAGTCGTAGCAGTATTCCCATTGATTATGTCTTGAATCGGTTGCAGGAAATTACGGTTTTACGGGTTTTAGAACTATTAGGTAAACCGGATATTATTACCCAGTATTATGGCGAGCGGGAATTTTATTTTCCCATTGAAAAATTCACCACTTGGGAACGCCTAGATGTGATTAATAGCGTTTACGCCTATTGGAAACAACATGATGTTTGGTTACAAATTGACCCCTACGACCGAGGTCGGCGACACTATTCTCTGATGGCGAAAAACCTAGCACCCTTTATTAATAAAGCCACCTATAACTTAGCCGTGATGTTGAGTGGATATCAAAGTCGGGTAGGAAAAGTCCATGCGGATTTTGAAATTCGTAGTTTTCCCCCAGAAATTCAAAACTTTACAGATGCCGTTCAAACTGCGGTGTTAAATCAACATCAACTCGCAGTCCTCGTACATGGGGAACCAGGAACCGGGAAGACTGCTTGGACTCAAGCTGTTGCCAAAGAAATTTTAGTCGCCCTCGGATACGTCATTTTTATCCTAGACCACGATGCGATCGCAAATTTCATTCCCCCCACCTATTTGGAACGAATTTGTATTATTATTAATGAAGCTGATAACCTGGCCCAAAACCGTGCCTACGAAGTTGCCCAATCAAACAACAAAACCGAACATATCCTCAGCTTACTAGATGGCACAGTTTATCAAAGCGTAATTGACGAATCAGGAATTCATTCTCGGCAGCGTCTAGTTATTCTCATGACCTGCAATACAACCGAAAGACTAGACCCAGCCATGTTACGCAAAGGCAGAGTAGATTTGATGTGTGAATTTACCCAGAAATTCGTCTAAGGGTAGTCCCAATTTTCGATTATGGAACAGGCATCCCTACCCCTCTTTTCAAGCAAAAAGCTCAAACCACAGGATATTTTATTTTCTGGAAGTCCCCAACCAGGAACCCATTAATAAACTGGTGGTCTGTAACTGGTTCCCACCCTTGTAACTGGCTAACTGGTTCCCACTCTCCGGGTGGGAACCCATATTAAGAGGCTCCGCCTCGTGGTAATCTGGAGGCAGAGCATTCCCCCGCAGAGCAGGGGAACCAGAGGCTAGGAAGGATTGGCAATCTAACTGGTTTGCTAACTGGTTCCCACTCTCCGGGTGGGAACCCATATTAAGAGGCTCCGCCTCGTGGTAATCTGGAGGTAGAGCATTCCCCCACAGAGCAGGGGAACCAGAGGCTAGGAAAGATTGGCAATCTTCCAACAACAACCGGATCAAGGCTGTGGATTTTCCAGAACCGGGACGACCAGTTAATAAAACGTGTTCTAGTGAATATTTCCGCAATCCCTCCAGTACGTTTATTTTTCTCCTGCTGTGGATAATAGTTCTCTGTCGGATTGAATTTTTAACGCTTGCAATTCTACCTGTAGTTCTAGTAATAGAGATTTTGCTGCTGGTTTGTCGCGATTTCTACCCACCACGTCGGAAACGGTGTAGCTATTCCACCATTGAGCATATTTATGACAAATTGATTGCAGATAGGGTTCCCAGTCAATCACCGCAATAATTATCCAGGCACGAAGTTACTTAGAAACCAATATAGCGTGGCAATTTGTATTTGGTGGATTTACTTAATCAAAACACAGGTTTGCTAAATTTTTAAATATTTAACATATTTCGACATCAAAAATTTAGCCTGAAGAAGATGAAATATTCGGAACCGGAGATATGCACCCTGATAATTTCATTCTCCATCCTTCCGTTAGAATACCACTTTTAGAGTAATTTTACTCAAAAAAATCTTGGAAATAAAAATATTTTGTCTCATTCGCCCGCAAAAAACCTACTATTAGTGGTCTGTAGCATTAATTTTGATGAGTAAAAGAAGGCACGTATTAGCGCTAGTCTACGACAACCCTGCGGGTATAGCGCCTTTATTATAAAGCTTTTTCGGATTAAAGCCTAACCAACACAACTCAAAGTTCAAAGCTCTAATTGAACCGTATTGTGTTATAAGTTCCTTGTCTCATTAAAGTTTTAAAGGATACTAACATGTCAATGATTTTAATCAAGGGTACATACCGTATCCTCAATACTGCACCGGATGGGGATTCCATTCGTTTTTATCCCCAGAATCCCGAATTGTGGAAAAAGTTACCAAGACGAGTCCGTAGTAACTTTGCAGGTGGTGCGCAGTTACGCTTAGATAGTATCGATGCGTTGGAAACCCATTATCAACCACAAGGTAATATTACCGGAATGGTTAACCAACCCCTAGAATATGCCCATGCAGCAACGGATGAACTGTTGAAATTTGTCGGTTTTCAAGAGTTTACCCGTAACACCAGGGAAGTCATTACCGCAGTGAGTCCAGAACAGGTTCCGGGTTATATTTTGACTCGTTCTGCGGATGTATACGGTCGAT
>CALJJQ010000139.1 GCA_937973965.1 uncultured Calothrix sp. | reverse complement strand
TCGGTTTATTTCAGCCAACCTGTACTAGCTTCCATCACGGAAACTTCTCTCTTTAGTCGATGCAATCAGCATCAATCTAAAATCGTCAATCGAAAATCCCAAATTCCATGACTCTAGCAAACCAGCCCACTTCCCCCATATTACCATTGGAAAATGGCGATCGCCTCCCTCGTGTGGAATTTGAACGGCGCTATCAGGCAATGCCAACCCATATCAAAGCAGAACTCATTGAAGGACAAGTGTATATGGCATCACCTGTACGGGCAAGAAAACACGGAAAACCTCACGCTGCCGTAATGGGTTGGTTAGGGAATTATTGGTTTGCGACTCCCGGTGTGGAACTAATGGATAACCCGACTGTACGCTTGGATACAGATAATGAACCTCAACCGGATGCTTGTTTACGCATAGATTCGGTTGTGGGAGGAAAATCTCGGATTAGTGAAGATGATTATATTGAGGGTTCACCAGAATTGATTGTGGAGGTGTCTGCTAGTAGTGCGTCCTACGACCTTCATGATAAAAAGCAGGTGTATCGTCGCAATGGGGTACAAGAGTACTTCGTTTGGCGAGTTGCGGATTTAGTGATTGACTGGTTTTCTTGGCAAAATGGAGTTTATGTCAATTTACCTGTTGACGGGGATGGGATAATTCGTAGTCAAGTTTTTCCCGGATTATGGTTGAATGTTCCTGACATATTAAATTTTAATTTACCAGGTGTGCTAACTGTCTTAAATCAAGGTTTGACATCACCAGAATATCAGCAATTTCGTCTGTATTTACAGTCTTTAAGGACAACATAAATCCCGAAATTAACGGATTTTTCAATACTGGGGAATGGAAATTCCAATGATACCGCACTTAACACCCTCTAATACCGTTTTACTTTGGAATTGATATCTGAAGGGGAGCTTTCGGGAGCAGGGGTAGCAGGGGAAAAATAGGACAAATGGAAAGATAAAACCCTTGCGGATGACGGGTTTTCAATCCAAAATCCTAAATCTAAAATCCAAAATTGTATGGGTTTCATTCACAAATTGGTTTATCCTGTAAGTAGGATAAAGTTAAGAAATTTTAAGCTCTGCTTCCAACCTACCCATGCAATGCATTGTTAACCGTCGTGCGCAATTTTCTGCGAGTCATCGTTATTGGCTACCGGAATTGAGCGAAGCTGAAAATCAGGAGAAATTTGGTGCGTGTGCGAAGTTTCCCGGACATGGTCATAATTACGTTCTCTATGTTTCCCTGGTGGGGGAACTGGATGAATACGGGATGGTGTTGAATTTATCCGACGTGAAACACGTCATCAAAAAAGAAGTCACCAGTCAATTGGATTATTCTTACTTGAATGACGTGTGGTTAGAATTTCAACAGACCCTACCAACAACCGAAAATATTGCGCGGGTAATTTGGCATAAATTAAAACCCCATCTCCCAGTGGTACGCATACAGTTATTTGAACATCCCCAACTTTGGGCTGATTATACAGGAAATGATATGGAAGGATTTTTGACAGTCGGAACCCATTTTAGTGCTGCACATCGTTTAGCCCATCCCCGTTTGAGTGATGCGGAAAATGCTAATATCTACGGTAAATGTGCGCGTCCCCACGGACATGGACATAATTATCATCTAGAGGTGACGGTCAAGGGTGAAATTGACCAAAGAACCGGGATGTTGGTGGATTTAGGTGCGTTGCAGCAAGTGATTGACGATTATGTCGTCGAACCCTTTGACCATACATTCTTAAATAAAGATATTCCCTTCTTTGCCGAAGTTGTCCCCACTGCGGAAAATATTGCTTTGTATATCAGTAACTTATTGCGATCGCCGATTCAACAACTCGGTGCTAGCTTGTATAAAGTGAAACTGATTGAGAGTCCGAATAATTCCTGTGAAATTTACTGCGAAAATCTCGCTGACAGTCATGGGAATACATCCACCAGCCAACCTGTTTTAACAACGGTTTAGATTAAAACCAATAATTGGCGTAGAGACGTAGCAATACATAAATGTGGGGACGTAGCATTGCTACGTCTTTACCGATGACGTGCAGTTGTCAGCAGATAGATATAAATTACCCAACCCACTAAACCAAAGGCAATATTGTAAAGGATACGTCCAATTAAGAGGGTGAGGGTGGAATATTCCCAAATCCGATTGATTGGTAGTGGTAGAATAGTTTGAATGGTGATAAACAGACCTAAACAGGCATTACCACCCAGCGCCAAAGCAAAAACAATTAAACCGAATCGCCAATAACGGTGGGATGGGGGAAAATATTTGAGTAAATATTTAACTTTTCTCCCTTCAACCAACTTTAAACATCTTTCCATGCGCCAAAATAAATATAACAAAAAAGGAAATAGGCAGTAACTCAAATAACGAACCGGAACATTAAAACCACTCGCGATCGCACAAATATTCACCCCAGCATGACAAAGCACACAATCCCCCCAAGCGAGAATAATCCGGGATTTATTCACCCTAAAACCAATAGTCGCAACAACATAAACCCAAGGAACCACAAACATTGCATGGACAGGTGTGCTAATTAACCTCTCAAAAATAGAACTATTCCCATGACGCAGAAACACCCAACTTTCATGACAGGTAAAACCCAAAGATAATGCAACAGCTAATAAAAATATCCCTGCTGCTGTCATAGAACCAGATAACCGACGCTGCTGTAGAAAGTAAATAGGAATAGCAAAACCAATAAATTTCCCCAACTCCTCAATCGGTGCAACTACCAACAACTGACGTATAACTGCACCCCCAAAGGTTGACATCAAATTCTGCCAATACGGCCAAAGTAGTAAATTTGTTTCTATTTGCCAACCCACAGCTAAAGCAACCATCCCCACCAACAAACCTGCACAAAAAAAACCGCAAGTTCGCCATGAAGCAAACTTTCCGGTTATCCGTCTGTGGTAATATCCCAACAGGGTTAAAGGTGGTACAACCGACCAAAAAAAATCCGCCATTGATGGGAGATAATTACACCGCTTCCGCAACAATTGTCCGGTGACGAGGACTATTCGGAGCAATAATTAATACTTTAAATCCAGCATTGATAATTGCTTGCTCGATGTCCAAACTAAAATATTCATCCAAGTAGGGTTCAGTACTTTTCAGTAATGTTTTCACGTAGGTAGGCATTTTTTTGTAAATTTCCGAACTTGGATTCATATCCATGATGCCTAAATATCCACCCGGACGCAATATCCGGCGCATTTCTGCTAATATCTGCCGAGTCGCACTTTGGGGTAATTCATGACACAGTAAAAAAATAGATGTCAGGTCAAATGTACCCGATGGCAATCCCGTTGATTCTGCTGCTCCATGAACCCAATTGATGGGTTGATGATGTTTGCGACTATTATACTGAGCTACACTGAGAAAGTGGGGTGACAAATCTAACCCTGTAATTTCCGCTTGGGGATAGATTTTTTGCAGAGCGAATGTACTTAATCCAACACCGCATCCCACATCCAGAATTTTCCTGGGAGCGGTTGAGATTTTTGTGGTTAAAATATCATGGTAGGTTTGGCGGAGTTTCGGGTCGCCCTTTGCCCCTGTATCGTGCCAAATTTTAGCGTGAACGGTATAGGCTGCTGCTTCCTGTTCAAATGCGGCTTGCCAATTTAAATTACCATCATCATAGGCATGGAAAGAAGTAAGGTAATAATCTGGATAGGTAAGTTGGGGATTGCGAATTCGCTGGAAATCCTCGCTCCAATTTCGCGCTGATAGGTCTTTGACTTGTTGGTTCCAATCAATACCCAAGGTTTGAGCGCGGTTAATCATCATTTGTCTAGCTTGATGTTTCGCGATATTACTCAAAGGTTTAATGGCCAAAATGCGGTTAATCATCCGCGACGCTAAATCGGGGGAGTTATTTACAACAGCAGTCATAATGAATGTTAAAAATTGATATTTTGATTGCAGTATAGGCTCTTCAAAGTCCAGTTTACAACTAACTTGAAGTTGACAAAGTTAATTTTTTCTGCATATGAAAATTTTTGGTTTTACCTGTAACATTTCTCCGTAAACCTGGTAAGATGTCGATAATTAATATTTGGCAAAAACACAGCAATGTCCCAATTGTCTGCTGTTTGTTTTAATCAACGTAACTAAAAAATCGATAGTTTTTCTGTAAAAATATGGCCAGAGCAAGAAGAAACGGTTTTTTGAGAGACTTTCAGGAATTTGCCCTTAAGGGTAACGTGGTGGACTTAGCCGTCGGTGTGATTATTGGTGCAGCCTTTGGGAAAATCGTTTCCTCCCTAGTTGACAACGTGATTATGCCATTAATTAACCCTGTGCTGGCTGCATTTGGTAATGATTGGCGAAATTGGGCAATTGGAGCCACAGAAATTAAAGATGGTATTCCCCAAAATGGAATTCGGATTGGTTTATTTTTGGGTTCGATTGTTGACTTTTTAATTGTGGCTTTGGTGTTATTTGTTGCCATTCAAGCGATTCAGAAATTTAAACGCAAAGAAGAAGTAGAAGCAGCGGAAGAACCAACCCCTCCCGACCCAGCAATTGTTGCTCAAGAGCGCTTAACAGCAGCTATTGAACAGTTAGACTTAACCATGCGATCGCGACAGGTTTAATTTGAGAATACAGGAGACAGGAGAAAGTAAAACGTAAATAAAACTTGCGATAAGCGGAGCTTGATCGCAATCAAATCTGGTTGAGTGTAAAACCAAGTGTGTTGCAAAAGGCATTGGTTCATCTCAAAGTTCCAGCAACAAGTAATCGATCGTCACCAGCAGCATAATTAGAACAGTCAGGTAATAGTCCTGATGATACTCGCAAGCATCTAGAGGGTTTTGGAGAAATATTAAGCGAGACAAAAAGTTGTACGATTAGAGGGTTTTGGAGAAATATTAAGCGAGACAAAAAGTTGTACGATTAAGGTGGCAAATTTAAAAGTACTTATGACCCCTATGGTTTTACCTGAGTCATGCGAGCTAATACCACTCCACATTAGTTGAGATTCATCCTTATACAGATGGGTACTTTTTCCCATCTCCAACATCGAATATAAATTTCATGGGAACTCACTTTTTGAATGTAGACCTGGAAATCGAGAGCCATCAAAACCTTCAGCCAATTGTTGAAGGGTTGGGAGACAAGGTGATGAATCTTTACTGCGGGAAAGCTCAGGACCATTATCTGGCAACTTTTGAACTGAGTGATGTTTCCGCAGCAGATCCAGACTCTGTAATCTCCAATTTCTGCCTATTGATAGAAAACCTTGAAGGTGAGGCGAAGAAACTATGGGACAGTGCCTTTGCCAAAGTATTTGATATCGGTTATGAAACTGGATTACAGCCAAGCAGCTATTCGTCAGAGATTAGTCCAGGAACTATTAAAAAAATTTCCATGCTTGGAGCTTCTATACGAGTCACAATTTATCCACCATTCGAGCATTAATTACCTATTTTTTCTGTGGGGGGAAATTCAGTATCCAGCGATCGCCCAAACTCAACCCTTCTCAAACTTTTCATAGGCTGCAACGATACGCTGTACCAGGGGATGACGAACTACGTCACGTTGGGAAAATTCACAAAAGGCTATCCCCTCAACATGTTTGAGAATATTGATTGATAGGCTTAAACCTGATTGTTGCTGTGCTGGTAGGTCTGTCTGGGTCATATCCCCGGTAATCACCATCCGGGAACGAAATCCTAAGCGGGTCAGAACCATTTTCATTTGCGCTGGTGTGGTATTTTGGGCTTCATCCACAATCACAAAAGCGTTATTCAGGGTACGTCCACGCATGTAAGCTAGGGGTGCAACTTCGATGATTCCCCGTTCCATTAAACTCGGTAATTTTTCTGGGTCGACAAATTCGTTAATTGCGTCGTAGAGGGGACGTAAATAGGGGTTTACTTTTTGTTGCAAATCTCCTGGCAAAAATCCTAATTTTTCTCCGGCTTCCACTGCGGGACGGGTAAGAATAATACGTTCAAATTCGTTGGCTAGTAAAGCTTTCACGGCGACGACTACGGCTAAATAGGTCTTTCCTGTCCCGGCAGGACCCGTACAAAATACCAAATCATACTTACGTAGTGATTGTAGATACTGGCGCTGTCGAAAGGTTTTGGCTCGGATATCTTCACCGCGACGGGTTCTCGCAATCACATCCCGTTGCATTTCCCGCAAATCGTCTTGACGGTGGGTATCTAGGGCTTGACGAGCGGTAAGAATATCCGCAATCGTAATGATTGTACCCTGACTCCATAGATCTTCCAGCGATCGCACTAGTTGGGTGACTAGTTGAACCTGCGTATCGCTTCCGCTAATGAGTAATTCCTGTCCTCGAAGTACGATTCCTGCTCCTGTTTGTTGCGATAGGATTTTTAGGTTTTCTTCTGATGAACCTGCGAGTGCGATCGCACTTTCAGCATTTGGTAGTTGTATTACAGCACCCGCCATAGTCATGAAAAAAAGTTAAGTAAAAGTAGAGACGCTTGGGACATCAATCCATATTTTGTATGAATGACGACACATGTTAATATTAATTAATTGAGAGGATATTAGCGACTCTACCAGAGCAATTTAGAGCCAAAACGCCCTTGAATCACTAAGCGCTAATTCGACGCATCACCTTGCGTGCAGCTTCAGCTTTGCGTTTACGACGTAGGCTGGGTTTTTCAAAACGCTCTCGACGTTTAACTTCAGATAAAATACCTGCTTTTTGAATTTTCTTTTTAAATCGGCGAATCGCCGAATCGATTGATTCGTTTTCCCCTAAACGGACTTCAGCCACTCTCTGTATTCACCTCCTTCAAACAGAGTCAGCATCGTGAATTTGTTGCTTTGATCAATCATAAAGCACAAATTGACTTTTGTGCTGGTTTTTCTGGGCAATAAAGACAGGTAAGGTTTGAGGAAACGGGAAAAAGTCTTGTATTGTACTCCTAACCAGCACCATCTGTATTCAGCTAGAACCAAGGTGACATACTCCCACACCTGTTGCAAGCTGTAGGTGTAAGCTCTCTCAGCGACTCCCTGCTACTGCATAGGACATTAACTGAGCTTTAAAGTCGGGATGTCCCTCCGACCTAATTAATCCTAATTAATTAGGATTTGTACTCGCAAACCTAGAAGCAAGCTACGTTTCCGACCTGTTCCCCTCCCTTGACTATCGGCATTAGTCGGGGAACTATCCTCAACTCACCTGCCATTCATGAGGACACTTGCACAGGAAGGCTCTGCCGACTTGAGCAAAGTGTCCGTCTCATCATTTATCGCGATCGCGGAAGTGAGAGGCTTCTATTAGTTCAAGCTAAATGACATCACTCCTTTGTTTGCTATTGACAGTTAACTGGTAACTGTTATCTGTCATCCGTCAAACAAAGATAGTGAATATACAATACAACTTAATTAAATGGGCAACAGCTTACCGACGTACAGGGGATGAGGAACTGATATTGGTATGGTGTACCTTCCCGTTTGCTCCATGTCCATTCCCGTTCCCATTTCCGTTTTGAGGACGGGGTTGAATCACTCCATAGCCACCATGATTACGTTCGTAAATCACGTTGATTTCCCCACTTTCGCTGTTGAGAAACATGTAAAAATCATGTCCCACCATTTGTAACTGTTCTAGGGCTTCATTAACTGTCATTGGTGGCATGGCAAAATATTTGGTGCGTACCACTTCCGGTGGTAACTCTGGTTTGCGATCGCCGATTAAATCTTCTACTGGTTTTGGCGATTCAATCCCTAGCTCTACTTCCGGAGCAGGATTTTTCTTGTTTTGTAATTTTTCTTTATATTTTCGTAGCTGACGGGCAATCTTGTCTGCAACTAAGTCAATACTTGCGTATAAATTCTCACTACTTTCTTCGGCGCGGATAACGTTGCGATTCGCGTAAATTGTCACTTCTGCGGCTTGTTTGGGATTAATGCGCGGGTTTTTGGCAACACTTAAATGCACATCTACTTCGTTGGTAATGTTTTGAAAGTGATTTACTGCCTTTTCAATCTTTTGATGTACGTATTCTCGAATTGAATCAGTAATCTCGATATTTTTGCCGTGGATGACAAGCTTCATATAAACACTCCCGCTCTCATAACTTTAACTAAGTTTGCAATTCAGAGAAAATGTCAGAATTTATCAGTAAATTCTGCAAAATCTAGTTTTGTGATGGCGCTGGAATTGTAGGGAGAATCGTTAACTGTCTTGTTTTGAATTCAAACTAGAGGCGTATATAGTCTTTTTCTACGCCTATTTGTACTAGTACGTTCAGGCAAAAGGAAAATGGGAAAATAAAGCCTATATTCTAGACTTTCCAACCATTTCGTGCAAATGATAAAATTATGCCTTTTTGTACTAGTAGTTTATTTGCTATTTTCTTGATTCTCAAGTTGGAGTTTCCAGCCAACAACAAAACTGCGGTAGGGTTTATCGCTGTCGCCAAAACAATTTGCGAACTGACTTTGACGTACTGTAGTCCATAGGTTATTTCTGATTTTTCTTAACTACAAAAAACACATCTGACCATTGACATACCAAGCTATATTTGCTAACAAATTCTAACTTGGCGTTTCAGCTTACGACTAGCTCAAAATGAGGAAGTCCCTAAATAAATTATTCGCTATCAGCATATATCGACTCACCACTCTAATCCTCAAAAGTGATTTTCAATTCCATCCAGCGTTACCCACTTTACCTGAGATTTAACTCCTCACCTCGTAAACACAACAGATCCAGTTTGATCCAATTTTCTATGCCTAATTTCTTCTACACTCACCATTTTACAGGACTTTTGTCTGTTGGTGCAATGTTGATTGCAGAGAATTCCTCCCAACACCGTTGAAGTTATATATTCAAAGTAGCACTTTGTATTTTCTAAATCTGCTTACCTTGATGTTCCTTTACAATCCTTTGCAATCGTTGATAATTCAGGCATCTAAATTTTGCAAATCACACTGATAAATAAAGGAAAATGAAGACCAATTTACCCGGTAGGGATAGTAAATTAAGAATCATGAATCAAATACCAACAAGGGCAATATGCCACCTGTATAATTGCGGTACGATTTCCTACCTGGAGTCCTGGGAATGGCAACAACAACTACAACGCGATCGCATGGAGAATCCAGATTTAGCGGATGCGTTGATTGTGCTGGAACATCCCCCCGTATACACTCTGGGACAAGGAGCAACCACGGATTTTTTGCGCTTTGACCCGGAAAATACCCCTTTACCGATTCATCGAGTGGAAAGGGGGGGAGAGGTGACATACCATTGTCCAGGACAAATTGTCGGTTATCCGATTTTGAATTTACGCCGTCACCACCAGGATTTACACTGGTACTTACGGCAGCTAGAGGAAGTATTGATTCGGTTATTGCAAATCTACGGTTTGGAGGGAGAACGTATTCCTGGTTTCACAGGTGTTTGGGTGCGACAGCACAAAGTTGCAGCCATTGGCATCAAAGTCAGTCGTTGGGTGACAATGCACGGTTTCGCCCTCAATGTTTGCCCTGACATGGGTGGATTTTCGCAAATAGTTCCCTGTGGAATTGCGGATAAACCGGTGGGGAGTTTAAAACAATGGCTACCACAGATAAAAATAGAAGAAGTGCGATCGCATTTAATTGATTGCTTTGCAGAGGTCTTCCAATTGCAAATGCAAACCATGATTTAGGGGTATTTAAAGCTAATTTTCTACAGCTTGTGGGGAATAGGGAGTGGGGAGTCGTGAATAGGGGTACTACCGTTTGAATTTGGAGTTGATATCTGATGAGTTCATAGTAAGGGATTTATCCCTCAAATTAAGAGTAGAGCTACTACTAAAACCCATCAAAATTAAAGACATGGAGCATTCGTGACAAGTTAAGGTGAAATTGGTTTTGTCAACTCGTAATTAACCTTAAAAGTGAGGTGAAGGAAAAGTATTAAATTTACCTTTGTACTGAGTTTTCGGGACCAAAATAAATTTATGGATTAAAAATTGGGCGATCGCATCCTTTTAAATCATGTTTATTCACCTAGATTTTGAGCATTATTACTTATTGACAAAAGACCAATGAGCTTAACTTGTCAGCAATGGACATGGAGTACTAAACCAGATCCGAATGTCGATTTTCCGGTAATCCGCAAAAAAAGCTGTAGTATTTTATATATCGTCAATTTATTTTATCCCGAATAAAAATCAAACTAGTACGCCATGTCGTTTAAACACAACTATCTTTCGGATAGTCGCCAAAGTCAGACAAGAAAATAGTTCATTTTATGAGTTGAAAGTGCAGAGGCTACGCATTTTTCCGAAGGGTGTCGGGAGTAGGAAGTAGTGAGTAGTGTGAGTGTGTAGTATCTAGTCTTCTTAAAGAGAAGCCATAGAAAGTACGTCTACGACGACGCTGCACTCATCCCCAGACAATGGGAAAAAACCACTTTCATCCGTTCTGGTGTACGCAGTACATTTAAGCTACTTTCTACTTCCTGTACAGACGACCTGACAGATCGTCTCTACTCCCTACCTACATTTGTACTAGTCCTTGATTCTGTTTTCTCAGACTGAACCGTGAATGATAACTTCTCCCTGAATCCCTTTGCCAACACCTTTGCAGCGAAAATATCCGCAAACCAAGAGGTACATGCAGCACCCCTTGCACCTCTGAATTCTCGCGATTTGATTGCTTTGAGCGAATTGTTTGAGCGCAATGATAGTGATGTCATCGAAGAAGATATCAACAGCAAATTAAAGATGATGGTTCCCGAACCATCTTGGGAGGAAGACCCCTACGAATTCCTCCGGGAATTTCTGTAAATCACCTGATTCCTGCTGTTATCGGTTACACCTTAAGGATAAAAACCTAACCTCGGTAATCCCACGGTTTCATGCCAACCCATCATAATGTTCATACATTGAATTGCTTGACCAGCCTGTCCTTTAATTAAATTATCAATCGCAGACATGACAATCACCCGACGAGTACGGGGGTCTACCTCAATCCCAATATAGCAAAGATTACTACCCCAAGCCCATTTCGTTTGGGGATAGATTCCCCCTTCACAAATATTCACCCAATCGCAATGGCGGTAAAAGGCATTATAAATAGTGATTAAATCATCCCGAACCAGACCAGGGTCACGGAGAGTGGCGTAAACGGTAGCCAGAATACCCCGTACCATTGGCACTAGGTGAGGTGTAAATTGTACAGTGACTTCATGACCAGCGAGGTCACTGCAAACCTGTTCGATTTCGGGAGTGTGGCGGTGACGAGCCACATTATAGGCAGCAAAAGAATTATCCGCTTCTGCCAATAGCATACTTACCTTAGCATCCCGTCCGCCTCCCGATGTGCCAGATTTGGCATCAATAATAGCAGTTTCGGGAACAACTAAACCTTGCTTGAGCAGGGGAGACAGAGCCAAAAGACTCGCAGTGGGGTAGCAACCGGGACAACCGATTAACTGGGATTCGGCAATGCGATCGCGATATAATTCTGGCAGTCCATATACAGCATTAGCAGCCGTATCCAGATCAACCCGTTTTTTGCCGTACCAAGCGCTGTAGGTATCCAGATTTCTGAATCGATAATCTGCACTTAAATCAAGAACCTTACAACCACGCTCAATTAAAGTCGGAGCCAAATCACAGGCAATACCATTAGGAACCGACAAAAACACCACTTCACAACGACGAGCGATCGCCTCAATATCCACCGCTTCCACCGTTAAATCTACCATCTTCGTCAAGTGGGGGTAAA
This sequence comes from uncultured Calothrix sp., assembly GCA_937973965.1. Classification (GTDB taxonomy): domain Bacteria; phylum Cyanobacteriota; class Cyanobacteriia; order Cyanobacteriales; family Nostocaceae; genus NIES-3974. Next base: position 17,762 of record CALJJQ010000139.1, on the reverse strand, counting down.
GTTCCGCAAAGGGTTTACCTGCTGCCTTATCACCACCTAAGTAGACAACCTCCACCTCCGGATGATCCATCAGCAATCGGACTAACTGAACCCCGCCATAGCCTGACGCGCCAACAATACCAACCGGAACGCGTCTAAATTTGCCCATCTTCTCACAAATCCTTACATTTGCATTTTTATTTGCTCTGGCAAATGTCCAATCATTTTAAAACATTTACCATCCTTGTGCCGCTTTCGTAATTTCCCGACAGCAAAAATGCTGTGGAGAGATTGACAACCGCACCTTTTGTTATTAAACATCAAGATTGCAACTGATGCAGCAGAATTTTGGGGAATTAGGATAATGCAAGTAGAGACGTAGCAAGGCTACGTCTCTAATTTGTCCCCTACAGATGATTCGGTGGGTCGTCTCTAATCCCTATCCTCTAAGCTAAGTAGTACAGCTTAACTCACCTGACTTTTGAGTAAAGCGAGCATTTTCCCGGTAATCAACAGGACAGTCAATGACCGTGGGGACATCTTGAGCGAGAGCTTCTTTGAGAATGGGGATTAAATCAGTGGCTGCATTCACCCGATAACCCTTCAGACCCATACTTTCAGCAAACTTGACAAAATCAGGATTATTGAAATGGACAAAAGAAGAATTACCTTGACCAAATTGATTTTCTTGCTTCCATTCAATTAAACCATAACCGCCATCATTGAAAATCAGAGTAACAAAAGCCGTACCAACCCGCAAAGCAGTTTCCAACTCTTGACAATTCATCATAAAGCCACCGTCACCCGTCGCCGCGACAACTTTCCGGTCTGGATGAACAATTTTAGCAGCGATCGCCCCGGGAATCGCAATCCCCATTGCGGCAAACCCATTGGAAATTAGGCAGGTATTGGGACTATGGCAATGGTAATGACGGGCAATCCACATTTTATGGGCGCCAACATCAGAGATCACAATATCATCTGGACCCATCACCTGGCGTAAATCGTAGATTAATTTTTGTGGTTTAATCGGGAAACTATCGTCATCTGCATACTGTTTATAATCAGCACGAATATTGTCCCGTAAAGTCAAAGCATAGGGAGTAGGTTTACCTTGACGGTCAGCCACCTTTAAAATTTCATTGAGGGAATCCGAGATATCCCCAACCACCTCAATTATGGGAATATAGCTACTATCAATTTCCGAGTGGTTCGCACCCACATGGATAATGGGGATTTTACCGTCCGGGTTCCACTTTTTAGGTGAAAATTCGATTAAATCATAACCCACCGCAATCACCAAATCGGTGTTATCAAACCCACAATTCACAAAATCCCGTTGCTGTAAACCAACTGCCCATAGAGCCAAGGGATGGGTATAGGGAATCACCCCCTTACCCATAAACGTATTCGCCACCGGGATATTCAACTGGGTGGCAAACTGGGTCAGAGCATCACTTGCATGGGCCCGAATCGCCCCATTTCCCACTAAAATAATGGGATTGCTAGCCTGGGAAATTGCTGCTGCTGCTGCCCGAATACTAGCAAAAGATGCGTAGGTCTTCTCCATTTTATCAATCCGCAGTGGCTTTCCTTCCACGGGCATCGCGGCAATATTTTCTGGTAGGTCAATATGAACAGCCCCCGGTTTTTCCGTTTCTGCTCGTTTAAAGCCTTTGCGCACCACCTCCGGGGTAATACTGGGGCGAACAATTTGTTTATTCCACTTAGTAACAGGTGCAAACATTGCTACCAAATCCAAGTATTGATGGGATTCAATATGCATTCTGTCTGTTCCCACCTGACCCGTAATCGCCACTAGTGGCGCACCATCTAGGTTAGCATCCGCCACACCCGTCATTAAATTTGTCGCTCCCGGTCCGAGAGTAGAAAGACACACACCTGCCTTTCCCGTCAACCGTCCGTAGACATCCGCCATAAACGCTGCACCCTGTTCATGACGAGTTGTAATAAACTTGATGGAGGAATTTTTGAGTGCTTCTAAAACATGGAGATTTTCCTCACCAGGAAGCCCAAAAACGTACTGTACACCTTCGTTTTCTAGGCATTTGACTAGCAGTTCTGCGGTATTCATTAACCTGTTATCGCCTCTGTTGCTAATTGTGATCGCCGTTTGTGAAGTAATGAGATATTGGTAGAATTCCAGGATAAAGAAAAAAGCGAAAATTAGCCTGAGTAGTGAGGATTAATTAAGGGTACTGATAACACCAAAATGACACTTGCTTAACCCAGATTTCCGAAAAACCCCTAAAAGTTATAGTCCGTGAGGGGAGTAGGAAATAGGGAGTAGTAGGTAGATTAACCTGTTACTCTATGCTTATCGCTTACTCATCGGAAATGTCGGTTAAGTATCATCACGGAATCAGATGAAACTCACCCCAGTCTATTTGCTTTTGTTCTTACTACCATTATGTTTTCTTTAGATATGTAATGGCCAAGGAAACACGGAAATCAGATATCATACCCTAAATTGGATTTTGAATTAGTTTGCGATCGCTCCCCTATCCATTTATCGATTTGAGATTGGAATTCCTTGTTGTATCATGATTTTGTTTATTCCATGTGTCATATTCTCCCTGGAGAATAGGGAGAGACGCGATATATCGCGTCTGTACGGGAATGAGTTTTTCGTTTTTCATGGTTTGGTTGTGTACAAAGGTTCTCTACGATAAGGCTGCGTCTACATGCAGACGCGTAGCGGTAAGACAAGAGGCTGGGGATGATTTGAAAATTAGTATAACCTGTAACTATCTTCACCTATTATTCCCAGTTCCAGCCGTAAAACTACGAAAATCACCAATGGATTTGGGATTTGGGATTAGTTCGAGAATCAATAGTTAATGGGACTGAGACAAAAAATAGCCGGAAAAACTACTCACATGTATATACAGCAAGACTTTGACATCGTTTTGAATAGTTTCTTGCGATATCTGGGTTTCAAGCATTTTTGAGCCTGTAATGTATTTTCCTTCCCCTGTATGGGTTTGAAGCTGATTTCTGCCTCAAAAATGTTTAAGTCCCGTTAAATAGTTAACTGTTAACATATTTATCCTGTATCCTTTCTTCCCCATGTCCAGTTACGAAAAAATTTACGCAGTCGTCCGAAAAATCCCCTACGGTAAAGTTGCCACCTATGGTCAAGTGGCAGAACTTTCGGGTTTAGCAGGGAAAGCGCGAGTTGTCGGTTATGCCCTATTTCGGGTGGATTTGGGTATTACAGATGTACCGTGGCATCGCGTTGTTAATTATAAAGGTGAAATTTCCTACTCGCCTCTACGTAACGGTGCGGATAAAACCCAAAGAGTTTTGTTGGAGGAGGAAGGTATTGAATTTAATGATAAGGGGAAAATAAATTTACATAAGTATTTGTGGAGGGGGATTTAAATTAAAGACGTAGCATTACTACGTCTTTACAATGATTTTGGTTTTAATACAAAATGTAAATTCTTGGGGATGTCATCAAAAACAGGGAGTGCGATCGCACAGAACTATGTAGGTATCGATGTCAGTAAAGCAAGACTAGATGTTAATATTCGTCCAGTAAACTTGGAATGTTGCTAAAACAGAGATATCAGTCAGTTCAAGTCGAAATTATCTTGGCTGAAATCAAGCATACATGATTCGATTTCTTGGTTAGTAATTCGATATTTCTTCGATGCTTTCAAGTCAGTTATTTATGACTTGAGAAAAGTATAATTGATATATTTTCCCCTGACGCTTGAGACCGCGACTGGGGAAGATTCGGTGGCGAAGCGGAGTTCCAAGTGCGGGCTACGTTGATTTGTGATGCTCACAAATAGTTTTAATCCCCCCACTTGGTGCCACCGAATCAGCGAAGCCTTTCCCCCGTCGCGTCATTTTATTTTTTGCGATCGCTTGACTTTTAACACAGTCGCTACAGTTATCTTTAACTGAACCGTATTGCCTTATAAACTACTCCCGATTTTCTTCTCCCTACTCCCAAAAACAAACTTGTTAAGTATTAAAATCGACTTTTAAAACATCCTCTCAATTTCTACCCACTCAAATGTAAAAAATCTTGAATAGCCGATTTAACTTTCGGTTGTTCTAAATAAGCATAGGTCGCTTCCACTAAATTATCTAGATTTTCACGGGTGGCATTATCTAAATCATCACTAAGTTTTTTCCCTGTTAAATCTCGATCCAGCTTAAATTGTAATCTTAAAACTTTTTTACTGAGAATTTGTCTAGAGATATATTCATAAACATTAGATGAGCCATCAAATAATACACCAATTAAAGGCTGCGCCCACTGAATTAGACCCCAATTATAGGCCTCTTCATGGGAAATAATCCGTGTGCGATCGCCTGTTCCTAAAGACAGCATAAAGATATCGTTGGCATTGTATCCTAACCTTAAGGCTTCAGCTACCGCACAACTGGAGGGATTATTTGCAGCCACACCTCCGTCTATAGCTGAACAAATGGTGGTAATTTTATAGGCTGATGTTTCGTCAGGTATCTCTTCCCATTGGGGCAAAATTTGCGCTTCTCGGTGATATCCTCGATAACTTATAATCGTTCGTACCTGACCCGCTCCTTTCCCACTGATAATCTCAATTTTCCGATTCTGATAAACCTGTTCCTTGGATGATGCATTATCATCAAGATTGAGCGTTTCCCTTGAGCCACCCTTAACCATACCCAAAACGTATTTTTCTAAGCGATGGGCTGGAAAATAGGTCGGTGCAGATGCCGAACATAAACAAACTTCCCACAGGGGAATATCTCCAAAAGCTTGGTCTTGTCGCCAACTTTTAAACACAATCACTTCCCGTTCGATTGTATCATAAGAAATAATTATCAGTCGGGGTGAATTAATTTCAAAGAATTTTGTCTTTCCAAAGGTTTCTTGTAATACTTGAACAAGACCTTGTTGGGAAAATTTTGGTGCAGAGATGCCATGTTTAAACAGTAACGGAAACCTTTGCCATGTCCAGCGACTTTGATAGGGAAAAATGCGTAGTCCTTGGTTTCTGTATAAATCAATCATTTCTTGGCTGCTACGTCCGGTAGCAATGGCCGCAGCTAACAACGAACCTGTAGAAGTCCCCGCAATTAAATCAAAATATTTATTTAAAGGTTGATTTATTTGCTTTTCAATTGCCGCTAACATAATCGCAGCAATGATTCCCCTTACTCCTCCGCCATCTAAACTTAAAATCCGAAACGGCATGGTGAATGACTACACTCTCTAATAAATATATTTTATACATTCTATTACGTTACCATACTAAGCCTTTGTTAAATCTTGGCAAGCTGTAGCTGATACAATCAAAATCCTGTCATTGCATTAGCATAAACAAAACCACATATTACCATCTTTGTCAGACAAAAATATTTACCATCCCATAGACCTCCCCATCCCAAATCCCATGATTCAAGAGATTGTATGTTTTTTTGATGACATTATTGCCGGAACGCTATTAAGGATGCCATAAAGAAAGTGTAACGGTGTTAATCAAAAGTAAAAAAACACTTGGATCTTAATACCTTGTGCTTGCAGGATGGTTGACTTGCGGTCATGACTGAACTTACATTGCGTATTCAACAGGGCAATACTGAAAACACCGTAGAGGTGAAACAAGATATATTCATGATCGGTCGTTTACCAGAATGCGACCTCTGTCTACCGTTTGGGGGTGTTTCTCGCTACCATGCAAGGTTGCTCAAAACACCGAATGAAGAATGGTTACTAGAAGATTTAGGCAGCAAAAATGGTACGGTTTTAAATGATAGATTAGTAACTAAACCGCAAATTCTCCAGGATGGGGACATCTTATGGTTGGGAAATGCTTGTTTGGAGGCTATTGTACGGAAAAAAGCTGCAGAAATATCCGGTTCCCTGTCTGCAAATCTGGAACAACGGACGATTCTCCGTAATGTCCAACAACTGAAACAGCGATGGCTGCAACCGGAAAACCCTGGGGAGCAAAGTAATGATAACAATAAAGATAAAACCATTGCCAGGTTAAAGGATTTAGTTGATATTGCTAAAAACCTTTCCGCAGCAACTTCTATTGAAGAGATTTTCCATCAAGTTCAGCAGGTAGTTTTCCGTTACTTGCAAAGTATTGATCGGTTAGCCTTATTAATCGATCTCAATGGGAAAGGAACCCCCGAATTAGTGAATGCTGCTGCGCGAACCCGCTCCCAAAACCATCATTTGAGTGTAGATGACACTTGGATTAGTCACAGTATCTGTGAAAAGGTGTTTGAAGAAAAAGTCGCCATCCAAATCGCTGATGCTCAAAAGGATGAACGTTTTGCCACGGAACACAGTATTGTGGCAAATGATATCCGTAGCGCAATGGCTGTTCCTTTATGGGACGAAAGTAAAGTGGTGGGGGTACTATATGCGGATGCCCACCTTTCTTCTTACCATTGGGATGAAGCAGGGGAAGAAGAATTAAGCTTTTTTTCGGCTTTAGCAAATATTGTCGCTTCTAGTGTGCAACGCTGGTTACTAGCAGAAAAACTCAAGAGTGAAGAAATTATTCGTCAACGTCTCGAACGCTACCACTCCCCTGCGGTTGTTCACCAACTAATCGAAGTTGGTGCATTAGGTGACGGTAGACTCACACCCACAGAAAGCGAAATTAGTATTTTATTTGCCGATATTGTCGGATTTACAGCGATTTCGGAACGGCTAACACCTACTCAAATTGCCGAAATGTTAAATAAATTGTTTGAGGAAATGTTGCAAGAAATTTTTGCCTATGGTGGTACTCTAGATAAGTATATAGGTGATTGCATTATGGCATTTTTTGGCGCACCTGAACCCCAAAGTGACCACCCAGAACGTGCTGTAGCCGCAGCTCAGGGGATGTTGAATCGTCTGGCGCAGTTAAATGCTGATCATTTCTGGCAAGAACCTTTACAATTAAGAATAGCTATTAATAGTGGGAAGGCGGTTGTTGGTGATGTTGGTAGTTCTCAACGGTTTGAGTATACAGCTTTAGGAACAACTATTAATTTGGCATCCCGTTTAGAAAGCATTTGTCCCCCAGGGGAATGTGTGGTCAGTGAAGTCACCTATAAAATGTTAAAAAATCCTGCTGATTTTTCGGAAATGGGTTTGTATCGATTTAAGGGGATTAATCGGTTAGTTAAAGTGTATCAAACCCGGATTAATTCCTTTGAGTCACTTTAATACTCCACCACATAAGTGATGGGGGTTTGTAGTAGTTGTGGATCTAGCTGTGAAAAAGTTTTATGATCGGATGCTAAAGTACTAAGTAGCTAGTCAAAATTAATTACATAGTTTTGACCAAATTCTCTCAGGATTTTTTCTAGAGATGTAACAAAAGTTTGCCAGCTAGAATAAGCATCTATTTCAATCCATTGATACTTAATAAATCGCCAGAGAATTTCAATGAGATTCAAATCAGGCGAATAAGATGGTAATTCAAAAATTGTAATACCACGCTCTTTCCATTCTTCAATTTTATCAAGAACAATATCACTTGTGTGAATTGAAGCTCTATCTGCAACAATATATGTTGGCTTATTTACAGTAGGAAAGAATGTATCAATACAAGCAACAACTACATCAGAATTAATGGTTTGAGATGAAACATAAGTTTCTAGATGATTCTTTCTACTCATAATTCCTAAAACATTTAGACGAGGACTGCGGCGGCTTTTAATTTTTCAATATTCACCGATATTTTGCCAACCATAAGGAACCGTAGGTATTCAACAAAATCCGGCTTCATCTAAGTAGTATAAGTTGATTTTTCCTTCATCTTCTAAACGTTTTAATTCTGACAGCTTTTCTTTTTTATCCTTGTATTCCAAGGGGTCTGGCTTTGCAAACACATCTCTTCTCATCCGATGCCAGCTCATAGATCATCTTTTAAGTATCCTTTTTATTGTTTCAGCACTAACTACAACATTCCATTCCTCTTTTACTTTTTGCAATACTCTTTTTATTTGTCTTGGTTCAAGTCTAGCCCATTCTCTAATTTCCTCTTCTTGTGAGCGTTCAAATATTTTTTTGCTGCCTCTACCTGGCTTGTTGTATAGTCCTACTATCCCTTCAGATTCCCAACGATTTTGCCAGTTATAGATTGTCTTATAACTCACACTAAATATTCTCATGAGTTCATCGACTTTTACCCCTTGCGAAGCTAATATTAGAAAGTGCGCTCTTTGTCGTACTTGATGATGTCGGCTCTGGCGATATATCCTTTCTAGCAGTTTCCAAGAAAGGGAATTTATTTCTTTGATAAAGAACATAATAAGACCTTATCCATAAAACAAGCTGAATCCATTTAATGGTATCATTTATTTGTGTAATTAATTCTGCTTAACTACTTACGTACGCGAAGCGTTGCCGCAGGCTATTACAAATTACGAATTAACCGACATTCTCTTAATTTGAGATTTTTTTGTCAACGGCGTTAATTAAATTAATTACGGCATCGCACTTATTTTCAATCACAACACAAATGCTATCAATTGCTTGTTGATAATTATCCATATCCTTTTGCTCTAGGGATATTTTTGCCGCTCGTTGTAGATCATCGATGGCTTTGAGGCTATGTTTACGGGATTCTTCCCCACCGTATTGAGATAATTCGTAACGAACAATTCCTCGTTTTAAATAAGCTCTGGCAAACTGAGAATTAATTTTCACCGCTCTGTCAAAATCCTGAAGGGCATGACGATATTCGGCTTCAAATTCACTGCTATACTGGGCAATATGGTAGCGTACCATACCTCTTTGAAAATAGGCTTCAGCCCTTGATGGTCCGCGCTTGAGAGCTTCATTAAAATCAGCGATCGCTTTTTGATAATCGACTTGGGATTCCCCGCTATAACGAGCTATTTGCATCCGGACGATTCCGCGACGAATGTAGGCTTCAATTTCTCGATCGTCTAGTTTAATTGCATGGTTAAAATCTTGAATTGCTAACTTATATAATTTATCCGGGTCGCTGCGTAATTCGGCTAAAATAATCCTCACATTGCCGCGATTCACATAGGCTTTGACTTCGTTGGGATTCAATACGATGGCTTGATTATAATCGGCTAGGGATGCTTCGTATTCCTTCAGGTTGTAGTAGGCATTGGCACGATTTACGTAAGCACGAGCATAATCTGGTCTTTTACGAATCGCCTTGGTAAATTTTTCTACCGCTTGGGCGTAATCACGAATTTGATAGGCTGCATGGCCCTGTTTATAATATTCATCAAAGCTGAGTTTATCCTCTTCCCCCACCTGAATCATTTGCCGAGCATAAGTACTAACTGGATTAAATGGTTGATTTGTAAGTTTAATTAATAAATCCACATAACCCAGCAAACCAAAAACAATCAAAGCAAACACAAAAGGATAGATGCGTCGTTTTTTGGGCTGATAGTAGGGAATCGCTTGGGGGGCAAAGTTTTGGGGATAAATCAACCGTCGTAGGGGTAAGGGGGAAGGGGTGGGACGGGGAGCGGGAAGAGGGGAGACTGTTCGCCGACGGGGAGAGCGACTTTTCTTTTGTGGTTTGAGGTGTTCCTTGGCTGCGATCGCTTGGGGGGAGGGAAAGGGGTCTCGTCCTCCTAATTGAACTGTCCGCTCACACCAGGGACATTTGTCTAAATGGCGACTGTAACGGTGCTGGGGGTTTTGCTCACAGGTGGTAAGTTGTTCTTCCACTTCCCCCAAGGCTAATAACCAAGTGGCTGCACTTGGACGTTGTAAGGGGTCGCTATGGCCAACTTCAAAGCAACGAATGAATAGTTCCTGTAAAGCTGGATGTAACACCGACCAACTGGGAGCGAGGGGTGTTGGTTTGTAGGGGACGCGGTGTTTTTGGGAATAGGTAAAATGACCAGCTGCAATCCGTGCTTCGTAGGGAGGTGGTTCACCGATTCCTTGGTATATCCCGGAAAAGGGATGGGTTCCTTCCATTAATAATTGGAAAATCAGTACACCCAAACCGAATAAATCGTGGGTGATGGCGCGATCGCAGTCGGCAAATACTTTATTTTGTAGTTCTGGTGGGGTAAATTCGGGTTTACCTACGGGACACCGATAAACAAAATCTCCTTCCGGGTCAGGTACTTGGAAGGAATCGGTATCAACTAATGTTACTAGTGCCGTATCACTGACTAAAATATTGGATTCGTTGACATCGCCAACACAATAACCCCGTGCGTGTAATGCGGCAAAAGCGGCAGCTAAATTTCTTGCTGTCCGCAATAAGTACTGGTAGTTAAATAAAGGACAATGTTGACGACGGGTACGGGGATTGTAAAAATCGATAATTGGTCGCATTCCCCGGATGCGTGGCATTAAAAAACCAACTATGCGATCGCTACCGTCACTGGCTTTTAATAATTCGTCTGGCCAAGCAATGGAAACGTGTCCTAAACTGGCTGTGGGATTTTCCGGTGGATGGGCCAACATGGCCTTGAGTTTGCGTGCGTGGGAATCGGTGGGATGGTGATATATTTTAGCAACGAGATTGCTATCAGTCGGTACTGTATATACACAGGCTTCTCCACCTCGTCCTAAGCTGACGGAAAGGTTGAGATGGGCGCTTTGTTGATTGGGAAGACTACGTAGTACCTGCATGGCAAGATTTATTTTCTATTTTGCGAACAATAATTTGGTAGTGCAGCCAGGAAATGTCAGCCGGGTAAGTATGTTTCCCACTCACTACCTCCTCACCGATTCCCGCTATTTTCGGGTTGGCCGAGTACTGGGGTAATGTCGGCACACAAGGCAATTAATTTAGTCCTTTAAAGCCGCTAACACTAAGGTCAAATCATCATCAGTTCGTTGGCTAATTCGCTCGGAACTGAGAAATTTTGCTAATTGTTCTTTGGCTGCCACCTGATCTTCCGTATTGGCAATAAAATCGAATAGGGGAAAAAAGAACGGTTTGTGGGGAGCGCGAATTGACATATTTATTGCCAGCATTTGCAGCCCATCTGTAAGTACACCCACATTTTCAATTGGTTGGCGTAATATCTGGAATTGTAAGGAATCGAAGGCTTGAGGTGATGTCAAAAATACTGTTTCATTGATGTACTCACCATGATCGGGTAAGGTGAGCGCTAGTAAATCTCCCTGATAGTCCTTGACAACTGCTACACCATCACCTATCTGGGCAACCCCCACCATCTCTGGTGTGGCAATTACCAAAATCAATGTTGAGGCGTAATCTGTCACCAACCTCTGACATGCCGTCGCTTCTTGTCCTACCGATTCTTTGGCGGCTATCACCGCATCCATTAATAGCGATCGCACCACCCTATCCTCTGCCAAGGTGCGCCGATTGACCTCTTCGGCATTTGCAACTGTTTCTACCGCAGTTTGCACTGCGACCATTGCTCCGACTTTACCAAAGGTAGCACTTCCTGCACCATCGGCAACAGCACAGACTAAAATATTATCAGCCAAAATTTGCCAGTGGTGTGCGTCTTGACACAACTGCTGATTTTTCACGTGGCTTGTACCGCAGACAGAGGCTGAAACTACTTGCCAATGAAGCATTGATTTAAAAGTATTCATGAAATATACTACCCATAGCCAGAATGAACCCTCCCTGCGAAACTTCCGTTTAGACAGAACCCCAGCCAATTGGTGGTAGTGCTACTTGATCATCAACTTTGGAGTGGGAAACTGCCGACATGCTGGCTGATAACCACACAAACATCTCCACAAAATTTAACCCTTTCAATTTTAACGGTGTACGCACTCCGATCTGACCTAAACGGGCCATGTTAGCATTTTCCACACCAACGCTAAAAAATGCAACTCGTTTATTAGTCTCATCCATGTGCAAACGCTGGGCTGCTTGCTCGATTACGTCTTCAAATTCCCCTTGGGGTTCCCCATCGGTAATCATGAATACCCACGGTCGATAATAGGCAATTCCATGACTGCGGTATTGGGCTTTGCGCTCCTGTAATAAATCTAGGGCTTTATGAATTCCTGCACCCATTGTTGTTAAGCCTTGGGCTGTTAATACTGGCGGCTGGAACTGGTCTGCGGTGACAAAATCCTGCACCACCTGTACCTGACTGTCAAAGGTGACTATTGCCACTTCTACCCTTCGTGATGCTAGGGTATTTTTTGTCAACTCCTCTTTAAAGGTTTCCAAGCCTTGATTTAAAGCCGCGATCGCATCTCCCTGCATGGAACCAGATGTGTCCAGCAACAACACACACGGACACCGTGGTTCCGGGTTCTCGGCGAACTCAACAACTTCATCTAGCCTTAATGTATCGGTCATAACTTTTTGTGTTATATTTGTATCCAAGCCATACTCAGGGTCATTCTTGCCATCACGAAAAACAAATGCAAATCCAGAGTAATTGGTTTTCGTTCTTGGCTCTAACTACACTGTTTCGAACAATGTGGTTGTCTTTATACTCTTCATTCAAGAATTTATTTAAACGGAAACTTGCCGATTTTTAATTAAATTTTCAATTGCTTTCATTGGAGTCACAATTTTAATTGTTCGCCAATGAAAATTTGACATGGCGCTCGCCCAATATTTTCTGGTACACAGCATATATAGAATACAATATATTGTGCCTCTTGCAGACATGAATTTTTAAAATTTTCATGTAGAAGCTATATATATTCAGTAAAATCAACATAGTTGGTTTCTAATCTATAGCTGTGATCAGGATAAATTCTAACTCGGAAATACGTAATTATTCATGCATCAAAATATATAATTTTTGGCAAAATGTAACAATCAAACCTACGGACAATTAACACCTCGCTGTAACATGGGTGCATTAACATGATTAATATTCGTGTTTCAAAACATACGGAAAAAAGGAATATCTGACTGAAAAGTGGTTACAGATAGGCTCATCCGACAATTTTTTGGCTAAAATTCCCGGAAATTACCCATTAATATGCATATTTTTGGCACTTTTACAAAGCTCCGACCCCTTAGTTTTCTACAACACCTGGCACGTAGTCACGACAGCACCTGCGTACAGGTGTTAAGTAATTCTATTGTCTGGTTAGTTTTCCTGGAAAATGGCAAAATCACCTATCTCACCCATTCAGTAGAACCCTTTGATCGCCTAGAACGCCACCTGCGTCGTTTGAGTTCCCAAATCCCCCACCTGGACAACCAGATTCGCACCCAAATGCGAATGATGTTTGAAACGGAAGCCGAACCCATACCGACTACACCTATGTTGGTAGCAGAGTTCCCTCCCCTAAGTCAACACCCCCCAGAATATCAAGCCATTTGTTGGCTGGTGAGTGAAAGACATCTAAATCCAACCCAAGCAGCAATTTTGATTCAAGAATTAGTCAAGGAAGTTTTAGAATCTTTATTATTAATTACAGAAGGCAAATATAGACTCGTTTCCCCATCGGAGAAATTACCAATTATTTGTCGCATCGACACAGAAAAAATCATTGATATTTGCCAGAAAAAAAATCAAGCTTGGCAAAGCTTTACACCCTATATTACTTCACCCTATCAGCGTCCCTATTTACGGGTTCCAGAGTTAACCAATCAAACTAATTCGCCGCAAATTCAACAAAATTTAGCAGTCTGGATGAAAGGCTTTAGTTTGCGTCACCTGGCGGTAATTATGAACCAGGAAGAAATGCAAATGGTGCGCAATCTAATCCCCTATATCCTCAATGGTGAAATTATCTTACACGAACCAGATCCTCCCTTTGATTTACTGCCAAAAATACCCCAACCACAAACCCGATCTACCCCAGGGGAAACAGTACCAACCCCAACAGCAAAAGCAAGCGTCACCGAAAACAGCACTAGTCCCAGTTTAATTTCCGCAGCAGTGGGATATCCAGAGCGTAAAACCTCCGGTTTACCGCTCCTGAAGAACGAAACTGCGACTAATCCCCTTCCCTCGGTGACATCTAGCCAAATTTCCCAACCATCATCTCAACCCGTCCTGTCCAACTCAGCACCTCCGACTAGCTCATCAAGCAAAAAAATCTATAAAATCGTCTCCGTCGATGACAGTCCCACAGTCTTGCGAGAAATCAGTCGTTTCTTAGAACAAGAGAATTTTGCAGTGGTAGCAATTAACGACCCAGTAAAAGCCGTCATGTCAATTATTCGTAACAAGCCAGACTTGATTTTATTGGACTTAAACATGGATGGTATAGATGGGTATGAGTTATGTCGAATTATTCGGAATAACTCTATGTTCAAGAAAATACCTATTATTATGGTGACGGGAAATAGGGGCTTAATCGACAAAGTTAAAGCTAGATTAGTTGGTGCATCTGGATATTTAACTAAACCATTTACCAGGGCAGAATTACTGAAAATAGTGTTTATGCATCTTGCTTAGGGAGTAGCGGTTATGTACTGCGTACACCAGACAGGGAGTAGGGAGTAGTGGTCATATACTGTGTACACCAGAAGAAAAATACAGATTACATCGTGATTGCGAGGCTACATCTAATACATCTAAAATGCAGAGGTGTAGTTCCTTCCCATCTCCAAGAGAAACTGTGCTAGGAGTATCAACTCTGGCCGACTTAGAGTCCGCTAAATCACATGAAAACTATTATTTTGTAAGCTTTTCGGGCTTTTATTTGGGGTAAAACTGTTGGGTGCATCCTAGCTTTTATTGCTCGGTAACAGAATAATCTGATCATTGTATTAGAAGTATGGCCTTCAGCAATCGATGGACTCATTCTGGGTCATGGATTTTGCGATCGCTACTTTGCAAGAAGCCGCTATGCGTCTACGCAATGAAAAAATATTTTTTGACATATTTGGGATGCTCCCAAACTGTTCCCTATTGCCTTGTTTGATCTAGAAAAAGCATTTGAGCGATTTCTAGCCGAGAAAAAGCACAAATTAAATATCAAAGTAGTCAGATTTGATATGATTTCTGGGCTAATAGCAGCGAGCAATTAGCTCTATTTTTCGCGTCGAATTTTTGCTGGTTTGGTCGTGAGTCAGTCCTGAGAAAGCTATGTTTTGCAAATATTTACTAGTGTGGATGATGAGGAGATAAACTAATGCCAACAGTCTTAATTATCGATGATACAATTTCCCAGTTGGAATTAATTAATTGTTATTTACAAGAAAGTGGGTATATGGCAATCAAAGCCGTTGACCCCAAAGACGGATTTGAAAAAGCAATGATCTACCAACCTGATGTAATTATTACCGATGTGGTCATGCCAGGAATGAGTGGGTTTGAATTATGTCGTAAACTCAAGCGTGAGCCGAAAACCCAAAAATCCCATATTATTATTTGTAGCTCTAAAAATGGTGAAATTGATCGCATCTGGGGAATGCGTCAAGGTGCATCGGCATACCTCACTAAACCCTTTACCAAACAGGATTTGTTGCGGACGCTCAGGTTAATAGGGTTTTAGTGAACTCCCAAAAATTAAAAGCTCCCTAGTCAGAAAATGAACTGGGAGCAAATAATTTTGTTCACCGCAACGCCGTTTTACCTAAGTTTATGACCTGGTTAAACCAGGTGGGAATTGATGTCAACTCGTTTAAAGTTTCCGAGTACTAAGCTCGGTCTACTGCCACGAGGACGATTGGTTCCCTTATTTTTCAAGCATAGATCAAAAAACTTGATGGCAGTCACCAACGTCGCAGCCGAACACCCCTATTATAGCCTGCAAAAATTATGTTGGGTATGTGGTTGACCAACATTTTTTTACTTTGGATACCAAATAGTTTCAATTTGTTGAGCAACCGCGATCGCATTATCTCTATCTGCTTGTGGTAGTAGTACTGTTACATGTCCTAATTTGCGACCGGGACGGGATACACTCTTGGAATACCAATGGATATGGGCATTGGCAATTTGAGCAATTTGGTTGCGTTTTTCTTGATAGTCGCTGTGGGAATTTTCATATCCTAGCAAATTGACCATGACTGCGCCAGGAGAAAGTAAGGTACAATTTCCCAGGGGTAAACCGCACACAGCCCGTAAATGCTGTTCAAATTGGGAGGTTTCACAGGCATCGAGGGAAAAATGTCCCGAATTATGGGTTCGAGGAGCTATTTCGTTCACTAAAACCTGATGCTCCTGGGTCAAGAATAATTCAATTCCAAACACACCCACCACATCTAGACTTTCTAGTATCTGAGTCGCGATGTGGTTAATTTCTGCCGTCATTTGTGCTTCGATGTCAGCAGGGACAATTACCCAGCGACAAACCTGTTTAACTTGCTTAGTTTCTACCACTGGGTAGATGACAACTTCGCCATTAACAGAACGAGCCGCAATCACTGCTAATTCCCGTTCAAAGGGGACAAAGCTTTCCAAGAGATAGGTTGTTGCTCCAAAGGGGTAGCGGTGGAGAATTTCTCGCAGTTCCCCTAAACTTTGAGCGATATGGGTTCCCTGACCATCATACCCATGCCGACGGGCTTTGAGGACAACTGGAAAACCAAACTGTCCTAGAACGGCATCATTATCCACATCATCAGGATCTAAGGCGATAAATTGGGGGACGGGAATGCCTAAATCATGGAGATATTGACGTTGATGGAATTTATCTAAAAGAGGAGCCAAAGCTTCCAAACGGGGACGAAAACACACACCCCGCTCGGCTAAACTAGTCAAGGCTTCCAGGTCAACAAACTCATTTTCAAAGGTAATCACATCGCTTTTTTTTGCTAATTCCACTGTCCCCATCGCGTCATCAACTCGCGCTTGCACCAGAAAATCCTTAGCGAGACGACCATTACCATTACCATTTCCACCAACGGAAACAGGGACATGGGAATATTGCTGCGATGCTGCGATCGCCACCGCCGGGTCTTCCACATTCGGCGTTTGCACCACCAGTTGCAGACCCAATTTCTGTGCTGCACCACCCATCATCCAGGCGAGTTGTCCGCCACCTATTACACCTACGCGCTTCATTTGCACCCAAGAGAATCACGAGTTTGAACACCTGTTTTAGAATTTATGCCACTAGCTGTTTGGCAAAGTTCTCGAATTTGCGCTCCATCTAAAATTGCATCGGTAAAATCAGCGCCTTCTATAACTGTATTAGTAAAAATTGCTCGCAATAGTAAAGCTTCCCGAAAAATGGCATCGCGCAAATCCGCCCCTGTTAAGTTTACTTGATCGACCATTGCATTCGTCAAATCGGCCGACTGTAGCGTTGCATTTGTCATCACCGAAGCACTTAAAATCGCTCCCCTTAAATCGGCGTTTCGGAAGTTGACAAATTCTAAATTTGCATTGGAAAATTCTGCCGCTTGTAGTTCTTGCCCCGAAAAATCTCTACGACTCAATTCGGCATTACTAAACGATAGCGGATGGGTCCAATCGGCTAAAGCTGGTAATGGCCAACATACCACCATGAATAATATTACTAGCAATACTGTCAATTGCCGCCAATGCATATGAGGAATCAAAAAGAACTCTGTGTTTTTACGTAACTATTACAGCTTATACCATTATGGGTCGTCACAAAAAAAACCATCCTTTGGATAGAGAATGGTTGAGTCAATGGTTTAAAAATTTCGAGTGGTTAAACTTCGGTGAGTTTGATACTATCCCTATCTATCTGCATCAATCCAGAAAGGACCGTGCCATTGGGGTTCAACTTCGCAATCACGCCAGAAAAAGGCTAATTTCTCTCCAATTCGCGCGATTACTTCTAAATTACCCACATGACCAAAGTTACTTTGAATCATGGTCATGGCATCAATTTGACCAACTTCTTGTGCCACTAAAATCGGTCCTTGCCAAGGGAGGTTTTCGTCGTCGTTGTCCCGCCAATAAAATGCAAA
>CALJJQ010000138.1 GCA_937973965.1 uncultured Calothrix sp. | reverse complement strand
CCCAACGTTTGGCGTAATCCACTTCGGAAACCAACCCCCCCAATCTTTCCTTGATAACTTCTTCCCCCAATTTCCCTTTGAGAAAATTCACGAACACATCCCTCACAGAAGAAACCCGCTTATACTTTTCCGCCATTTTCCAGCAGAAATCCCGCAGGTAAATCAACCTTTCACCAGTAATTACTGTCAATTCACTATGTAAACCCACACAAGGGTTGTGGAGTACATAACCAGATGCAAACCGCTTCACAAAGTCTAATTGCTGCTTTTGCAGTAATGTTATCCACTCCATCTATCAAACGGTTATCACATTTTAATTAACTTAAGTACAAGTAATTTTACTGATATAGATTGGCGATCGCATTTTTTGTATTGTTTCTTAACTTGAACTTGAATTTGACGCTGCATCAAAAATCTGCTGTGCTGTCAGTTGCAATTCCGGAAAAGTTGGAGATTGAATACAACTATTTCCTTCGCGATATATCGCGTCTCTCCCTAGTACAGACGCGATATATCAAGTCTCTCCCTACTTCCTGAGCTCAACGAAAATTTTTACCACCCACCTACTTAATGACTTAATTTTGTTCTCCTCTCGATTTCCAATGCAGAAACCAGTTTGAGGGGTTTACCCCCCATCCGAGTTGATCAATTTTCCACATCAATATCACTTTCAGCTATACTTTCTTTTAGTGCTTGACGAGCAATTTTACTGAGATATATAGTAATTGCGATCGCGGCAATTAAACCAACTCCCTGCAACAACCATTGTCCAATTTGGGCTGTGGTACTTGTGGGTAAATTTTGATGATTTATAGTTGAGATATTACCCACCAATGTACCAATATAAACATACAATATTATACCAGGAATCATGCCGATGGAGGCATAGATATAATCCTTGAGGGAAACCTGGGTGACACCAAATATATAGTTTAATAAGTTAAAGGGAAATACGGGCGATAATCGGGTTAATAATACAATTTTAAATCCTTCTTTCCCAACTGCTCGATCAATGGCTTGAAAGTGGGGATAGCGACTAATTTGTCTATGTACCCAATCCCGCGAAAAATAACGACCAATCAGAAAGGCAAAAGTTGCACCAAAGGTTGCAGCAATTAACACATACACCGAACCCCAGAATAAACCAAATAAGCAACCCCCTTTAATTGTTAAAATGGAACCGGGAACAAATAATAAAGTCGCCAAATTATATATCGCCATATAACCAATTGGTGCCCAAACTCCCCAGTTTTGAATGGTAATTAATCCGCGTTGGTAAAGTTGTTGCAGATCAACTTGTCTGGATAGAATAACCATACCAGCGATCGCGATCGCCATCAGCAGGAGTTTGAGTTTCGATTGACCAGAAGGTTTGGATTGATGGTTCATGGGTTGGGTTTTCTCAGCAAATAACTCAACGATAGGAGAATTTAGGATGATGAACTGCTGAAGATAGACTTTTTTGATTGATTCGCTGATAATTTACTGCTACTGCTGAATTTAGGTAATTAAGTAATGTGTCTTTTAGTTGTATATTGTATGACTTTGAACTAAAGATAATATTATCCATGGGATAAAGGGTTAAAAATTCAGATTTGATTGCGGTATTCCTGCATTTCTCACAAACAAATTCCTAAAACTTACAAGGAGTAGGGAGTAGCGATAGTCCGTAGAAGGAAAATCAATCCTTCACCCAAGACTTATAACCACAAGTGTTGAATCTTAAGATTTTAGCGGTTGATACCAAGTTGTGTATTGGTGCTGGTAATACCAAATTTGCCCTGCAATTGACTTCATTGTCATTAATAGAAGCTCAAATTCGTGCAAAGCCCCTAGATTTGTAAAGTTATGTATCGAAATTCAACACTTTTGACTTATAACCTACTCGTGAGAAATCCGGGTATTCAGTTTTTATTACTTCCGAAATTTAATAATTAAGTCGGCAATAAAAAACCATAGATGCGCAGCATCTTCTCCAAGATTACTATGTAACGAAAAACAAAGCCTACGTATTTGACTCTTAGTTGCACTTTAGCTCCATATTTAGCTCCCCTTTGCAGGCGATCGCACCGACTTATTTAGCAATTTCCAAAAGAATGGGACAGATGGAAAGATAAAACCCTGATACAAAAACTACTCCCTGTTTCCTCCTCCCTGATAATTTGAGGGTTTTGTGAAAAATCCGGGGTAAGAGTCATCCAAAATTGTTTGCCGATATTTGAAGTATTGTGAATAAACTTTATTAAATCTAAATCAAAGGAATGAATATTTTCCCCCAGTTCACAAAAATCCTTCCTGGAATAGCCGCAGCTTCCATTATGACATGCTGTTTATTTTTCATACAGACAAAAGTAACAGCCCAGCCATTTCCAGAAGCCTATATTTTTGGAGATAGTCTCTCCGACGATGGGAATTTATTTCGATTTACCGAGGGACAAATTCCCCCACCTCCCTATTTTCAAGGACGTTTTACCAATGGTTTTATCTGGGTTGAACGTTTAGAAGCAGTCTTAGAATTAGACCCCAATCAAACGACTAATTTTGCCATTGGTGGTGCAACATCGGGAACAGGTAACACAGTTGTTGATTTCCCTTTGGGATTACAAACCCAAATAGGTAATTTTGTTTCTACACCAGGTCAAGCTAATTCCCAAGCTTTATATATTATCTGGATTGGTGCGAATGATTATCTAGGTTTACGAGCAACAGATACCACCAGTGTAATTAACAATATTACCGGTTCCATTAATGCCCTCAAAGACAAAGGTGCGAGGAATTTCCTAGTAGTAAACTTGCTTGACTTGGGGAAAACGGTGCGGGAAAATCCGTTAGGAACTGCCGCTAGTAGCACTGCCCTTACTAACACCCACAATAGCGAATTACAAGTTGCCTTGCAAGGATTAGCCCAGCAAAACCGGAATCTGAATATTATTCCCCTAGACGTAAATGCTTTGCTTTCCGAAGTATTAGCAGAACCGGGTAAATTTGGTTTTACCAACTTGAATGAACCTTGTTTTAATCGTGAAGCGGGTACTGTTTGTAGTAATCCGAATGAATATTTATTTTGGGACTTGATCCATCCCACAGCACGGGGTCATCAATTAATCGGGGAATATGCAGCAGCAGTGATCAATGCACCCCAAACGATTATCCCCCAAAGCGAGATTGCCTTGGGTATAGCTCAACGACAAACCCAACTGATCGATAGTCGCTTACAAGCACTGCAAATCCAATCCTCCCAACCAACTAATCAACCCTGGGGAACCTTTGTCAATGGTAATATTAACTTTGGCGATCGCAATTCTGGTAATGACAATCCTGGTTACGACTTCACCACTTCCGGTGTGACTGTCGGAGTTGATTATCGGGTTGCTGATAATTTGGCTATTGGTGTAGCCTTTGGTTTAGTGGGTAATGAAACCAACTTCAATCGCAACCTGGGTAAATTGGAAAGCAATGGTTACGGTATTTCTTTATATAGTAACTACAGCCAAACCAACTTTTGGACAAATGCCATTCTCAGCTACGGAAACAACGATTTTGATATTAACCGCAAAACCAACTTTGATAACCGGACAGCCACAGCTACAACCAACGCTAATCAATTTTCTGCTAGTCTGAAGGGAGGATACATTGCCCGTTCGGGAAATCTTGCCTATGGACCAATTTTAGGTGTCCGATATGACCGTGTGAATATCGATGGTTACACCGAAACTGGCGCACAAAGCTTAAATTTAAAAGTCAACGACCAGGATGCTGAAGCATTCACCCTCAGTATTGGTGCGCAAGCTGCCGTTGAATTTAATACTGGCTCCACCAAAATAATTCCTCATCTCCGTGCTAGTTACGAACGGGAATTAGGAGAAAACACCCGCACCATCACCACAGAACTACTAAATCAACCAGGAATACCACGACAGATCAACACACCAGAACGGGACAAAGATTATCTCAAGCTAGGAGTGGGAACCCAAGTTGTATTTTCCCAAAATTTTGCCGGAGCAATCGATTATGAAACGGTGATCGGCAGGGAAAACTTTAGTGATAACCTAGTCAGAGGTGAGATTCGCTACTCGTTTTGAGTTGATGGGGAATGGGTGATGAAAGCTAAGGTTATGTACAAAATCGGTGAGGTAGCTCGCAGTTTAGGACTGAATCCGCAAACAGTCTATTTCTATGAGCGTATCGGTTTAATCCCACCCCTAGAACGCACAGAAGCAGGATATAGGCTATTTAGTCAAGAGCAAGTAGAGCGTTTAGCTTGGATTATTCGGGTTAAATCTCTGGGATTGAGTTTAGAAGAAATTAAAGATATCCTTACCTTAAAAGAACAGCGATCGCTAAGTTGTATGGCTGTATATGAGCGTCTCCAGCGAAAAACCCAGGAAATACGCGAGCAAATTCACAAGTTGCAGATGCTGCATGATGAAATATTACCCTTACTGGAGCAATGTCAAGGGAATTTAGATCAGTCTGACCCCACCCATCAATGCATCGTTTTAGAAAACCTGTGAAAAGTATTTTTGCAAAATCCTTGACCTTATACATAGGTATAAGGATTACTCTAGGAAGTGACAGGTTTGATGTCTAGTAGAGAGGAAAAAAATGTTCAAAGCGGTGACTAATAATTTAGCGATTGGTTCAGTTGCAGACCCAACAGGTTTACAAGAAATAGCCGAGAAAGGTTTTAGTACGGTTATAGACCTGTGTACGGAGGGTGAGGGGAATCAATTAAACAAAGAAATAGTAGAGAATTTATCGCTGAAATTTGTTAGTATTCCAGTATCTGGGCAAAACTTAAACACAGATACATTACAAAAATTTAAAACAGCCATAGAAACATTACCCCAACCAATTTATGTGCGTTGTGCTTCTGGATTGAGAGCAGGGGTATTTAGTTTATTAGCACTAGCAGAAAAAGAAGGATGGACACACCAGGAGTATTTATCCAGAAGAAAGGATTTGGGGTTGGAACATAAACCCAATTGTCCCCTAGCTGATTTTGCCAGTTCTTTGTTGGCAGAGTAAATATTCGGAGGTTAAGCGATGAGTAGTATCAAGATTGAAATTTTGGGTACAGGTTGTAAGAAATGTCAACAACTAGAAGCAAACGCCAAAACTGCGATCGCATCTAGGGATTTGCAGGCTGATATTTTTCATGTTACAGACACAATGGAAATCGTCAAACGGGGTGTAATGAAAACACCAGCATTGGTCGTGGATGGAAAAGTTCTCAGTCAGGGTAAGGTATTGGAACCCCAAGAGATTGAATCCCTTTTATCTCACAATTAAGTGAATATACTCCGTCGGGTGGGTTACAAGGTGGGTTACAAACTGTCTAACCCACCCAACAAAATTCAAGGTTGTTTGACAGGAATAGCTGCAATTGTCACAATATCCGGTTGGTGTGGGACAGGAAACACCCTATTAACGTGAATTCGACGGACTTTAAGCTCTATAATCCTTGTGAATCAAAGATTTTGCAAGTTCAGGTTCAAAGTCAGCTTTCAGTTAATGTTGAGAACAAAGTCAATAACTGACTATTCCCAGTTTACTGATTTTATTCTCAGTAGACGATGAGGTTTTTAAAAACTTTTATTTGGCACCAATATTGCTGAACAAGAGTTTCAGACTTTGTAATTCATCGAACTCACATCCTAATTAGGGCTTGATGAATAAGGATAAAAAACTTATTTATCAACGCTTTGAGGATTTTTTATCCGGTGAAAGTGCAAGGAAATAAAGGTTTAAGGCTTAAAAAACTTGCACTCAAATTTATGAGAGTACAAACAACACAAAAATAAAGGTAAAACTGTTACCTGTTCTCCGTTCCCTACCCCCACTATAAGACTTTTTTAAGACTTTTTCCGCAAATTCTAATTACTAGGTTAAACATTGATCAAAGTGTCACAATCCTAGAAAAAAATGTGCCGGTTGCGCGCGTCCTATTTGATTTGATTTGATTTTAAAAGTCCCGAAATAATTACAGTTCACATTTTCCCCATTGCAGAGATAGGAGAAATATGTATGCATTTTTGGAAATCGGAATGGAAACCTTTGTTGTGGATTGTCGCAGGTTTCTTAGTTTGTTTTTATCTACCAGTGGAAATTATCGCTAACTCCGAAAGATTAAAAAATGCTGTTTTTGAATCACTATATTTAGTGCGGTGGTACGCTCAAGAACATGTGCTACTGTGTTTAATTCCCGCCTTTTTTATTGCTGGAGCGATCGCGGTTTTTATTTCCCAAGATGCGGTGATGAAATACCTGGGAGCAAAAGCCAACAAAATTTTAGCCTATGGGGTAGCATCCGTATCCGGGACAATTCTAGCCGTTTGTTCCTGCACAGTCCTACCTTTATTTGCCGGTATTTATCGCATGGGAGCGGGTCTTGGTCCAGCTACAGCCTTTTTATACTCAGGCCCAGCCGTAAATATACTAGCAATTATCCTCACGGCTCGGATTTTGGGATGGCAATTAGGTATTGCAAGAGCTATCGGAGCGATCGCTTTTAGTGTGGTGATTGGTTTACTGATGGCATTCATCTTCCGTGGAGAAGAACTAGAGAAAATTGAAGCCCAAGCTGGATTCCCAGAACCAGAAGTCAATCGTCCCCTATGGCAAAATACCCTCTTTTTTGCAGTCATGGTGGGGATTTTAGTCTTTGCTAACTGGGCAAAACCCACAGAACCCATCGGTATTTGGGCTACAATTTATACAGCAAAATGGTTAATTACAGGCGTGTTGGCGATCGCTCTTGCAGTTTTATTAGTTGCTTGGTTTCATCTCAACCCCGGTAAAGTAATTTTAATTTCAGCCGTCACCGCAGTCCTAGGGTGGCAATTTTCCCAGGAACCAATGGTTCCCTTTGCGGTGGGGGTAATCGGTTTATCTTGGCTGACCAGCACCAACAAAGATGAAGCCGGAGAGTGGTTTGCCTCATCCTGGGACTTCGCGAAACAAATTTTACCACTTCTACTGATGGGGGTTGTGGTCGCTGGAGCCTTACTCGGTCGTCCCGGTCATGAAGCTCTAATTCCCTCCGAGTGGGTGACACGAGCAGTTGGTGGCAATTCTTTACTCTCCAACTTTGTGGCTGCATTTGCAGGAGCCTTTATGTACTTTGCCACACTCACGGAAGTTCCTATTTTGCAGGGTTTGATCGGAAATGGTATGGGAAATGGACCCGCGTTAGCATTATTACTAGCAGGACCAGCCCTCTCATTACCAAATATGCTAGTCATTCGCAGTATTCTGGGAACTAAAAAAACAGTGGTATTTGTGTCAATAGTTGTAGTAATGGCAACAATATCAGGGTTCATTTATGGGATATTTGCGTAAAAATATCTCAATAAGCACCACTCTTTTGCAGTACCACCCGTACCGTCTGCAATAAAATCCGAATATCCATCCACAAAGACCAATTTTCAATGTAATCAATATCCAACTTCACCGCATCCTCAAAGTTATCAATATCCGAACGACCAGAAACTTGCCATAAACCCGTAATTCCTGGAAGCACCTCCTGACGAATAAAATGCATCTTCTGAAACCGTTCCACATCCCGAATCGGTAAAGGACGCGGACCAACCAAACTCATTTCCCCAAACATCACATTAAATATCTGCGGTAACTCATCCAAACTATAACGACGTAAAAACTTTCCTAAGCGAGTTACCCGTGGATCATCCTTCAGCTTAAACAACACCCCATCCTTAATTTCATTTTTCGCTTCCAAATCAGCTTGCAACTTCTCTGCGTTCGTCACCATCGTTCGGAACTTCCAAATTTTAAACTTCTTACAGTGCAAACCAACCCGCTCTTGACGGAAGAAAACCGGACCCGGAGAATCCAACTTAATTAATAAGCCAATAATCAAATATACAGGTGACAGCAAAAACACCAAAACTAGTGAACAGCACAAATCAAAACACCGCTTCACCCAAAAATCACTACCAATAATAATTGGTGCTGGAATTGTTAAACAATTAGTATCCCCCAAACTCCAATTCACCGACTTCGGATAACGAAACTGCTGTTCACTCGGCAAAATCCGTAACGTAATCCCAGCCGTATAAAAATGCCAACACACATGCAACCGATTCTTGATCGCATCCCAAGAAACAAACGCTTCAGTAATACCCAACTGACGTAAGTACGCAAACGTCTGTTCACGATTACCTAAATCTAAACAACTAGGTTCATCTACCCCCACAATCGTGTAACAATTTTCCTTTTCAATCAAACCTATATCATCCAGTTTCCGGTTTGCTTCCGTAATTACAAAAGCAGAATGACGAATTACCCCATTTTCTCGCAATAAACGGGTTCCCCAATCAAACAGTAAACGTGATAAACAAATAGCAGTAATGGAAAATATCCAAAACAGCAAAAAACTCGAACGAGACAGATACTGCTCTGGTTCATAGAGAAACGCAAGTAGCAACAAAATAATATTTGCTAGCGATACCGTTTTGCAAATTTGTCCATAATTACGGCGATACACCCCAGCTTTATACAAACCAGAGGAGAGAAAAATACTAATTACAACAGCAAGACTAATCAGAAAAAAAGAACTATGTTGCGTCCAAGGAGAAGCTAAAGGAGTTCCATAAGTAATCGCTAAATTCCATGCTATTGATAATGCAATTATATCCAGTCCAATGAGCGTGAAAACTCGAATAACCCGAATTGCTAGACCTCTTTGAATTCCCATTGATTTTGGAGAACGCAGGTCGGATTTAAAGTCAGGTAGAGAGAGGGATTTATAAACCATAAAATGACACTTGTACCAATAGAATATATCCACTAAAAATGAATATGCAACTGAATCACTTACTAAATTTTATTTTCTCATTTTGCGCTCAACATAAAACTTATATAATTTTTAAAAACCTAATTACCAGAATAACGAACAATATTCTTCATTAAGCCTTTCGGTTGCATTAACAAATGAGTATAAGCATCCAACAATTTAGGAGCTTGATGTCGCCATTCCAAAATTTCTTCCATTCTTCTTTGCCCTTCTGCACCAATTTTTTGCCGTAGTTCCGGAGATTCAACTAATTCAAGAATTTTCTGCGCAAATTCTCTTTCATCATTGGGTTTAGCATATAAAGAAGCTGATTGTGCAGAACGTCTTCCTTCGATTAAATCAAACTGCACAATGGGTTTTCCCAGCGCCATATATTCAAGAATTTTATTCATCGTACATTTGTCATTATATGCAGATTGAGGTGAAGGTTCTACACATAAATCACAGCTAGAAAGACGCTCTAAAAGCTCTTTTCCTGTTTTGAATCCTGTAAACTCCACAAACTCGCTTATTCCTAATTCTTGAGATAAAACTTGTAGTTTTTCAAAAGCAGGACCGTTCCCAATCAACATGAAATGCATATCCCGTCGATTCTTCTCCATCACCAGATGCTGAATGATTCGCAAAAGATAATCAATTCCTTCCGGTTCACCCATTACACCCATATAACCAATCAAGTATTTTTTGCCTCGTTTGTAACTTTCATTCACAGGTATTTTGGTAAATCTTGATAAGTCAGGAGCGCTCCTCACCACAAAAACCTCATCAGCTTTCTTACCTCCCCTAGTCAGAGCAACCTCTTGATGGGATTCATTAGTTGCGATCGCTAAATCCGCTGTTAAGTAAGTCAAGCGCTCCACCAAGCGTAAACCATGATAAAAAATATCTCTGCGACTATACTTAGCTACGTACATTTCCGGACTCAAATCATGATGATCGAAAATAACTTTAACACCATGAAATAACTTAAACCATCCTGCTGTTAAGAATAACAAGTCAGGAGGATTGCAAATATGGACAACATCAAAACCCCTTTCTTTCCATACCTTGTGTGCAAGACGAAACTGCCAAAAAACAGCAGCAGCATACTCTCGTAAATAACCTTTAACTGAACTTTCCTCTTCCGGTAAAGGATGACGATAGATATGAATTCCTTCAATAATTTCGTAATCTTTCTCGTAATTTTTACCAGTAGGACAAATTACAGAAACATCATAGCCAGCTTTTTTCAAAGTCGTGGCTTCCATCCATACCCGTCGATCAAAAGGAACAGGTAAATTTTCAACAATGATTAAAACTTTTTGTGGCGAAATCATCTGTTTTTGCTTAATTAACTAAATTACACTCAATTACAGTAAATAGCTTGAAGATTTTTGGAAGTACATTTTTTAGCTTTTAAAGACTTGTTAATAGCTGCTTTGAGATAACAATTTAAAACGCAAAAAATTAATTTTTAACTTTATCTATTGACTCCTGTCTCCTGTATTCTGTATCCTTCAATTCTCCTACATTTACTTTTTGCCCAGGAATCAATAGCTTTTTGATAAATACTAATCAGCACTTGATGATTCTTTTCTAGAGAATAATCAGTTTCATACTGATGACGTGCTAAACTACCCCGACGTTGAATTTCCACCGGGTCAGACCACGCAGACTGTACGACACGAGCTAAATCTTTCGGGTCTCCCACTTGAAAATGCCAACCTGATTTTCCATCTCGAATAATCTCACCCATTCCACCTAAATTACTAGCGATAACAGGTAATCCCGTAGCAAAAGCTTCTGCAATAGCCATCGGAAAGCATTCATACCATTCCGAAGGAAATATTAAAAGTCGCGCATTTTGCATCAGTTTTATCACTTGATGACGAGGTACAGCACCTAAATATTCGATTCCCGGTGGTAAATCATGATGAAATAAAGATTCTAATACTCCCCTACCAACCACCTTCAACGGAATAGAATTATCTAAAAGATGCCAAGCTTTTAACAGAGTTTTCACCCCTTTTTGGGGTATTAATCTACCAGCAAATAGTGCATAGTTTCCCTTGTGTTCACCTACCCTAATATCTGAATTGACAAAATTAGGCTTTACTGCTACTTTTTCCGCAGGTAAACCCCCTTGAATAAATTTTTGACGAGCGAATTCTGTCAAGGCAATATAAGCATCTATATCATTTTCATAGGTTCCCCTCAATCGATGAAATGTTAAACCTTGAACCGCAAAAATAGTACTAATTGTATTTCGACGATAGCAACTATTAATCAACGCAGGATAGGTAAAACTCTTACCAAGACAATCTTCACAAATACTTTCGTTGCGATATAAATTAGAACCAGGACAGATAAATTTGTAATTATGTAATGTTTGAACTACGGGTACATTACAATCATGGCACGCAGAATATATTGATGCAGATATTAAAGGAATTGTATTATGAACATGAACAATATCCGGTCGAAAATCACCTATTTTCTGTTGAAGTGTAATATAAGCATCCTGAGACCAAGTAGACTGAAATGACAATTTAACTTTATCTACCAATCCCAAATCATCAAGAACAGAATTCTTAACAATCCACTGCTTGACTTCATGACCATAATGATTCAGCATTCGATACTCAGCATCAACAACCGCTTCTTCCCCACCTAAGTGTTGATACTCGTTATGTACTTGAAGTATTTTCATAACATTGGTATTACTAATTTCAAGAATATTGACATTCGACCCATAGTTAATTACAAAAAATCACTAATATATTTCCTTGATGTATCACATACAAGTAGTAAATAAGTGGTAATAAACGGGTAATAGATAGATTTTTTCTGACTGCTCAAAGCTCTACATATTGACTTGAAGCTTTACCTGGATTTCTCACGATTAAGTTGTAAGCCTTGAGTTAGGGATTGATTTTCCTTCTACTCTTCCCTGTGAATTTTAGGGTGTTGTGAGAAATTCGGATTTAGATTTTTCTTACCAATAGCATCCTGCTGCTAGTTTCCATGAAAGTCGTATTCCTTTAGCAAATATCTTTTTAGCTCTGACAGCATAATTAGATTCATCTCCATAGTATTTTTGTCGCAGAATCTTTTTTTCTAAGTTCTTTTGTGATAGCAAACGATAGGTTTTTTGTTCCGGATATATTCGCATTCGAGACCAAGGTCTACGTCGGTGATATAGACGGGTAATTTCGCTAAATCGTAGCCAAAGGTCAGCATCCATAGCCACATCAAACTTCGTATTTAGTCCACCAACTTCCTCATACAAATCTCTTTGCCAAAAGGTCGAGGGTTGGGGAATAAAGTTATGCTCATATAACAAAATAAATCGATTAAATGCTAATTCCTTTCTGATTTTTAGCAGTCTATCTTTAGTATCAATCCAGGTAGTATCACCGTAAACAACACGTGCTTGAGGGTTTTGAGAGAAAAACTCAGCAACTTCTTGTAAAGTCCAAGGTTCAAGTAAATCATCAGAACATAACCATCCCAAAATATCACCTGTTGCTCGATTAAAACCCTTAATCAAAGCATCAGTTTGTCCATTATCTGATTCGCTAACCCAATAGGTTAAATGTTCCGCATATTTATGAATAATATCAACACTGCCATCAGTAGAACCGCCATCAATAATTATGTATTCTAAATTGGGATAATTTTGGCTCAATAGGCTTTGGATAGTTGCTTCTAGGAAAGGAGCTTGGTTATAAGATGGAGTGACAATACTAATTTTGGGTAATTTCATATTTTGTGTATATCAAAGATTATCTCTGAATCTGGAAAATTCGAGTGTATATAAGTAGCTCAAATCACCTTTATTTCCTATTCAAGACAAAAGGATGATTAATTGTGTCTACACATCAATTTATGTAATTAATTGTTTGAGGAGATGGTGAAGACTCTCAACATCTACTATCATGTCGCCCTTTCCTTTTCTTAGCTTCTGTAGATAAGGTTGATGACATTCAAAACACCAGTAAGTAAAACCTAATATGGTTGATATAAGGTAATAATGGGGGCTAACCCAAGGATTAACAAATTCAATCACTGTTATTGGTTTTTGAGAAAAAATGATATTTGTTAAGCCAGCACCATGAGGAGCAATGACGATTTCTGCTGATGAAAATAATTGTATTTGTTCCCACAAACTCATATCTTCTAAGGTATAGCGAACAAATCCAAATTGATGGAGAAGCTCAATTAATTTTTCTTCATTTATCACTCTACGTCCGGATGCTTTAGAGCGTGAAATATATATCCTTGGGGAGAATGAATACTGATTTTTATTAGCATTCTGGTTCTGGATAGTCTTCAATATCTGTCCACGTAACCAATGTAATGCTGAAGGGGATATCCAATTTCCTGGTTGTCTAAATGTTGGGACTATCAATTTTTTTAAATGAATTTTTTTACTTTTGTCCCAGTAGACATAAGTACCCGGTTCATAACCTAAGAATTTTAAAGATTCAATTTGCCATGAAGTTGGATTTGAGTCAATAATTAATAGAGGTTTATCACCA
Organism: uncultured Calothrix sp.; assembly: GCA_937973965.1. GTDB lineage: Bacteria > Cyanobacteriota > Cyanobacteriia > Cyanobacteriales > Nostocaceae > NIES-3974. Next base: position 19,292 of record CALJJQ010000138.1, on the reverse strand, counting down.
GTATACTTTTGATAATACTCCAGCCCTTCTAGACGTGTTAAACAATCTAAAAACCAGTGATAATAACTTTTACTCCTGAAGTTTACTAATGAACAAGCTGAACCCAAATGATATCTTTTAGCAAGAGGTATTTTTTTGAGAAATAAACTTTCTACAGATATAGAACCATCAAACCTAGGACTTAAATCACCAAGAGGGGGTTGAGTAGTTTCGGCAATAATATTTCCTTCCTTATCAAAACCTACTGCTATATCTCCTATCAGTTGAGCATTTTCTATTTCCGACACAATAGGTCTATTTATACTAAAGGGAAGACTTGTTACTTTGATTGATTCAGGTATTTCTCCAATATTGTTAGGTGGTTGGGGTGAAACATATTCTTTCAAAGCATAAGTTAAATTTACATATCCTTCTTGATTTGTTAATAACTGGTTGTTGGTGATAATTTTGATACCTAATAATTTTAATAACAATGGAAATACAAACTTATCTCTTTGGTTTCTTCTTAGTAAATTTAGAGTCATTTTTATCAATTGATTGTTCGTGAGTTCCATTACATAATCAACTATGTATTTTCAACAAGATTCGGATAAAAATATTTCATGTAAATCTATGTTAGTTGACTGTAAAGAGACATGTAACGACGTGCTTGAATTTCCAGAGAAAATTCCCTTTCAGCTTTTTCACGAGCGCGATCGCATAATTTTTGATGTCGGTGTGGATTCTCCAATACCCAAGCTATTCCTTGAGCTAAATCTTCAATGTCAAACAGTTGAGCCAAGTAACCATTTTGCTGATGCTCAATCATATCTGGTACACCACCAACATTAAACGCAACTGCGGGAGTACCACACGCGATCGCTTCTAACACCGTATTTGGTAAATTATCTTGAATCGATGGAGCAACAAATACATCTACAGCAGCATATATTTGGGACAAAGAAATATCATCTCTTAACTTACCTAGAAAGTGAGTTTTAAATCCGAGAATTTCATCACCATTGTTTTGAGAAGCACCAATAACCACTAACTCTATCTTCTGATTCCATCCCGAATTACATAATTGTTGTAAGGCGGATTTGAGAAAATTAAATCCTTTCCGTGGAGAACTTGTTGCATTCACAGCGACAAATAAAACTAATTGCTTATTAGTCGGTAAATTCAGTAATTGTCTAATTACTTGACGATTAATAGGTTTATATTGTTGTATATCTAAACCGTAGGGAATAACTTCTATTCTCCGATTTTGGAAAAGAGAACTATTAGCAGCACATTTACTTAGCCATTGACTAGGAGTAACAATAGTTAAGTTAAGATTTTTCCAAGCTTGGTGTTTTCGATACCATATTAAACGGGATAAATCTAAACTGGTATGACTATTTAACTGAGGACAATTACCACAATTAACCATATAACGACCACAATCTTGGTCGTAATGACATCCTCCTGTAAAAGCCCACATATCATGAAGAGTCCAAACGATGGGACAATTTATTTTTTTGATTGTCTCAATTTTCAGGAAACTTTCATTTATCCAATGTAAATTAATAATATCGGGCTCAATCCGCGAAACCTGTGAATGAATAGAGTCTATAAACCATTGAGTTGAGAATTCTGATTGGGGGCGCTGACGATATAATTTAGCTGGTACAGTATCTAAAGCATGACCTACTTTTGCTAGTAATTTATGTGAACTCTTTTGAGGTGCTATGACATTTTCATGACTACTTGACTTCGATTGTACTAACATCAGGGACTCTGCTTGAATCTCTAATAAACCTTGATGTAATCTATAAGCAGAGCGAGCAGCACCACCAATGATGTCATAAGTACTCACATGTAAGATTTTCATATTGTTTATCAGCCTGAATAATTTAAATTTTTATATTTATTGTATTTAGGATTAACTGTTGGAGAAACAACTGCGCTTGAATATGCAATTGATATGTATAAAACCCACAATAAATTGCGGTAATCAAGGAAACCCATAGAGTCATAATAACTAATGATAGTTATGAGTAATAAGAATTGGAGCATCCAAAAAAACTCTACTTGCTTAGTTAAAGCTAGTAATAAAATAACTCTCCCTAAAGTTATTGATAAACTAATTAACATCAAAGATAACCCTAACCACCCTAACTGCAAAAATGATTCGATGTAACTACTGTGAGAGTTACCACCTCCTTCCCCTACTCCCCCAATCCAAGAGAACTTAAAGGCTACACCGAGACTTTCGGTTGGATTCGTCCAGAAACCAGCATATCCATAACCCAACCAAGGTCGCTCCAAACCCCGATCAATTAAATAATTCCAAAGAGGTTCCCTTCCTGTTAAGTCCATTTGTTTTCCCAGCAAATCGACCACAATAAATTCTAAGTTTGTGAAAATAGTCAAAGCAATAATTCCACAAATCAAAATTGCAAAAATTCCCAGGATTATTTTGAGCTTATATCCTTGTTTTACAATCTTATAAAAGGGTAAAAGAGGTAGTAGCCCCACAAAAATTCCCAAACTACCTCTACCTTGAGATAATAGAAGGATCAAAAATGCAATTCCCGCTCCAATTAATGCCTTGAAACGATACCTATGACCATAAAAATATATATCCAAAAAAAGTATTGTAGCCATGACCATTGTCGCAGCTAAGGAATTTTTATAAGTGCTGATTCCCCTCCACCCTCCTTCTATACCGTAGGATGGCATTGCCAGAGGTACTATTAAATTAATCAATGTATATACGCTCAATAACCAGATTAATAGTCGCACTTGTTCCTTGGGAGAGTAACGTGTAGCTAAATATATCCCAAATGCGGTAGAAAAAATAAAAGCTCTTGAATAGGTTAAGGTAATATCAGGATTAGTAGACCACAAGAATGATAAAGGTACATAGGCTATTAATACCGACAAAATTAAATCCTGTTTTAACACCCAAATAAACTGTTTCCAGCAACTCAAAATTAATAATGGAATAGTCAAAAAACCAAATAAAGCCCAAGCTTGAATTACTGGTCTAGGTAAATTAGGTCCAAGATAATAGAAAAATAGTAAAAAAATAGTGACAATCTCTATTTTATTTACCAGTTTCTTCGGAATTTTTAATGATGAATACATTGAAATTGGAGTAATAATTTTTATCTCCTGAAGATATAACTTATAAAAGCGTGTAAATTATGGCATTGAGTTGTAATTGAAAAAGCCAATGATTGTTAGCAGATTGATTCTACTTATTGAACCGAAAGTATTTGTGGCTTTATTTAAGCAATCCTCAATCAATTAATTTACCTTTCAGAAAAGATTAACTTTTCTTTTAATTGATAAGTAATTGTCTTCATGAATAAGCGAGATAATTGCATAATGACTCGTGATGAACAGCCAAATTGCAATGCTTCTTTGACTGGAATCAGTGAATCTCTGACATTACCTGTGCGAGTAAGTATTTGATAGCTACTATTTATAGCCCAAGATGCATAAGTTTCTCTTGCTCGTTTAGAAGCCTTCCTCGCGATTGTTTCTTGAATGTAATTAGGTAAGTATGATTGAATAATTTCGTCGGCCTTACGCAAATCTTGAAAAAACTTACCAGTACGCATAGAAGTTTGGGTCAGAGACCCTAATGTTGATTGGCGATATACGGCTAAAGGTTGCACTTCGTAGGCTACTGGGTATGTAGTTGCAATTCTTACCCACATCTCCCAATCTTCCCCTGTACAAGTGAAGCGACTGTCAAATCCTCCAAGTTTTTCATATACATCACGTCGTACCACAATAGATGGGGTTGTGATTCTCTGTTCAGAAGCTATTCTTTCTAACCAATTACTTAAAACTCCACTCTCAAATTGTTCTAAAGGAGAAAAACGATGCCAGTATCCCTGATTGTCCATATATATCTGACGACAGAAAGCAGCACCGATATCTGGGTGTTGAGAAAATAGCAGTTCCATTTTTTTGTAGAACCCGTTAAGTACGTAGTCATCACCATGTAATATATGAATAATCTTACCTCGTGCCCTTTGTATGCATGTGTTAAAGTTCCTAATATAGCGAACGTTCTCTGGTTGACGGTAAAACTCAACGCGATCGCCTCCTAGTTCTTTAACAACCGCTTCCGGATCGTCTTTAGTTGAATAATCATCGACTACCTGAATTTGCATTACATCCGGTCCTGGATCTTGAGCTAATACACTTGCAAGAGTCTCACGCAAAAAATTAGCACAGTTATATGTAGGTATCATTACTGACCACAAGGGACGTGATTCACCCGGTGGAATCGGTTCAATATGTTCGCGGAAAGATTGTTGATACTTCATAATCGATGAGTTCTAAATTTGATTAAATTATTTTATTTAATTACTTTCAGTATATTTACTTGGTGATGAATCAACCCAAATATTCTAAGCAATTTTTGGTAATTTCTGGAAAATCAATCTTATATATCCTCTTAATAAAGCTAAATTGACTAAAATACTAAAAATAAAAGAGTTATAATACTCTAGCAAGGTGTATATCTGTAAAGTTGCAGATTTTCTGGCTCCAAGTTTGAATAAAAATGATGACTTATCTAAAAAATAGATAGCATTCTTTTTTCTTGCCTTACAAATTATTTCTTCTGGTAAGTATGATTGGAAAATATCAATTGCCTCATATGTCTGGCGGATAATATCAGCATTATTTTGGGAAAGTTGAGTCAGAGAGGCGGGTCTTTGACGGTATAAAGCTAATGGTTCCACTTCGTACCATATTGGATAATGAGCAGCAACTCTTGTCCACATTTCCCAGTCTTCAGTAAAACGTAAGCGTTGATCAAATCCACCTATACTCTCATATACTTCACGCCGTACCACAATTGAGGGTGTCTGAATTATTTGTATCGTTGCAATGCGTTCTAACCAATTATTCAAAATCCCACTTTCAAGTTGTTCTAAAGGTGATAGATGCAACCAATGGCTATGTTCATCCATAAAAATGTGTCGGCAAAATGCAGCGCCAATTTCCGGTGCTTCCTCAAAGGCTTTTTGCATCTTGCTGTAAAATCCATTTAGTACACAATCGTCTCCGTGTAGTAAATGAATTATCTTGCCTCGAGAAAGTTGTAAACCAGTTGCATAGTTTTTTGTATTACCAACATTTTGCGGTTGTCTGTAAAACTCGACGCGACCTTGACCTAAATCTTCGACAATAGCTTGTGGATTATCTTTTGTTGAGTGGTCGTCAACGACTAAAATTTGCATAAAATCTGGTCCTGGGTCTTGAGCAAGTACACTAGCTAGTGTTTCTCCCAAGTATTTTGCACAATTATATGTAGGAATTATGACTGACCAAAGGGGTCGTTTTTCTCCATCTGGAATTGGTGCTAATTTGACATGATAAATATCTTGATGATTCATATATTAAGTGCTGAAAATTTTATTGAATTAATTTATTATTAGTTATTAAGTTACCAATCATTAACTATCTCAAAAACTTTTTGTGAAAGCTCGAATTTACAAAGTACAATTCCATCCCCATGAGGTCTAATCCCAAGACCGTCATTATTGAGGTTAATTATTTCTAGTTCAAAGGCTGCTTCTACATAATCAAATATGTGATTTCCTAGAGGATCTGCAAGCCATAGGGCAACTGTGTAAAATCCAGGGTTAAGGTATACACTATTAATCTTAATTTTGATGATGTTACTACCTTTATTCAAATTAATCACTTCACCAATTGCTAGAGAGTCAGCATTGACTAAAGTGTTTCCTAATTTATCACACAGGGAAATTCCAAGACTACCTAAACTTCTGGCTGAATCGGAGACAATATCAATCAAAAATTCCAATGGTCCTTCGGAATAGGGTTGAAAATCTGCTAATTGATTGAGACTACTGTATTGAACTTTCTCAAATCGGGCTTCTCCACTGCCAATTCTACTCGCTTGAGATACATCAATCCATTTCCTTGGTGCTGCTTTCAATAAATTAGTTGAAAGATAGCGTAAAACAATACTATCTGTATTACCTTGAGTAATAAAGCGGCCTTTTTCTAACATGATACATTGAGAACATAATCTCTGGATTGCATCCATGTTATGGCTGACAAACAAAACTGTTCGTCCCTCGTCCTGAGAAACATCCTGCATTTTACCTAAACATTTCTTTTGAAATTGTGCATCACCAACTGCTAATACTTCATCTACAATTAATATTTCCGGTTCGAGATGGGCTGCTACAGAAAATGCTAGTCGGACATACATCCCTGATGAATACCGTTTGACTGGGGTATCTAAAAACTTTTCTACTTCGGCGAAATCAACTATTTCATCAAACTTACGTTTGATTTCTGCCTTACTCATTCCCAAAATTACACCATTGAGGAAAATATTTTCCCTACCAGTTAATTCAGGGTGAAAACCTGTACCAACTTCTAGTAAACTAGCTACTCGTCCTTTGATTGAAATTCTGCCATTCGTAGGTTCAGTGATGCGACTCAAAAGTTTCAATAATGTTGATTTTCCTGCTCCATTACGACCGACAATACCAACACGCTCACCTTGCTGAATGTCAAATGAAATATCTTTTAATGCCCAAAATTCTTCCAGAATGCCTTTTGATTCATTCCTTGTTGAGCTTAGTTTATTTACAAGTGATTTTGCCTGATTAGTAATTACTTCTCGAAAGGATTTATATTTAGACTTAACATCTTGCTGATGATTTAAAATGTATTTTTTACTTAAATTTTCGACTCTAATGATATTATTTGACACTGACTTCACTCCTATTTTAACCACAGTTTCAAATTACGTCGGCAAATGTCCGTTCCATTCTGCGGAAATACCATATACCACTCCACAATAGTGCTACCACTAACCCAGTTGACAAGGCAAAACCGGGTAAATATATCTGAGATTCTCCACCTAAAATAGCCCAACGAAAACCGTCGATTACCCCTACCATAGGATTGAGAGAATATAACAAACGCCATTGTTCTGGTACGACTTTGCTACTAAAGCCAACTGGAGAGATATACAAACCAAACTGAACTAAAAACGGAACGAGGTAGCGAAAGTCGCGGTATTCAACGTTTAAAGCCGCAAGCCATAATCCGACACCCATTGATGCGGCAAAGGCGATTAAGATAAACAGTGGTAAAGTTATAATTCGCCAATCAGGCACAAAGTTATACCAAGCCATTAATCCTAATAAAATCATGCCTGCAATCATAAAATCTACAAAGCTGACTATGACTGCACTAGTCGGTACAATTAAACGGGGAAAGTATACTTTAGAAAGTAAGTTACTATTGTTGATTAGACTGTTGCTGCATTCACTCAAGGCACCAGAGAAGAATTGCCAAGGTAGCATTGCTGCATATACGAGGATCGGATAGGGTGTATTACCTTCGGTTGGTAGTTTCGCTAGTCCGTTAAATACAAAGGTAAACACCACCATTGTTAAAAAAGGACGTAGTAATGCCCATGCCATGCCGATAACTGTTTGTTTGTAGCGAACTAGAATGTCACGCCAAGCTAAGAAGTAAAATAATTCTCGGTATTTCCACAGGTCTCTCCAGTACTGTCTTTCCGTCCGACCTGCTTCAATAACTAATTCTTTGGTGTTCATTATTCTTGATACAATTAACTATACTTTAAATATCGTTTTTGTTTCACAATCTAGCTCTTTTGACCAAGACTAGATTGACTATTTAGTGATGTATTTCGATAGGTATGATTGTACTCAATTGATTCTCGCGAGTAATAAAAATAACTATCCGGCTCCTGCTTTACATTCACCCCATTAATCACCATTCCCAGCACATTCTGCTCGGATTGGGTCAAGAATTCCCTTGCAGCACTGGCGCTGTTCCAATTGACTACTCCGGGACGGACTACTAATAACAGCCCATCTGCTAACTTACTCAATACGGCTGCATCTACCATTCCAGAAAGGGGTGGAGTATCAAAAATAACTAAATCATATTCCTGGGCAAAAGATGCTACTAGGGCTGCCATTCTCTGGGAATCGAGGAGTGCGACGGGGTTAGGTGGTACAACTCCTGCTGGTAAGAGGTGTAAATTGGGGATGACTTCTTCTACAGCTAGGCTTAAATTTACTTGATTAACTATAACGTTAGATAAACCGATGGTGTTGTTTGATCCCCAGATGTGATGTTGAATGGGACAGCGCATGTCTGCATCAATTAGGAGTACCCGTCGTCCTAGTTGGGCTACTGTGACTGCTAGGTTTGCCGAAACTTCGGATTTTCCTTCCCCGGAAACGGAACTACTAACAACGATGGTTTTTAATTCGTTGTCGGAAGCCAGAAATTTGAGGTTGGCTTGCAGCATTTGATATGCGTCGCTGAAGGGGAATTGGGGTGTGTCCCGTCCGACAATTTGCGGTAAATTGCGCTCTGGTTGTTCTGATTTTCGTTTGCTATTGCGGGGGATTTGGGGGATGACACCAAGTAAGGTGTAGCGAAATAGCTCCCGTGCTTCTTGAACGGTTTTGAGGGAACTGTCAATTAAATCAAGAGCAAATGCAGTAATAACTCCGCACAGGAAACCCGCGATCGCACCTGCGGCAATGATGAGGATTTTCTTTGGTCCTGCTGGTGTATCTGGTACTAGGGCGTAGGAAACAATCCGCGCGTTGCCAATGTTCTGGTTCTCAGCGATACGAATTTCTTGTTCTCTGTTGAGAAGGTTTTCGTAGGTGGTTTGAGCTGCTTTGAGTTTACGTTCGAGTTCCCGTTGTTTTTGTTCTAGTCGAGGAAGGATGTTGGCTCGTTGTTTGTAGGTTAGCCATTGTTTTTGCAGGGAGACTAATTGTCTGGCTAATCCGGAACGTTCAGCTTCTGCACGAGCGTAGTCTTCCATGAGTTTTTGCCGCAAGTCACCGAGTTGCAGATTGTCTAATTGGATTTTTTGATTGCCATCTACTTGATTGATGCGCTGTTGAAGTAGGTTTTGCAGAGTGGCTACTCTTGCTTGTAAATCCTGAATTGAGGGGTGTTCTGGGTGAAAGCGGGTCTGTTGTAAGGCTAGTTGACTTTGGGCTTCCTGGAGTTGACTGAGTGCTTTTTGAATACCGGGAATCTGGCTTAGGGAACTGGAGGTGATGGCTTGCTGGGAATTAATCTTGGCTTGTTCTTGTAATGTTTTTACCCTCGCGGTGGTATCAACTAATTTGGCTTGGACTTGGGTAATTTGGTCTTCGAGTCTGGCGATCGCATTTACGGAGGCTGTTGCTTCTTCTTGGAGGTTAATGACTTTGTTTTCTTCTTTGAAGCGACGTAGTTCTAGTTCAGCTGCTTGAACTATTCTCGCGGCATTCGGACGCTGGTCATCGAGAAATGTGCCGGCGGCGCTTGCTTCGGCTCGATTTTCTCTGATATTATTTTGTACGTACACTTCCATGAGTTTATTGACAACTTTGGCTGCCAACTCTGGGTCGTTGTCTTGATAGCTGACTTGGATGATGTCTGTCCCTTTGGCACTATCGACCTTGAGCTTGCTTCTGAATGCTTTTATCTGCAAGGGGTTTCCTTCGCTGTCTTTCAGACCTAATCGTTGGATGGTTTCTTGGATTATTTGATTGGAAGTAATAATTTTTACTTGTGTATCCGAAGGATTACTGTCACGAGTTAAGGATTCCAGTTTGCCGATTGCTTCTCCTAAACCTGTCAGGGAAGGGGTATTATTAGTTTTAATCAATAGGTTTCCTTCAGCTTTATAGGAAGGTTGTAGGGAAAAAGTGTATATTGTTGCTAATGTCACACAGGTTCCAAAGATTGCCAATCCGGGAAGCCAACGTCTTTGTAGAACTTGAACATATTTTTGCAAATCAATTTCTTCGACATTTGTATTTGATGTAACTGAATCCATTGTCGCAAGTATCCCAACTATTGATTATTTGATGATTGATGAATTTTAGACGATGTGGTTCAAGAGCGAAAAGTCAACATTTTGGACTGTTTGCGGGTGTATTCGCTAACGCTGGGATTTCCTTCAAGGGGAACCGTACCCATTGCTTGTTGCCATAATTCCGGGGGTGCTAAGGTTACTTTGTAAACTCGCTCATATTTCTGAACGTGATACCATTTAATATTTTGGCAATGTTTGCACCAAAAAGCTTCTAGCCATTCACCGGTTAAGGGGATAGCTGTTTGACTTGTGATTAAAATCAATGCATCCCGACGAGATACTCCTTTTTGCTGCAATTTCCCTGGTTGGTCTGTGTACAAAGAATATTTTGGAGAAGCACTATCTAAATAACATCCGTGAATTGGACAAAAGATGGCTCGACGTTTAGAACGCTTACGGTTGCGATCACATCTTCGTGGCAATTTTTTACTCCTGTGCTTTTTACAGTGATATAATTTCCGCTTGATGATTGAATGTGTGAGTATTTCGAGTAAGTAGTCGTTGTGAATTATCAGGGTGGTCAGAAAGTAAGCTACAACTCTTCGGTGTATCCATCCGATTTTCCCTATTCCCCGTTCCCTTAAATTAATAATTTACCCTTGTCTAACGACTGATACTATATTCAATCAAATCCAAAGATTAGCGACAATAATCCTGTTCTTCCTCTTCCTAGAACATCATTTTGTCGCCCATCAGAAGTTAGGAGTTGGGGAGACTGAGATTAAAAAACCGTCAAAGTCCCATCACCAAAGTCAAAGTAGTAATTTGAAGTTTTGGAAGTGAAGTCAAATTTTACCTGCTGAAGTTATCAGCACACAAAATAGGCAATGACACTTGATATCGACAGGAATAAGACGCTAGCAATACATGGTACATCATCGCAATATTAAGCAAGCAATCTCAAGACCTAATTCTCTCATCACGAATTGCGTGAGTCATAACAGAGAATACGAAAAAATATACATACTTGCAAACAGCCAAATACCAAAAACCATAAATTCGTCACAACCTGTAAAAATCAAAGCGATTATACTGAGACAAAGACAAGTTACATCTCTTTAACACCCTATTCATAGATAACTAATTTTTTTCCTACGTGGTTGCCAAGTTGGCATATTTTTGTCCTCTGACCTCAGAGTTATTGACGAGAAAATGCGTAAAAATATTTCCCTTCACTTTTTGTGGTAGGTAAATGGGTATGTTTGTAATGATATCGTCTAGACCTAACCTTAAGCAGTTGTTCGGACGAGTATTTACATAGGGTGTCCCGGATAATGTAAATTTCCTTGCACCACTCGCTGATGATTATATATCAATAATATATATTTAGCAATACAAATATCACCACAAATATATAGTTATTTCGTATTTGTACTGGAGAACTTTGAGGGGTATATGTGCTATTTGGAGTTTAGTCAATAGTTGTTTTTTTGACTTCCAAGAAAACTGATATTAATCCCTTGGAAAAATCGATGTTTATTATATTACTAATTCTGTTTATCTCTACTTCCCTCATTTATAAATATAAATAGCCATAAGTCAGTTCAGACATGATATCGCTGTAATTCACACCTGTAAACCGGCATCATCAATTAGTATATTTTATTGCTACAAAACTTACGAAGTATCAAAACTGTCAGATGTATATCTTTACATGCCTATTTACATATTTAAGTCAAATAATATACTCATCGAGCGCTAGGAAAAAACATAAAATTTTGTTTAAATAGTTGTCTAATATCAAGCTATTTACCTACACGTTAATCTCTAGCTAGATACAGAGGGAACAGGGGAAACTATTTTTCGTTTTGATTTTATCGAAGCAACAGGTTAAACTTACTAGTACCACGCGGCATAAATACGCCTACCTTTTCCCTCGCACCCATGCTCCGCGTGGGTGCAGCGTCTGCAAAGCTCCTGCCTCGTGAATGAAGGCAGTAGCCCTCGCTAACTGAGTAACCACGCAGAGCATAGTCACTAGATGAAGTTGTGACTAGGTTAATACTCGGTTTATTTCCGCCAACCTGTACTAGCCGTAAGTGAATCCGAAGGAAGAAAACTTATCTGAACTAGAAATAAAAATAATTTCATCCCCATAGATCAGGGATGAACGAATCAAAACAGACTATGCTTGCAGAAACAAACGAATATCACGTTTTTTGCGTCGTAAACGCGCGATCGCTTGACGTTGAAGTTGACGTGCTTTATTGCTGGGGATGTTCATCCGTTTTGCAACTTCCGTAAGAGTTAATTGTCGATTGCTAGACAAACCATAGCGAAGGGTTAATACTTCCCTTTGCTGGGAGGTTAACTCACCCAGTAGTTGCTGAATGTATTCCTGGAGGGAGTTGTCATCGATTTGTTGTTCCAGGGAAGAATTTGTATCTTCCAACACATCCTGTAGATTACTTTGTCCATCATCACCAATCCGCACATCTAGTGATACAGGTTTACCAGAAATTCGTAGATAAGTCTGGATTTGTTCTGGTTCTAAATCGAGTTCTTCAGCAAGTTGCTTGATGGAAGGAGGTTTGCCATATTGTTGATAAAATTCCCGTTGTAGATGTTTGATTTTTTTGAGTTTGCCACAAATATGGATTGGTAAACGAATTGTTCGACTGCTTTGGTCAATTGCTCTGGTCATTGCTTGTCGAATCCACCAGTAAGCGTAGGTGGAGAATCGATAACCCATATTTGGGTCGAATTTTTCGATACCTTTTTGTAAACCGATATTACCTTCCTGGATGAGGTCGAGGATATCTATATTTAGATTTTGATATTTTTTGGCGATCGCAACCACTAACCGGAGGTTTGCTTCCAGCATTTTGCGTTTGGCAATTTCTCCTTGACGGATAATTTCTTGTAATTGGGGGACTGTGATGTTTGCTGCTGCTGCAATAGAATTGGTTGAGGGTGGAGTGGTGGAATTTTGTGTTAACTCTGCTTCTATTTTCAGCAACTTCATCATTTGCTGAACTTGTTTAGCGTATTTAATTTCTTGCTCTGGTGTTAATAAAGGAATTTGACCAATTCTAATTAGGTAGTTTCCTAATGTATCTGCAAATTTTGTTTGTGATGTAGATAAACTCATACCATTTTAGATTTTAGATTTTAGATTTTGGATTACTCCAGACTACTGTACTATGCACTATAAAATCGGAGTATGGGTACGTTTAGCGTTGTCGTAAACTAGCAGAAATACGTAGATATATGAATCAGGAAAACCTGCTTATATAGAGATTTAATTTTTTCATCTGTCGCCTTCTTGTTTAAAGTTGGCATCATCACTATAAGTAAATAGCCAATAGTTGTTTTGCTGTAGGTAAAAGTAATAATATATTCGATTTATATATCAATGGAAGCAAGTAGCTATGAACTTCAGGATTCATAACCTAGTTTATCAAAACAGTGGTTACACACATGTTGGAAATAAATTAGATTTTGAAATTGATTTTTAACTGTAAAATTTAATGTTTAAGAAAAAATGAGTGACAGTGAATTATAATTAAATATAATATGTAATCAAGAGAATAACAGTATCATTAGATAGAGTGTTTTCTATATCTAAAGCATGAATCAACGGCCAAAAAACAACTATGATTTTTACTTTGCTACCGCAATCCTAAATAATTTGTGAAATCTTACATGTAGGGTTGTTAACGGTTGACGGTTGACAGTCACCAGTCATCAGCACGCTATTTTTCACGACTTAAATCGGATTGCCATAGCAGATTCAAGCATCATTAGATCAAATGCTTACTATGGGAATGACAAATCAGGGGGTTTTTTACTTGCTTTCTGATGATAATGATACTGATGATTAATTTCCCTCTTCAAGATACTGAAAACTTATCGAAAATGTTGGATTATCCTGCGGTGCTACATTATTCAACCCAACCAGCATAATTCTGCATGTCTCACAGGTAAATGGTAACAATGGTAAGCATTGAGTAATATCAATTCTCTTGTACTTTGAAATAAATGAAACTAGAATAATCAACGGTTACAGCCCCTAATATATAGCAAGCATTAGCGTAAACGATATCACGGCTGATACTAAATATTTGTGACATTGCATAGAATTCTAGCCCACCCTATAGACGCGAAGTGTCTTCTCACAGAGTACTCTTACCTAAGTTCGGGGAGGAAACTGGATTTCTGTTCCCCCTCCTTGCGAGTGAGGTAGGGTTATTTGTATACATTTTCAGATTAAATTGGGATTAATTTTCTTTCTACTCCCCATTTTCTATTCCCTCTAAGTTTGAGAGATTTGCCCCAAATGCGGGTAAAATGTATATGATATTTTTCTCATTTTGTATCACCAACAGATAAACATGTTGCCACGGGATGAATTACTCAAGGGTGTAGAAAATCGCGAAACCGTTGCGAGGGTTATTGATTTAGCTGAACAAGCCATCAAAACCTGGGAAATCGTCCCTACTGATTTTCTATCCCCCCCGGAACAGATGGAAATTCAAACCGCATTTAGCCGTCTGGTGGAAATACAATTAGTCGCATGGGGTGGTTATCCCCAAGCTGAACGGAAACGGATGGCGATCGCGCGTGCAGAAATTCCCCTCGATCCATCCCAAGTGGAGTTAACAGCCTTAGATATAGCTGGAAATTTTTTGTTTGACACCGCATCCCATCGGGATTTTTTAGGAGCAATTTTAGGAACGGGAATAGTTAGGGAGAAAACAGGGGATATTATTGTTCTGGGGGAACGAGGTGCGCAGGTAATTGTTGTTCCCGAACTTGCTACTTTTTTGGAAATGAATCTCAAACAAGTTCGTTCCGTCCCGGTTCAAGTTCGACCCATCGACATCAGTGAAATCAAAATCCGCGAACCGAAAACGAAAGAAATTACCACCGTTGAAGCTTCATTACGCTTAGATGCGATCGCTTCTGCTGGTTTTGGCATGTCCCGTAGCAAAATGGTAGATTTAATCGATGGTGGAGATGTCCGGGTTAACTGGAAGGAAGTCACCCAACCCTCATCCCAACTTAAAAGCGGTGATTTAATTGCTATTCGCGGTAAGGGTCGATTGGAAATTGGTGAAATTGCAGTTACCAAAAAAGAACGCTACCGCATCCAAATGACTAGATATGTTTAAGTTCTTGCTTGACGTTCAAGAGCGATCGCTAAATCATTAACTTCTATAGATTGGGCTATAGTTTAAGAGGAAGGTGTAATCATTGCCAACTACTCAGCAGGCGTTTCGATGCTTCCAACTTTGCCAAAATCTCACCAGCATGTATCTTCCTGTGGAAATAGTACGTTTAGATGAAAGAACTGGAAATGTCATCCTGATCACAGGAGAGGAAATTTTGATTGAAATATATCCGAACGGGAATTGGAGGTTTGTGGATGAAAGTGAACTTCAAAACCATGACAATGGGTGAATTGAAAAAATATGTTCTTGAACATCGCCATGACGAAACTGCATTTCAAGAACTAATGGATCGCATTGATGCTCAACCCCCAAAACAGGTTTATGGTGAGGTGGATGCGGAGCAATTTTCAGTCCTCTTACAACAACATCGTCGTCAGCGAGGTTGAGGATTTTCTGGGAAATATCACAATACTTCCCGCGCTAATATGTTCGTCTTTTTTGGGTGACAGTTGACGGTTGATCGTGGAGACATGGTGATGCCAAGCCTGCAAGCATTAAATATTTAAACCAAAAGCTCTGTTGACGAAGGTAAAAAGTATATGTAGGACTGAAACAACTGGCACATTTATTAGCGCTGGGTGTACAAAACTGGGATAAGCTATGTATGGTAATTTGGGTTTTATCGTGCCACCCACCGACAAACAGCTAGAGTCAGATTCAAGTCATTAATTCAATGCTGGAAAAACTCAGAGTTTTCGTTTACGGAACACTCAAACCCGGGGAAGAAAACTATCAAGCCTATTGTGCAGGAAAAATAATCAGCACCGAACGCGCATTTACATTTGGTAGCCTTTATGCTTTACCCGCAGGATACCCAGCAATGACTTGGGGTGAAACTCCTGTACATGGCTATATCTACGAATTTGCCGACCATACACTCCTAGGTCATTTAGACGAATTAGAAGACTATTATCCCTCGGCTCCACCAGAAAATAATTTATACAATCGTCACCAAATAGAAGCTTTCCGATACTCAACATCCCCCAAACTACCGAAAGATTTACAGTCACTGGGTTATGCCTGGGCTTACATCATGGATGACCACAAAATCCAACAACTCGGTGGACAATTACTTCCAGACGGTTGGTGGTCAGGTTGTAATCTAACTCTCGAAATGATTAGTCAAAATTACGAGAAAAAACCATAATAAACAGTTTAGCCCCTGATGTAGACAATTCAATTTAAATACAACAAATAAAATTAATTGCACACCACACTCGAACCAGAACCTAATTAATCTCTCGATCCACATTATCCAAATTCACATCGATTTGATCGGATTCAGGGGATGAATTATGGGTTTTGGGAATCGGGAAAATAGGGTCATTAAGAGCCACCATCAACGGAGCTGATGGTTTCTGATATGTCTGGGCTTGTTCTAGGGGTTCCTGGGCTAACTGGGGTGTACTAGAGCCGTTACCATTAAATAACCCTATACCCCCTAGCGCACAAGCCGCGATCGCAGCTCCACCAAATAGAACTGTTAGCCGTCCACGTCGTTTCACCCTCTTGAGTACCCGTTGTACCGTTTCTTCCACAGGTTGGGAAGGTGCCGGAACAGGAAGTGTCCGTACCCCTTGCCGCAACCTTAATAATCTTCTGTATAGTTGCTTAATCTCTGGGTCGTGATCTAACCAAGCTTGCACCTGTTGGCGCTCACTGGCAGTCACTTCCCCGTCTAAATACGCACTTAATAACTCGAAGCGATCGCGCTTTTCCATATCAAAACCACCCGTTTGGTTCTTGGTATGCATTCCATCTTCCCCTTGTCGCGGTGACAAGTGAGAATGTTTATTCAAGTTGGAGTTAGTATTCATCTTAACATTATTACCAATTGATTCACGGGTAAACACAAGGGGCAAAGCGTGAGTTTGATTGTTGAGAGCGTGGCAGAAGCACTCACCTTAACTATTTTTATGCTGCTTTATTATTAATGGTAAATTTTAAGCATCAAGATAATTTTGTAATTGCGATTGTAAACGCGATCGCGCTCTGGCAATTCTGGATTTAACCGTACCTAACGATACGCCTGTAATTTCTGCAATTTCTTCGTAGGCCATCCCTTCAATTTCTCGTAGTACAATAGTAGTACGGAAAACTTCCGGTAAATCAGCGATCGCCTCACGCAGTTGCTCGTAAAATTCCCGTGTGGTCAGTTCTTCCTCTGGTCCTGGGGTATCCCCAGCAATTTCCCAATCCATCTCCCCATCATCCATTGAGCGGGGAGCATCCAGAGACAAGGGACTAACAACGCGCTTACGTTTGCGCAGTTCGTCATAGAACAAGTTGGTAGCAATTCGACTCAACCAACCTTGGAATTTACCAGGCTCTTGTAACTTACTGATATTGCGAAATACGCGAATCCAAACCTCTTGAGCCATGTCAGCACGGTCAGCCCAATCTGGAGCCAGATGGTATAAAACTCGCTCGACATGAGTCTGGTAACGGCGCATTAACTCAGCAAAAGCAGCGCAATCTGGACGCAGCCCCTCTTGACAGCGCAATATCAAATCGTGGTTTGTGAGTTTGTCAACTTGCACCGATGGTTCCACATTCCTGGGTACAGCTGTTGACCAGGATACAGCAATCGATTGACTCATAGATCGTACTGGTTTTTGAAACATCCCTACCCATTTAGACATTTTTCTGATGGGTATGTTCCCCCAGCGAGTGACGGATTTCCGACTGGAACACCGATGTATCTATAATCATGGGTCAAATCGATTTTGCCAACCAATGGACAACCTGTTTAACTTATCTCTAATTGTTTTCCAATCAGACTTTACCCGATTTTTTCAGAAATTCCCAATTTCCGTATAGATGTGCAATATTTACAACTGTCACAGAAGGAAGCAGGGGGTTAATCCCATGTCCTCAATCTTTAACTCGATCCCTTCCCAAGTTTAATCACTCATGCTATATTGTGAGAGAGGTTAAAGACCTAGAGTTTTCAACTCTCCCCTTTGAGACTAAAACCGTTTAGGCAACAAGGAGGTGATGCCCATGATAGAAAGTAGTAAACGCATGGGTCATCAGGTTGTAGTGAGCCGGCTGTGTGCCGGGGCTGTTCTCGCTTAGGTTAGTTTTAGCAGTTTGAAGGAATTAAGTTGATTTCATAACGCTAAGATTAGCCAGGAGTTCCTTCCGGCAGTCTGGTTACAACCTTGAAGACCCAACTAGACCGCTCCTGTTTTAGGTCATCTGATCTAAACTAGGAGCGGATAGTTTTGAGGAGAGAAAATTCTGAAAAATCCGCCAACCTGCCCTAAACCAGTTTATCATCTTGAGTGCCGATAATACTGGTTAGGAGAGCAGAAAGTGAAAGTCAAAGCCGCAGTTGCACATCAAGCCGGTCAACCTTTAACGATTGAAACTGTAGGCCTAGCTCCACCGTTAGCAGGGGAAGTACTAGTAGAAATTAAAGCCAGTGGGGTTTGTCACACCGATGCGTATACACTTTCGGGTAAAGACCCAGAAGGGTTGTTTGCAGCAGTACTGGGACACGAAGGTGCAGGAATTGTGCTTGAGGTTGGTGATGGACTCGCCAGTTTGCAACCGGGAGACCATGTAATTCCCCTATATATTCCCGAATGTCGCCAATGTGAATACTGTCTGAGTCAAAAAACCAATTTGTGTCAAGCAATACGAGTCACCCAGGGAGGGGGAGTAATGCCAGATGGCACAAGTCGGTTTTCCATTGATGGCACACCGATTTTCCATTATATGGGTACTTCCACCTTTTCTAACTATACAGTAGTGCCGGAAATTGCTTTAGCTAAAATTCGTGAAGATGCACCCTTTGATAAGGTTTGTTATATCGGTTGCGGTGTAACCATCGGGATTGGAGCGGTGATTAATACAGCTAAAGTAGAACCGGGTGCGAATGTAGTGGTATTTGGGTTAGGGGGAATTGGTTTAAATGTGATTCAAGCATCTCGAATGGTGGGTGCGAAAATGATTATTGGGGTAGATATTAATCCCGATAAACAAGCGATCGCCGAAAAATTTGGCATGACCCATTTTGTTAATCCCCGGGAATTGGACACAGACATTGTTTCCTACCTGGTAGATTTAACCAAGGCAGGGTGGTTTGATACCATGAGAGAATAATATTTCAGAGGTTTGATTATTGACCCAAATTTCTAGTTATGGGACTCAGGGTGCGATATCCGCATCTCTGACAAGCCAGGCGATCGCATGCAGCATCGCGATGCGGAATC
>CALJJQ010000137.1 GCA_937973965.1 uncultured Calothrix sp. | reverse complement strand
ATATATCCTTTCTAGCAGTTTCCAAGAAAGGGAATTTATTTCTTTGATAAAGAACATAATAAGACCTTATCCATAAAACAAGCTGAATCCATTTAATGGTATCATTTATTTGTGTAATTAATTCTGCTTAACTACTTAACTCTTGCAGTCTTTGAACTATTACACCAATTAAGACTTTTTTGCGTCTTTTAGGGATAAAAACAAAATGGTAATTCAGTAAAAAGAACAGCTAAATCTAGATTTAGCCAAGACTATTAGGGGACTTTTGACTGTCCCACAGAGAGTTTTTCTCTGGAAGAATAACTGTAAAAAGCGACAGGGAGTGGCTTTAGCCCTTCCTGTCGCAACAGTTTGAATCACCGTGACTTCAATCCGGTGCGAGTCAAATATCGTCTGAATGTCAACGACTTAAAAGAGGCAAACCAAGCCCATTCTCAACAAACATGGTTAATATATTACATATTCATTTTTGTAATTATCGTACTTTCATCTTTGAGGCTGGAGCATTGCGATTCCTGTCCTCACGCAGAGCGGAGGGACGAGCTTAACTGGTGGCAGGTAATTGACCCCTAAAGCAAGGACAACTGCTCATTGGGTGGCTTAAATCCCAAATGCTTATAGGCTGCGGGGGTTGCGGTTCGTCCCCTGGGGGTACGACTCAAATAACCAATCTGCATCAAATAGGGTTCGTAAACTTCTTCGATGGTTTGGGTATCTTCTCCCGTTGCTGCGGCAATTGTTTCTAAACCGACTGGACCTCCGTTAAAATTCTCGATAATTGTGCTTAACATGCGTCGGTCTGTCCAATCCAAACCACAGGGATCAACTTGAAATAATTGTAAAGCTTCGGCGGCGATGGGTTGGGTAATTTCCGCCACTTTTTTCACCTCTGCATAATCCCGGACACGTTTGAGGAGGCGATTGGCTATCCGTGGTGTTCCCCGTGACCTCCGAGCTACCTCTGCGGCTCCATCGGCAGTAATCTTGGTATTTAATAACTGGGCGCTACGTAGGACTATTTGACTAAGTTCGTCCACCTCATAAAAGCGGAGTTTTTGCACCAAACCAAAGCGATCGCGTAGGGGGGAACTTAAGGCACCAGCTCTAGTGGTTGCCCCCACTAGTGTAAATTTTGCGAGTGGTATACTTCTAGTGCGAGCGCTAGTTCCTTTGCCTACAGTCAGGTCGAGACGAAAATCCTCCATTGCCGGGTATAAAATTTCCTCCGCCATCCGGGAAAGACGATGGATTTCATCAATAAACAACACATCTCCCGGTTTCAAATTTACTAATAACCCAGCAATATCACGGGGACGTTCCAGGGCTGGGGCGCTAGTAATTTTATAACCGACTCCCATTTCCGCCGCTAAAATCATCGCCATTGTGGTTTTTCCCAAACCTGGTGGTCCATACAACAGCAAATGGTCAACAACCTCACCCCGTGATTTAGCTGCTTTAATGGCAATATCCAATACATCTTTTAAATCTTTTTGACCAATATAATCGGCAAACCGATGGGGACGAATGGTTTCTTCCTGTTTTCCCTGTTCGTCAATTTGGGCTTGGGGTTGGAGAATTTGCTCGTCTGGATGGGTTTGAAGGTGAGATGTTTTTGGCAATTGTCCAGACTCATGGGCAGCCTTTTTTGAGGCTTTCAAGTAGCGTTGTGGTTCGCCATGCGGCTCTGGGGGCTGTTTTTTGGAGGAAATAATCGCCATAATCCGGTTTTATTGGTGACTTGGGATGGGAAATTGTCTCGATGGAGTTGCACCTTGATGCACCTCCTCTATCCCCAATCACTATTTTCCCCTAATCTCGGTATATTCCCACTACAAGTGATAAATTTCTTTATCAGGTAACAGAGAACAAAGGTTAGGGGAGAGAATCGTTCCCCGACTCCGGTTTTCCCTCTTTCCTCACTCCCTGGATGCAGAGGGAGTGGGAAGTAGGGAACTAACAGGTGTAGGTTTGTAATAAACCTAAGAGGAATTAGGGCAGTAAAAGTGTTCAACAGGGTTGGCAGGAAAAGAACTTCATGTGGAATAGCCAATCAATCTGCATATAATCCTCAGTCGGCAGTGAGGATGACGACGAAGTTCTTAGGAATTGCATCTCTCAGTTTTTCAATCAATAACTGCCAGTGTGGTCGCCAACTTCCTGGCTCATTGCCTTTGACTATATGCCATGCAACTGGAATTCCACATCCTGCAAGTAATATGTTAATTGATCAGACCACAAAGCGATCGCCGATACTTGTGGCATCCATTGCTAAAGCGATGTGTGTCATGTCTTTTGGTAGCAGGCTGATTACCCATGAAACTAATGGCGCAAAACACGTTGTCACATCCAAGCTACAACGCTTTGAGCCAGATTTTGCTTCTGCTTCTTGATACCACTCTTTTAGCCTTTGTCTGACTGTATTTGGCTTTTCTCCATTTGCTGCGGCGATAAATTCTGATACTTGGGTAATCGCTACTTGATTTAGTCATTACCATGCCAAAGCTCCTGGTTGCTAATCCGCTTACTTGAGGTAATGACAGATGGTTCATATGTTTCGATACTATGCATGACCATTCTTTTAGCTGCTTATTTCTCAGCATTTTTCTTGCACCCCCTCTATTTCTGCCACCTCTATTTTCTTACTTTTTTTGCTGTAACCCCTCACCTCCTTACATCAAAACCTACACCTGTCAGCTATTCCCCACTCCCTCTACTCACTTTAGATTTCACATCTCCGTCATCGAGATGCAACATTATGTTCACATTTGCTATCTACAATCTAGGAGTAACGATTAAAAATATTCCTTATATTCTAGATTTATGAACATGTCCAAGCACACTCCTGACAAACAACCAGTAGAACAAAATCAATCACCAGCTAATCCTGGGATTTGGAAACGTGCAGCTATGAACCTGGCTTTGATTGGGTTAGGTTCGGGAATGGTATTTGCTGGTGGATATGTGGGTTCCCAACAATCCCAATTAGCTAGAGATGTCTCTAATGTTGCTGTCGGTTCTGCGAATGCGGCTCCGATTGTCCCTCCAGTTGAAAGTAATTTCGTCACTGGTGTCGTTAATCGTGTTGGGGATGCTGTTGTCAGAATTGATGCTTCCCGTACTGTCAGAAGTCGCATCCCAGCTGAGTTCAATGACCCGTTTTTCCGGAGGTTTTTTGGCGAAATCCCCAGCACTGGTAGACAACGGGTGGAACGGGGAACTGGTTCGGGATTTATTATTAGCCAAGATGGACAAATCCTCACTAATGCCCATGTTGTCAACGGTGCAGACCGGGTGAGAATTACCTTGAGAAATGGTCGTACCTTTGAAGGACGGGTTCTAGGTACTGATGAACTTACAGATGTGGCGGTTGTCAAAATAGATGCCACCAATTTACCAACGGTAAGATTAGCTAACTCCGAACAAATTCAAGCTGGTGAGTGGGCGATCGCTATTGGTAATCCTTTAGGTTTAGATAATACGGTGACAACTGGAATCGTTAGTGCCACCGGACGCAGAAGTAATCAAATTGGTGCCAGCGATCGACGGGTTAGTTACATTCAAACTGATGCAGCCATTAACCCAGGTAATTCGGGGGGTCCTTTACTTAACGCTCGTGGTGAAGTTATTGGGATGAATACAGCCATCATCCAAGGTGCGCAAGGATTGGGATTTGCAATTCCCATTAATACTGCCCAAAGAATCGCCCAGCAAATCATAACCTATGGTCAAGCCCAACACCCCTATTTAGGAATTCAAATGGTGACTCTTTCACCAGAAATTCGGCGGGATATTAACTCTGACCCACAATCAGGTATCCGTGTTAACGAAGATAGGGGTATCTTAATATTCCAAGTAGCCCCGAATTCTCCAGCCGCTAGGGCCGGAATTCGTCCCGGTGATATTATTACCAGGGTAAATGGTAATCCCGTCACTACCACAGATAACGTGCAAAGGGCTGTAGAAAATAGCCAAATTGGCCAGAATTTAAGCTTAGAATTGCGTCGCAACGGTCAAACCCTAAACCTCGCTGTCCAACCGGGTAATTTCCCAACCCAAAATGCACGACGCTAATTTAACCATTTACGAGCATTCTGAGCATGGGGGAGAAATCCCCCAATTTTTTTGGTTTTGCAGCTCATGACTACATAATTTGGGTTTGCAGAAAAACTATCAAACTCTTAGAGGGTGTTTGAAAAGTCGGTTAGGTTGTAAAAAAGCTCTCTCGGTATACGCTGTAAATAGATAATAAACAGCACCGAGAGAGTGGCATGAGTAAAGCTGACCCCAGCAACCGAACAGAAACACAATACGAATTAATAAAAGACTTGATTCCACCACCAAAACCAGGTGGACGTAATCGTGAAGTCGATATGTGGCAAGTGCTAAACCCAATGCATTGACCCAGCCAAGAAGGAAAACGTTACAAACAACAACTAAAGCCGTTGTTTGTAGCGCCCTTTTAGAATCCCCTCTCTAGCGAGACGCTCACGCGAACGGCTTTAGCCAGGGGAGGGTCAAATTCGATATTGATTACACAATTTGAATTTCCTCAACTGAATTATAGGCAACCATAAGTTTCGTTAAGAAATGCTAAATTAAAAATGTCCAATTTCTGTGGACGCGCTCTGCGCAGCTTTTCTAACAAAACCCAGATTCTCTCTCAGGTTTAACGTATTAACACTCAAGCGGTGAAAACCATTGACGTGTATATTAATAAATAATCAATAATAAACAAGATGGACTGGTCGGCTATACCTCCAGTCCAGTTAAAAAAAGCGGGCTAACCGCCATATTTAAGTTGGTTAACCCGTGCAGTTTTGGGAACGCGCAGAAGGTTACTTATTGCAACACCAACTTCACGTTGGCATTTTGTAAACCGCGTTGCTTAACTTCTGCTAATGTTTTATTAACTGCGTACTTTTGATTGATGGAGTTGATCAATTCGGTTTGGTTATGCTTCTTAGCAACACCCCACAGGTCAGCAATTAAGTCGAAGGAACCATCGCTGTTGCGAGACCAACCGAGGTCATATTCGCCTTCGAGAACTGCAACGATGTCAGCACGAACCCTTTGACCGTTGTATCCACGTACATCAGCATCGGTTTTTACGCTGATACCGAGGTCGCGTAAGGAAGATTTGAGGATTTCAGCTTCAGTGATTTTGGTGCGCAGAGTGCTAAAATGAGACATTTGGGTTTCCTCCAAAAAGAGAAGATAGAGAAAAAGGACAACAGTTTGTTTGTTTTGGCGAAGCCGCAATTTTCCAGGAGTTGCGGCTTTTTTCATGCTGCTAGCATTTTCACGCTAGCCTTTCCCCTTGACTTAACAAGGGAAAGCTTGTTAAAACTCCATTCGCTGGTATTCAGCTACGGAGGCTGCTGCTGGACGCGCACGCTGTCTAGCCCAGTCGCGCAGGGCTGTCACCTGCTCTTGCATCGTTCGCGACAAGGGTAACGTGGCTTTGAGGGCAGCAATAATATCTAATTGATGGAACTCGCGGTCTTGGGCAAAGGCCTCGTACATCGCCGCAACAATCGCTTGTTCAATTTCCGCTCCCGAAAATCCATCTGACATCGTAGATAACTGATCTAAGTCGAAACGAGAGATGTCGCTACGGCGTTTGCTGAGATGGATTTTAAATATATCTCGCCGTTCTTCTGGGGTGGGTAAATCTACAAAAAATATTTCGTCAAATCGACCTTTGCGCAGGAACTCACCCGGCAACCTTTCCACACGGTTAGCTGTTGCCATCACAAATACGGGGGATTTTTTCTCTTGCATCCAAGTCAAAAATGAACCAAATATCCGACTCGATGTCCCACCGTCGGAATCACCTGACCCCGCGCTTCCCGCAAATGATTTATCTAACTCATCAATAAATAAAATCACTGGCGATATGGACTCGGCTGTCTTAAGGGCGTTACGCAGGTTCGCTTCCGAACGACCTACCATTGAACCATCGTAGACGCGACCCATGTCTAGGCGGAGAATGGGTAAACCCCATAGCCGTGAAGTGGTTTTAGCAATCAAGGACTTTCCACAACCCGGTACTCCTAAGATTAACATACCTTTTGGCTGGGGTAATCCGTATTCGCGGGCACGTTCTGTGAATGCATTAGAACGCTGGGTTAACCACTTTTTCAATTCCTCTAAACCACCCACCGCATCTATGGTTTCATCTTCTTCGATGTATTCTAATATCCCATTACGACGGATGAGTTGACGCTTTTCTGAAAGTACTATATCAACTTCTGTTTCGCTTAACTGTTTTGCCGTAACCTGAGCTTTGCGGTATACTTTCTCGGCTTCGTCTTTTGTTAATCCTAGTGCGGCTCGCAGTAACTTTTCTCTGGCTTCAGTAGTTAAACGCCGACCACGACTTTGTTCTATGTGGTTTGTTAAAACTTCATTTAATTCGCTCATACTGGGAAGGGGGAAGTCCAGAACCACGACTTCCTTCTCCAACTCCACAGGCACCTTTTGGATGGGTGACATTAAAACTATATTCTTATATGTGCCCTTGAAGGATGCGATCGCATCTCGCAAAGACCTAACTGTTCCCGCATCGTCCGTAAACGGGTGCAAGTCTTTAAGTATAAAAATACCTGGTTCTTTTTGACGAATTATCCACTCTATTGCCGCCTCTGGCGACACTGTATTGTGCTGGGTTGACCGAGGTTGCCCATATTCCACAATCCCGTGGGTCACCGTCCATACATATACCCGCCGTTGCGGCTTCAAGGATTGGGCGATCGCAAATATTGATTGCTCTGACCGCTCTTCCTCCGAGGTCACAAGATAGATTAGGGGGTATTGAGCCTGAATTAAGACGTTTAGCTCTTCTTTCATACTTTGACCTTCTTGAGACCTACTCCAAGACCGTATGAGACCGTACGAAAACTGCTTTTATCGATGATTCTATAGTAACTATGATTCACAGTTTACCCACCTCAATCCACAGCTTATTTGCTTCCTAACAAGGAACTAATTCCCCTTCCCCTTGAGGACAGGATTCGTTCTCCCCGTCAGCAATAACATCAAAATCGAGTTCTTCCTGAGCAATAATACCCGCCTGTTTCCCTAGTGCTACTAGTTCATCATCCCGCAGGACTAAAGGGCTTTCACAGTGGGGACAGTTGTAAACTCGGTGGGTGCTGCCGTACACACCCTCGCATCCGTCCACCAACTCGGAGTTTGCTAAGTAAAATACTAATGCACGCTCGGCAAGTTCGGACATCGGCTCGGAACTAATTGCGGAATTAATTTTCAATTTTTTATGTACTTCTGGCGTTAAGTACAATGTAACCTTTTGCTTCGCTTGCATAATTCTTTAACGGTCGTACCCGGGTATGTATCCCACCTTATCGGTTGCTCTCTATCTTGTCAAGACGGTAAAACGTTTTGACGGCATTTTCTTAATATATTGTTACGATTGCACAAGAATAGCAACAGAGTTCTTTACCGGGGGTATTGTTTAGTGTTTACTGTTGATTGAGTTGGGATTGCTCCTGTGGAGAAATTCCCATCTACCCCTTGAGTCAGAAAAATAGGAGGTAAAGTTAAACGTGAAGATTTCTTCCTATTTAGCCAGTAGTCAGTTGTTGTGGGAGAGGATACAAAAAGATGCTGGTGGTAAATTTTTGGATTTGCTGAAAATATTGCTGTTAGGGATGCTAATTCTGGTTTTAGGTTGTAGTCATCAGGGTCATGGACTAAGTTCCAGCAGTTGGAAAATTTACAAAAACGCCCGTTATGGGTTTGAATTTCCCTACCCTAGTAACTGGAAAATCCAATCCCAATCCAATAATGCGGATGGGGTTGTACTTGTATCACCTGAAGATGAGTCAGTGGAAATTCGGGCTTGGGCAGCAAATCAGTTACCGAATTCTCTGCAATTGGAAACGAATAGTCAGTCAAATACAAACCCTAATTTTCAGACTTTACAAGGGAAAAAAGGTATCTTAGTCGTTGAGGCGACCCCTGAAGTCAATTTGATGAAATTAACACTCTCCCATGACAAAATTGACTATACTTGGCAAGGGCAATCTCCCGGTCAAGAGTTTAGCGATTATTACCAATTTTTTTATTACATTGCCCAGAACTATCGAATTGTGACAATTGGCAATCGCCTTTGATATTTAAGTAAAGCAGGGGGAGTAGGGAGTGGGGAGTGGGGAGTGTCTATTATCAGCAATATTAATTACTTCATAATCCAGGGGGAGTAGGGAGTGGGCTGTTTATACCGTTTTACTTTGGAGTTGATACCTAACGGGAAGCTTTCGGGAGCAGGTTAGACAATCAATTAAATAATAAAGCTTTGAGTCAAATGATTGCAGGGGGAGCAGGGGAAGAAAATGTATCAAAATTTGAGTGAACTATTTTCTGCTTGTTTGTCTCCAAAGGACATGGGGGACTGATTTCAAGCAGAGAAAGCCTTGTAGAATGTACCCTCAAGCGGAGCATAGGAAAGAAGAAAAACTGCATCCCCTGTTTCCTGAAGCTAAAGTTGTGGATAAAAATAATTTATGCCAGTAAAAATCTGTAAAGCCTTGATACGGTGGAGGTACAGGCGAAAAAACGAGCAAATTTTTCTGGGGAATCTGACACAAGGGTGGTTGAATAGGTACATAAACCTGGTAGATTTAGCTATCAGCGAGTAAAAACTGGTAAAAATGAAAGTCCTGGTAATTGGTGGCGATGGTTATTGCGGTTGGGCAACCGCGCTTTATCTGTCCAATCGAGGTTACGAAGTTGGAATTTTAGATAGTTTAGTGCGACGGCACTGGGATAATGAATTGGGTGTGGCAACCTTAACCCCGATTACACCGATTCAGCAACGTCTCCAGCGCTGGAAAGATTTGACAGGTAAAAATATCGACCTATTCATTGGCGATATTACAAATTACGGATTTCTCAAAGCCGCGTTAGACAAGTTTGAACCGAATGCGATTGTCCATTTTGGCGAACAGCGTTCAGCACCGTTTTCGATGATTGACCGGGAACATGCGGTCATGACCCAGGTGAATAATGTGGTGGGAACATTGAATCTTCTCTATGCCATGAAAGAAGATTTCCCCGATTGTCACTTAGTAAAATTGGGGACGATGGGTGAATATGGTACTCCCAATATTGATATTGAGGAGGGCTATATTACCATCGAGCATAATGGTAGGAAGGATACTTTACCCTATCCGAAACAACCTGGTTCAATGTACCATTTGAGTAAGGTACATGATAGCCATAATATTCATTTTGCTTGCCGAATTTGGGGCTTGCGGGCTACAGACCTCAACCAAGGGGTTGTTTATGGGGTGTTGACAGAAGAAACCGGTATGGACGAGATGTTGATCAATCGTCTTGACTATGACGGTGTATTCGGTACTGCCTTGAACCGTTTTTGTATTCAAGCTGCCATTGGTCATCCGTTGACGGTGTATGGTAAAGGTGGACAAACACGGGGATTTTTGGATATTCGCGATACTGTTCGCTGTATTGAATTGGCGGTGGCAAACCCCGCAGAACCGGGAGAATTTCGTGTCTTTAACCAATTTACCGAACTGTTTAGTGTCGGTGATTTGGCTTTGATGGTGAAAAAAGCTGGAAATGCGATGGGATTAAATGTGGATATCCACAATATCAACAACCCTCGGATTGAGAAGGAAGAGCATTATTTTAATGCGAAAAATACCAAGCTACTGGATTTAGGTTTACAACCCCATTACTTATCGGATTCCCTACTGGATTCTCTTTTGAATTTTGCGATTAAGTATCAACATCGCGTTGATAAGAATGAAATTTTACCGAAGGTAACTTGGCATCGAAAGTAGGATACAAAATCCGAATTTGAAGCAAATCCTAAAACTTTTAGGGAGTAGGCAGTGGGGAGCAGCCATTTCGTAGATGCGCGTAGCGTAGCTTCTCTTTGAGAGGAGAAATTGCTTGTGCGTCTACATCTAGTCTTAGGCATAGCGTTGGTCTCGGCTAGCCTGATAGTAGATAACTGACTTGTATCTAAATTGATTTGAATTTCGCTTTGTGCAAAAGAAAAACATGGAGATGTTTATCTATAACACCTCCATGTTTTATTTATAAAATTACAGGACTTACGCGATCGCCACGCAGTTAACTCATTGCGATATGAGGTAGACGCGCAGTGGCTTCTTGCAAAGTAGCAATCTCAAAGTCTTGTTTTATCGTCACAAGTGCGTAAGTCCTAAATTAATGAAAACAGGGATTAAACAGTAGCGAGATTGAGATTTTTGGCAGTCTCAAAGAAGAAAGCCACATTTTCTTCTGGGGTTTCCGGTAACACACCGTGTCCTAAATTGAGGATATGTCCCCAATTACCAGCCTTTTTGACGGTATCGTAAATGCGATCGCGGATAAATTCTTGGGAACCAAATAAAACCCCTGGGTCTAAATTCCCTTGGACTTTCATGGTTTTACCTAAGCGTTGACGAGCATCGGCCATATCTACGGTCCAATCAACGCTGATGATATCCGCACCGGATTTACCCATTCTTTCCAATACACCAGCGCTACCACTAACAAGTAGAATTAGGGGTGTATCGGGGTGGGTTTCTTTTACGGCTGCAAATACTTTTTGTTGGTAAGGTAGGGCAAAGGTATCATAATCTTGGGGAGAAAGTTGACCAGCCCAAGAGTCGAACATTTGCACAACCTGCGCTCCGCAGTCGATTTGGTGGCGAATGTAGATGGCAATGGACTCGGAAAGTTTATCCAATAGCAAGTGTAAAACTGTCGGGTCGGAAAAAGCCATGTTCTTGATCACCGAGTAGGTTTTAGAACCCTTACCTTCAACTGCGTAAGCAGCTAAGGTCCAAGGTGCGCCAACAAAACCCAACACCGTGGACTGATTTCCTACCTCTTGTCGTAATGCTTGAAGAATGGTTCTAATAAACGGTAGAGACTCGTCAGGGTTGAGGGGACGCAGTGCATTCACCTGCTCAACCGTGCGAATGGGTTGGTGGATAATTGGTCCTTTACCTTCGGCGATATCCATCTCGATGCCGATACCCGGTAAAGGGGTGACAATATCCGAAAATAGAATTACACCATCGGGTTGAAAAGCTCGCCAAGGTTGGAGAGAAACTTCGATGGCAACTTCGGGAATTTCGGAACGCTCCCGGAATGAAGGGTATTTTTCGCGCAAATCTCGATATGCTTTCATGTAGCGTCCTGCTTGACGCATCATCCAAACAGGGGGACGGCTTAATACTTCTCCACGGGCAGCGCGCAAAAGATGCGGCTCATTTGAGGCAACACCCATTAACACTTCATCCTATATTACTTTTTTATTTCACCCTTTAGCTTACCACTCAAGGAGTATATTGATGATGAGGGAACTGGGAATTGGGAGTAGCCAACATGTAACGCTGACACCAAAAACCGATGAAAGCAGTTTTTCCCCTACCCACTATAGCCTCTTGTTTTGCCACTTGTAGGTCTACATGTTTAAGTCAGTCTCCCACATCCTTTGGACACAAACAAACATGTAGCTTTAGCTTGGCTTAATATCGATTCTCTTTTACTTTGAAATAAATGAAACTAGAATAATCAACGGTTATACCCCCATTTCTCACGAAACCCTAAAACTCACGGGGAATAGTCCGTGACGGGAGTAGAAGGAAAATCAATCCGTTACTCAAGGCTTAACAACTTACTCGTGAGAAATCCAGGTATAGCCCTTGATATGTAGCGACCATTAGCCTAAATGATATGAATGGTCTAAATAGTTCATTCCTACTCCCCACTCCCTATTTACAAGCAGATATGAAGGGTCTAAATAGTTAATTCCTGCTCCCTGCTCCCCACTCCCAACTCCCCACTCCCTATTTACAAGCAAGGGAAAACCACTTTTATTTTTCTTTTATTTTTATTGGCTCTGATGTAAACAGTACATGCAGGCTATTTCCAGTGTCCGGGGTTTAGAAGTAAGCTGGAAGAAGGGAATTAATTGATAATTTTATTAAGTAGTTAAGCAGAATTAATTACACAAATAAATGATACCATTAAATGGATTCAGCTTGTTTTATGGATAAGGTCTTATTATGTTCTTTATCAAAGAAATAAATTCCCTTTCTTGGAAACTGCTAGAAAGGATATAT
>CALJJQ010000136.1 GCA_937973965.1 uncultured Calothrix sp. | reverse complement strand
CGATATATCCTTTCTAGCAGTTTCCAAGAAAGGGAATTTATTTCTTTGATAAAGAACATAATAAGACCTTATCCATAAAACAAGCTGAATCCATTTAATGGTATCATTTATTTGTGTAATTAATTCTGCTTAACTACTTATAAGTTAATCATTTGCCTTGCACCCATGCTCTGGGTGGGTGGGGAATCTAGGAGGCTCTTGCCTCGTGAATGAAGGCAGAAAGCCCTCGCTGAGTGAGTAACCACGCAGAGCGTAGTCACTAGATAATTCTTGTTCCCTCCCCGAAATTGGGGAGGGTTAGGGTGGGGTTCCAATATGCTTCAGATACTTTGTTGGGTTCCACTGCGTTACACCCAACCTACTACAATTATTCTTAACTTTTGAGGACTGACTTAGGAAGCGTTAATCATACATGCTGTTTTGAGTAACCATAAGGTTTGATTTTGCCATACTGTACATTGCTCGATTTGGGAAGTGATGGCTGGTTGTTGTTGGGTTTGGAGGTAATTAATTGCTTGATTAAAGGCTGGTTGAAAGCTGTTTAACCAGGTTTTTTGTGTTAGGTATTCTGGTTGAAAGCTGTTTTTTTCAATTAACCAATAATCTATTTGGTATTTTTTTATTAAGTTTTGGGCGGGTTGGAGGGTTGGGTGGTATTGAGCGTTGATTAAATCGCTGGTGCGTTGACGAATTTGTTGATAGTAATCCAGATGAAAGGGTAAAGCGTATTCTTTACTTGTCAGGATGGGTCGTTGACTAAAGGTGGGTAAGTTATCGGCTTCGTCACTTAAGCTGGCTGTTAATGTTTTGGTTGGTTGTTGTTGGAGAAATTCATATAGTTGGGGATGGCGACCAATTTTATATTCGGCTTTGGGATAGGTTTTTAAAAAGTTAGGATAGAAAAGTAGGGTAAGGGAAAAGGTGAGAAGTAGGAGAAATAGGGGAATTTTATGCCAGTGAAGTTTGGGTAGATTTTGATATTTAGATAGGGTGAATTTTCCCAAAACAGTCAGGACAATTGCGGCGGTAATTGCCATGATGACGCGGAATAGGTGGATGGTGTGGCGGGTGGGAAAAAATAATTTGAGGAAAAATATATGGGCTGCAAAATATAGGGCGATCGCAATCCCGATCATAGTAACTAAAATCTGGGTATCTGCATCTTTTAAATATCGTATTTCTGGAAATAAAAAGGATTTTCGCTGACAAAATGGTAATAGTAGGGAAATCCAAATTAAGGGGGGCATTACCCCTGGTAAAATACCGCTATGTTGTCCCATTAACCAAAATCGAAATACATTGGCATCAAAGAATGGATGTCTTCCTCCTAACCAATGTTCGGGCATTTGCAGGGCTTGATGCCAAGATACAATTGGCCCATATTGGGAAGCGGATATTATATAGGGTGACATGGCTATGGCGGTTAATCCTAAAATGAGGATAAGTGGGAAAAGATGCTTGCGCCAATGAATGATTAAAATGCCGGTATAGAGAAATATTAATAGGGGATAAAATAAGGCTTGCAAAATCATGATGATGGTGATTGCCAGCCGGGAGTTTTGTAGGAAATAATATAAAAAAGCGGGTAGTAGGGGATAAACAAATGACCTGGGGGTGGCAGAGGCGACATCTGTACTAAACCAGATACTTTGATTGAGGATTAAGGTGGAAATAAAGGCGGTAATTGGCAGTGGAAAAATCCGTAAGCTCAACCAAAATGTGTAAATCGTAGTCAAGATTCCTAAACAAATCGGCAAAATTTTACTCAATAGTAAAGGTGTAATACCGATAGCTGCCATAATTTGATAAAGTGTGGCATATCCTAACGGGGTAATTGATTGGAAATAATCGGCAATTAAATCATTTGTAAATAAATCTGGTTCTATAAACCTTTGCATCCAAAACACATATTCACGGACATCATCTTGAACCACATAGGTACTACTAAAAGCTTGCAGTAACCCGCAACCACCATAGTAAACAGCAAACAGGATACTACACAGGAACCAAAATTTCGGCGATCGCGCAAGTACAACTAGTCCCGGAAAACGAAATAGAGGCAATAATGACATGCAGATTTATTGAGCGGGGATGGATTCAAACAGGGATGACCAATCAATATTAGCTGGTCTAGTACCCTTATTCACCAATTCAAAAACTTGATTTTTTACCCTTTCATTTCCTAAACATTCCACACAAGCCGTAGCTAAATCGATCCGACTTGTATCACCAGCCAATTTATCCCCCGTACCAACAACCACACCCAATTTACCATTAGTCGTTGCTCGTAATAACGCATTCAAATCATAGGATGTAAATGGCCCATCAATTAATCGACCCGGACGAATAATTGTATAAGCCAAACCCGAATTCATAATTGCCTGTTCACCAACTAATTTCGCATCCAACACACCAAAACTATTGAGAATACTAAAAGGAAATTCCCCCTTCCGCAGAACCCCCACAGAAGAAATAAACACAAACCGTTCTAAATCCCTAGGTGCAACTGCAACCAGATTTTTCACACCTTCCCCATCCGCTTTCATCGGGCTATTTTTTGCCTTCTCAATTAACCCATCCCGGTCAAAAATCGCACCCAGCCAATCAAAAGGTGATAGAGAAGACTCAAACTCCCAACGTTCCGAAGGAAAAGCCGTTGTCCCAGCACAACAAATAATCGATTTCACACCCTCAACTACCGAAACCAGAGAATGGCGATCGCGTATATCCCCGACAACACATTCCGCTTTCCCCGCAAACATTTGTTCCGCCTTATCTAGATTACGTGTCAACACCCGTACAGGAATATTTCTCTCCAGCAACTTCGCTGTCACCAATTGTCCCACTCCACCAGTCGCACCCACCACTAACACCAATCCGCTTTGCATTTCCATTTCCTCTACCCGTGATTTTTGATATTTAAATCTTAGCTATTTCCAGGAAATTAGCGATCGCAGTTAAGTAATATCACGTCAAATCCACGGGGAATAGGGAGAGACGCGATATATCGCGTCTGTACGGGAGTAGTGTAGACGTGTAGCCTCTTGTCTTCTGAAAGAGAAGCCGTGCAAAACAGGTCTACAACAACGCTACGCTTATCCGTAGATAGTGGGAAAAGCCACTTTCATCTCAAAGAGAAGTTGCACTACACACGTTTACGGTTTTTGGTGTAATACCGTTTCACTAATTTATCTGATACACTTTCTTACCCTGCTCTCCTAAATGCATCAATTCCAAAATAAAACGGTATAAGCAGTACATGTAGGCTAGTCCCTCTATTAATTTTAGGAATTTACTCTCAATGGGGGTAACAAATCAAGGTAGCTACCCACTCTTCAGTCAAGAACTAACTGTATTTGTTACACTAAACCCAATTGGAGTATAGATATTTATAATGCGCTGTAAATGCGATCGCACGAGGATAGGTAATGCTGACAAATTCACTGATTATTTCCCAACAATTGCCGACGCTGCAATATTCTGCCACCACGGAGCGGTTTGATGAAACCTGGGAAGCTCCCTTATCGACTCTTCTGGGTTTAGGACGCGCTGCGGGTGCGGATTTGGTAGAATTTTTCCTCGAGAGAACTAATTACATTAGTTGTCTAGCAGAGGATGACGCAATTACCAGTATTACACCTCGGATGAGTACGGGTGCAGGGGTGCGGGTATTTTTGGGTCAGGCTGACTGCTATGTCTGTACTAATGATATTTCCTTTACTGGCTTAAAAAATGCCCTGGAAAAAGCCTTGGGAATCATGGGTTTACAACTTCCCGCACCCAGCGCATTTATCCCGGAAATCAATTTAGAATTACTACGTGACTATGCCACTAAACGAGGTAAGGATGCGTGGCTTCCCTTGTGCAGCACCATTAGCGAAATGGGTGAGGTTCTCCTTGAAGGTAACACCCAACTGCAAAAACAAGCAAGCCATGTCCAATCCCGACGCGCAACCTATTTCCGAGATTGGCAAGAAGTGATGGTTGCCGCTAGTGATGGGACTTTTGCTAGAGATATCCGTCTCACCCAATCCGTCGGTTTTAATTTGTTATGTGCTGATGGTGCAAATCGTGCTTCCATTGGTGAACGTGCTGGTAATACTAGCGACCCCAATTTCCTTAAAACCTGGGATTATACGGATGCCGCTGCCCATATTGCAGAAACTGCGGGCAAAATGTTATATGCCGATTATGTCGAATCCGGCACATACCCCATCATCATGGCCAACCATTTCGGTGGTGTAATTTTCCACGAAGCCTGCGGACACTTACTCGAAACCACCCAAATCGAACGTCAAACCACCCCCTTTATTGATAAAAAAGGCCAAAAAATCGCCCACGAAAGTTTAACTGCTTGGGATGAGGGACGTACCGATAACGCCTTCGGAACCATTGACATGGATGATGAAGGAATGCCCGCCCAACGGACATTACTGATTGAAAAAGGTATCCTGAAAAACTTCCTCGCAGACCGGGCTGGTTCGATGCGCACCGGTCATCCCCGCACCGGTAGCGGTCGTCGCCAAAACTTTACATTCGCAGCAGCAAGCAGAATGCGCAACACTTACATTGCTCCTGGCGAGTACAGTGTGGATGATTTATTCGCCTCCGTAGATAAGGGAATTTATTGTAAAAAAATGGGTGGTGGTAGTGTGGGTGCAACCGGACAATTTAACTTTGGTGTGGATGAAGCCTATTTAATCGAAAACGGCAAAATTACCAAACCCCTCAAAGGCGCGATTTTAATTGGTGAAGCCAAGGAAATCATGAATAAAATATCCATGTGTTCCCAAGATTTAGCCCTAGCTCCGGGATTCTGCGGTTCTGTCAGTGGCAGTATTTATACCACAGTCGGTCAACCCCATATTAAAGTTGACTCCATTACGGTCGGGGGACGGTAACTCGACTCACCGAAAAATGACAGGTGGAGAATCAAAGACGTAATATATGCCGTCTTCAAAGAAACTTCTGTTGGGGTAAGCTTTTCGAGCAATTAACAACTGTTCGATTGCGTTATCAACAAACCTCACTGTTTAGTTTCTTTCATGACTGTTGGGGGAAGTCTCCCATGACCCGCTTTACAGGGTTCATCTGTCACATTTTTTTCAAATTGGTCAGTTGTTGCGCATTTAAGTTACATATTCACCACTTTTGATAGATGACAGTAACCGACAGGAAGACTTCGCCTACAAATGTCAACCGTCAACAGCAGATGAACGTAGTTGTGTGATTTATGCGAGTTTTAGCTGATCAAATCCAAAATCCAAAATCCAAAATCCAAAATCGATCGATGGCCAATATTCAAGAAATCGCAGCAGCAGCACAGGAAAGTGCTAGTAAATTAGGTATCAAAAAGTTTGATATCTACGGTTCCATTGTGGATTCTACCAGCGTCCAAGTTGACCGAGGAGAACCCAAACAAGTTAAATCCTCCAATCTTTCTGGGGTAACGGTACGGGTTTGGAATGAGAAAAATACCCTGGGTGTCACCAGTACCACCGACGTGGATTTAAAAGGGTTGGAAATGGCGATGAAAACTGCCTATGATGCTAGCTTTTTCGGTGTCAAAGAAAATGTACCCGATTTTAGTCCCGAAGCCACCCAACCCATTAGCGCAACCGTCCCTGACAAACTTCCCCAAGCACCCGTTCCCCAATTAATTGAGAATTTAGTTGGTGCAGAAAAACAACTCCTTGCAGCTCACCCCGCGATCGCAGGTGTGCCCTATAATAATCTTTCCCAGAGGGATATTGACCGCTTCTATCTCAATAGTGAGGGAGCAATGCGAACCGAATCCTGTTCCCTAGCATCTGTGTATTTATATACAAAAACCGAAGAAGAAGGGAAAAAACCTCGCAGTGCAGGAGCTTTTCGCATTAGTCACGGTTTGCAGGAGTTAGATCTTCATGGTTGTATCCAAGAAGCTACGGAAAAAACCATTAGTCATCTTCACTACGAAAAAATTAAATCTGGGAAATACCGGGTTGTTTTCTCTGCGGACGCATTTTTAAGTTTATTGTCAGCATTTTCTAACTTTTTCAACGCACAAAATATCCTCGACCAACAAAGTTTGTCAAAAGCCGATGACATTGGCAAACAAATTGCCTCACCATTACTATCTGTGAGCGATGATGCATTACATCCAGCCAATGTAGGTGTGGAAACCTTCGATGGGGAAGGAACACCAACACGAAGAGTCTCGATTATCGAAAATGGTGTGTTAACCGGATTTATCCATAGTGCAGGAACAGCCAAACGGATGAATGCCCAACCCACTGGTCATGCTAGTATCGGAGCAAAGGTCAGCGTTAGTCCCAACTTTTTCCACGTTTATCCCGGTCAACCAGCAGCAGAGGAATTCAGCTTGGAAACCGCAGAAAATGTCGTATTTATTGATGATTTACAAGCTCTTCATGCAGGTGTCAAAGCTCTCCAAGGGTCATTTTCCCTACCCTTCGATGGTTGGATTGTCAACAAAGGTGTCAAAACCAGTATTGAATCAGCCACCGTTGCGGGGGATTTCTTTGAGTTAATGAAATCAATTATTTATGTAGAGAAGGAACCCGAATTAACACCCGGTGGAGTTTGTCCCCGGATTTGGGTTGAGGGATTATCCATTACTGGAGATGAGTAAGTAGGTAGTCTGCATTTCTCACAAATTCCTAAAACTTACAGGGAGTAGGGAGTAGGGATAGTCCGTAGAAGGAAAATTAATCCGTCACTCAAGACTTAATAATTTACTCGTCAGAGATCTGGGGTAGGTGCAATTAAACATAAAAACCGCAACGCAACTGCTCATCCACCTCAAAGCCTTACTCCTACTCTCTTTAGAGACGACCCGACGGGTAGACTTTACTCCCTGATCTCAACGACAATTTTTATCACCCACCTACTTAATTATTAATCCATTTGTTGCCTCGTTGTCGCTTGTGATGGCTAATGGGTCGGTTTATGGGAGGATAAAAACACAAACATCTGTTCTCCGTCAAAGTCTGGGAACACAGAACGGGAGACCTATTTTTGCCTCCCTATTTATTAATTTGAAGCCTTGCACATCTGATACAACCGAAAAAGAAAAAGCGAACCTTCAAATCAAAGAAGATTCGCTGCGATTAGCTGAGGGAAACTTGTTAGTGGGTGTAAAAGCAGACACACCACAGATAACCCGAATTTTTTGATCGCAATTGCTGTTGTGAGAAGGCGACTGCAATTCCTCACAATTTTTCGGAGTCGGGTTAGTAATTCTCTCTATATATAGAAAAGCTGTGACTAACTCATCTATAAAAACGTTTTCATCGTCACATGCTATTACCTGTAGCTGCAAGTGTTTCCACTTATAATTCATCAAAAAATTAAATTTAGCAGATTTCCAGTAAATCTCATGTGACGAGCATTCCTCGGTATATTTCCGCCCAGTCAGCAATATAAATCAACCGTTGATAGCGGTTTTTACTGAATTTTAGAGTCAAATCAGACTATAGTTAACAAGTAGTTAATAAAATTTTCCAGTTTGACCGTAGGAACTCGTAATCGAAAATAAATGAAATAATTGTGAAGACAGGTTATTATGAAATAAAAAACACCCATACCCAGATTTGGAGCAAATCCCTAAAACTTACAGCGAGTAGAGAATAGCCTACATGTACTGCTGATACCGTATTATTTTGGAATTGATGCATTTAGGAGAGCAGGAATGCAGGGGGAGTGGGGGAAGGAAATTGATTAAACAAATTAGTGAAATGGTATTACATCAAAAACCGTAGAAGTAGGTAGCGTAGCTTCTCTTTGAGATGAAATTGGTTTTCCCTACTCACTCCTCCAACTCCTCACTCCCTGCTTTACAAGCGATAAATAAAGTGTTGTACAACAAGCTTCGGAGTAATTGGGATTAAAAAAATCAAATATAAGTCTTATACAAGTAATCGAAGAGTATGTTTAGAAAGTGTCAATAAATACTTTATCAACCAATTATTGAAGACAGTAAATAGCCTCAAACAGAATGTTGATCGTTATAAACTACTCCCGATTTCCTTTTCTCTACTCCCAAAAAACGAGCTTGTTAATTATTAAAATCGATTTTTACAACATCCTCTAAAGTCTAAAATCCAAAATCTATAGACGCACGTAGTGCGGATCGACCGAAGAGTAATCTAAAATCTAAAATCTAAAATCTAAAATCCCCTGCAATTGTGGTGACAGAGATTTGGATAACATTGCATGTACACCTTTGTGTGGTTTATTCACTACCTGACTAATCCGAAAATTCACAGCTAAACTACACAAAACATAAGCTTCTTCTGCTGATAAATTCACATACTTTTGCAAAAACCCAATCATATTTTCTAAAGCATTTTGTAAAGCATCATCTAAACTTTCCCCAAACCCCATTGTCATAATATCCGTAGGCGATTCAGCGATAGGTACGGTAATTTGTAAATCGGGACGTAAAGTCAACTGAATCAATCCATTCATCGAGGTTTCAATCGCAGTTACATCAACTTCTCCATCACCTTGAGCAGCATGTCCGTCTCCAAGGGAGAATAAACCACCGGGGACATAAATTGGTAAATAAACCCGTGTACCAGGTAATAATTCCCGATTATCCATATTACCACCATAATTACCCGGTGGAATTGAAGAACGATTAGTTTCAGGGGTCGCGACTCCAAGAATACCAAAAAAAGGTCGTAGAGGAATTTTTATCCCAGATTGAGGAGGAAACTCGGCAATATTATTGGCTAAATCTAAATCAATAAATCGTAAAGCTGGTTGGGAAAATTTTTCTGGTAATACACCCCAATCACTGCGAATCAAATTAAAACCAAGGGGAAGACGGGGAGTAATTTCTTGCAGGTATATTTCTAATACATCCCCAGGTTTCGCATCACGGATATAAATTGGTCCAGTTAATAAATGAGGTCCAGTGGAAATTTTTCTTGATTCCGGCAAATTTTGGCAGATATCAATTAATTCTGGAGTCAGAAATGCTGATGGTGCTTGTTCCCAAACATAAAATCCGGTGTAGGTTTCCACATCAATAGTATCTCCAGAGTCTATCATCAGTACTGGTGTGAGTAGATGGGAAAAACCACCTAAATGGACTGTTTCTTTCGTTGCTTTGAGAATATGGTGCGCCATCAGTAAATATCCCTAAAATTAGTGATTTTACCAGAGATGTAGCATTGCTACATCTCGTCACTTTTTGATAGTGTGTTGTTTACAATACGCCGATTTTTTCATGGGTTACGGTTGAAAAAAATCTGATCAATAACTCAAAATACCTATCCAACCGTAACACAATGGCAGTCAAGCGGGAAGAGCATCCACACAACCTTTTACCTCACCGACTTCACAGACACCCTCTAAAACTTGGTCAAAATATACAACAACGAAAACAAAACAATCCAGATAATATCAACAAAGTGCCAATAAATTTCTGCCATTGTCACACCAGTATGTTGATCAGCAGAATAATGATTAACACGACGCGATCGCCATAATACACCCAAAATTAATAACAAGCCGATAAATACGTGTAAACCATGAAATCCGGTCATTAAGTAAAAACAGTTGGCAAAGATATTCTCGGTCAGTCCGTAACCTAGGTGCATATATTCATACACCTGTCCGACTAGGA
Source organism: uncultured Calothrix sp. (assembly GCA_937973965.1). Classification (GTDB taxonomy): domain Bacteria; phylum Cyanobacteriota; class Cyanobacteriia; order Cyanobacteriales; family Nostocaceae; genus NIES-3974. The sequence goes on along the minus strand of CALJJQ010000136.1, from coordinate 13,596 downwards.
ATATTGCACCCATAATCGCCGTGACAACGTACCAGAAGCGCATGGCACAAATATTATTACGCTTAATCGCCACATCACCCCAGTGAATCACAAAACTGCTGCTGACCAGAATAATTGTGTTGATTGTCGGTAAAAATAATTCCACATCTGTACCGAAGGGCGGCCAGTGTCTAGTAATACCACGATAAAACAAGTAGGCAGCAAAAAAGCCGCCAAACATTAACGACTCGGAAACCAAAAAGGTTAACAACCCCCAAACTCTCAGGTCGGGGTGTTGTTCGTGATGTTGGGAATGGGAAGTTGCTACAGCCATGAGAGGATTTTGGATTTTAGATTTTGAAATATACCTGAACAGACGTGATACATCACGTCTTCTTCTAAACCGAGGGATTGCTGAATACTAATCTGCAACGACATCGTAGATTTCCTGGTCGGACATCCCGTAATCATAGGGACCGTGGGATACGGTTGGTAAAACTTGCCAATTTTCAATTAGTGGAGGTGAACTAGTCGTCCATTCTAAGGTTAAAGCTTCCCAGGGATTATCACCAGCAGCAGCTCCTTGATGCCAACTGATCCAGATATTCCACACAAAGGGAATTACTGAAATTGCCAATAACCATGCACCATAGGTACAAAGCTGATTTAGGTGGGTAAACTGGGGGTCATACATGGCAACACGACGTGGCATTCCTTGCAGTCCTAATTCATGCATGGGTAAAAATGTCAAGTGCGTACCCACAAAAGTCAACAGAAAATGAATTCTTCCCAGGGTTTCATTCATCATCCGTCCAGAGACCTTGGGGAACCAATGGTAAATTCCCGCATAAATACCAAACACTGACCCACCATACAAAACATAATGAAAATGGGCAACAACATAATAGGTATCATGCACATGTAAATCAAAAGGTGCAGTCCCCAGAGTCACACCGCTAATTCCACCGAGAACGAACATCGACAGTAAACCAATGGCAAATAGCATTGCACTGGTGAAGCGAATTTTACCTCCCCACAAGGTTGCTAACCAACTGAACATTTTGACACCAGTGGGAACAGCAACAATTAAAGTCGAAATCGTGAAAAACATTCGCATCCAACCAGGTGTACCACTGGTGAACATGTGGTGAACCCAAACAAATAGACCAACCAAACAAATTGCTAAACTAGAATATGCGATCGCTTTATAACCAAAAATCGGTTTCCGAGCATGAACGGGGATAACTTCGGACATAATCCCAAAAATCGGCAAAATCATTAAATATACTGCCGGATGGGAATAAAACCAGAATAGGTGTTGATAAATCACCACATTTCCCCCACCTTCCGGTTTGAAAAATGACGTCCCAAAATTCAGGTCAAATAATAGCAACACCAAACCCGCAGCGAGAACAGGAGTAGATACCAAAGCTAGTACCGAAGTAGTTAATAATGCCCAGCAAAACAACGGTAACTGGTCCCAGCGCATACTGGGAACTTTCATTTTGAGGATGGTGACAACAAAATTAACCGAACCCAAAATGGAAGAAGTTCCCACCAACACAATTGCCAAAATCCACATCGACTGAGCTGTCGGTGCGGTAATTAAGGATAAAGGAGGATAGGCAGTCCATCCAGATTGGGAACCTCCAAACAGAAAACTCAAAATCAACAACAAACCAGCAGGGGGATTCAACCAAAATGCGATCGCATTGAGTTTGGGAAATGCCATATCCCGTGCGCCAATCATTAGTGGTATCAAATAATTCCCAAAACCACCGATGGCACTAGGTACAATCCACAAAAAAATCATGATAGTGCCATGATTGGTCATGAAGGCATTATAGATATTTGGATTGAGTAAATCAGCATCGGGTGTCGATAATTCAGTACGCATTGCAACGGCCATTAATCCACCAATTAAATAAAAGGCAAAGGCTGTAACTAGGTACTGAATACCAATGACTTTATGGTCGGTATTAAAGGTGAAATAATCTTTGAATTTCCAAGCAGGAGGAGAAGTCAGAGGTGTTTCCAGATGGGAAGCCACATGGCGATCAAATGGTTTTGGTATGTCTACAGTCATGGGATTTTCGATTTTGGATTTTGGATTTTGGATTAACGCCAGAAGTGAGATTTTGGGTTTTTATGATAATATCTGTGCAATAAGACAAATGTGATAAAAACCCGACTTCCGTGTTGAGTTGATTAGGTGTACTCACGTTACCTGCATTTCTCACAAAGGAGTAATATAGCCTTTCTCAGTCTAGTGAGATACATAAGAACCCCTCCCCAAGCCTCCCCGATTACCCTACGGGAAGCGAGCTACGGGGAGGGTGCGCTTTAGAGCGCGAGTGGGGTTGTATTTAACTTGCTTGGGAAACGCTATCAGCCTTGAGTAATGGATTGATTTTCCTACTACTCCCCACTCCCGACTCACTGAAAGTTTTGGGAGTTTATGAGAAATCTAGGGTTAGATTAATCTTCGTAGATGACTTACTTGTGAACTATCAAATATCAACTGAAGATGGATGATTTTCCGCAACTTGATTAGTTGTCAGCCAATCTTGGAATTCTTCCGGGGTATGCACAATTACTTGAGTACGCATAGAACCATGATATCCACCACATAATTCTGCACAGACAACTGGATATGTACCGGTTTTCGTTGCGATAAATCTTAATTCGGTGGGTTGTCCGGGGATGACATCCTGTTTAATGCGAAATTGGGGAATCCAAAAGGAGTGAATTACATCCGTTGCAGCGAGATTTAACTTCACATCTGCACCGATGGGTACATGTAAATCTCCGGAGGTGATTTCCCCATCTGGATAATTAAAAATCCACGCGAATTGCATTCCTGTAACATTTACTTCCAAATCTACTGGTTGATCGGGATGGTTGGAATTACCACCTAAGCCAATTTTGTCCAGTTTTTGATTCCGATTCGGGGTTAGGGTCGCTGCGATCGCATGATTGGAGTGGTAAGTTAGGTGATTACTGCTACCCACACTTAAACCACCCATTTGCTGGAAAATATCCACGCTGTAAATACCTAAAGCAATGACGATTAAAGCAGGTATCGCAGTCCAAAATACCTCTAAGGCAAAATTACCCTCAATTGGTAAACCATCGCCATTATCTCCTCGACGACGACGGAATTTGAATAGGGAAATTACAATAGCACCTTGGACAATCAGCAGTAAAGCTGTGCCAATTGTCAGCATAATACTATAAAAGTTGTCCACTAACGGAGCTTGTTCTGAGGCTTGTACAGGAAAAAGCACTTCAGTCTGTTGACCAGTCCAAAGACTCACCGCACCAATCAAAACTCCAGCGATTAAGGTGATTAGGGAAATAGGAACTTGTTGCATACAAAGTCCGTTGAATTTGTGCTATCTCACAGCAAATCAATATTATTAACTATGGTTATAAATGAAATCAAAATTTCATTTATTTATTGTTTAAAATGCATCAATAGACACAAAAAAACCTTTGTTTCCCACATTTCAATAATATTGACTTCATGATTCTATTCTTATTATTTTCTACACATTAATTTTAGTGATAGAGAGATTTTTCCAAATATTTTAATATCTGGCAATGATGGAAGTAAGAGAAAATACTCTGTCTCATTAGAATAATAGTAATATCCTGTAAAGATTGACAATAATATGAAAATTTGAACACTTTTGATTTGTAAAATGGTCAGCAGTGACCCTTTTTATTTAAGTCTTTTGTGACTTGTAATTTTCCATTGCAGCACACAACTTATTTTTTTCATCAATCAGACAAGATTCCTCTATAGGAATCGTATTTGATGTCTGTTGGTCTATTCTGCGCTGACGCTGAAAAACTCCGGATACTGGAAAAGTTTTTAACCGACTCCCTACTCACACAGATAATTTGAAAAATCAAAGCGGATTCCGATAGTATCATTAATGATTAAAATAAAATTAAATTTTCAACCAGACTTGATAGGTAACAAATGTAAAAATTTGATAAGTTGAAAAAATTGACAAGTCACTGGTAAAAACTCTCCTGAAACTTTTCCGGATTTAACAATGTCAATTTTGTAACTTGCACTATAATACTAGCAGTTCTATGTAAGTAGGTCGTCATCAATAAACCTCATTATGTAACGGATTGTAAATAATACTCAAAACTTTGAGATTACTTCCTTTGACTGCGTTCCACTCGCAATGGCATACATGGATTTTGTAACGCCGACTTACTTAAAACACGTAGATTGGAAGAGAAGGGAAACAGGGCATAAAGAAAAATCCCCTGTCACTTGCCACTGTCTATTCCTAACTGACTATACTTATTTTTAACTGGCAAAATTCTCAAAAAAATGCTATTAAATAGTCGTTATCGTGTAATTCAAACCCTTGGTAGTGGGGGATTTGGGGATACATTTCTCGCTGAGGATACCCAAATGCCTTCCCGGAGACGCTGTGTTGTTAAATTACTGAAACCGATTACTAATAATCCGCAAATTTACCAGCTTGTCCAAGAGCGATTTGGACGTGAGGCAGCTATCCTAGAGGAATTAGGTGGTAAAAATGAGCAAATACCCAACCTATATGCTTATTTTGAATCGGATGGGCAATTTTATCTAGTTCAAGAATGGATTGAGGGGGTGACACTCTCGAAATTAGTGTGTGACCAGGGTATTTTAAATGAGGATCAAGTAGGAGAAATATTAGTTCAAATACTACCAGTACTTGAATATGTTCATCAGCAACATATTATCCATCGTGATATTAAACCTGATAATATTATTTTGCGTAAACAAGATGGTAAACCAGTTTTAATTGACTTTGGTGCGGTGCGAGAATCGATGGGAACAGTTGTTAATTCCCAAGGGAATCCAACTAGTTCAATTGTGATTGGAACTCCTGGATATATGCCTAGTGAACAGGCTGCGGGGAGACCAATTTATTCCAGTGATTTATATAGTTTAGGGATGACAGCAATTTATTTGTTGACAGGAAAAATCCCCCAGGAATTAGCAACAGATCCACAGACAGGAGAAATAATTTGGCAAGAGTTGGCTCCCCATTTGCATCCAGAATTTGTGGCAATTTTAAATAAAAGTATAGCCTATCATCCCCGTGATCGATTTTCCTCTGCCCAAGCAATGCAAGCAGCTTTAATTAGTAGTGTACCAACAGTTGCACCGACTCAGTATGTTGTTGATGTCAATCAAACTGTCGCTAGTGAAAATTCTCAAAATCAATTTTTAAAAACTATCACAGCAAGTCCAGCAAATAATATATATTCCCCTATTCAGCCTCAAAATTCTACTATTAAAATGGGTTTAATGGCAGGTGGATTAGTTGCGGTTTCAGTGGCAATTGGTTTTGCGATCGCAAGTTCAAATTCTCCCCAGAAATTAACCGATGTGGTGACAAATTCATCTCCATCTCCTATTAATTCTAACCAATTCAAATCTCAGGTAAATCCCCAACTTACCCAGCCATTAGAAAATCAGCAAATATCACCAGAAAGTAAATTCAATAACCAAGTTAATAATCAAAATAATCATCAACCAACTAACAATGCAAATAATTTGAATAACCCATCAATCATTTCTACTCCAGTCACTCAAACTTCCCCTAAAGTAAATCATCAACCCCCAACTACTTCCCCAGAAGTAAATAATCAACCACCAACTACTAATACTAATACTGATACTGATTATTCATGGTTATCCGAACGAAGGGTTACTCAAAGTGATTTAATCGGTAAAGACCCATTTACATTAGATATTATGCGTAACTCAATTTATGCACGTCGTGGTTTTCGCTTTAAAACACCGGGAATCCAAGCCTATTTTAATCAGCAACCCTGGTATCGACCAATTTATCCGCCAGCAAGTCAAATGCAATCGGAAAATATATTATCAAAATTAGAACTTGAAAATGCAGTATTTATTCGCAATTATCAAAAAGCTAATAATCTCTTTTATTTTTAAATTTTAAGCACATTTTCTGGATTGCTCACAAGTTCCTAAGATTCGCGGGGAGTACAGACGACCCGTCGGGTCGTCTGTACAGGGATTAGGGAGAGACGCGATATATCGCGTCTGTAAGGGAGTAGTAATAAATAAAGGGTTTATTTTGAAATTTGAAAATAGTGAATGGTGAGTAAAGCTAATTTCAGCATTATCCACCATCCGAATAATTATTATCAATTAACTGCTACAAATATAATCGATTACTGCTCCTTTTCAATCCAAAGAAATACCAGGGCAAAAATGGGGAAGGGCAAAATATAAAAAACCAGGGGAATCATAATCCAAGGAAGCCAGGATGCACTATATTCACCGGTCAATTGTGTCATATCTGCCATGATTATTTTCTCCATTGGGAATATTTACAGTTTGGTTTATTGCTGCTGAATAAATACAACAGGTTGCTGTTTTTCAAAAGGTTAGTTTTAAATTAAGGGACTGTTCCCAACCACCTTTTCTTCTGTCTCCTGACAACCGTATTCTTTTTCATTTTGCTGTCAATCAAATCTGACAAAAAACAGATTTTAACCAACATTGACAGCACCTCTTAAAATTGCATCCAAGGCATCAAAATTTTCTAATAATAAATAGGCAAAAATAGCACCACCCATCGCACCAATAAATATTCCCCCATTGAGTTGGCTCCACTCCTCACGAGTTCTCAATGGTCTGAGTTGGTCTTGGGAATAGTAATTGTATGCACCTCTGGGATTACCTTGAAAGGTAGTGATCGCAAAAATGGAAATACCTAAACAAGCAGATACTGCTATATATATTGCTGTGATTAAACCACTTAAATTTGCTCCGTGGGCAGTTTCTCGGAGTGGACCTACGACTACTTCTGGTCCGACCAAAAAATAACCATGTGCCATACCAATTTCTAATCCTCGCATGAAGGGCGTTAACCCCGGACGGTAAGCAGGTAAATTACGAATAAAAGCCCTAGCTAAATTAGAGTCATTAATTGGTGTAGATAAATTTCCCAGGGAGGGGTCTCCTTGAAAGGGTTTAATTTGGTCATTTTCCACTTCATATTCAATTTTGGCGGGACTTAACATTTTTTGATTTGTTGCTGCGATCGCATCGGACATATTCCTATCATCCTCCCAAAATTATATTTACGTAAATTGAATTCATAAGAAAGTCTCTTGCCGAAAACAAAGGCAAGAGAGGAGGTCGAAATCTTGGCTAGGAAGAATATAGTCAACAGGAGACAGATATAAATTAAAGATAATTTGCAGAGCTTTTTCACTTCCTTTCATCCTGTCGATACTGACATTCTTCCCCAAACTTTGTTAACCAAACTTTCCGGCGGTGGAGGCAATTAAAAAGGCTCCATAGGTGGCGATATAACCAACAGTAAAATGGGTCAAACCAACTAAACGAGCTTGAACAATTGATAGAGCTACAGGTTTATCTCGCCAATAACCAAAGGAAAGGGGTGTTTTTTCATGGGCCCATGCTAAAGTTTCTATTAGTTCTTGCCAATAACCCCGCCAAGTAATCAGGAACATAAAACTCACAGCCCAAGCTAAATGTCCAAATAGGAACATCCAAGCCCAAACAGCTAAATTACTTGTACCGTAGGGGTTATAACCATTAATTAACTGAGCAGAATTCGCCCACAGATAATCTCGGAACCAACCCATTAAATAGGTAGAATTTTCATTGAACATGGCTACGTTTCCTTGCCAAATGCAAAGATGCTTCCAATGCCAATAAAAGGTAATCCAACCTAATGTATTCAGCATCCAAAACATTCCTAAATAGGAACAATCCCAAGCGGAAATATCACAGGTACCACCCCGTCCTGGACCATCACAGGGGAAAGCATAGCCAAAGTCTTTTTTATCCGGCATTAATTTGGAACCACGAGCATCCAACGCACCTTTAACCAGGATTAAAGTTGTCACATGTAACCCCAGGGCGATCGCATGGTGAACATAAAAGTCACCTGGTCCAATAGTCAAAAATAGGGAATTTGTACCGTTGTTGATGGCATCTAACCATCCTGGTAGCCACACATTCCCATGGTTTGGCCATGCAGTGGAAGCGATACTGTCGGGATTGGAAAGCAGGGTATTAAACCCGTATAACATTTTTCCATGGGTGGCTTGAATAAATTGGGCAAATACTGGTTCAATCAATATCTGCTTGTCTGCTGCACCAAAGGCAACTTCCACATCATTGTGAACGTACAGACCCAGGGTATGGAAACCTAAAAATAGGGATACCCAACTCAAATGGGAAATAATCGCTTCCTTATGTTTGAGAACCCGGTCTAGCACATTACCCTTGTTCTGCTCTGGGTCATAATCCTTAATCCAGAAAATCGCCGCATGGGAAAAGGCTCCTACCATCAAAAATCCAGCAATATACTGATGGTGAGTGTACAATGCAGCCATTGTGGTGAAGTCCTGAGAAAGGAAAGCGTAGGGTGGCATGGAATACATGTGTTGTGCCGTTAGGGAACTAGCCACACCCAAACAAGCCAAAGCCAAAGACAACTGAAAATGCAGTGAATTGTTGATGGTTTCGTATAGTCCTTGGTGAGGTAAATTGAATGGTCCTTCTACCTTTGTACCAAAGAAGGTTTTTGAGTCCATCATTTCTTTGATATTGTGACCAAGATTCCAATTGGTACGGTACATATGACCCGCAACAATGAATATCACCCCAATGGCTAAGTGGTGATGGGCCATATCCGTCAACCAGAGGGAATTGGTCTGGGGATGGAATCCACCCAGGAAGGTGAGAATTGCCGTTCCCGCACCCTGAGAACTGTTAAATACATGATTTGCCGTATCCGGATTTTGTGCATAGGCAGCCCAATTTCCGGTAAAAAAAGCCCATAAACCGGCTGGATGGGGTGGAGTCGCCAAAAAATTATTCCAACCCACATGGATGCCACGAGATTCAGGGATGGCTACGTGTATTAAATGACCAGCCCAAGCGAGGGAACTGACTCCAAATAATCCCGCCAAATGGTGATTTAATCTGGATTCAGCATTCTTGAACCAGGACAGACTCGGACGAAATCGAGGTTGTAAATGTAACCAACCCGCAAACAGAGCGATCGCGGCTAAAATTACTAAAAACAGTGCGCCAGTATACAGTTCATTATTGGTACGCAGACCAATGGTATACCACCAGTGATAAACCCCGGAATAGCAAATATCTACAGGGTTTCTCGCACCAGCTTGAGTGTAGGCTTCAATTGCTCCAGGTCCAAATTGAGCATCCCAAATTGCATGGGCAATCGGACGGGTGTGGAGAGGGTCTAGAATCCATTTTTCATAATTACCTTGCCAAGCAACATGAAACAGAATTCCCGAAGTCCACAAGAATATAATTGCTAAATGACCAAAATGGGACGCAAAAATCCGTTGATAGAGATTTTCCTCCGTCATCCCATCGTGGCTTTCAAAATCATGAGCCGTAGCGATCGCATACCAAACTCTGCGTGTTGTTGGGTCGCTCGCTAAATCTTGGCTAAATTTGGGAAATTTTGTCGCCATAGTTAAGCCATAATTCAACAAAATCAATATTCAAAATGGTGGGTTCCGTAGAGACGACCCGACGGGTCGTCTCTGAATTAGTCGGGTCGTCATCCCAGAGCAGCCATCCGTGCCAAGAAGAAAGCCCAAGTCGTGACGATTCCCCCCAGTAAATAATGGGCAACACCTACTGCCCGACCATGAACAATACTTAAAGCACGGGGCTGAATCGCCGGCGCAACTTTGAGTTTATTATGGGCCCAAACAATAGATTCAATTAACTCTTGCCAATAGCCACGACCACTGAACAAGAACATCAGACTAAAGCCAAAGATGAAGTGTCCACCCAAAAACATCAGTCCATAACCCGACAGAGCAGAGTTGTAGGACGTAATTACCTGGGAAGATTGAGCCCATAAGAAATCCCTTAACCACCCATTATTGGTAATTGATGCGGTGGCAAAGTTACCACCAGTAATATGATTCACCACTCCATCTGCTCCCACTGTTCCCCAAACATCAGACTGCATTTTCCAGAAGAAATGGAAAATCACCATACTCAGGGAGTTGTACATCCAAAATAACCCCAGGAACACATGGTCCCAAGCGGATACTTGACATGTGCCACCCCTTCCTGGTCCGTCGCAGGGAAAACGAAAGCCTAAATTGGCTTTATCTGGTATCAAACGAGAACTACGGGCAAATAAAACCCCTTTCAGCAGAACTAAAACGGTGACATGAATGGTAAAAGCATGAATATGGTGAATCAGAAAGTCCGCTGTTCCCAGAGTAATCGGCATCATGGCCACCTTTCCTCCGACTGCTAAAACTCCACCACCAAATGCATAACTTACTGGTTCTGTCAACCCCGGGGCAGTATGACCAACTCCCGCCAATTGCAGATTGTGCAGACCACCAAACACATTTCCTAAAGGCTGGGCAGCTTGTCCTGCTAAACCTACTGCTCCTGTGTGGATATGTTGTATCCACTGGGCAAACACCGGTTGTAGTTGAATTCCTGTATCGGAAAACATATCCTGAGGACGACCAAAAGCCCGCATGGTGTCATTGTGACAGTACATGGCAAAGCTGTGAAAGCCTAAAAACTGACACACCCAAGCTAGGTGGGAAATAATTGCATCCCGATGACGCAAAACCCGATCAAGGACATTATTCAAATTCTCGGCTGGGTCATAATCGCGGACAAAATAAATACCCGCATGGGCTGCACCACCGACAATCAGAAAACCCCCAATCCAGACATGATGGGTAAACAAGGATAAAACTGTTGCGTAATCCGTTGCCAAGTAGGGATAGGGTGGCATGGCATACATATGGTGGGCAATAACAATACTTAGAGAACCCAACATCGCCAAATTAATCGCTAATTGAGCGTGCCAAGAGGTCGTCAACACCTCGTACAACCCCCGGTGTCCGTGACCTGTAAACGGACCCTTATGAGCTTCCAGAATTTCCTTGATGTTATGACCGATACCCCAATTAGTTCGGTACATATGCCCAGCAAAGATAAATAGGACTGCGATCGCTAGATGATGATGGGCTATATCTGTCAGCCACAGACCCCCTGTCACCGGGTTTAAACCCCCCTTAAATGTCAGGAAATCACTAAAATGACCCCACTGAAATGTGAAGAAAGGTATCACACCCTTGACAAAACCCCAGTCTACATGGGGATACAACTTACTCATCAAACTGGAATTGAGAATAAATTCATGGGGTAAGGGAATATCCTTGAGAGCAACCCCTGCATCCAGCATCTGATTAGTGGGAAGGGAAACATGAATCAAATGTCCAGTCCAACCCAAAGCACCCATACCCAACAGACCAGCCAAATGGTGATTTAACATCGACTCCACATTCTGGAACCATTCCAGTTTTGGAGCGCGTTTGTGATAGTGGAACCAGCCAGCAAATAGCATCAAACCAGCCATGACCAGACCACCCAAGGCAGTGCAGTAGAGTTGAAAGGTATTAGTAATACCCGCAGCACGCCACATCTGGAACAATCCAGAGGTAATTTGAATTCCATGGAAACCACCACCCATGTCTGCATTCAAGATTTCCTGACCAAAGATTGGCCAAACAACTTGAGCGCTAGGTTTAATTTGGGTAGGGTTAGCCATCCAAGCTTCAAAGTTAGAAAACTTCGCACCATGAAAATACATGCCACTCAACCACAGAAATACGACCGCTAAGTGGCCAAAATGGGCAGCAAAAATCTTCCGGGATACGTCTTCTAAATCACTTGTATGGGTATCAAAATCATGGGCATTGGCATGGAGATTCCAAATCCAGGTAGTAGTTTTGGCTCCCCTTTTTAAGGTGCGGTCAAAGTGACCCGGTTGTGACCATTTTTCCAAAGAAGTTGGTACCGGGTCTTGATCGACTACAACCCTAACTTTTGGGGACTTTTCTGGAGTCAGAGTCATCTAACTCTCCCTTTGATTTTTGGTGAATGTAATAAAATTTTCACTTCCATCCGCAATTTAGCTGGGAAAATACCAATTTTTATCCGATGGCGATTATTGACAGTTAACGGTTAACGGTCAACAAAATTTAAAACAGGATAATTTCAGATTTGGCATTCCCTTGATGAAAATATTCGAGTGTCGTATTAGACATTGGCTCCAACTTCTTAATGCATACCTCCCAGTTCAATGCGTTTAGTAAATTGTACCCAAACACCCTTAATATTTCGTGTTCATTGCGAATAGAAGTGTAACAAAAAAACAGCAACGGAATCACTAATTGCAATTGATGTTGGATTCTTGTTAACTAATCTGAAAAAAGAGGATTAGGCGAGTGACATAGATGTAGAACTTAGGTTTAGCGCAGTGGAAAAAATTAGTGATTCCCTCGGGTCAATTATGGAATTAACCCCGATTTTGCTGTCTTTGATCTAAGTTCCAAGCATCTCTTTTTGCAGAATAAAGAATAAAAATGAAGAACTGATGAAGATAGGCAAGTTGTAATATTATGTTACAGTTGACAAATTCTTTAAAAGAGCGGTAAGAAATCTAGTGTTTTGTCCCATTAATTGTGATAAGTAAAGAAAGGCACGTAGTAACGCTAGTCTACGACAACCCTGCGGGTATAGCGCTTTTATACTAAAGTTTCTTCGAGAAGTTTGGGTTTATGGGTGGGAATTTGGCATGGTGTGGTGGAAGATGATGAGAATGATTGGTTAAGGTTTTACGATGCAGAGGGTAACTTGGTTTTGCTAGAACAGGAAGCCGAAAAACAACGAGCAGAAGCCGAAAAACAACGAGCAGACAGGTTAGCCGTGAGACTGCGGGAATTAGGAGAAGACCCAGATGCGATCTGAGGACAGTGAAAAATTAGCTGTTTTTGCGATCGCACCGAAGAGGATGTTTTAAAAGTCGATTTTAATACTTAACCTGTCGTATTTTGGGAGTAGGCAGAAGGGAATCGGGATTTCAAAATCATTGACTCACAGGGATTGTAGCGTTAATAATCCGTCGTAGCTCGCTACGACCTAGGAGTATTCACGTTAAATTATGCATTGAAAATTTAGCGATCGCATCCTTCAAAATCATGTTTATTCATCCAGATAAGGAATTCGTTGTACAGTCACAGATTACAATCATTCCCACCAAAATTGTATCAGTGTGGTTTGAGCGGATAGTCATCAAGGTGGGACTGTACTGCGAATGCAGCCAATGTTGAATAAACAATCGAGCGAATGAAGTATTGTGAAACAATTAATCAAGGAGTTTCGGGGAAAAGATGTTGTTTTTACTCTCGATGCTCTACACTGTCAAAAAAAACAGTGAGTGGAGCTCATTATATCAGGTGAAAACAATTATTTGAGCGGGCTGAAACAGAAGCAACCAAACCTCTACAAGACAGAGGAGGCGGAATATTTAAAATCCACTCCATTATCTTCGTACTGTCATGTAGAAGATGTTTATAAAAGGCTGGTAAGGCGAGAATGTCAGGTGTTTGAAGTTCCAGAATCAATCAAAAAAAATGGACTAGTCTCGAAGCTGTTGTTGTTGTTTCACGAGATGGTATACGTGATGGTAAGCCCTGGAGCGAAGACCAGTTTGACATCAGTAG
>CALJJQ010000135.1 GCA_937973965.1 uncultured Calothrix sp. | reverse complement strand
GCGATATATCGCGTCTCTACCTACAATAAATTTTCTGATCCGAACTCCCGACGATGACAAATACCGATGACGGAAGTGAAGGCGTGTAAAAAGGTTTTACCTGCGACTGGGCCGATTTCACCGCCGCAGAAAAATCCGGTGATGGGGAGATTGGGGAAATAGCGGTGGAAAGCTTGGGAGTCAAAGTTAGGTTGATTGTAGAGGCTTTCTCCTCGTCCCATACAGGCAAACATAAAAGCAATCGCGTGATTTGGAGACGGATGTTCCAATTTATAACGCTGTAATAGTAATTCTAAATCATCGGCGGAGGATTGGGCATCGCGGATATGAAATTGTAGGCGTTGTCCGGGACGAATGCGATCGCCGATTGCGATCGCTCCTGCTTGGGGGTCTACTCCTAAAATATTGCGAATCAAAAAGTCTCCCGGTTGCAGTTGGGATTTGAATTCGTCCATGGCAATGCCGACAAATAGCCAATTTTGAGCTAGCTGACGTTCTGCTTCACTCAAGCTTGCAATTAAATCCCGTAACACTCCCAGGGGGGGTTGGTCTTCCAGTTCAATAATAATATTGCGATCGCTTTTAGTGACTTGCAATGGCTTACCAATCGGTCGGCAACCTTGGGCAACGATGGGATGGATGGCGATATCGCCACTGAGTGCAACTCCGATTAATCCCTCTCGATAAGTACGATTATTGAGGAATAAACCCACCTGGGAGCCAAAACCACCCCCTGCTGCTTGTCCACCAATCACCACCGAACCGGGATAGGCAAAGTCTAATCCCTGTAATAAATTATTAATCCCAGCAATAAAAGTACCGGAAAATAAGATAAACTGAGGTGTTGGTTGGGGAGGTACGCCGATTAAATCAATCCAAGCGTCTGGAGAAGCATCTAAATCTGGCAATTCTTCGGGATTGATATGTAAGGGCGCAATTTCCACACCTGGAAGATGGGCTAAAGTCAAAGATAAAGCCGGAGTTGATTCTAGCTCTTCCGTTTGATTAAAAATGTTGCGACCGATTACCCCACCACCACTACAACCAACCAAAACTGGTACATGCAAACGTTGCTGCAACAGAGGTAATAAACGGGGAAATTCACTGGCAAAGGCAGACGAAATAAACACCAACCCTAAATCCACCGATTCGCTATCAATTTGCGCCACAGCAATATCTACAGCTTCATTTACAGCTGCTTCTAAGGATGGACGAGTTGATAGGGCATTAGCCCAATACATTTGGTCTGCCATAGGTGTCAATCGTGTTTAAATGTATTTTATAAGAAAAATGGATTATAAGAAAAATGGATAAAACCCGACTTTAATCATTACAGGTGAATCGACGATACTGGACTATACTGGTAAATAATAACAATCAATTGTATGGGGTATGGAACATGAGTGACATCCAAGATAGAATTAAACAAGAAGTAGAACAAGCAAGGGCTGTATGTGATGCAACCGGAGGTAATTCTGCCGAATGTGCTGCTGCATGGGATGCAGTCGAGGAACTTCAAGCAGAAGCTTCCCACCAACGCCAGGAAAAGCCCAAAAATTCCCTAGAACAGTACTGTGATAGCAATCCAGAAGCTGCTGAATGTCGTGTCTACGAAGATTAATTTTTTGATTGACGCGGACTTTGGTTGTTGATTGTAATTTGACAGTTAATTTGTTTGCCTGAGATAAATTGAGCTTTCACGTCTATTATCTTGTGATCAGATTTGCGCAAATTATCCATCAGCGCAATTCCGAAGATCAAAGTTTGCGCGATCGCTCAATCTAGGTAAACACCTAATCTCTGGAACTTCAGCAACCATCTTAGATTTATCATCGCTCCTTGCCAAAAAATGTCGTCATTCGCCAACATAATTCATAATTTGTGATTTTCTGGGCTTTTTCTAATCATCCTTACTTAATGGCAGTGCTTGCCGGTCTTTGTTGTCGATAACTGCTATCAAAGTAATTCTTAGCCCCCTTTTTCAGTGCGCGGATGTTAACACTCCCCACTTGCACTTATACCAACAGGCAATGACAGGGCAAAAGTCGAGATTATTTATAATCTAAGACCGTTGCAGAATTTTTCCGTGTTTTCTGAGTAGAGGGAATGGGGAGTAGGGAAAAATCTACTTTTGTTTTATAAGTAGGTGGGTGCAATTAAACAGAAAACCGCAAACTAACCGATCATTCGGCTCAAAGCCTTACTCCCGTACAGACGCGATATATCGCGTCTCTTTCACCACCCACCTACTTACCATTTCCAAAAAATCGTGATCCGTTTTCTCCCTTTACTTCCTCTACTACCTCTCCATCCCCTGCTTACCTAACGGTATAACACTGGTTTGCCCCATGTCGTATGAGTAGTATTTTAATCACAAAAAGTACTTTCCCAGTAGGGATGTAAGGCTGAAAAACTTGCCATTTGTAATTTTTCCACCTCAGCAACAGTGAAAATGTGGGGTTAAACCTATTGCCTACTCCCAACTCCCCACTCCCTCTATATCCAGCCAAGGAACAGAAAGGGTATTCAAAATAAATATTTATAGGCAGTGTTGATGGTTTGCGGTAATATAATCGCGGGATTGGCTGGGAATATACCCTATTCCTATGCTACCTTGTGCTAAATTTTGTCACACTGAATTTAAGTAGTATGGGAAATAACATTTGGTTTCGTCCATTGGTTTGGATGGATTATCGGTTGGCTGTATTGTTCACTGTTGTATTGCCTTTAATTATCTTGATTTGGGCCTTTATCAATAAGGCAGAAGCGATTCAACGCCTACTTATCATTTACTGGCGAGTCGCTAGCTTGTTAGGTATTACTGTATACTTAATGATTGCCCAATATCCGGTTGCTTTCCTATCAGGGATAATGGCCAGGATATTGATCCCGATTTGTTTATGGTTTTGGATCGACCTCAACGATGAAATCGAATATTATCCACCAGGTGCGTTAAAACTAGTGTTTCGCTCCTGGCGATGGGCAATAAGCATATACTCAACTTTAGGCGCGATCGCATCCATTCCATTTTTGTCCTGTGCCTTTTCGGAAACAACCCTAAAAACATCCTTCTGTCGAGTTTGGCAAGAAGCACCGTTAATGTATAAAGATTACTTCCATGCCAACAGCAAACCCGAATTTCTCGGTTTTCTCGGCATGACCGGACTCGTGTTTTACGTAATTTGCCTAGCCTATTTTGTCATCTTTCGCCTCGGTAAGCAGGGACGCACGGCCATTCCCCAGTAGCAAATATTTTGAATTACTCAACCCAGATTTGGAGCAAATCCCTCAAACTTGCTTCTGACGTTATTAGTTCAAAGTGGGGGAGTTCCTCAAAATGTATGTAAAACCCCCAACGGATACAAACATAATTACTTCCATCTCCTGTCTACTGTCTCCTGTATCCTGAAAACCATATGCTTCCCATCCAGCGACTTGAAAAATACACCGTCAAGCATCCCCAGGAAGTTTTAATCATCACTGCGCAAATCGACGGTGAAGAAGACCAAATAGCCATCTTTAAAGGCTTTTCTAGTTCCCTAATGCGACCAACAGCCTTTGACCCAGATATCCCAGTTTTACCAGAGAATGCTGTCATTACCCAAATCGACCGGGTTGCAAATCCCTATAACCCCAGCGATCCCAAGTATCTTGAACAAGCTATTAATTGGACAGAGATGGAGCGACGATTACTACAAATTGGTATTTAGGGTTGCTGTTCGTGAAGCACTGCGCTAGCTGTAAGAGTCTTTTGGTAAGAGTCGGGAACAGGGAGAGACCCGACATGTTGCGTCTGTACAAGGAATATTTAACCCAACTATTCCACTTTTCACAAGACATAAAATGGTATTAGAGTAGGCGCAGCGTTGTCCAAGACTAACTGCTATCCGTCTACACTACTCTCTACCCCCTATTTACAAGCTAGTATATTTAAGCTATACAGCTATTCTCTAAAAGTTTTCCTCAGTTCATCAAGAATAATTGTAAAAAAAAATACAATACAAATTGAAGATTGAATTAGTGACTTTCAGATTATAAGTCATGAATTCAATCTTTTTTGATTTTGAGTTTTCGGCAATTAGTTTAGATAAATTGCCATTTAAATTACATATTTCTTTTATAGATTCAACAATTAACAAGCAAAAAGAAAGATTGGTTTGCTTCAGTTGATATCCGGGAACAAAAGGGAAAATCAATGTATTAAATCAAACACAAGCATTAAGTAGTATCGAAAAAAAAATCTATGATTAAATCAAATTATTGTAAAAACTAAAACTACCTGCTCCGACAAAGCAAAATTATGTTAACTTATTATGAACAATCATAAATAAGCCCTGATAAATAATTTTTTATTGACTGCTATAGCCAGATTAATTGAGTCCGATGCCGTTTCCAATTAGCATCTGATGTTAAGGGTACGGAGAATGGCACTAAGGATGTGTTTATTTATCGCCATACATCTATAGGTCTGAAAAGAGTATTGATTTAGACCTAATTTATTCGGTTCAGCGTTTCGTTCACTCACTCTCCCATCATGAATACAGCGGTGACTCTACTAACTCAAGAAGCACCAGAAGCTTCGCAATCCCTTGGTCAACTTAATCGTCAGTTAATTGTCATTCTGGATTTTGGCTCCCAATATTCCGAGTTAATTGCTCGGCGAATTCGGGAAACCCATGTCTATTCGGAGGTGTTATCCTATCGCACCAGTGCCGAAAAGTTACGTCAGCTCAATCCCAAGGGAATCATTTTATCCGGTGGTCCCAATTCTGTCTACGATCAAGATGCACCCCAATGCGACCCAGAAATTTGGCAATTAGGAATACCCGTACTGGGTGTTTGCTATGGTATGCAGTTAATGGTGCAGCAACTTGGCGGACAGGTATCCCGTGCGAACCGAGGTGAATACGGTAAAGCTTCCCTATTTATCGATGACCCTACGGATTTATTGACTAACGTGGAAGACGGAACCACAATGTGGATGAGTCATGGTGACTCAGTGACACAAATGCCAAGCGGGTTTGAGTTGCTGGCTCATACAGAGAATACACCTTGTGCTGCGATCGCCAACCATGAAATGAAGCAATATGGTGTCCAATTCCATCCGGAAGTGGTGCATTCCTTGGGTGGTTTAGCGTTAATTCGTAATTTTGTCTATCACATTTGTGAGTGTGAACCAACCTGGACAACGGAGGCTTTTGTTGAGGAAGCGATTCGGGAAATCCGGGCTAAAGTTGGTAATAAGCGGGTATTATTAGCCCTGTCAGGAGGGGTAGATTCATCCACACTGGCGTTTTTGTTATACAAAGCTATTGGTGAGCAATTAACTTGTGTGTTCATCGACCAAGGCTTTATGCGCAAGTACGAACCGGAACGTTTGGTGAAGCTATTTAAGGAACAATTCCATATTCCGGTAGAATACGTAAATGCCAGGGAAAGATTTTTAGCAGCCTTAGCAGGTGTGACCGACCCAGAGGAAAAACGGCGTATAATCGGTCATGAGTTTATTAAGGTATTTGAGGAAGAATCAAAAAGACTCGGACCGTTTGATTACCTTGCTCAAGGTACTCTTTATCCCGATGTGATTGAATCGGCTGACACTAACGTCGATCCGCAAACGGGGGAACGGGTTGCGGTGAAAATCAAAAGCCATCACAATGTCGGTGGTTTACCCAAGGATTTACGCTTTAAATTAGTTGAACCCCTGCGGAAATTATTTAAAGACGAGGTGCGCAAAGTTGGACGTAACCTGGGTTTACCGGAAGAAATTGTTCAACGCCATCCCTTCCCTGGTCCTGGTTTAGCAATTCGGATTATCGGTGAAGTAACTGCTGAACGGTTAAATATTTTACGGGATGCCGATTTAATTGTCCGTCAGGAAATCAATAAAAATGATTTATACCATAAATATTGGCAAGCTTTTGCGGTGTTATTGCCAATTCGTAGTGTCGGTGTCATGGGAGACCAAAGAACCTATGCCTATCCAATCGTGTTAAGGATTGTCACGAGTGAGGATGGGATGACCGCAGATTGGGCTAAGGTTCCCTACGACGTGTTAGAAGTTATTTCTAACCGGATTGTGAATGAGGTTAAGGGTGTCAACCGGGTGGTGTTTGATATCACTTCTAAACCACCTGGAACCATTGAATGGGAATAGAAAGTGATTGCTTGCTTTAAGTGAAATTGGGGGGATTTCTCCCCCAAGGATATCTCCTGAGTTTCTCACGGGTAAGTTAGGGACTCGTGTTAGAACTTTTATTTAGCGACTATGCTGTGGGTGGTCACTCAGTCAGCGAAGGCTATCTCTGCCTGCATTCACGAGGTTGGAACCTCATAGATTCCGCACCCACGCGGAGCATGGGTGCGAGGGATATTATTAATTTGTAATTACGTAGCTTGCTTCCCGCGTAGCGGGTATTACAAATTACGAATTCATCTAAAGTAAAACGGTATTACCTCTCTCCCTACTCCCTGTGACTAAATCCTCTGCAGCAAACTATTCCCATGAGTATCCGTACCACAGGTTGTGTACAAACCGTATTCAAAAGCTAACTTTTGCACCTGTTCGGTTTCGATGACACTCGGTTTCCAAGGATTCGGATTATTGTAGGCATAGAAAGCTTCTACTCCATCAATGCCTAAAGCTGCTGCTGCGGGTATTAATTCTTGGAGAGGTTTGCGATACCTTGCAGGGTGCGCAAGTACTGCAAGTCCTCCCCCTTGATGGATTGCTGCAATCACGTTTTTCGCTTCGTAGTCACTTCCAGTGACAATCCGATGTTGAAGATAGGGTTTAAGGCTAGGAGCATTATATTCAAATGCATATCCGAGAATATGCACTTCCACATCCAATAAATTGGCATTGATTTCTACTCCAGTCCAGAGATAGGGTACATCTTCTCCGGGATGGTTCCATTTCCAATCATCTAGCCATTGACGTGCTACTTCGTAACCACCGATGGTGTGGTGGTCGGTAATTGCTAATCCCTTCAAACCAATGGCTAAAGCTTGTTCCATCAACACACTCGGTTGCAACCGTCCATCGGAATAAACTGTGTGCATATGAAAATTAAATTCCGTTGGACAACTTCGGCTATGTAACCTCGCGAACACATCACTAAGAAGTTCCTTTGACGTTGCTGTCCGAGCTATATTTACAGCCATAACCCCCTCAGATTCTCAAAAGTTATAGTATTATTTGTCATCAAGTACGGGAGTAGTAGGAAAATCAACCCGTTACTCAATGTTTACCATTTACTCACCAGAAATACAGGTAAACACCTTCTCCCACAGGGCTAGTTGAGGTGTTATACCATGTCCGCAAAATTACTTATGATTTGTTAGAAGCGAGCGCAACGTTGCTTGCATCCCGAAGGATAGTGGAGCGAAGCAATCACGAGAACTAGGTGATTTTTCACTTTTCTACGAGAAGCCACGCTACGCGCATCTAAGGTCATGACAAGTGTTTAATTGGACATGATATGAGAGTTTTCTTGACGCTTTCTTCGGCTTTTTTTAGATTTATTAAGACTACGTTAGCAAATTAAATGGCAAATAGTCATGAGTATTTTCGATTGCTATGATTAGAAAAAGTAAAAAATCTTGCTATCCCCTTTCAGTGAATTAACTATTATCAACCTAGGTATTAATCCCTAAATACCAATGCAAGTAGTCGTTATCAAGTTAATTGAAGCTGATAACTTTTGGGGAATTTATATTAAAAATATCATAAACTATCAGGAATGCCAGTAATTTCACCGTCACCGGAAATTACCTCACCGATCGCAAAAGCAGCAAGGTTTTGTGAAGTAAAGTAATTAATTGTGGAAGATGTTTGCGCCTGGGGAACAAATAACACAAAACCGATCCCCATATTGAAAGTGTTGTACATAGCCGTGGCGCTGACATCACCGACATGGGCTAACCAGGTGAATAGGTCTGGGTGAGGCAAACTTGCCGAATCTAGTTGAATTGCTTGTCCTGGGGCTAAAGCACGGGGGAGATTTTCCGGTAGACCACCTCCGGTGATATGGGCCATACCGTGGATAGTTAAACCAGCACGAAGAGCTGCTAAAACTGGTTTTACGTAGATTTGGGTAGGAGTGAGAAAAACTTCTGCGAGGGTTTTGCCGGCAAATATTTCTGGGGTGGTATCCCAACTATATCCTTGAGTTGCAATAATTTTGCGTACCAAACTCAAACCATTACTGTGTACACCAGTACTAGGTAGGGCGATCGCCACATCACCAATTTCCACCTGGGAACCATCAAGCATTTGCGACTTTTCCACAATTCCCACACAAAAGCCAGCTAAATCATACTCACCAGCTTGATAGAAACCAGGCATTTCTGCCGTTTCTCCCCCTAACAAAGCACATCCTGCTTGGGTACAACCATGAGCGATTCCTGTCACCACCTGGGTCAATTGCTCTTGATCCAGTTTACCCGTTGCTATATAGTCCAGGAAAAACAAAGGTTCTGCACCGGAGGTCAACACATCATTCACACACATTGCCACCAAATCAATACCCACCGTATCGTGACGATTGACAGCATGGGCAATTTTCAACTTTGTTCCCACTCCATCCGTACCGGAAACTAAAACTGGTTCTTGGTATTCCTGGGGTAATTGGAAGCACCCCCCAAAACCGCCAATCCCACCAATTACTCCTGGACGGAAAGTACCTTCAACCAACCTACGAATGCGCTTTACAAACGCCCGTCCCTCTTCTACATCTACACCAGCCGCACGATAATCCATACCCAAGCTCATTCATCCATCCCAGAGACAATTTTTCAGATTACCATGATTTGTACTTACCTGACATTAGGCGATTGTGGGTTAGCGGCTTTTAATTCCTCTTGCAGCATTTTCTCATATATTCTTGGCAAGTGAGCGCTCATGGAATTAGTTTCAATTCCGTAACCTAAACTAGTCCAGGTGGGGGAAAGTTTACGGAGTACAGGTTTGAGTTGTCCTTGTCGAAGTTGGGCGGAAATATCCATTCCCCAAGCACTGGAATCCTTGAGCCAACTGTAAACAACTTGATCTTGATATTCTGGTTCAAAGCTGTAGGATACCGGGAAAAACAGCATTCTTTGGGGATTGGGATGGTATTTGGCGGCAATTCGATACCATGTGGTGTTAATCACTTGGTAGCGTCCCGCAGCAGTTGAACAGTTACCTGTATTTGGTCCCACCTTGATGGGTACACAAATTTGGGGATGACGACTTAAATCATCCACATTTTGACCACCATACAAAACTGAATAGGGACGGGGAGTATTAGATTCGCTCGCAGAAATAGTCCGCATCAAAGCGCGGATATAGGGGTCTCCCCCTTGCATCACCAGGGGAGGTTGGGGTCGTTGAAAAAATGGGTCGCGACGCGATCGCAATCCGCCATCGATCAACCATTGGAAAAAGTATACGAACCCTAGCAGAGCAATTAGGGGAGGTATTAATTTCGCAACACCGTTGATTTCAGTAGTTTTGAGCTGATTGGGAGTCATTTATTTTGTTTTTGTAAAAGAATAGGGAGAAACGACCTGTTGGTTTATTTATTTTGTATGGGTAATACCAAATTTTGGATTGACCTGTAGAGACTACCCGACTTTGTGAGAAACAGCGCTGCGCGCTTCTAGGGGTCTTCTCTAACTTCGCAATCATTTTCAAATTGGTATCAGCACAGCTTCCGTCACAAATATTCAAGTGGGACTTCTATAATAATTTTATTCACTAATTCCCAGGGAAATTCCGAGCAGGCTGTGCGGAAAATACCCCATCACAAATCACACTTTTGTTATTTTGCCAAAGTTCCGGAATTTAGGTTTTTTCTCCAGAAGTTTTTATTTAACGTCAATACCCCTGCAAATAAATAAACTCGGAGGAAATTATCAATAAATTATTTTAATTTTGTTAATTTTGCGTGGGCTGATAAATCTATCAGATTCAAGACGACCCGTTGGGTCGTCTCTAATGCTCCAAAATCCAAAATCCAATTAAACGCTGGCAAATAATTCCGCGATGGGTTGATTGGTGCTGTCTGGTTGGGTAATAACTTCGACGATTTTGTTCCGGGATGCGGGGATATGCAAAGCTTCTACACAGACTTGAGCAACTTTTTGCCGGGGAATGCTACCTTCAAACAGAGAATCCGCAGTTTTCATGATAATTGCATCGCTGTTATCTTCATTTTTCAGACCACCTGGACGCACAATGGTGTAGGTTAAACCGCTTTTTTGCAAATATTCCTCAGCTTGCTTTTTCCAAAACAAAATTAACCAAAACAGGTTGAGGGGATGGAAAAACTGGGATACACACATGGAGGAAACCAAAACAAAGTGTTCAATCCCTTTGGCTTTGGCTGTATCAACCAGATTTTTTGTCCCCAGGAAATCAACTTGATAGGGTCCTGTGGGGTCAAAACTGGGACGCGCACCAGTTGCACACAGAACTACTGTACACCCCTCCATAGCCGCACTAATTGTCTCCGGTTTGAGAACATCACCAGGAACAATTTCCACGCTAGGGGGTAAAATCTCCTGGGCTTTGGTGATATCGCGGACAAAGGTACGGACGGGAATGTCACGTTTGATCAGTTCCTCCACAATCCGACGACCGGTTTCACCTGTGCTTCCTGCTACCAAAGCTTTCATAGTAAACGCTATCCTAGATTATTAGTGTGATGAAGTTAAAACTCACATAAATCACATAACTACTTGATCTACTGTTGACGGAAAACAGTTAACTGTTGACTGTCATCCATCAAAAGTAGTGAATATGCAACTTAAATGCCCAACAGCTGATTCAGCGTGTTTTCGACTCAATCTTATATTTTAGAGATTCGATGAATGACCTGACATATTTTTGAGATTTTCATAAAAACCCACATTTGACCCCAAATTTACTTTGAAAAATGGGAAACCTGAATTTAAGAGGTAAAGGCTATATTCAACGGGAACGCATGTATGCTATCTAAAGACCGAGAACAACAAACATTCGAGACAACGGAAAACCTCATATCGGTGACATCGGGTTTGGTTAATACTCAGGAATTATTACCGGAAAATCAATCCGACATACCCAACAAATTCTACGGACATTACAGCGATCGCATGGACTTATATGCTCCAGCGACGGTGGTCGCGGAATATCTAAATCGTCATCAAGAATGGTTTGTCAGGTGTGCAGAACCGATGAAAGTTCATCCCTTGAGCGAGAATGGCTATGCGTTGGTAATTGGTCGATTTGGTGCGTTTGGATATGAAGTGGAACCGAAAATCGGTCTGGAATTATCTCCACCGGATGAAGGTATTTATCGAATTGTAACCGTACCCATTCCCGATTACACACCTCCCGGTTACGATGTGGATTATCGAGCGGTCATGCAACTAGTTGAAGCGGAATCTGGCCATCTTACCTATATCGAATGGAAATTGGATTTAACGGTATTTTTACATTTTCCCCGGTTTATTCAGCGCTTACCAAAATCCTTAATTCAAAATACGGGCGATCGCTTACTCAATCAAATCGTCCGTCAAGTTTCCCGTCGTTTAACACGTAAGGTTCAAGGTGATTTCCATTCCTCCCTGGGAATCGATGTGTCTCAAGTTAGACGCAAAGGTTAGTGGGAGGAGACGGGAGACAGAATACAGGATGATTTTTAGATATACTCCCCAACTCCCTGTAGAGACGACCCGACGGGTCGTCTCTACTCCCGACTCCCTACTTCCTAAGATTTACTGAGAATCCGTTGCACAATTTGGACACCAGTAATTCCTTGCCACATAAAAAATCCTATAAGTATAAAATTTATGGTAATATGGGTTGCCCTAGCCCAGTTAGCACCTTTTTGCATGAATGGTGATAAGGCCGCAGTAAAGGCAATCATTGCCGTCATGGATAACCCAACAATTAAGTGGGGTTGGACAAATAATTTACCGTTATTGATATAGGTGACAGCCATTCCACCAATGGAACCAGCGACCATCAGTGCTAAAACAATTGAACCACTTTGAAAGTGGCGAATATTATATTTACCCTTGATTAGTTCTTTTTTCTCTTCACCCTGAGCGTTGCGGGTGCGCTGTACCTGGAAACCTTGGTAAGCAGTGTACAGCATAAACGCTAACAATCCCCACATCATGACTGGGTGGACGAATTGTAGCCAATATTTAACCGAAGGAGACAGCCCCAAATCCATAGTGTTCTCTCTGAATTCTTAAATCTTCATAAAAGTTAGCATAAATCAATTTTGGATTTCAGGTTTGAGATTTTGGATCTGGGTTTGTCAGGGAATGAAAAATCTACTCAGCTAAATGCATTTGTACTGTTTTGACTAAATTTTCAGTCCAGTATTGAGCTAGTTGTGCATCTTCAGCTTCAACCATGACGCGGATCACAGGTTCGGTTCCAGAAGCGCGAACTAGAATTCTTCCCGCATTACCCATTGCAGTTTCCGCAGTGGCGATCGCATTGGTCAGAGGTTCACATTCTTGCCATTTCATCCGGTGATCGCGGTTTTCGACGCGGACGTTGCGTAATAATTGGGGATAGGTTTGGAAGCTTTGCTCGACTAGCTCTGCTAAGGTCAGACCAGATTCTTTGGTTAAGGTGGCGATATGTAAGGCTGTCAATAAACCATCTCCAGTAATACCGTAGTGACGACACAAAATGTGTCCGGATTGTTCTCCTCCCAACATTCCCCCACTGCGGAACATTTCCGCTTGGACATATTGATCCCCAACGGGAGTACGAATTAATTTACCACCGACGCGATTCCAAGCTCTTTCAAATCCCAGGTTGGCCATGACTGTGGAGACAATTAAATTATCGGGTAATTGATTTAAGCGTTGTAAACGCTGTCCCCACAGATACAAAATATAATCACCATCCACGGTACGTCCGATATTATCAACAGCTAAAACCCGATCCGCATCCCCGTCAAATCCAAAGCCGATATCGGCATTTTCGTCAATCACAGCAGCCTTGAGTAGGTCGAGATGGGTGGAACCACAACCGACATTAATGCGATCGCCATCAGCTTGGTTATGTAAACAAATAACCTCCGCACCCATTGTTTTGAATACGGATGCAGCTAAACCCACCGCAGCTCCCCAAGCCAAATCAAGCACAATTTTCATCCCAGCAAAATTTATATCAGCCAGAGGTGCTTGTAAAGCTTCAGCATATTGGCAGATTAATTCAGGACGTGCAAAATGTCTACCACAGTTGTTAATTCCCGGAGAGAGGGTATGAAGACCCCGTAATCCCTCTTCAATCTCCCCTTGCAATGCAGGTGCTAATTTTGTGCCTTTTTCACCAAAAATTTTAATCCCGTTATCTTGGGGTGGATTGTGGCTTGCGGAAATCATGACTCCACCAATGGCATGGGTTTCACTGGTAAGATAGGCTACACAAGGTGTGGGACATAATCCCAAATACCAGACTTCCACACCCGCAGCGGTCAAACCCGCACTGAGAGCCATTGCTAGCATATCACTGGAATTACGGGAATCTTGACCTAAAATCACAGGTCCTGGGTTAGCTGCATGGGAGCGAAGGACAACTCCTGTCCAGAAACCGATTTGTAAGGCTAAGGGTGCGGTGAGCAATTCTCCAACCTGTCCGCGAATCCCGTCAGTTCCAAATAGGGCTGTTGACGGTAAGTTGCTAGCCCAGATACTTATATCTCTATTCGATATAGTGTTTTCCCGTAGCTCGTGAGTATTATTTCCTGCCACTTCTTGAGTTCGATTTGCAAATGAGACCATATTTTTTCACACTCCACACCGACAACAGGAGGATAGCATTTTCAGGTTTATTCAACAATTACTGATAATTACGTTTTAGTTATTTAAAACTTGCAGGATGATGTAAGTAGGAGTTCCATATCTACGTTTTCTTAATTAGTGTTTTATTTTTCATTTAAACCTTGTCCATAATATCACCCAAGTTTTTGAAGAATTAGTTCTCCCCCTTTTCCCTTGATATCAAGCTTTCTGACCCTAAATAGCTCATTCATACTCCCCACTCCCTCTTTAGAAAATAGGCAGTGAAGAGTGGGAAAAACCACTTCCATCTATTTTTGATGTCAGCAGTACATGACAGCTACTTACTATTTTCGATTGAGACAAGGTTGAATTACCGAACTAATTAGCCAAGAACCCAGGTTGAACAAAAATCCCCCCATATTTCTGTCAACCGTACCATTATCAATTGTGCTGATGTTTCCGCCAGAATATTTATAACTTTTTGTGGATATTTTTAAAGTCTTGATGAAGTTGGTAAATTACAGCAGAATTAAAATATACAAAATATAAAAAACAGGATTGAGAACGGTTTGGAGTAAGCTGTATAAAATTGAAATAAATCTTAAATGTTAGCTTGTTAACTGTTAATCGTTGACAGTCATAGACTTAGAGGGATGTTGGTCAAGTATTAATAAATACTTTATCAATCACTGATTGAAGACAGTCAATAGGCTCAAACGGTATATTTGTCGTTATCGACTGTACAGACGGGACATGTCGTGTCTCTCCCGATTCCCTACTCCCAAAAAACGAGCTTATTAAGTATTAAAATCGACTTTTGAAACATCCTCTTAATTCCATTCAAGCACCCGCTCTTTGACGGTAGTTTTTGGATCTAACCAGATTTTCAACATTTCTGGGGTCAAGATGTAACGTAACTGACCTCTGACTGCGACAAATTTCTGTGATTTGTCGT
Organism: uncultured Calothrix sp.; assembly: GCA_937973965.1. Taxonomy (GTDB): domain Bacteria; phylum Cyanobacteriota; class Cyanobacteriia; order Cyanobacteriales; family Nostocaceae; genus NIES-3974. Next base: position 21,430 of record CALJJQ010000135.1, on the reverse strand, counting down.
CGGAATTATTGTGTTCGCTAGTTTTTTCTAAAGGTGCTGTAATTCGTTCATTTCCTTTACGAGCGATAATATGTAGACTTAATTGCTGTTTTTCTTTGCCATTTTGACAAACGTAAGCTAAAAAATTGGGTGTGAGTGCTTCTACCACCTGTGTTCCCCCCTGGGGACAGGCATTTGTCAGGAGTTGACCGTCTGCTGTGTAGGAATTAATTGTGCGATCGCGTAATATTAATCGCTGATTCTTATATACTAGTAGTTCGTAGCGATTAATCACGTAGCTATAGTTAAATTCCTCGTTGGTCGCTGTATAGGTTTCATCTTTGACCTGGGTGAGGGGAAGGATAATTTTGTTGTTGTCGTTCTTGACTGTCCGCACAAAATAACCCAGGGGATTTTTCCGGTCTCCCAAACATATATATCCCCAGTATCTCTGGGTTTCAAAGCTACGTCGAGGAATGGAATTTTGCTGAGGACAAATTTTTTCTTGACTTTGAGCGTTTGTTACAGAATTGTTAGCAAAACTAGTTTTTGTCAGTGAAATAAACACTAAAAACGAAATTATACCCAATCTACTTAGTTGAATATAGGGTACAAGACCGAAAATATTTAAAAAATTCATCTTCAGTTTTATTAATTAGTTCTTGCTGTCACCCATCTGGTGCAATGAGGTCGGTCTGGAATTTGGGAAAAATACTTCAGTAAAAGTACTCAACCTCTTCCCATGTAGTCAACAAAAATCAGTGCATTAACGGATGTCGTAGTGAAAATAGTATGCATAAAAAAAACGCTTTGAACAAGACTAAATTCAAAGCGCTTATATTCTCTTTAAATAAATTATTTACTTTCTGAGGCTATGGTAAAGAATAGTTCAGTGTGATACTTAAACTTAAGCAGTAGCAGTCCGTGCCAACAATACCGGACAAGTTGCATTCACACGTACATAATCAGATAGGGAAGCACCTAAAAGTCTGTCTAAATCCACAAAACTTTTCGCAATTGAAGGACGACGGTCTGGGGAACCAATTAGCAGTAAATCCACATTAAATTCATCCGCCAAACGACATATTTCTTGACCAGCACGTCCACTGCTAGTTAAGGTTCCTTCCTGTCCTTTTGCTCCTCCACTAATGATACACTTGGTTTCGATTCCATACTTTTTCGCTTCTGCTAAGGCTGAGGCTAAAACGGGATTCTCAGATGGATTCACATCTTTAGTCGTGGTCGTTTTGCCTTTCCATTCAGTATTCACATTTGCTAATAATAATTCCCCTCCTTTGAGATCACGCAGCAAAAAGATTCCTAATTGCAAACACTGTCTAGCTGCATCGGAGTCATTGATTGCCACCATGACTCGGTTAATTTTTTTGACGTAAATATCATCTTTGACCAGCAACATTGGTCTGGAGGACAGCTGAAAGACATATTGACTGACGGAGTTAGCTAAAATTGACTGTAGCCGCTTCAGTCCCCGTGAACCCATAATAATCAAATCGGCATCGATCTCATCTGCAACCTGACAAACTACATCCTTGGGTTCACCCTGACGCAAAATCGAAGATACTCGACTCGGATCTAAATTTAAATACTGAATTGCATTGGCAAGAATTTTCCCCCCTTCTTCCCATTTTGCTGTCATCACCTCTGCGCTAGTTTGGGCTGGAACAACATGCAAAACCGTCACCTGGGAATTTTTCATTGCTGGTAATTCGCTCAGAGTTTTCAGCATTTCTTCCGCATGACCTAGACCGGAAACTGCCACTAATACTTTTTCAATCATCATCCTACGCGTTCTCGATCAATTCTGGGTTAGCTGCATATTTTATCCACAACACCTGAATTTTCGTGCTGTGGACGTAAATTTCAAACAATCATTAACAAGCATATATTTATTAACAGCAATATCTAGAATTTACTGTTAACCATTATTGGATTGGTTATGAGTGAAATCATTTATTTTCACTCGGAGGTAAGCAAAATTTACAAGCAGTAAATTCCATCAGCTTGGTTCAATAGAAAATCTGATTAAACTAACCATTTCCTATTCATCCTCTTGATTTAGGTTTACCTACCTATCATTAGATTATACGTCATTTTTTCCCGACACAAGCTTTGTCAATTATTATTAAAGGAATAGGGGAATTCTATCTTTAAAAAAATTCATTAATTAAAGTAAACATGATTATTGAATCAATAATTATCATCTTTTTTGATTTGGAAATCGAACTATGGGGATCAGGGAGTAGGGAATAGTGACTAGTAATCCACCACATTATCAATTTTGATGTGTGAGAAAAAGGTATGTAGTTGGGCTTTAGTGCCTTTTCATTAATATATTAACGCTTTTTCAGGGCTATAGTACTACAATGAGTTCCTCATAACTTATGGGATAGACCACTACATTCTCCCTTGAGGGCTTGCGCCTCAGCGTAGCAAGTAAAAAATTCCAGTACAATTGCTATAGTGTTTAGGAAGATAAATTAATTTCTTTTAAAAAAGAATTACATTTATTTACTCAATTCAGGTGAATTCTCATAATCGATTCAGAAGTTAAGTTGGGTAAAGTGCGACGGAAACCGATATAGACCTGGGAGAAAACTCTTAAAGAAACTTGAGGAGGTAAAGAATAGTAAATAGTTTTAACCCTTGATTTCCAATTTTCACAGACTTCAAAAAATTTTCAATGCAGGGTTTTTAAAAACTTTACATCACCTGTGTGCGCAGTTCTTGAGGATAAAGCTACACCTACCCTGTATTTCTCAGGGTATCTCTCAATACCTTAAAAATCTAGATTTATACGTTTAGACTGTGACAAAATGATGACCGTTCAAAAGGGCTGGAAACACTCTTTGGCAAAGAATTAAGAGATAGGCGATCGCTTGCTTTTGTGGGAAATAGGAGCTACATAATGACTATTCGCGGCATTAAATTTCTTAAAACTTTACAAATCATCGGGATCAATCATCAACTCACGCAGTTTTGCGGCTAATTTTTCAGCTCTTTGACGTTCAGTTTCAGCTAGTTCCTCACTAGTAGGTATCCAATTGCCATTTGCATCATACCAACGTAGCCATAAACCTTCTACCCGTTGATAACTACCTTGCCATAGTCCTAATCCTAGCTCCAATTCTGGAAACCAAAATTTTTGATTAGTAACTTCCACTGCTTGATATTGGGTTCCTGTCAGTTGGAAGACTCGTAAATTATTTTCATAGCGGTCGAAGACGACATAGTAGGGTACGCGTAAATTTTGTTCGTAAACTTGCCATTTTGTCGGTGGTTTATTCACATCCCGAAGGGTTTGTCCCAGATCCTCCGTTTCTGTGTCGGGTGATAACAGCTCAACCACTAAAAATGGCGCCATTCCCTCTTGCCAAACCACATAACTCCAACGCATGTCCTGCTGTTGTTGTGTACTAGGTACACCTAGTACCAAAAACCAATCTGGTCTTTTGTGCCACAATCGATTCCGAACATCGTAATACAAGTTCATGTCTGTACCGATGAACATTTCTGCGATGGGATAGTTGGGGGGTTGACAGGTGGAGCGTAGTAATTGTGGTTGAAAGTCGTGAAATTCGTCCGGCAAACCAGGTTCCTCCGGATCTTCGCTAGGTAAATCATACATTGTTGGTAACACTTCGTGAGCGGGAAGGGGTGGATTTGTTTGGTACATAATTTCACCGAGTGTGATCGCGATGAGAAATTGTGTGTTGCGTGTCAATTACAGATTGATTTTCCTATTTTATCTATACTTGATACGCTGATATATTTTTCTTTGGGTTGATTGAATGTTGACCTTGAACCTGTATTTGTCACAAGCGATCGCTCAAAGGTCAGGGATTTATTTTCTTTCTATTCCCTACTCTCTGTATCTAAAAGTTTTAGGTATTTGCTTCAAATCCTAGTTTAAGTATTCAGAATTTCAACGGAAAGCTAACTGATTGACAGTGTAAAGTACAACTGTTTTAGTGATGATACTGGGTTTATACTGATGTTGTGAAGGTTTGCTTTCTCTGCGTTAACGTGACGTGAGTTGGATGAATCACAAACTCTGAAACTCTTGTCCAGCAATATTGGTGTCAAATAAAAGTTTTTCAAAACCTCCTGGTCTACTGAGAATCGGCAGTTATTAACTTTGTTCTCAACGTTTACTGAAAGCTGACTTTGAACCTGAACTGACAAAATCTTTGATTCACAAAGATTATATCGGAACCGTACTTGATTCTTGCTAACTATACTCAGAAATAAACCTTTGTATGGTAGGCTTCTAACTAATTTGGTTTTTCAGAAATCAAATATGAGTCCTATAGAGCTTAAAGTCTGTCGAATTTACGTTGCGTGAAAATTTTTGATGTTATTTTCACTATACAAACGGGAACCATAATCACAACTAATGATTAGTTTTTATATCAGAGTGATTTATGTCCAGTAGTATTGATAGCTTAAATCGGGAAGAATGCCAACATCGCCTCAGTACAATCGAGTCCTTTGAAAAAGTTTTGACCAGAATTATTGGTAAGATTCGCAATTGTGTGGATTTACCTGCCTTATGTTCCACATCCTGTCAGGATATTTGTCGGTTACTGAAAATTGAAAGGGTGGGAATTTATCGTTTCTATCCAGATTGGAGTGGTCGATTTATTAATGAGTGGGGTTTTGCCGAAGCTCCTTGGGATTCGATTAAAGGATTTGGAGAGAATTTGGTCTGGAGTGATTCCTACTTACAGGATACTCAGGGGGGAAGATATCAGAAAAATGAACCGTTTGCTGTGGCTGATATTTACGAAGCTGGACATGCTTTTTGCCATGTAGAAGTATTAGAACAGTTCCAGATTCGAGCTTATGCTCTTGCTCCCATATTTGTGAATGCCAAGTTGTGGGGATTAATGGCTGCATACCAACATTCTGCACCCCGACACTGGTATGACCATGAGGTAAAATTCATCCATCAAGCAGCTAGTCATCTGGGAGTTGCTATCCAGCAAGCAGAAATCTTACAACAAACTCAGCAGCAGACAGTTAAGTTACAGGATGCGATCGCTCGACAACGTGCTTTAATGGAGGTTGTTGGCAATATTCGTTCTTCCCTAGATACAAATATTATTTTAGATACGGCTTGTCAGGAACTTTGTAAATTATTGAAAATAGACCGAGCTGCTGTTTACCGTTTTTATCCTGATTGGAGTGGGGAATTTGTCAGTAGTTTTACAGGGTTAGGCCAATGGGAAACCAGTAATCCCTTTGGCAAGAATTTAGTTTGGGAAGATACCCATCTCCAGGAGACGAAGGGGGGACGCTACCGGAATAATGAAACCTTTGCAGTCAGTGATATTTATCAAGCAGGACATTCCCGTTGTCACCTAGATATTTTAGAGCAATTTAAAATCCGTGCCTATGCCCTTGCACCTGTGTTTGTCGGAACAAAACTATGGGGGTTGATTGCAGCTTATCAGCATTCTGCACCTTACCAATGGGCTGATTATGAAGTGGAATTTTTAGCTCAGGTGGGTGCGCATATTGGGGTGGCTATTCAGCAAGCAGAAAATTTAGACCGGTTAAAACAGCAAACTTTAGCCTTAGAAGATGCGATCGCCCGCCAAAAAGCCCTAACGGGGGTAGTAAGTAAAATCCGTTCTTCTTTGAATATAGACTTGATTTTACAAACCACCTGTCAAGAAGTATGTAAATTATTGCGAGTAGAACGGGTCGCGGTTTACCGGTTTAATCCTGATTGGAGTGGGGAATTTGTCTGTAATTTTGGTGTGGTGGACAATCAGTGGGATAGTATTAATCCTTTTGGGAAGAACTTGGTTTGGGAGGATACCTATCTTCAGGAAACCAAAGGTGGACGCTATCGCAATAACGAAACTTTTGCGGTGGCTGATATCTACACTGTCGGGCATTCCCGTTGTCACCTGGATATTTTACAACAATTTAAAATCCGCGCCTATGCCCTAACTCCGATTTTTGTCGGACGCAATCTTTGGGGTTTGTTAGCAGCTTATCAACACTCCACACCCCGTCAATGGGAAGAGGTGGAAGTGGAATTTTTAGCCCAGGTATCAGCCCAAATGGGTGTGGCAATTCAAAGTTCCCAAACCCTCACAGAAAGTCATTTACGCGCAGATGAACAACAACAAGCAGCCGAACAACGACGGGTTTTGTATGAGGTGGTGACCAAAATTCGCGAGTCTTTGGATTTAGATACCATCTTTAAAACTACGGTACAGGAAATACGGCGATCGCTACAGGTAGATCGGGTGGGTATTTTCCGTTTTCCAGCAGATAGCAATTTTTGTCAAGGGGAATTTATTGCTGAAGATGTACTTCCTAAATTTGATTCTGCCATCGGTATACAAATCGAAGACAGTAACTTTCTTCAGGAATATGTAGAACAATTCTCCCAAGGATATGTACACATCAGTGCCAATACAAGTCATCAAACCACCAAACAACCCTATGCCGATATGATCGAGTGTTTCCAAGTTAAGGCAATGATTATTGCTCCTCTGATGGATGGGAAGGAATTATGGGGACTGTTATGCATTCATCAATGTCTGCAACCTCGTGATTGGCAAGAGGTAGAATTGGAATTTGTCACCCAAGTTGCAGCTCAATTAAGTGTAGCTCTCAGACAGGCTAATCTCTACCAACAAGCAAGTTTACTCAGACCCACCCAAGAAGAAGCGGAAAAATTAGCCAAAACCCTTAAGGAACTGCGTACCGCTCAAACCCAAATTGTCCACGCAGAAAAAATGGCCAGTTTAGGGCAATTAGTGGCAGGTGTTGCCCATGAAATTAATAATCCCATAAACTTTATTCATGGGAACCTGATCCATGCCCACCAGTATACCCAAGACCTGGTACGCTGTCTAGAAATGTATCGTCAATTCTATCCCAATCCGGCTTTGGAAGTACAAAATCTCTTGCAGGAAATTGATTTAGATTATCTTTGTCAGGATTTACCCCAACTATACCAATCCATGCGAGTAGGAACCGAACGCATCCGGGAAATTGTGACTTCCCTGCGTAACTTCTCCCGCTTAGATGAAGCTGAATTTAAACAGGTTAACATTCACGAGGGTATTGATAGTACTTTGATGATCTTACAAAATCGTCTCAAACCCTCACCCGATAGTCCCGGTATCCTGTTAGAAAAGGATTACGAGCAATTACCTCTGGTGGAATGCTATCCTGGTCAATTAAATCAAGTTTTCATGAATCTGCTGGCCAATGCTATCGATGCACTAGAAGAAAAAGATAAACTGCGATCGCTTGAGGAGATTAAAAACCATCCCAGTTTTATTCGCATTTCTACTTCTTTAATCAATCAAGACTGGGTAGAAGTTCGCATTGCTGACAATGGAGCAGGTATTAAACCAGAATTATTACCACGACTGTTTGATCCTTTTTTCACTACCAAACTTGTCGGTAAGGGTACGGGATTAGGTCTTGCTATTAGCTACCAAATTATTACTGAACTGCACAAGGGTAAACTCTACTGTCAATCAGAACCCAACCAAGGTGCGGAGTTTGTCGTCCAGATTCCCATTCGTCAGTCTGGGAATGTCGGTGAGAACTAAAATAATTCGTAATTTGTAATACCCGCTACGCGGGAAGCAAGCTACGTAATAGCATGCGGCAAGGCTACGCCTACGTAATTTGTAATTCGTAGTTCGTAATTCGTAAGTGTTGATTGTCAATCGTCAACCCCAAAAATTACTTAGGCGCAAGCCTTGCCCGACGGCTATTACGAATTGCAATATATTTAACCGATTCTGTAGTGATATTCCCAGCTGTTGATACACCCATAGCTGGGTGTCCATAATCGGGTAGTTTTAGCACAATCAAATCAACGCATAAATACTTGAGGACGGGTAGTGTCAACCCAGAGGAATTTTACTCATGCAAAACACTTGGCGATCGCAACAATCTGTATTCCGCAACGCCTGATTGATTAGTTATTTTAATATAAGAAAACGCAAATTTCTGCATTTCCCCATCTTGACGCTTTTTTGTCAATAATTTTCAGCTTTTTCTCAATATTAATGATTTCATTGTCAATAAGCTGACGAAATTATAGTACTTTCCGGACTGATTATTGACATCTTGACAAATCCCAGGTAAGATATAGTAGATTGCCGCCGGTGCTATATAAGAAAAAAATTGAAGATAAATCAATAGGGTTATCCTTTCAGTCAAGGATAATTGTTTTAATTTTAATTATTTTCCGATTTGTTGTTGTTCAGGTTTTACTTGTCCGACCTATGGGTTTAGTTGGCTACTCTAGAAGAAGTAAGCTACCCCTGCACCATTGCTGACCAGTTAAGCTCATTGGTCTTTTGTAAATAAGTGATAATGCTCAAAATCTTGTCAAAACCTGGATGAATAAACATGATTTTGAAGGATGTGATCACTAAATTTCATACATAATTTATTCTGGCGCTGAAAGCCCAGTGCAAAGGTGAATTGAATATTTCTCCTTCACCTCACTTTTAAGGATAATTACGAGTTTACAAAACTAATTTCACCTTAACTTGTCACGAATGTCCCTGCACCTTTAACGTTACTTAACGTGAGTTCGATGAACCTCACCCCAACCCCTCTGCGACTTCACAGAGGGACAGGAAATCCGGAGTTTTCAATCAATAATCAATTATTTCAAAACCTCTGTTCCCAAGAAAGAGAGCTTTGGAGAGGGATTCTTTGTATTTGTCGAATTCACGTTTATTTAATTAGGAAACGTTATAAACCAATACGGTTGGTGTTAAAGATAACTGTAGGTTGGCTTGAGGCTTCGGGTAGACTGTTGATTTTGTTGAAATTTACCCATAAGTTCACACAGTTTTTGTGATTATCTCGTCCCGATGCTCCGCGTGAAGACGCATTCCACGAGGGCTACTGCCTCATCAAATCAGGAAGCAGAGCTTCCCTATATGTATCAACAGCCGGAGTATTGGAACAAGTTTGTTGTCATAAATGAAACTAGAATAATCAATGCTTACAGTTCCTGATGTGTCGCAAGCATTCGCGTAAACGATATAACTGAACTGTATTGCGCTATAAACCATAAGATAAAGATAAATAGGGAAAAACACGGTTTGGAACCGTGTTTTTTCGTATTTTTACTATCGTCAAAGGTCTTTGTGCAGAGATTTGTCAGTAAGTGGTGTTTAGAGTGAATCTGAGCTGAAATTTATGTTGTGTGAATTAGATTCAGGGAATAATCAAAAATTATTCCCTTGCAATTAACTGGAAATAGTTAATTGCAGTTAACAAGAAAAAACAATTAACGCTCAAACTTTAACGTCATTAAGGACTCCAAGGATGCTTTCAAGGACTGCAAAGACCAATTTCCTGGGTGACGGTATTTGAGAATTTGTTCGTAGATAGCTTCGTATCCATCCACCATAGTTGCAACGCTAAAATTTTCTACCACCCACGAACGACATTTTTTGCGGTCAAGTTGAAGTGCTGCTGGAATTAGTGATGCCATCTCTTCGTAACTTTCGCAGATAAAACCGCTTTCCCCATGAGCAATTACTTCCGGAACAGAACCCATTTTCATCGCAATTACCGGGGTTCCCGTTGCCATTGACTCAATCATCACCAAGCCGAATGGCTCATCCCAGGTAATGGGAAATAGGGTTGCAGAAGCATTCCCTAACAATTCTGCTTTCTGAGTATGGTTAAGTTCTCCTAAAAATTCAATCTGTTTCCCATCAATATGGGGAGCAATTTCCGATTCAAAAAATTCTCGATCAACAACGTCTACCTTTCCTGCTAATTTCAAATGCCAACCCGTTGCGATCGCGATTTTAATTGCATGTTGAGGTCCTTTTTCCGGTGAAAACCTCCCTAAAAACGCTAAATAGGGGGGTTGTTGAGGTTTTTCAATCAACGGAAACTCTTCAACACAAATACCGTTGTAAACTGTCCCGACATAGTTTAAATCCAGCTGGCGTTGAGCATTACTAATGCTAATAAACGGCTGATTTTTGTGCTGGCTAAAAACCCTACTATTATCACGGGTAAACCGACCATGTAACGTGTGAACAGTTGGTGTATCAACCATTGCTGCTAAGGGCAATGACCAAACCCCCACGTGGGAATGGATAATATCGAATTCTACCGCACGTTGGTACACCTGACTGGTCTCAGCTAGCTCGTACATCATGGGTTCGCGAATTTCCCTGTCAAACCGTAATGCGCGTGGAGTAACGGCTTCAAGTTTAGCTAAGGTTTGCGAGTCTCCCGACGCAAACAAAGTTACATCATGACCACGACGAACTAACTCATCGGTCAAGCGACTAACTACAAGTTCAATTCCTCCATAGGTAACGGGGGGAACTTGTTCCCAAGGGGGGGCAATTTGTGCAATTTTCATACGTTGTTATAGGTTTCGGCTATGAAAGCTCAGATTCACAACATTGAATTGACTTCAATGTAACTAATCCAAATACACCACTTTGACAATCTGGACTTAGATGTGATTAGGCGCGAACCGAACCTTTGTAACTTTCTCCTTCGTTGAGTGAGATAAGAAGTTAATTAGTCTAAATGAATCATAGGAGCAATTGCCAGGCAACTTCATCTATCTAAAGAGTTAGAAGTATTTCGTTAATTAGATACAAATTGCTTATACAAAATTCGTTAAATTTAAACTATTTTTGTGTGGAGAGTAGGAGACCTGCATTTGGAGCAAATTTCTCAAAATTAAAGGGAGTAGGGAGTAGGTAATAGGGAGTAGAAGGAAAATTAATCCATCACTCAAGACTTATAATTTATAACTTACTCGTGAGAAATCCGGGGAGACAGGAGTCAGAAATTAACGGATAATCCAAAATCTAAAATCCAAAATCCATAGACGCAAAGCGGATCGACCGAAGGGTAATCTAAAATCTCGACTTTATCCAAAATTAAGAACTTGGCTTTCCTGATGCGGCAAAAATCCTGGTTTTTTGGCAAAAACTTTTTCCATGTCACAGATTCGCACTCAAGTCCAAAAACTAAAACAACTATCTTGCAATGGTTTCAGCGTCGGGTTTTAGGTTTTTTAAAAATGGATAAAGTCGAGCTAAAATCCAAAATCCAAAATCTAAAATCCCTTGACTGTTGAGATTTAGACGTTACCATGTCTATGTATTTTTTTAAAGTATAAATATGACAAGTACAATTTACGTAAATCCAGTGACAGGGAACGATAGCGGGAACACGGGAAATTCTCCGCAAGTTCCTTTCAAAACGATTACCCGGGCTTTGCGGGGTGCAGCACCGGGAACAACCATTCAATTATCTAATGGCACATATAACACAGATAGTGGTGAAGTTTTCCCCCTCACTCCTCCAGAGGGGGTAAAAATCTTGGGAAACGAAGCAAATAAAGGTTCTGGTATCCTGATTCAGGGAAGTGGTAATTTTTTGAGTCGAACCTTTGCCCGTCAGAATGTGACTTTTGTGTTGACGAATCGGTCTGAGTTACGGGGGGTGACAGTGACAAACCCAGAAACGCGAGGTACGGGGGTTTGGATTGAATCAACAGCTCCGATTGTTGCCAACTGTACCTTTACTAAGTGTAAGCGGGAAGGAATATTTATCACTGGTGAAGGGAATCCACAAATCCTCCATAACAACTTGATTGAAAATGATGCCAATGGAATTGCGATCGCCAATAATGGCAAGGGGATTATTCAAGGAAACACCTGCTTACGCACGGGTTTTGGAATTGTCGTCAATGGAGCAGCAACACCGAGTTTAATTGGGAATCGGACTACGGAAAATCGCACGGGATTAATTTTTTACGATGATTCCCGTCCAGCCTTACGTGACAATATCAGCGATCGCAATACCCAGGATGGTATGACTTTGTTAGGTAATGTTCAGGTGGATTTTGGTTCCACATCCAGTCCTGGTGGTAATATTTTCCGTGATAACGGTCAATTTGATATTCAAAATGCAAGTAATAACCAATTAATTTCCGTCGGTAATCAAGTTAACCCCAGTCGCACCAGGGGTAATATTCAGTTTGTTGATACCCAAACACCAACCCCCGTACCACCACCGAACCCAACACCAGAACCCATCCCCGTCCCAGCACCGAACCCGACACCGGAACCAGTACCCATCCCCGTACCACCACCAAACCCGACACCGACACCAACTCCTACCCCCCCACCCAGTAATTTAACGGATATTTCTGGTCACTGGGCGGAAAAATTTATCCGCGAATTGAACCAGCGAGAAATTATAATTGGATTTCGCGATCGCACTTTTAAACCGGATGCAACTATTACACGCGCTCAATTTGCGGCTTTAATTGTCAAAGCTTTTAATCCCCGTCCCATCCGTCAAGGGAAAAAATTTCGCGACGTTAGGGATAACTTTTGGGCAAATGAAGTCATCCAAAAAGCCTACGAATCAGGCTTTCTATCCGGCTATCCCGACAACACCTTCCATCCCAACCAGAATATTCCCCGCGTCCAAGTCATCGTTTCCCTCGTTAACGGAGCTGGTGTCAACGCTGCCTACAGCCAAAATTTAACCAGATTCGATGATTATACCGACATTCCCGCCTACGCCAAAGAACAAGTTCTCATCGCTCTCAACAACCGAATAATCGTTAATTATCCCAATTTAAACAAACTCAACCCTAACCGCGACGCAACCCGTGCAGAAGTCACCGTCATGGTCTACCAGGTTCTAGCGGGACAAAATCGCGTCGCTGCAATTAGTTCACCCTATCTAGTTTAGTAGTCCACCACATTAATTTTGCTGAGAGAGAAAAGGCACCTAGTAGCGCTTTAGGGTTTTATATTAACGTCAATTCGACGGATTCTAATAACCCCTCTCTTACTTTCTTTTGGAGAGAAGCTTGGGAAACATTGATTTTTGGTCAAAACTACGGATTTTCTGCCCCTCTCCGACTTCAGAGAGGGGTTGGGGTGAGGTTCATCGAACTCACGTTACTTACGTGTGTTGATAGGATAAATAGCCTTCAATCAACAAATCAGAAGTGATCGCTCGCACAGTAATATCGTGTAAATTCAAAGCCTGGGTCATTTGTGTCAAACCTAAATCGCCAACGGGTGTAGGTGTGTGACCGTTTCCACCAATGATTTTCGGAGCAATAAAAGCGAGAATTTTTTGGATCGAACCATCGGCGATCGCTTTTGCCGCTAACTGGCCACCACATTCCCACAATACATTACAAAATCCCCGTTCATAGAAATATTGCATCACATTCCCTGGAGTTAGGGGAGTTAAATTGACTACTTCTACTCCCAAAGCTTCTAACTTACCCCGTAAACATGAATTCGCAGTAGGTTCTGTTAACACCAAAGTAGCAGCTTCCTCCGTTTGCCACAAATGAGCATCCACAGGTAAATCTAAAGTCCGACTCATCACCACCCGCAACGGATTCCGCTTACCAACTTGATGGCTAGTTAAATAGGGATTATCCTTCCTCACCGTATTTCCCCCCACCACCACTGCATCACAGCCAACACGAATTTCATGGACAACTTTGCGTGTCTCCGGACTTGTCACCCAAGCACTATGACCCGTCGTGGTCGCAATTTTCCCATCTAAGGTCATCGCATACTTCAAAATACCCAGAGGACGTTGGCACAAAATCCGGTGGACAAACCCCTCATTTAACTTCCGACAAGCCGCTTCCTCCACCCCAACAACCACCTCAATCCCCGCATCCCGTAAAGTTTTAATCCCCCCACCCGCAACCAACGGATTGGGATCCACCATCCCCACCACAACCTTAGCCACACCAGCCTTCACCAAAGCCTGGGAACAGGGGGGAGTCCGACCATAATGATTACAGGGTTCCAAACTCACATAAACCGTTGCACCACGAGCCAATTCCCCCGCAGAACGCAGTGCAAACACCTCCGCATGGGGTTCCCCAGCTTTCGGATGAAAACCCTCCCCCACCACCTTACCATCCCGCACAACCACCGCACCCACCATCGGATTGGGAGAAGTACATCCCTTTGCCTTTAACGCCAACTCCAAACACCTTCGCATCATCGCACGATCAAAATCCGTACCCACCCCAGACCCAGAGTCAGAAGGAGGTAAATCAATCGATTCCCCATTCAACGACAACCGCCAAGCATCAGCAGCTAAAAACAGTGAAGATGTATCCATAATTCCCAGGTCGTGAATAACTATTAATTCTAATACTTAAATCGCAGTCCAAACTGTTTCCGGTGAGAGGGAGTTTTGGATTTTGGATTTAAGTAGGGTTTGCGGAAAAAGTCTTTTAGTGAGGGAGGGAAATAGGGAACAGTCCGTGACGGGAGTAGTTTTAAACCAACAATTCCACTCTTACTTGACCCGAAAAAATTACAAATGTAAGGTTAATGTCAAGTTTTTGAACGCTATAGGCCTATTTGGAAAGCACTTTTTGCGACTAAAATACCCTCAATTCTTTGCAAACTTGCAAAATATAGAGACGCTACATATCGTGTCTTTGCCGACTCCTCCTAATTCCCCACTCCCAAAAAAACAATAAGTTAAGTTTTAAAAGCGACTTTTAAAACAACCTCTTACGGATACGTGCAGGGTTGTCGGAGAAAACGCCATTGGACATCTATGGACTTAAAACCCTTACACAGCAACACATTCCAACATCTATATCTTAAACGGTTATCTTTCAGTTGTTGGCGATAAAACCAATCTCCTATTTCCCTCCTATTCCCTATCCAAAATCTCCAAATCTCCTGTCACCTTTTATTTTGACGGCAAACACGACCTACAGATTACGGTTGTTGCGAATTACTTAATGTATTAATTCTCATACATTAGACAGAGTAAATGAAAATAATATGTGTGACCGCAAAACATAAGCACAGGTTGAACCGACCAATCCCAGGTTCGGAAAACCACCCTTCATGGACAAGGCTGCATCGGCCCAGTATATATAACAGCATAGCCGTGGGTTTTACCCCAAGCATTGCCAATCCAAAACTAATCTAGCTGCACAGGCTGATTTTTTCAGATCGGCAGGTTCAAGCATTTAGTCTTTATTTGCCATCTCAATTTGGAAGCAAGATTGCGAGTGAACAACAGATTGACAGAATTCTGAATTAGGAAGACTTCTGCAATCTTAAACCTCAAATCCCAAATCCAAAATGGCATTAACTCCCATTGAATTTTTTGTAGTAAACGGAGCCAGCACCTACAATGGCAAAAGTAGTTGGAATTGACTTAGGTACAACTAACTCCTGCGTAGCAGTAATGGAAGGTGGTAAACCCACGGTTATTGCTAACGCAGAAGGTTTTCGGACAACACCCTCGGTTGTTGCATTTGCAAAAAATGGCGATACCTTGGTTGGTCAAATCGCCAAGCGTCAAGCCGTAATGAACCCCGAAAATACTTTCTATTCGGTCAAACGCTTTATTGGTCGCAAATACGAAGAAGTTACAAACGAAACTACAGAAGTTTCCTATAAAGTCATCCGCAGTGGTGATAATGTTAAATTAGATTGTCCTGGTGCTGGAAAACAATTTGCACCGGAAGAAATTTCTGCTAAAGTTTTACGTAAACTTGTAGAAGATGCAAGTAAGTATTTGGGTGAAACCGTCACCCAAGCGGTAATTACCGTACCTGCTTATTTCAACGACTCCCAACGTCAAGCTACCAAGGATGCAGGTAAAATTGCCGGGATTGAAGTTCTGAGAATTATCAACGAACCGACAGCAGCTTCCTTAGCTTACGGTTTTGATAAGAAGAGTAACGAGACTATTCTGGTGTTTGACCTTGGTGGTGGTACCTTTGACGTATCAATTTTGGAAGTTGGTGACGGTGTTTTTGAAGTATTAGCAACTTCCGGTGATACCCACCTAGGTGGTGACGATTTTGACAAAAAAATCGTTGATTATTTGGCGGAAGAATTTAAAAAACAGGAAGGTATTGACCTACGTAAAGACCGTCAAGCCCTACAACGGTTAACAGAAGCAGCAGAGAAAGCCAAAATCGAACTTTCTAGCGTTACCCAAGCGGAAATTAACCTACCATTTATCACCGCGACTCAAGACGGTCCCAAGCACTTAGAAATGGTGCTAACCAGAGCCAAATTTGAAGAACTCTGTTCCGACTTGATTGACCGTTGTCGTGTTCCCGTAGAAAACGCCCTGCGTGATGCCAAACTCAGCAAAAACAACATTGATGAAGTGGTTTTAGTCGGTGGTTCCACCCGGATTCCCGCAGTCCAACAGTTAGTGAAAAACATGTTGGGTAAGGAACCAAACCAAACTGTAAACCCTGATGAAGTAGTTGCGGTTGGTGCAGCGATTCAAGCAGGTGTGTTAGCAGGTGATGTTACAGGTATTCTGTTGTTAGACGTGACTCCCTTGTCCCTGGGTGTGGAAACCTTGGGTGGAGTGATGACCAAAATTATTCCTCGCAACACCACCATTCCCACTAAGAAATCCGAGGTCTTTTCCACCGCAGTCGATGGACAAACCAACGTGGAAATCCACGTTCTCCAAGGGGAACGGGAAATGGCTGCTGACAACAAGAGCTTGGGAACCTTCCGTTTAGATGGAATTCCTCCCGCACCCCGTGGTGTACCCCAAATCGAAGTTGTGTTTGACATCGATGCTAACGGTATCTTGAACGTTACCGCAAAAGATAAGGGTACAGGGAAAGAGCAATCCATCAGTATCACTGGTGCTTCCACCTTGGATAAAGCTGATGTGGAACGGATGGTACGGGATGCAGAACAAAATGCTGCTGCTGACAAAGAACGTCGGGAAAAAATCGACCGCAAAAACCAAGCTGATTCCCTTGCATACCAAGCAGAGAAACAAATTCAAGAGCTTGGTGACAAAGTACCCGCAGCCGATAAGGAAAAAATTGACGGTTTAGTCAAAGAACTTAGGGATGCGATCGCCAAAGAAGACGACGATACCATCAAGCGGGTAATGCCGGAATTGCAACAAGCATTATTCCAAGTAGGTAGCAATATTTACCAGCAGCAGGGAACTGGTGATGGCGGAACTGATGGTTCTAGTGCAGGTAGTACTGGTTCCAGTTCCGGTGGTGATGATGTGATTGATGCGGATTTTACTGAAACTAAGTAGAAATTAGTAATTTTTGATAGTTTTGAAGGCGCGGGTAACTGCGCCTTTTTTATTTTGTAGAGTAGAGACGTGATATTTTGTAGAGACGCGATATATCGCGTCTCTACTATCAATGAAATACATTAAAGTTATCACCTATTTTCCTCATTAGTAGCCTATTTATTCCCAGTTTTGCTCCCTTAATAGCTATTCATCCAGCGATCGCGCAAACAAATCCATCCCTGTCGGAGAAGTTATTTTACACCTTCAAGGGGGAAAAAATCCAACTCAGACAACGCC
Source organism: uncultured Calothrix sp. (assembly GCA_937973965.1). Taxonomy (GTDB): domain Bacteria; phylum Cyanobacteriota; class Cyanobacteriia; order Cyanobacteriales; family Nostocaceae; genus NIES-3974. Next base: position 4,051 of record CALJJQ010000135.1, on the reverse strand, counting down.
AAGAAGAGAAGTCACTCTATGGGTGTCTGCGTCTATGGCTGTTTACTGTTAACCCTTAACAGAACCCTACATGTAAGATTTTACAAATCATTTAAGACTGCGATATTTACAAACCTATGAGTTTAAATCTATATATTATGTAGATTCCCACTCCCTAATTTACCATCCCCATGAGTGCAGAAATTATTTGCGTCGGTACTGAATTATTACTGGGTGATATTGTCAATAGTAATGCCCAATATCTAGCCCAGCAATTAGCCCAATTGGGTATTCCGCATCATTTCCAAACTGTTGTTGGTGATAATAAAGACCGAATCAAGCAAGTAATTGATATTGCTCTCAAACGAGCATCGATTTTAATTTTTACCGGGGGACTCGGACCAACTCCCGATGATTTGACCAGCGAAACCATTGCCGAATTTTTCCACACACCCCTGATTGAACATCCAGAAATTATTGAAGATATTAGGACTAAATTTGCAGTCCGGGGACGGGTAATGAGTCCCAGCAACCGCAAACAAGCTTTAATTCCCCAAGGTGCGCAAATTCTCCCCAATCCCACCGGAACCGCACCAGGTATTATTTGGAGTCCCCGTCCGCATTTACATATCCTGACTTTTCCCGGTGTACCCTCAGAAATGCATCGCATGTGGACAGATACAGCTATTCCCTATCTGTGTAGCCAATGTTGGGGAACCGAAATTATTTACAGTCGCAGCCTACGATTTTGGGGAATTGGCGAATCGGCTTTAGCGGAGAAAGTTTCCTCCTTCTTTGACCTGACCAATCCCACCGTTGCACCCTATGCAGGTAAAGGGGAAGTGAGATTGCGAATTTCCGCCAAAGCCAAAACGGTAGCTGATGCCCAAGCTCTAATTTTACCAGTGGAGGAGGAAATTAAACAAATTGCGGGCTTAGACTTTTATGGTGTCGATGATGACACCCTAGCAACCGTGGTAGGGGAACTGTTAAAACAACGACAACAAACCCTATCGGTGGCAGAATCCTGTACTGGTGGTGGTTTAGGACAAATGTTAACGGAAATATCCGGTAGTTCCGAGTATTTTTGGGGAGGGATTATTTCCTACGCGAATTCAGTGAAAATTCAACAACTAGGTGTAAATCCTGATGATATTCACCATTATGGAGCCGTCAGCGCAGAAGTAGCCAAAGCAATGGCAATAGGAGTGAAACAGCGATTAGGAACATCCTGGGGATTAAGTATCACCGGAATTGCTGGACCAACTGGGGGTACGGATAGCAAACCAGTCGGTCTAGTTTATATTGGTCTCGCAGCACCCGACGGTAGTATTCTCAGCCAAGAACATCGATTTGGTAGTAACCGCGATCGCAATTTCATCCGTTTTCTCAGCGCAAATACAGCCCTTGATTTGTTAAGACGTTATTTAGCTGGAAAATTGACCTAAATTATACGAGAATAATAATAGCTGGCAGGACTTCAAGGTCAAATTCATTTCCAACCATGATTTTGGCAAGCTTGTGATGAGCGGTTATGCCGAACAAATAAAAAAACTCCCATAAAACTAAACTTAAAATCATCAAGTATCCCACACACCGGAATGTCAACCAACCTCCAGCTACAATCCAAAAATGATAATGGTATTACCAGTTTTATCATGAGTCTTTCAACCCTTCCAGTTCCACATGCTGAAAATAGCGTCACAATTTGCGTCACCGATGTCCTTGGAGATGTCTACTGCGTTGTCTGCGAGGATGGAAAGCGTGTCTACGAACATATCGCTAGAGCCTTTTTAGCAGGAAAACATGTTTGTTTATCATTCAAAAATGGCGAAGAAATCTCCTCTGCTTTTTTAGCGGAGGTATTTTTACGTTTATACACCAGCTTCTCAGAAGCAAAAATCGAAAATAGTCTCAGTCTTGTGGATGTCGAACCAGAAGATGCTGCCGATATTGCCTGCGTAATCCACGATGTCAAAGATTATTTAAAAGACCCTCAACGGTTTCGGGAGGCAATGATCGAAGTTCTAGGTGACGACTTGGAATGAGTAGAACCGTCTACCCCATTGAATCCTATAAATTCACATCCGAGGATGGTGTCCTATTTGATGCCAATATTTGGATGTATATTTACGGGCCACCAAGTCATATTTCCTCCCAATATCGATACGCCTATACATCTGCCTTAAGACGTATTCGTGGTGCCGGGTGTCGAATTGTTCTCGATGCGTTAGTGTTATCCGAATTCATTAACGCATATGCCCGTTTTTTTTATAACAAATTACCTAACGACCAAAAACCCGGCGATTTTAAAATATTTCGCAATAGTATCAATTTTAAGCCAGTAGCAGAACAAATTGCCCGTCGAGCCAAAAAAATTTTAGATAAATCCGAACCAGCGAAAAGTCATTTTGAATCCAAAGAAATTATATCTATATTAAGTGAATATGCGGGGGGCGAGGCAGACTTTAATGACCAAGTTTTAGCAGAACTGTGTCGCGCTAACCATTTAAAACTAGTTACCCATGATGCCGATTTTACAGCCTCCAATATTACCATATTAACAGCAAACCCCCGTTTACTGAGTCAGCAACAAGGTGACAGTTAACAGATTTCACAAATCTTGAAACATCACCGTACTGAGATAACGTTCCCCAAAAGAAGGCTGAATCACCACAATTAACTTCCCAGCATTTTCTGAACGTTTACCAACTTGAATCGCCGCAGCCAAGTTAGCACCCGACGAAATACCCGACAATAAACCCTCCTCCCTAGCCAATTTTCTGCCATAGGCGATCGCATCCTCATCACTAACCTGAATCACCTCATCCAACAAGTCAGTCCGCAACACATCGGGAATAAATCCAGCCCCAATCCCTTGAATTTTATGGGGTCCGGGACTTCCCCCAGAAATCACCGGACTTTGCCTTGGTTCCACCGCTACAGCTTGAAAACTGGGTTTACGTTGTTTAAGCACCTCCGCAATACCCGTAATTGTCCCCCCCGTACCCACACCTGCAACCACAAAATCCACCTTCCCATCCGTATCAATCCAAATCTCCTCCGCAGTGGTTTGTCGATGAATTTGCGGATTCGCCGGGTTTTTAAACTGCTGTAACATATACCCATTAGGCATACTGGCAACAATCTCCTCAGCCCGCTTGATCGCCCCTTTCATCCCCTCACTTCCTGGGGTTAACTCCAACTTAGCACCATAAGCACGCAGCATTGCTCGACGTTCCAGACTCATGGTTTCCGGCATTGTCAAAATAATCTCATATCCTCGAGCCGCAGCCACCATTGCCAAAGCAATCCCCGTATTCCCCGAAGTCGGTTCCACCAATACGGTCTTTCCGGGTGCGATTAGACCCGCTTGTTCTGCAACTAACACCATATTTGCACCAATTCGGTCTTTCACCGAAGCCGCAGGATTCATCCCCTCCAATTTCAAGACAATTTCCGCCACACACCCCTGAGCTTGAGGAATCCGATTCAACCTTACCAATGGTGTTTTGCCAATCAATTCAGTCACATCACCCGCAATTCCCATGACCTTTACTCCTAAATAAATCCCCAATTTACTACAAATAAAATGCCCATAAAGAAAAATCTTTAGCAAAATCACAAATTTTTAAGCAAAAAGCTAAATTAAGCTTTACACGGTCAAAAAGTCAAGCAGCAAAGCGGTAATAGAATAGCCTAAAATAAGGCTACATCTACGTAATCAATACCCCATAGATCAATCTAGTACAGGTTAGCGGAAATAAACCGAATATTAATTAGTCAGAACTTTTTTCTAGTGACTATGCTCTGGGTAGTCACTTAGTCAGCGAGGGCTACTACCTTCATTCACGAGGTCGGGACCTTGTAGGTTCCGCACCCACGCAGAGCATGGGTGCGAGGGAAAAGCTAGGCATATTTACGCCGCGTGGTAAGTAGCTAGTCAAAATTAATTACATAGTTTTGACCAAATTCTCTCAGGATTTTTTCTAGAGATGTAACAAAAGTTTGCCAGCTAGAATAAGCATCTATTTCAATCCATTGATACTTAATAAATCGCCAGAGAATTTCA
>CALJJQ010000134.1 GCA_937973965.1 uncultured Calothrix sp. | reverse complement strand
GATTCCGCATCGCGATGCTGCATGCGATCGCCTGGCTTGTCAGAGATGCGGATATCGCACCCTGAGTCCCATAACTAGAAATTTGGGTCAATAATCAAACCTCTGAAATATTATTCTCTCATGGTATCAAACCACCCTGCCCTCTGGGAAGTTGAAGAGGGGTTGGGGTGAGGTTCTTTGTAGCGGCTTTACTCCTATCCCATTGATAAGCTATCTCAATTATAGTATGCACACCTGTACACTAATACATCCTATCAGGGATTAACTTCTTGCCAAAAAATCACCGTATAATCCCGATTCTTAATTTACTCTTAGCTACACAGCAAAACGGGAAAACAGTATATACACGCAAAAAACAACGGACAATATTTTGCGTGTAATCACCCTAGAAAATGTCTATTTTGCTAGTTAGACTTGTTTGCAGACACCAAGAAATCAAAGATTGAAATAACCCGCAATCTGTTTCCATTTGCCGTTTTTTAGATTATTTACATCCAGCTATATCAGTCTTGGTGTCGGCAATTCACAGCGCATATTCAATTCCAAAAATATTCACAGTTTCAGTATTTATCAAAGTTGAAAATCTCCAGCATATATTTACATATCTCCATGCGGTGCATTTATCAACCTTTAAATACATGGACTGAATACTTGCTAAGTAGGTTTCCTGATTTTTTCACTTAATTGGACAAATTTTTAGTAAGAGGACTTTTTCATGTTACGTCGTTTTATTTTCGTTTCCGGTTTGATTGCTGCTACTGCATTAGGTTTCGCAGGTCGCGCAAGTGCAGAAAGTGTTACAGTTGAATTCACAAGTAACGTCAGTGGAACATGTTCAATTGGTAATCCAGCAGTAACAGATGATTCTGAGGTGTTTCCAGGAGTATTGACCTATAATGATACAACCAAGTCATTTAGTGCTTCTACTCCTGTTGAGATTGATGTAGCCTGTGATGGTGGAAATTTAAATGTTGCTGTCAGCCAATCAGCAGGTACTACAAATGTTGCAACTATGGAAGCAACAGTTACACCAGGAAGTGGTACGCCAATTGTAGCAACTAATACTACGCCGGGATTTGGTTTTATCCCTGCTACTACCAATAAATTATCGGTTGCGATGAATGCTGCATTTGCTCTCACTGATACCCCTATTGCGGATGCTTATAAATTTGATGTTGTTTTAACCGCAACCCCGTAGTAAATATCTTCTCTCTACGGAAACAATTTCATAGTTTGATAGCCTGCAAAAGCAGGCTTTTTAGTTTTTCGGGAAAACTTAGTAGAATATACGGTTTTATTTTATCTAGGTTTCAAATATATACTATGGGTGACTTGTATCTCCAGAGAAATTCGATGGGAGTAACCCAAATAAGTAAAAACATATTTTGTCATTGTGTAAACGCGTAGCGGATCGACCGTAGGGTCGCAACGAAGCAATCGCAAAATCCATCACTCAGAATGAGTCCATCGATTGCTGAAGGTCATACTTCCAATACCATGATAAGATTATTATGTTAACAAGAAATAAAAGCTGGGACGCACCCAATTCGAACGATACTCTTTGATACCTATTGCTACATCGATAGTAAACTGTATAACCTTAGTTTTTATAAAGCTATAAGTTGGGTGTTTACAGAAATATTATGTAGTATCAGACAAGATTAATAAAAACTGACTTTTGTTTATTCTCTTGAATTAACACTTTTTGAAAATCTTGAACATATTTGTAAAATATCCGGCTATGAATACATATAAAGTAATCAAATCTACAACTAAAATTTTGATTTTTGGCTCCTCTTTACTTTCATCAATATATTTTTTTTCGGCAAAAAGTCAAGCACAGGTCTCTTTGTCACCTCTTGTAATCGAACAACAAGCTGATAGAGGACAAGCACAAGATTTTATTGAAATTACTAATAGGGGAGATGAACCTTTTCGAGCTAGAGTATATGCAGAAGCCTATACTTATGATATGGAAAAAGGATTTCAGACCTTATCTTCAACACCAACAGATTTAAGACCTTATCTGCAATTTTCTCCAAGAGAGCTTGTTATACCGCCACGTACAAAAAGGAGAATCAGATTAATTGCCCGTTTAGCACCGAATTTACCAAATGGAGAATATCGGGCAATGATTTTTACCCAACCTCTTCGGGAAAATAATAGCAGTAATAATACCAATCATAGTTCTGCTAATATAATTACTCGAATAGGTAGTGCTTTTATTGTTCGTAAGGGAGAAATAAGTCCAAAATTAAATGTGAAAGAAGCAAGATGGAGTGATAGGGAAAAAAGATTGCACTTATTATTACAAAATGATGGTAAAGCATCAGCTTATACATCTATAAACTGGCAATTAAAGCATGACAATAAAACAATACAAGATGGTCAAGTCAGTCCTCACTTAGTTACTGCTGGAAGCGGAAGAAATATCAATTTAAGTTCATTTATGAAAAATCCTCTCAATCTTCAGCCAGGAAATTATCAATTAACAGGTGAACTTATTTGGGGAGAGCGGAGACAAAATAGACAACCATTCAGTATCAATTTCACCATACCTGCACAAACAGGGGTGAAAAAATAGCACGCAGATTGAATGACGACGGAGACAATGTATAGAACTAACTAAACAACCACAATCCGTCGTCAACTAATAATTAGCAATTTATAAAATTCATTGATTAAACCCGTTCCAAATCCGAAAATCTGCCTCTTGAATCATTCTGTCCATTAAAAATAATTGTAGGTTGAATTTAGGAAAGAAACTCAACCCACACAATTCAAGATTTTAAGTTTTAACTCAACCGCATTGAATCCTCAACTTTCAATTACGTAGACGCACCCTTGCCATAGACTATTACGTATGCGAAGCACTACCACAGGCTATTACGTAGACGCGTAGCGGCTTGCCGTAGGCTATTACGTAGCTTGCTTCCCGCGTAGCGGGTATTACGTAGACGCGAAGCGGCTTGCCGTAGGCTATTACGTACGCGAAGCGTTGCCGCAGGCTATTACAAATTACTTACTCCCTACCCTCCGCTAATTTGGATTTAATTTTTCACATCTTGAGGTTGAATACTGCCATTTAAAGGTGTTAATAAATGATGCTCAACCTGATTTCCTTCCATTAACATGGCTGCTTCTTGTAACAATTCTGTTTGCTCCCGTTGAATCTGCACCAATCGCATAGATATTTCCGCTAATCGCTGTTGGGTTTGCAATTGTATCGGTACAACATCAACCTTTACCGCAGTCTCTACAGTAACATCAACTTCTTTATCCCCAGAAGTTTCTGTTTCCTGGGATGATTTTGTTGTCAACTTTTTCCAACCAAACCACACACCCTTTCCTAACCCTTGAAATATCAACTTAATCCCTTGCCAAATTAACTTCAAGGGTGTTTGCAAAATAGTAACACTAATAGATTCAATCCCGCGAACAATTGCCCGAATTATACTCCAAACAACGGCAATTGATAGTAATCCAATTACAACACTCCATAGGGGATGACTACTCACCCAAGTTAGAATATTCATCATCCCCGACAGGTTCTGATGTCCAAACAACCATCCAGTCAGGGAACCGATCGATAACAAGAACGAGGTTTGTACTTCCATTGCGATCGCATTTGATTTACAACTCCTACGCACGGAGTATGACACATCCTCCCAATAATTGCTACTAACCCTTCACAATTCAAGCAAACTTCGGTTGATTCACATAACTTAACCATTTGCAGATTTTTTCGTCACACTTAACTCATAGTCGTTATGAGTTTGTTTTTCTTGATTAACCAGGAGCGTACATATGGTCAAGATAGTTGGTATAGCTGGAAGTTTAAGAACTGATTCCTATTCCCAGTTAGCTACGAATTACGAATTAGTAAATATTTGAATGTGGAAAGCTGAATCTAGGTCAAGCTTTCCACCGCAGTGTTTTATCTTTCTCCAAGGAACTGACTGGCTAAATAACATTATTTTGATTAAATGCGTGAAAATTACAGCCAGTCACGATATGCTGAGATTTCATTGACACTAATTTCAAATGGCATACCCTTTCCTGTTGGAGGATAAACACGTATTTTTGCTTCTGGGGAAATACGTTGAAGATGGTTTCCTAGCTGGGGGATATTGCTAACAATATGCCAATAGGCAACAATATCTGGACAGTCGATGATGAGTGTCACCAAACTTGCATTCAGGGTGACATACCACTGACAATTGGAGAGTAGTGCTTGCGTAATTTGGTCACATGCTTGGTAAAAACATCGTCCAATTCCACGCTCAAATTCTACACGCATGAATTTATCATGGGGTGTTAGTTGAACGGGAGGTAAATCATCGGGTGGAAGAAAAGCTTTATTCATAGATTTAGGTTTTTCTCGCTTGATGTAGAGGGGGTGGGGAGTAGGGAGTAGGGAGCGGGGAATGGGGAGTAGGGAATAATTAAAAGCGCTCCAAAACTCCAGCTAGCAGCTAACAGCTTTTTCACATTAAGCTTGTACTAGCATTGACTACTAATATCGCTATGAATCTAACCAGATATATATAAATTACTTATCGCCAATTTAACTATGAATTAGGAATGAGAAATGATAACGTCTTAGAAAATAGTTTTTTGTATTTTTTGCACCAGTAAATTAGTTATTTTTAGCTAACTAATTTATCAACGCCACCTGAATATTTACTTATCCTGGTTATAGCGATACTATTTATTTACCTTCTAAAGCAGTTGATTATGCTGCCACATAATGTAACTCTAACCACAAGCGAGGGTCAGCTTGCTTGAGTCGAGATTTTGGATCACGTAACAGTCTAGTTGCATTCAAAAACACAACTTGCATTAGCCCCATGTTTTCCGCAATTTCTCGCAAATACTCTTTTTTTTCTTGTATTTTTGGCATTAATTCCTCTGAACAATAGATACCCACGTATCGTAAACGTTTTGGAGGTCTTCCCCAATAAGATGTAATGACCTTTACATAACATCCATCTAACAATTCACTCACAGAGGGGTAGTATTGCTTGATTATGCGTGAAAACTCTTTCGCCAATAAGTCTTCTGTTATCATAATGAACGGGTAATCGTAGCTTACATTACATAACAATATCAATATAACATAAGATTTTTGTGACTAACATTTATCTCGAATACTTTTGATTTTTTGTAATATGTTTATTGAGTTTTATTGAGTATTTATATAGGTATTAATTATATATTTTAATCTGATTAATTGGCTGGGAAGTTATAAATGTTTGTATATCAGGAGTAAACGATAGTTAGATACAAATTGAAAAGTATTTAAGTTTGTTAAAAGTGAACAAATTCTCTATTTTGAGAACATAATGGAGATAGATTCATGGTGAGATAATTGAACTGGAAGTCTCACAAATACCTGAAACTTCCAGGGAGTAGACAGAAAACTAAGCCATTACTTAAGACTTACCTTTAATTCGTGAGAAATACAGGAACTTTCACCCGTCAACTGTCAACAAACGAAAAGAGAAATATATCAACGTGTCAGATATGAATATACTTAGTTTTATATTCTCAGCGAGAATTCCTTTCTGAGGATATAACTTCTGCGATAATTGCCGGAAATTCACCTAAGTCAGTATCAATCTCTGTACTTTTGATGGGTGAGACAAAAGTATAATTGGGGTCACATTCACCGGTGTCATAAACCTGGACATACCATCTATCTGGCAGTCCGGCGATACCAATTTCAACGATATACCAATACTGGCCCGTGAGTCGGGAACTAATTACTACAAACCAGTCGCTAGTTTCGTCAGGAATATTCCAATCTTGCAAGAGAAATTCAAGGGCGATTTGTTGAGCTTCTGTTGCACTAAGTTGCATTTTTACTCCTTGACAGATAGGTCTGGATAGAATCCTAGTGCTTTGGATAATTCACGAGCAACATGTATGAGAAACTCCCCACCGTCTGAGTTACCTTCATGGGTAAAAATCGCACCTACCCTCAGCATGGTTTGGATTAAGCCAGCATCTAATAGTGTGCTATTTGCTTCTAAAATTTCTGGTTCTTGTCCATTGGGACAAGTTAGTAATTTATCAATTAGTTCAAAGTATTCATGGAGACGTTCTTGAGGGATTTCTGGGTTGGTTTGAGAGTCAGTTTGGTTCATTTTAGAATGAGATAATAAGTAATTGGAAAGTTAGGGACTGTTCCACTAAAATTGACTAATTATTAAATTTGATTACCCTGATTGCAACAAATAAGTGTAATTGTGGAAACTGGTAATAGGGAGCAGATAATGTAATTATTTTTTTTAAATTACGTGTAATTGATAAAAATATTTCTGGTAATTTCGCAGTAAATGATAATTTTGTGTAAAGTTCTTGATGACAGACAAAAATGATAATTTTGACTAGATAAATTTAAGACAGATGAAATCATTTTTTTATCTAGTTATAATAATCATGGGATATATTAGTGATTAAGTTTGTTCTGGTTGAACGAATTTTAGTAATTTCAATAACTGTATAAATAACTATATGATAGATTCCTTTTCCTGGATTGCTCACAAATCAGTTATGAGCCTTGAGTAACTCCTTGATTTTCTTTCTGAATTTAAAGTGAGTCGGGAGTGGGAAAAAATCACGGCGTTGCTGAATTTGAGTATGAATTATGATTCAACACAGTTCAGTTAGACTTAAAAGCCTGATTATTGGGTAGGTTGGGTTGAAGAATGTAGAGGCAGAGCCTAGGCTGTGTACCTTGTGCCTTTTTTTGGGGTCGCAAATTCATGCACAAACCGTGACAACAAACTTGTTCCAAGACTCCGGCTGTTGATACATATAGGGAAGCTCTGCTTCCTGATTTGAGGCAGTAGCCCTCGTGGAATCCGTCCCCACGCGGAGCATCGGGACGAGATCATTACAAAAACTGTGTGAACTTATGGGTAAATTTCCACAAAATCAACAGTCTATGCAAAGCCTCAACCCAACCTACAGTTATCTTTAAATGAACTGTATTGAATTATGATTATTTACATTTTGTATTGAAACCACAATCGTCTCTTCGGTCGATCTGCACTACGCGCGTCTACGTAGAGACATAGTGACGCTACGTCTCTACACAACGTCAAATTTTCAAATTTTCAATTCATATTTGTATTCAGCACGCCCTAAAAAGAAGCCCCCCCAGTGACGGGGGGGTAGAGGGGAATCTCTGCGTAAATCCTATAGTTGTTATATCAGAAGGGTAGTCTGGGGGTAGGATTATTTGCCTGGATCAGAATTATTGATTTAGTTAGGTTGGTACTTGTGGTGTTGGTGGGGTGATGGTGAAAGGGTTTGAGAAATTTGTTGGGGTTAGGGTGCGGGTATTTTGAGGGTGGGGTACGGGATATGTTGTGGAGGGGTGCTAGTTTTTGGTACTCAGGTTTTGATCACTTTCTGCGTTGATATAATTCGTAATTTGTAATACCCGCTACGCGGGAAACAAGCTACGTAATAGCTTAATTCGTTTGGTTCTCAAGCTCCTGGTTTCAATTATGGAGAAACTAAAAGTGCGTGGCTCTATTTTTTCAAGCTCCTATTAAGTAGTTAAGCAGAATTAATTACACAAATAAATGATACCATTAAATGGATTCAGCTTGTTTTATGGATAAGGTCTTATTATGTTCTTTATCAAAGAAATAAATTCCCTTTCTTGGAAACTGCTAGAAAGGATATAT
>CALJJQ010000133.1 GCA_937973965.1 uncultured Calothrix sp. | reverse complement strand
TAATTGCTATCAATACAGTTCCCTACGAAAAATTTGTATTTCTTCCCCAAGCACTTTTACTAGTTGCTGGTGCTGGATGTTTTATTGTTATGGTTTATACACTTACTAATGGGATTGATTTAGACGGTCAGCGCTTGGGTGCTGGAGGTACTAATTCACCTGGACAAGTTTCTTTTATGGGGGGAACAGCAATCTATACTGCTATTTTTATGATTAAGAATGCATCTAGGGTTGTTGGTTATAAATTTAATGCCTTAGCATATTTTTTTGTAGCGATTGGAACTGTAGTTATCATTTTAACAGTTAGCCGTTCTACTTTAATTAGTTTATTACTCTGTTTGTTATTTGCTATTTTTAATATTATGTACTTTAAATTTAATAAAAAGCATCATCAAGGTAATTTTTTACTGAATAACTTCAAACAAAAAAAACAGAAGATAAAAAACTTGCCACTAAAAATGATACTTTTTGCTGTGGCAATATTAATTATTATTTTTTATGCAGATGCAATTATAAATTTTTTAGAGCCTGCTATCAAAATTTATCATACCTATCAAAAGAGATTTCTTGAATATTTACAAGGAGGTATAGCATCCTATTTGGGAGAAACAAGTAAAGAGGCTTCAGCTACAGGGAGAAGAGAATTATTGCAGTATGCGATAAGAAATATGAATAATTTTGGACATGGATATAAATCCTTATGGGTGGATTTTCCCATCGTGCAAGCATTTTATGATTTAGGTATTATTGGTGGTATTTTATTTTTAGTTATATCATTTATTATTCCTTATATACTTATCATCAATTCTGTCATATACCAAGAATTAGATATGATAAAATCTATTGGGATTTACTTGTATATATTTGATTCTCCTGGTTTATTTTTACATGGTCAACCGTATGACTTTTATATTTGGTTGCGAATTATTCTTTTGTATATGTTAATGGGGAAAGCATTCTTGTTTAGCCGTAAACAAAACCAGATGATGACATTTATTCGTTAGAGAAATTATGCGAAATTATCAATATTATTCCTAGCAAACATGCGATTAGCTATTCTATATATAAACTATGGTCCGTATCATCTTGCAAGAATTAAAAGTTGTCGCTTGCTATTTAAACAAAAAGGTTGGGATGTGGTCGGGATAGAATTTGCTCGTCACGATCATGTGTATGCTTGGAAAACAGATATTCAAAATTTACAGATTCCAATTATTTCGATTTTTGGAGAACAATATGACCCCAACCTGAGTTTTTTGAGGATTTATCAGAAAACAACAGCTGTTTTAAATCAGATTCAACCAGATGCGATCGCGATCGCTGGTTATGCAGAGAAAGTGATGCTGTCATCCCTGCTGTGGTGTAAACTTCACCGTAGAGCAGCAATTCTCATCTCCGATTCTAAGGAAGATGATGCTCCCCGTCGCTGGTGGATGGAAAAGCTGAAATCTCTATTAGTTAAGAGTTATCAGTCAGCTTTGGTTGCTGGAAAACCCCATCATCGCTATTTAACTCAATTAGGGATGGAATCAGATGCAATCTTTTTTCCTTGCGATGTAGTGGGAAATGATGAATTTCATCCAGATCGAATTAGTAAACTTCTAAAACCACTAGATAAACCCTACTTTTTAGCAATAAATCGCTTTGTTGCAAATAAAAATATTGCCTTTTTAATTTCCGCATATACCCGATATCGTCAACATCAGGGAGATAACGCATGGGATTTAGTGATTTGTGGTGATGGGGAATTGCGATCGCAAATTGAACAGCAAATCCGTGAAAATAACTTGCAAAAGTCAGTGCATTTACCTGGTTTCCTACAGCAGCAGCAATTATTACCCTATTTTTCCCATGCTAGCTGTTTTATCCACTCTAGTACCCAAGAACAATGGGGTTTAGTTGTGAATGAAGCAATGGCTGCTGGTTTACCTGTATTAGTATCTAATCGTTGTGGGTGTTATGAAGATTTAGTCATTGAAGGAGTCAATGGGTTTAGTTTTGACCCAGAAAATTTAGAGCAATTAGTAGAGATGATGAATAAAATTAGCACCGGTGCTGTTGATTTAAATCACATGGGAAAAGCGTCATTAGCACATATTCAAAACTTTTCTCCTGATAACTTTGCTCAAGGTTTAATGTCAGCAGCAAAATATGCTTTAGCTCAAGCATAAATCCTGTATTCTATATTCTTTTTTTTCGTTGGGAATCGTAAATATATGACCGCTCTTACCTCTTTAACAGCAAATCAACAGGAATCAATCATTCAGTGTCCCGTATGTGGAAGTATTTGTTCTGATACTCCTATTTATAAATATTCAGCTGTAGAAGCTGCTGCACACTTTTGTCCTGTGACGCGTAATTCTCAACGGAATCAACGCTTACTTCAATCAATTCGTCAACTATGGAAGGGAGATGAATGTTCAATTATTCAATGTCATGAGTGCGATTTTGCTTTTGCTTATCCCTATGTCGCTGGAGATGAACAATTTTACAGTATTCTCCATGAACAATATGGTTATCCTAGATGGCGTTGGGACTATGATGTTGCTGTAAAAGCTGTAATTGATCATTCTCAAAAAGGGCGCATATTAGATATTGGTGCGGGAACTGGTAACTTTTTAAAATCCTTAGATTCAGAATGGGAAACCTATGCTGTTGAAGGTAGTGACACGACTAGAAATGAATTAGAAAAAGCTGGTATTAAAGTTTTTCCTAGCTTATCAGATGTAGTGATTAAAGAAGCAGAAACTTTTCAAGTTGTCATGATGTTTCAAGTTTTAGAACATATCGGTGAATTTCAACAAGTGCTAGCACAATGTTATCAAATTCTCAAAACCCAAGGCAAATTACTGATTACTGTTCCTGATGGTAAAGCCATGCTTCAACAAGAGAAAATCACTGGTTGTCCAGATATGCCTCCTAATCATTTAAATAAATGGACTGCAAAAAATCTATCTTTAGCATTAGAAAAATCAGGATTTCAAGTAGAGTCAGTGATTAAAGAACCACCCTCTTGGCAGCATTTAGCATATTCTTTACAACTTAAAATTATGCATAATGCTGCTAGTAATCCTAACTCGATTGCGGCTCGTATTTACCGAATTCCTAATCGAAAATTACGTATCCCCTTACTTAGTTTACTTGCACCAATATCTCTATTCCAGTTAGCAGGGAGCATCAATCAATTATTACAAGGTGAATCATTTGGTATTCTGGCAATCAAACCATCACCAAATTAATAGATTTGTGTGAAATATCAATTACTCCGTATCTTCCAGTTTTTGCCTTACAGATTCTTTTGATTATTAAATTAAATTCATCCTAACCATGAAAGTTCTTCATATTGTTCCCGGTATAGAAATAGCAACTGGTGGTCCCGGTCGAATTGCTGCTAGTTTATGTAACTATATGAGCAAAATGGGTGTGGAAATTGATATTGCTACCACAAAAGATCCACTCCAACGTTATCAGTTAATTGATACAGATGCAGGTCAAGCAAATATCTTATTTTTTGAGCGTTGGAAGTATGAAAAATATGCATTTTCTCGAAACTTACAAAAATGGTTAACTAAGAATATCAAAAATTATCATCTCGTCCATATCCACTCTATTTTTAATTATCCAACCTATATCGCCGCAAAAATTGCTTCAACAGTAAAAATTCCCTATATCATTGCACCTCATGGAATGCTGGAACCTTGGGCTTTAACCCATAAGGCTTGGAAAAAAAGAATTATTTATAATTATGCTGTCAAACCCACTTTAGAAGGAGCTAATGCTATCCATGCAACCTCTTCTCCAGAAGCCAATAATATTAAATCTCTAGGAATCGATAAAAATCGTTTACTATTTATTCCGAATGGTATCAAAACAGAAGAGTTTACAAGCTTACCTAGTAATGATATTTTCTATGAAAAATTCCCCCATTTATCTGGAAAAAATTTGATAGTTTTTCTCGCAAGAATTGACCCCAAAAAAGGCTTAGATTTACTAGCTTCTGCCTTTGCCAAAGTCAAACATTTATATCCTACCTCCCACTTAGTAATTATCGGTAGTACCACAACAAGTGATACACAGTATTTGGATACTGTTAAGCAATATTTTCAAGACAATAATTGTTCAGAAAATGTCACTTTTACCGGAATGCTAACAGGTAAACTGAAATTATCAGCACTTTCAGCTGCTAGTATTTACGTCGCACCTTCCTACTCGGAGGGTTTTAGTATGTCGGTATTAGAAGGAATGGCTGCTGGATTACCCTGCGTAATTACAACTGGATGTAATTTTCCAGAAGCAGAAGCAGCTAACGCAGTACGAGTTACGAATATTAATGCAGATGATATTGCTGATGGTTTGATGTGGTGTTTAAAGCATCCTGATGCAGCAAAAGAATTAGGCATACGCGCACGAAATTTTATTTTTAATAATTATACATGGCAGAGAGCGGCAGAGAAAACTGTAGAAGTTTATGAACAATTAGTTAGTTACTAAATTGGGGGTTTATTAAAGATGAATACTCATATAAAAATACCTGAAAAGCAGCAAAAACAAGCTCAAAAATTCGATAATCCTAACTCAGTTAGGAAGCCTCAATTACAAAAAATTACCTGTATATTACCCCAGGTGACAGGAGGAGGAGCGGAAAGATTTTTGATTACTTTTTTAAAGCATATTGATTATTCTCAATATGATGTATCTGTAATTTTAGCTAAAAGGGGAGGAGGATTTGACCACGAAATTCCTCAAAATGTAAAGATTTATGTTTTGACAGAAAGAGCGATCTCAACAAAACTACTTGCTCCTACAGGTCCATTTCGTTATGTACTAGAATTAGTCAACTTGCTGAAGGAAATTCAACCAGATGGAATTATTTCCTTTGGTAGTTTATTAAATGGGTCGGTTGCTCTAGCGGGGAAAATAGCCAAGTTGAAAAAGCCGATTGCAGTGATTGAAGCAATTCACGAAAGTAGTGAAATGTCCCAACATAGTGGGATTGAAAAATGGGGACGTTCTCTATTTTTGCGTTGGACTTATCGGTTTGCTTCTGCGGTTGTAGCTGTTTCTCATGATATCGCTGTAGATTTGCGTGAAAATTTTCATATTATCAATAATGTCCATGTTATTAATTATGGTATTAGTTTGGATAATATTCGGAAATTAGCGGATGAACCTGTAGACCATGAATGGTTGCAATACCCCAGAAACTATAAAGTAATTGTTGCTTGTGGTCGCTTTGTCAAGCAAAAAGGTTTTAATGTGCTGATTGAAGCGATGTCCAAGTTAGGTAGTGATATCCGGTTAATCTTAGTTGGAGATGGGGAGGAAAGAAAGAGTCTGACTACACAAATTGAACATTTAAACTTGCAGGAACGAATTTCCTTAGTTGGTTACGACCGTAATCCTTTCCGTTATATTGCGAAAGCAGATGCATTTGTAATGCCATCACTTTGGGAAGGTTTACCAATTGTGTTACTAGAAGCATTATCTTTGGGAGTACCAATCATTGCTTCTGACTGTCCTACTGGTCCTAGGGAAATCCTTAATGACGGAAAATGTGGAGTGCTAGTAGAGCCAAATAATCCAGATTTATTAGCTGAAAAAATAGAATCTCTATTATCGGATGGAGAATTTCAAAAAAGAATTAGTACCCATGCTATTTTCAGGTCACAAATGTTTTCTGCTGAAGTTTGCACTCAAGCATACCTTAATTTACTCGTACAACTTAGTAGTTGTTAATTTTAATCAATAGCTCATGATTATAGGAAAAAATTTTACTTACTGATAATCTACTAATACAACAATTATATGATGACAAATAACTGGCTTTCTATCATTATTTTAACTAAGGATGAAGCATTGAATTTACCTTTTGCTTTAGAAAGTTTGCAACCACTCAATGCGGATATTTTTATTGTCGATTCTGGTAGTAGCGATCGCACTGTGGAAATTGCTCAACAATATGGGTGCTATGTGTGTGAACATCCTTTTGAAAATCAAGCTAAACAGCTAAATTGGGCTTTGGAAAATTTACCAATTAATACTCCTTGGGTAATGCGTTTAGATGCAGATGAACGTATTACTCCTGAATTGGCAAAAGAATTAAAACAAGTGCTACCGAATGCACCCCAATCTATTAGTGGTTATCAAGTCAAGCGTCGTGTATTTTTTATGGGACGTTGGATTCGTCATGGGGGTTATTATCCCACTTGGTTATTAAGAATTTGGCGCAATGGGTTAGCAACCTGTGAACAAAGATGGATGGATGAGCATATTATTTTAGCAGAAGGTGATACTGGTAATTTGAAATATGATATCATTGATGAGAATCATAAAGGTCTAAGTTTTTGGACAGAAAAGCATAATCGCTACGCAGAAAGAGAAGTAAAGGATTTGTTAAATCAGCTAGAGTCAGGAAATGATTTATTATTAAATAATAATAAATTTGTCCAAGCAACTCAAAGACGATGGATCAAACAAAATCTTTATGGTAAATCGCCTTTTTTTGTGAGAGCATTTATTTACTTTCTTCTGCGTTATGTTGCTGGATTTGGGTTTTTGGATGGTATGGAGGGTCTAATATTTCATTTTCTTCAAGGTTTTTGGTACCGATTTCTAGTTGATGCCAAAATTTATGAAATGAAGATGAATAATTTGAAAACAAAGGGGCTAGAAAGTCGGGTATGGGGAGTTGAAGAATTAAAAGCTCATAGCTAATAGCTTTTTAGTTGTGTCTAAGTAATATCAAAGTCTGATTTTGATTGGTGCTGGGAATTAGGATTATTTTCAAGATTCAGAGGGTTGTAACTAAGGGATAAAAAATTAGACCTGCTATCGATTTTATTTTCACTCAGTTACTGACTCGAAAATCAACATCTAATTCTATCTGTTTAGCTAACGTTAACTATACAATTTTCCCACAAAAATAAGGATTATTATGTTGCTACCAGTTCAGACCGATATACAACAGCTAGAGGAACAAACTTTTAACAAGTCAGATAAATGTTTACATATAGGTTGTGGTTTAGTCACCCCTGAAGAATGGATAAATCTGGATGCATCACCGAGTTTAAAGATTTCTCAAATTCCCGTACTTGGTAGCTTAATTAAAATTTTTCACCATAGTCCTAATTGGTCAAAAAGTGTTCGGTATGGAGATATTATTCACGGTTTAAACTACCCTGAGAATAGCTGTAAGTTAGTATTCACAGCCCATGTATTAGAGCATTTAAGCTATAGCGATTTCCAAGTAGCATTGACAAATATTTATAATTATCTGGAACCAGGTGGTATTTTCCGCTTGATTGTTCCAGATTTAAAATATTATATAGACACCTATATTCAACACTATCATGACCCATCCCTAGCTCCCTATGCAGCGAGGGAATTCCAACAGGAATCTTTGATTGGTTGTAGCAGCAGCAGAAAAAATTTCTGGTTGAGAATGCGGGAAGCTCTCTCTAATTCTAGACATCAATGGATGTGGGATCAACCATCATTAATTTATGCACTAACACAACAAGGATTTTCCCAAGTTCGTCAGTGTGAATATGGTGATTGGTCTGACTCTCGCTTTGGATTGGTGGAAAAGGAAGAAAATTATCTCCATGCGATTGGGATTGAAGCAGTAAAGTAGAAAGGAAATAAAGACGGATGGCAATTTTTGGGGAAAATTAACAAGCGATCGCATAACCCTAAATTGATTAGTTATTTTCTCTAAGCTATAAAAGTACTGTTAGCAACCGACGAAAGTAACTATGAAGCTCTACCGTCATCCTTTAATTTCCAAATATCTACTTTTCGGTATCATCGGTTTACTGATTCTTTCCATTGCGATTATCCCAGTACGCATCGCGATCGCATCCTACCAGTATCCCCAACCCCAAGCGATTCTCACCCTTGGTGGTGGGATTCAACGGGAACAATACACCGCACGGTTTGCGCAATTCTACCCAGATTTGGATATTTGGGTATCAAGTGGGGTTCCTCCTCAACAAGCACAGGAAGTGTTTGCAAATGCTGGGATTAGCAAAGAAAGGGTGCATCTCGATTATCGCGCCATCGATACTGTAACTAATTTTACATCACTGGCTGAGGATTTCCATCGACTTGGTTTTCACCACCTTTACTTAATTACCTCCGATTTTCATATGCGTCGAGCTCGGGCGATCGCCACATTAGTTTTAGGTAGTCAAGGTATTATTTTTACCCCTATTGCCATTCCCACCCAACAACCGCGCGAATCCCTGTTACGGGTAATTCGGGATAGTGGGCGATCGCTATTGTGGATTGTCACGGGACGCACGGGTGCAAGTCTCCATCCCCATAATTCTCCTCAATTTTATGCGTTTAGATAATTACTCAACAGGTACGTATAAACCCGGTGCAAATATTATTAAACAAATGCTCTGGTTTTTCATGGGATCGCCGTTGTTAGCAACGCGCTGGATACCCATGTCGGGATTTAAGGTCATGGTACTGCGGATATTTGGAGCCAAAATTGGTCGAGGTGTGCGAATTAAACCGGGATTGCGGGTAAAATTTCCGTGGCGATTAACAGTGGGAGACTATGCTTGGTTAGGGGAAGATGCATGGATTGATAATTTAGCCGAAGTGACTATTGGCGCTCACGCTTGCATTTCCCAAGGTGTTTATTTATGCACCGGAAACCATGATTGGAATCATCCTGATTTCAAACTAATTGTCGCTCCCATCCACATTCAAGAAAGTTGCTGGATTGCGGCAAAATCGGTAATAGGTCCGGGTGTGACCGTAGGAAAGGGTGCGGTTTTGGTGTTGGGGGGAGTTGCAGGAAAATCCCTTGAACCGATGACTGTATATGGGGGTAATCCTGCTCAACCAATTAAACAGCGTAAATTGGGTATGGAAGAAATTCACGTTTCTCATCGGTAATGCTATTTTCGATTTTGGATTAAGAATCCCTTTTTACAGCAATCCGATTTAAGTCGTGAAAAATAGCGTGTCGTTGACTGGTGACTCTCAACCGTCAACTATTAACAACCCTACATATAAGGTTTCACAAATCCCGCTCAGACTACGGTATATCTATTGATGACAAGCTAAGGCTATGATTGATTTGTCAATCTACTTATAAAATATCCCTGATTTTTAAACATAATTTATAATTGACGGCGATTGTAACTGGATTTACAGCGAATGGTTATATCAGAACTTTATCTTTGGCATTGCTGAAGATAAATATGAATTGGAAATTTTACCTTTGGTTTTAATACAAAATCTGAATAATTATAATTCCCAATTCAGCAACGCCTTATCTTTTTATCTGTAGTATTTATTTTTTAAATTTGTGTAATTTTTAACGGTAATGAAACTTTTCGTACCTGGTAGGTTGTGTCTATTTGGTGAACATAGTGATTGGAGCGGAGGATATCGTCGAATTAATCCCGAATTGGGTGTGGGATACACCCTATTGGTGGGAACAAACCAGGGTTTATATGCAGATGTTACACCCCATGCTGATAGTTTAGTCATGGAGGTGAGTTTGGATGATGGAACACAGAAGTCCTTTGAGGTGAAAATGCACCCGGAACTTTTACTGGAAGCAGCACAAGCAGGTGATTTTTTTAGCTATGCTGCGGGGGTTGCGTACCGAATTCACCGGGATTTTCCTGTGGGAGGATTAAAAATCAACAATTACCATACTGATTTACCAATTAAAAAGGGTTTATCATCGAGTGCGGCAATTTGCGTATTAGTGGCTAGGGCTTGGAATTTGGCGTATAATTTGCAACTTGGGATTCGGGAAGAAATGGAATATGCCTATTTAGGGGAAATTACAACCGGATCTCAATGTGGGAGAATGGATCAAGGTTGTGCCTATGGGAATGTACCCATTGCGATGTTGTTTGATGGCGATCGCGTGACGATTGAGGAGCTACAGGTTGGGAAAAATCTCTATTTTGTGGTGGTGGATTTAGCTGCAAGTAAGGACACCCAAAAAATTCTCGCGGATTTGAATGCTTGTTATCCAGTTGCGCAAAATCAAATTCATCGGGATGTGCAGAATTATTTAGGCAATATTAGTTATCAAATTACCAAAAATGCGATCGCTGCTCTGCAAGCTGGAGATGGTCAAACTTTGGGGGAGTTGATGCGCTATGCACAAACACAATTCGATCGATACATGGTTCCCGCATCTCCCCAGCAGTTAACAGCCCCCATATTACACCAATTGCTCGACTACAAACCCATCCAAACCTATATTTGGGGTGGAAAAGGAGTGGGTTCCCAGGGGGATGGGACAGTCCAATTGATTGTGAAATCGGATGTGGAACAACTACAGGTAATGGATATAATTAAACGGGATTTTCCCCATATGCATCCATTGAAACTTACCATTTATGCCCGTGACTGAACCTGTAACAAAAATCAAAAAAGCTGTCATCCCTGCTGCGGGGTTTGGAACTAGGTTATTTCCCGCAACTAAAGTTGTGAAAAAAGAACTTTTTCCCATTATTGACCGGGATGGAAGAGCTAAACCAGCGATTTTATTTATCATCGAAGAAGCGATAAGTGCGGGAATTGAAGAAGTCGCCATTATTGTCCAACCCCAAGATAAAAAAACCTTTAAAACCCTATTTAATCGTCCCCCCAGTGCGGAGTTATTTGAAAAGCTGACCCCAGAGAATCAAACGTTTAGTAAATATCTTGTTGATTTAGGCGATCGCATTACATTTTTAACCCAAGAACAGCAGGAAGGTTACGGTCACGCTGTCTACTGTGCGCGGGAATGGGTGGATAATCAGCCGTTTTTATTGTTGTTGGGAGACCACATTTATCGCTCTCACCAAGATAAATCTTGCGCTCAACAACTTATGGAAGTTTATCATCGCCAACAAAATAATGTCATCGGTTTAGCAACAGTTAAGGGTGATTTATTACATAAAGTTGGCTGTGTCACCGGAAATTGGCAGGAGGAAAATACAACTTTAAATATTAGCGAAATTGCCGAAAAACCCAGTCTGGAATATGCGCGAGAAAAACTGCAAGTTAGCGGAATTGGGGAAGATAATTTTTTAAGTATATTTGGTTTATATATCCTTTCTCCCACCATATTTGATTTATTAGCAGCCGATATTGCAAATAATGTCCGCATGAAAGGAGAATTTCAACTAACTACTTGTTTAGAAAAATTACGTGCAGCTGAAGGTATGACTGGGTATATGGTCGATGGTAAATTATTTGATATTGGTATGCCAAACTTGTATTTAGAAACTTTAACCAGTTTTATTTAGGTAGCCTAAATATACTGCTGACACCAAAAACCTAGGTGTGCGTAGCGCGACTTCTCTTCGTTTCGGAAACTGGTTTTCCACTGGAGATAAATAGGGAGTTGGATTGAGTCAATTTATGTTGTTTTTCTAATATAAATTTGGCAGTATGTTTTGCTTGTTTTCTTTTTAGTGCAAGCAGAATAAAACCAAAAATAAACAAAGACGTGAGATAATTAGAGGGTTCAGGGACAGCAACTGCGGCTCGGTTTCGGTTGATACCAATTAGACTTAGTGTTGTCGAATTGCCAAAATATCGTTCAACTGAACCACTTGCTGTCGCCGTCAGTAATCTTTGTTGAGTGATAGGCTCTAATATCTCTAGAGATGAATTGTCATTGAAACTAGTGAGGATAGAATTATTATTTTGAGTGCTTAAATTTCCTGCCAATACAAATGTTTCTAAAACGTTTGCTTTTTCATTAGTAATATCTAGTAAGGCAAAGAAAATATCAGCCCTAGCATTAGCATTCTCAGTTATTGGCCGTTCAATTCCTACGAATAGAGATAAATTAGCCACGAAATCAAATGAGAAAATAGTATCAGCTTCAATGTTAAAGTTACCAACTACTTGCGCAAAACTTTCTGCTATCCCCAAATAATTTTGACTACTACCTGTTGCCAATGTCGAGGTAGTATTGAGTGCAAATGGTGGGAAGACATTAAAAAATGCGATCGCATCAGCTTCTGTGAATACACTCCCACCTCCAAAAATGGAGATAGCCTGGGTTTGAGCATCCGTAAAAGTACTTACTGGACTTTGACTAAAGTTGGTAAATGATAGTTGTCCTTCGGATAGGGCGATAGTAGCAGCACGACTAGGTAAGATTGCGAATATGGAACCTGCTACAAGGGACGTAAGTACGATAAGACCGTGTTTTGTGAATCTAAGCATATCAGTGCGTAATACTACTAATCAAATCATAGGTGAAAATGAGGACATGTATGTAAATTTACAGAGAAGATGACATAAAAATATTACATAGTAGAGGTAATTAATAGACGAAGTGATGGATAAAACTTCAAAAAGCGATCACCGGATGAAATTATTGGGAGAACAAGGCCAAAGATTGCCTGTTGCTAGAGCTTTAGTTAAAAATCTCCGCTTTTTCATCTTGTTAGCAAGCATAAATGTTTAGAGCAGTCTATTTGCCTGGAGTCGGTCAAAGTTGAATTGCCATTGACGGAAATTTATCGCGGTATTGAGTTTGAGTCGGCGATCGCAGATTAATTCCATTCTCCATCTAGGCGATAAAATCCTCATTTTGTGCTACATTAATATTACACCGTAAATTTAGACTAATAAATATCATGATGATTATCATTATCTCGTCGATTATTTTTATTTCCATATTTCCCACACTTCAACTTCTCAACGATAATAGTGAAAACCTAGCCCTATATTTTAATCAACAATCAGTACTGTGACAGAAGCTAAAAGTTACAAAGATACCGTAAATTTACCCCAGACGAAATTCGACATGCGGGCTAACGCGGTCAAGCGGGAGCCAGAGATACAGAAGTTTTGGGAAGAGAATCAAATATACGCCCATCTTTCTCAAAATAACCCTGGCGAAATATTTATACTCCATGATGGGCCACCCTATGCCAATGGTTCGCTACACATTGGTCATGCACTAAATAAAATCCTCAAAGATATCATTAATCGCTATCAATTACTGCGGGGTCGGAAGGTTCGCTACGTACCAGGTTGGGATTGTCATGGATTGCCCATCGAGTTGAAGGTTCTGCAAGCGATGAAATCGGCAGAAAGTCAACAGTTAACCCCTCTACAGTTGCGACGCAAAGCCAAAGAATTTGCCCTGGAAGCCTTAGAACAGCAGCGTCAAAGCTTTAAGAGCTATGGTGTGTGGGGGGATTGGGAACATCCCTACCTAACCATGACACCGGAATATGAAGCCGCACAAATCGATGTCTTTGGACAGATGTTTTTGAAAGGATACATCTATCGCGGTTTAAAACCAGTTAACTGGAGTCCAAGTTCCCGAACCGCTTTAGCAGAAGCCGAGTTGGAATATCCCGAAGGACATATTTCCCAGAGTGTATACGCAGCTTTTGAGGTGGTAGCTTTAGCCGAGGGGGTAAAATCTGCATGGTCAGAATATTTACCAGATTTAGGTGTGGCAATTTGGACAACCACACCCTGGACCTTACCTGCGAATTTAGCAGTAGCTGTGAATTCCCAATTAAATTACAGTGTGGTGGAATTAGATACACCTTTGGAAACAGTTAAATTCAAGTATTTAATTATTGCTACCGATTTAGTGGAGCAACTTGCGGCAACCTTGGGTGTGAATCTCACCGTCAAAGCCACAACCAAAGGGCAAAATTTAGAACATTCCCGTTACCGCCATCCCCTCTACGACCGGGAAAGTGAAATCGTGATAGGTGGTGATTATATTACCACCGAATCAGGGACGGGATTAGTCCATACAGCCCCTGGTCATGGTCAAGAAGACTACATAACCGGACAAAAATACGGTTTACCCATATTAGTTCCAGTTGACGATGCAGGTAACTTTACAGCAGAAGCAGGTCAATTTGCGGGGTTAAACGTGTTAGGGGATGGAAACCAAGCCGTAATAGATGCGATCGCCCAAGCAAGGGTACTATTAAAACAGGAACCCTATGAACACAAATATCCCTACGATTGGCGCACCAAAAAACCCACCATATTCCGTGCAACAGAACAATGGTTTGCATCGGTGCAAGGATTCCGCGAACAAGCCTTAGCAGCCATTTCCCAAGTAAAATGGATACCTGCACAGGGAGAAAACCGGATTAGACCGATGGTTGCAGAACGTTCTGATTGGTGTATTTCCCGTCAACGCAGTTGGGGTGTACCCATCCCCGTCTTCTACGACGAAGAAACCAACGAACCCCTGATGACCGAGGAAACCATCAGCCATATTCGTGATATCTTTGCCCAGAAAGGTTCTGACGCGTGGTGGGAAATGTCGGTGGAGGAATTATTGCCGGAAACCTACCGTCATAATGGTCGCAAGTATCGCAGAGGTTTTGATACAATGGATGTGTGGTTTGATTCCGGTTCCTCCTGGGCTGCGGTGGTTAAACAACGTCAGGAATTAGCCAAATATCCTGTAGATATTTATCTCGAGGGTTCCGACCAACATCGGGGTTGGTTCCAATCCAGTTTGCTAACCAGCGTCGCTGTAAATAACTGCGCACCGTATAAAACCGTACTTACCCACGGATTTACCCTAGATGAAAAAGGCTTCAAAATGAGTAAATCCCTAGGTAATGTGATTGACCCAGACGACATCATCAAAGGTGGTAAAAACCAAAAGGAAAATCCGGCTTACGGAGCGGATATTCTGCGGTTATGGGTATCCTCGGTCGATTATACTTCTGACCAACGCATTGGCAAAAATATCCTTAAACAACTCACCGATATTCGTGGTAAAATTCGCAACACAGCACGGGTGTTATTAGGTAATTTACACGATTTCAACCCCGAAAAAGACCTGATTCCCTACGAACAACTACCCGCAGTTGATCAATATATATTGCACCGGATGACAGAAGTATTTGAAGAAGTCACCGACGCATTTGAAAGTTTTCAATTCTTCCGCTTTTTTCAAACCGTGCAGAACTTCTGCGTTGTTGATCTATCCAACTTCTACATCGATATCGCCAAAGACAGATTATATATCAGCACCCCCAAAGGTTGGCGACGACGCAGTTGTCAGACTATCCTTTATTATGCCCTAGAAAACCTGACACGGGCGATCGCACCCGTATTATGTCACCTTGCAGAAGACATTTGGCAGTTTTTACCCTATCCCCCATCCCACAAATCAGTATTCCAAGCAGGTTGGGTGAATCTCGATTCCCAGTGGAAAAACCCGGAAATCGCCACTTTTTGGGAAAAAATCCGGGATATGCGCAACGATGTCAACAAAGTTTTGGAACAAGCACGGGTTGACAAAAGTATTGGGTCTTCCCTAGAAGCTAAAGTATTATTGCACATAGCCGACGGGGAACTAGGTCAGCAGTTGCAAACAATGGAAGCGAATCACAATGGAGTTGATGAGTTACGCTATGTATTTATTACCTCCCAAGTTGAACTCGTAGATTCCATCGATCAACTTAAAAGCTTAAAGTACAACCTATTATGTGAAAACTGGGGAATCGGTGTCGTCGATGCAGCAGGGAAAAAATGCGATCGCTGTTGGAATTATTCCACCCGCGTCGGTGAATCCAGTGATGACCCGCTACTATGTGAACGCTGTGTCGATGCCCTAGCTGGTAAATTTTAATACTTTTTTACCACTGATTTTAGCTTTTCAGTCCCTCTTCCCCAGGAAGAGGGATTTTTAGTCTGAACTTCCCTCCAGAAAAATGAGATGAAGGGGATTTAACCTGCTTTTAATGTGAGTTCAATTTGGTTTACAAAGATTTAGTGATTACAACCTGAAGAATACGCTACGCGATCGCAAAAAGAGGTTGCTTATGATACTTGAAATGTCTAGATTTAGAACAAGATTATACAAAATCAAGACTTACACGACTAGAACGTTTTCTGTAGATGTGCGATCGCAAATTCCAGTTTTCACCATTTTGTCGATTACAATTGGGATATTAGCCAAGGTTGTCCCAGTTTCGTCGATGAACCTCCTGGAAAGGGAATGGCTGAAAATCCCCAAGCTCTTGAGGATATTCAAGCCTATGTCAAAAATGCTGTTTTTTGGCTGTCCCATCGGGAATAGGTAGGCAATTTTTTGCAGTGATAATTCACGATAGCTTGGGAGGTTGATGATTTTTCCACGCAATAAAACCAGTGATACCCAGAGTTACTAAACCAACAGCAATAAACGGAAAAGCAAAATAATCAAGCAATCCGCGATCGCGCAGGTTTTTTTGATACTCATGTCCATTTCCCTCATTCAATCCACCCAGGGTGATAATTAAACTATCCCCTTGGGGTTGAAACTTTCCGCTACAGACCACAGGTTGGAACCGGGTTAAACCTCGATATAGTTGATTTTCTTGTCTGACTGCTACACCTGTAAAAGACATGTTGTATTGATCACAGGTGACAGCACCATCATTTATCTCTATTTGTAAGGACGGATGGACTTTAGAGGTTTTTTCCCACTGGTACTCATTACTACTAATGGGAGGACGGTATTCATATTTGTTGTATGCAACTAACTGACCGATGAGGAGGGGGTTTTTGCGACTAATTATTCCTTCCACAATTACAGACTGTCCTGGGGATACTTCCTGAAACTGTTGCAATGACTTAATTATTGCTAAATTTGCTTGTGCTAATCGAGTTGGCTTTAAATTTGTGGTGACAAAAAATTGTAATCCTAAACCAGTGCATAAAAATAAACTACCAAAAATACCGAGGAAGATAATTAAAAAGCGATTACCCATAGTAAATTTCAGCGAAATGAAGCCAATAAGTCAGCTTTGACTATCTTGGCATAACTGATACTATTTTGGATTGGAAAACGCTTATATAGCAATTGCCGGAAATGTTACAGATTGGAATTATAGATTATCCCCCTGCATAAAATCTGAATTCCCAACATAAGAGTAATTGTCTGCTTCTGATATTCCCAACTCAGTAAATTTTCTCATGGTGATTAGGGTGTAATCGTAATCATCTCCATATTTTACTTATTGTGGAATCATCACAAATAGTAAATTGGAGAGGTTTTGTTTACTTCTATTTTGCAGAAGAGTTGAATTTAATCTCATCTTGGCAAAAGAGATTATATCGTTGATTTGCATCCATATTTTAGTCGGAATTTTTTTGACAACATAGCAAGTTTCATGCTTAGGTGTGCATAGTTCCAAATTGTCAGCATTTGGGAGAGGCATAATTATTTTTGATGTCTCGGTATCTGATGAAATATACATCCTAATTAAACACAAAGAGAGAATTCGGAATGAAGATTCATAAATTAATCTGTAGTTTAGCGATCGCTACATCTTTATTAACAGTTACTGCCTTAAAAAGTAGTGCAGATCAACCATTAGGTGTGATGACTCAACGCAGTCAAGTTACTCCAGAGGGAAATGCTAGAAGTATTCAAGGTCAATTTATTCTGCAAAACGTCACTAAATACCCTTTAATTTTACAAATAGAACCCATTAAAACAGAAGATTACCGTTTCCAATTTAGTCAAGAAAAGTTACTCCTAAAGCCAGGACAATCTGCCCCCATAGAATTTAAAGGCGCAATTACTAAAGATGGTAAATGGCAAATTAATACCGAAATTAAACTTCTCAGTGAAGAAGGTGTATTAGCAGGTAGACATACCGTTGATTTATATTTTCTCGTCAAAGATGGTAAATATCAAGTTTCCAACTATGAAAAGTTATTTTTAACTCCCGATATTCGTGACTCTGAATTAGGCGATTCATTTCAATTATTTGAAGATGATGGTTCCATACCCCGCGCACCCCAACAAATTAAACGTCCGTCTATGAAACAGTTATTAAAGATGGATCCAGAAGCTATCTTGAAAATACCTACAGAAACTGGAGGTAGGGAAGGACGGACTCAGGAACCAATTAGAACAATCAAACCTGACCTAATTAGAGAACAGCCTATTATCAAACCTAGTCCAATTTTTAATCCTAATCTTGATAGCAATCGTCTCAAAAATGCCACTGTCACAGCAAAAGGTCGTTTTTCCTGGAAAAGTACAGATAACCGTTTACATTCAGCCTTTGGATGGAGAGTTCGCGCATGGCAAAAAGATGGTAGTAAATGGAAAAAAGTAGCCGAAGATTGGGTCGAATCCGATGGTTCTTGGCAGTTGCAATTTGCCAAGTCTAATGGTAGCGTCAAATTTCAATACGTTGCTTTTAACCGCTTTTTTACCCCACAAACTTCTAGCGGTGACACCTATCGTTGGGTTGGACCTGTTAGAAACAGTATCAGTACCAATCATCACGAGGGTAGTTGGTATGCAGATACAGCAAATGGTGCAGTACGGGGTTTAGGTGAAATCTATGATGAGGGGATGAATCTCTGGTCAAAACTTTATTGGAATGGGGGAATTAATCCACTACGTAAAAAGTCAATTGATGTGATTTTTCCCAATACTAATTATGATTGCGGAACTGGAAGTGGTAATCCTTGGAGTTGTGCTAATACTACGGGAAAAATTTGGATTATACCTAGTCATGCAACTCGCAACGGAGTGATGCAACATGAATTAGCACACCAAATTAACTATGAGTATTGGAATAACAACCTACCACCTAACTCCGGAGGTTCCCATACCTTGGGTGATTGTTATACCCCTGGTTTAGCTTTGTTAGAAGGATTTGCTAATTTTATGGTATTTTGGGCACAAGCACCGAGAAATTCGGCTCCGAGTACAGGTTTTGATTTCAACATTGAAAATCCCACATTTGCTTGTAAAAGTCCTTTGGGTCGCAATGAATCATGGGTAGCAGCTGCTTTATGGGATTTACATGATACCCGTGCAGATGACAAAGATAATCTCTGGTTTATTCATGAAGGTGCAGTTCCCGGAATTTATTTACGAACTGGGAAGAAAAATAGCATGGCAGATTTCCATGAAGTTTACCGGAATGCGGCAAATCCTGAACATCGGACTATTATTGATGATATCTTCAAACAAAATCATATTATTCCGTAACTCAAATTTTGATTAATTATTTCTTGTAGATGTACGTAGGGGTTTATCACTCAAAAGCGTGATGTTCTCCTGCGACATCTATCAGGTCATTTATAGCAGAGAAGGGAGAAATATAGAGATTTAGTGATGAGTAATGCTATCCGTTACAAATTGCGATCGCTAATTATAACCATGCATAAAATTAGAACTCCCAATCTAAAAGTAATTGTCCCGCATTTCTCACAAAACTCTAAAACTCACAGGGAATAGGGAGTAGGAAGTAGTCAGTAGAAGGAAAATCAATCCGTTACTCAAAGCTTACAACTTACTCGTGAGAAATCCAGGTTGTGTGCTTCTGATATTAAACAAAGGGTAAATACAATGAAATTAGGTTTTTTAATCAACGGTTTCGCGGTGGGTCTGTTGTTGAATTTGGGAAGTTTCACCTTACCAAATATACCAACTGCTGAGGCATTATGTGCAGCACCCCAAGCACCAAATTTACTGGGAAATTGGCGTAATGTAGATGCAAATACTCGGGGAATTCGTCGGATTAATATTAA
The DNA here is from genome assembly GCA_937973965.1 of uncultured Calothrix sp. Lineage (GTDB taxonomy): Bacteria > Cyanobacteriota > Cyanobacteriia > Cyanobacteriales > Nostocaceae > NIES-3974. The sequence continues at coordinate 10,447 of CALJJQ010000133.1, read as the reverse complement.
ATATCTATGCGAAGATGTGAGACGTTGTGATGCGGAAACTGGACAATGCTCTCCCGTGAGAGTTGGTTATTATATCCAACCTTTTGGTGCTTGTTCTCCCAGAGATTGTGATTGGGGAGATAATCCAGCAACCTTTGCTAGTGGTTCGTTAACTGCAAATATCAATCAAAGTTTTGCTCGTAGAAATTTACGGGCTAGAATCATCTCCAGTGGTTCGCGTAGAGGACAATTAATGTTAACATGGCGGACTGAATTTACCGATGGTAGCGGTAGGAGTAATTATACAAGGGTGGAATATTTTGTGAAGTAATCAGATTTATGCAGTTTTTGATTTCAGAAAATTTCACGTTCTGTAGTAGACGTAGCATTGCTACCTCTACTACGATGATACACCAACCGAAAAAGCCGAACAATTTCGTCAATGGCTGGCTCAATTTCCCCAAAGTAGTGTAAGCTGACCTACTGAAGCCAGCCTGTGGAGAATATTTGTGGCGAGTGAGCAACAATTGAAATATAAATTAATAAAAGTGTTATTTGTGGAAATATAACAAGGCGATATTCTGTAAGAATAACTGTCGCCATTGCATAGCGTGATCAAGACTAAATCACATAAATAATCATGAATGTACAACTTGTTAACTCCCTGGTAGAAGTAGTACTAAAGCTCTCCCCCGAAGAGCAAAAACTTTTTCAAGAAAAGCTTAGTAATAAGCATTTAACGTTACGAACCGGTAAACCTCAAACATCATCAGAGAGATTATTACTTTGGCAGCAGTGGATAGATACAGCACCAAAAAGCTATGCCAACCTTGCTGATGAAGCTCTGCGACGAGAAAATATCTACGATGATGAAGTATGACCGATTATTTATTAGATACTAATATTTTGTTACGTTCCAGGGACATAGCATCACCCGATTACAATCTTGTCGATCGCACAATCAGGTATCTAATATCTAACAACCATAGCTGTTTTATCACACCTCAAGTTTTAATTGAATTTTGGGTTGTAGCAACTCGTCCGGTTGCGTTAAATGGATTGGGATGGACACCAGAAGAAACCGAACTAGCAGTGCAAATGCTGATAAACCAGTTTGAGTTGCTAGAAGAAACATCGGATATATTTCTTATTTGGCTGAGTCTCGCTACAACTCACAGGATTTCTGGAAAACGTACCCACGATTTACGCATACAAGCGGTAGTGACTGCTCATAATATCAGCCATATTTTGACCTTAAATCCACAAGACTTTGTAGAAGTCGAAGGAATTACTATCGTTCACCCCAATAGTATAAATAGCTAGAAATTGAGATTTCGTGTGAAATGCTTTGCTCGCTGCAAGTATTGCTGTTTGATGGCCATATAAAAAAGTGCTAAGTAGGTGGACGCTAAAAAACACAACTAAATTTAAAAATGTAAATAACTTAAAAGCCCTATTGTACAAGGATTTCGAGCATTTTACAAAATTTTACATAGTTGAGTTTAATTTTGCCTACCTACTTACTAATCAAAATACCAAAACATTATCTTGGGGTGCATCCCAGTTTTTATCTTGTATCTCAGGATGAAGATTCAATTACGGTAGATGTACTAAAATCGATGCCTTTACAATAGTAAGGGAGTAGGTAAACAAACAAAATTTACCAATCCTTGATGTCTCCTCCTAATCTGTGAGAAACTACCCAAATCTGGTAGCGTCTTCAGATAAAGACAGATTAAACCGAAATTGTGTGTGGGGATGTAGTCGCTTGAAGAGTATCTCAATTAAACTTGAATCTAATTATAAACAACTTTTACCCTATATCCGTCCCCAGTGGGCAAATATTATCAAGGGGTTGACAGGGATTATTGGGTATGTATTGGCGACTTTAACACTGATGTATTTGGTGCAACAATTGTCAGCGCCTTTTGGGAGTGGTAATGTAGTTGCGATCGCCCAGTTGGCTGGTATCTTGGGATTGGTGTTTCTTATCCGGGGTTTTTTCCAGTCGGTACAGGATATTTACATGGCAAAGGCGGCTTTACGGGTAGCGTTTAATCTCCGTAAGCGAGTCTATGCCCATTTACAACGGTTGAATTTAAGCTATTTTGAAACGGCGAAGGCTGGTGATTTATCTTACCGGGTAACGGAGGATGTGGATCGAGTTGGGGAGGTTGTGCATAAGTTATTGCATGATTTTATTCCCTGTGCTTTGCAGTTAATTGTCATACCAATTTATATGGTTTATTTAAGTTGGCAGTTAACTTTGGCAACGTTGATTATTGTTCCTTTGATGTTGGTTTTGATTGCTTGGTTTGGCGAAAGATTACAAAAGTATGCTCGACGGAGTCAAAATCAAGTATCAGATTTATCGGCCATTTTAACGGAAATTTTTGCCGGGATTAGAATTGTCCAAGCCTTTGCCGCAGAAGCCTATGAAATTGCTCGATTCAGTCGAGAATCAGAACGGGCAATGGAGGCTAAATATTTGACGGAACGGTTAAAAGCGATTCAAATTCCGATTATTGGATTTTTACAGGCTTTGAGTTTTTTGCTATTACTTTTTTTTGCTGCTTGGCAAATTTCGGCAGGTAATTTAACAGTAGGAAAATTTTTTAGTTATCTGTCGGGAGCGGCTTTATTAATTGACCCGGTGGGACATATTACTGTTAATTATAATTTATTTAAGGAAGCGGAAGCTTCTGTAGATCGAGTATTTGAACTATTAGCAATTCAACCGGCAGTGGAGGAAAAACCAAATGCGATCGCCTTACCTGTAGTCAATGGTAAAGTTGAGTATCGTCGGGTGACTTTTGGCTATAAACCTGATGAACCTGTAATTAATAATATTAGTTTACTTGCCTATCCGGGAGAGGTGATTGCTTTAGTTGGTAGTTCCGGTGCGGGGAAAACAACTTTTGTGAATTTACTGCCACGTTTTTACGACCCCCAAGTAGGAGAAATCCTGATCGATGATGTGAATATTCGCGATGTCACCCTCAACAGTTTGCGCAAACAAATCGGTATTGTTCCCCAAGAAACAACGATGTTTTCTGGAACTATCGCTCAAAATATTGCTTTTGGTCAAGAAACTTTTGATATGGTTGCGGTGGAATCAGCAGCCAAAATCGCCAATGCCCACGCATTTATTTGCAACCTACCCGATGGCTATTATACAATTGTGGGGGAAAGAGGCGTAAACCTATCCGGGGGACAAAGACAACGCATTGCGATCGCCCGCGCTGTACTCCTAAATCCGCGTATACTCATACTAGATGAAGCCACATCAGCCCTAGATTCCGAGTCAGAAGCCTTAGTACAGGAAGCTCTCGAACGAGTCATGGAAGGCAGAACGGTGTTCGTCATTGCCCATCGTCTGTCTACAGTCCGTAAATGCGATCGCATTCTGGTTCTAGAAAAAGGACAAATTGTAGAATCGGGAACCCATGATGAGTTATTGAGTTTACAGCGTCGCTATGCCGGATTTTATGCTCAACAGTTTCAGTAAATACGTGCAGATTTATGGTATTTATCGATTAGGTTAGAGAATCTGCGTTAAAATTCAGTTGACTATCCCCAGGGAAAGGAAGAGCTAATTTACACTTTCGCTTCCCATCCACCTATCGAATAGCATAAATCAAACAATTAGGGTTGCACTTTTGTGCCAATTAATTGGTAATTTATTGTAATTTATATCCATCTCCAAGGTCTTAAAATAGCTATTCTGTAAGTACCAGCAGATCCCACATGAATCGTCTCCATGATTTTCGATGACTTCCTCCGGAAAAATTATTAATTAAACATAAGTAATGATTTCCTTTGTCGAAAATGTAGTTATATTTATTACTAGTATACTGACCATCCTAATTATTTGGCGGTTAGTTATTTCCCAGCAACAAACACAACGAGCTATACGGTGGTGGTATCAGCGACAACACTTGAAAGTGAATGCTGACATGGGTACGCTCCGCAAGATGCCATCATGGATAAATAATAGCTTGTTGATCCCCGCAGCATCTAAATCTGCTTGAAAGGGTGCAATCATCCAATTGTAGACATTTTGACTGATTTTAATATCATAGTCATCCCTTACCCGTTGTAAGCTTCTGCGAAAATTATTAATATCTTGATTTAGTTTATCTCGCTTCACCTCGTACCATTGATATTTATTAATTTCTTGCGGTCAGGTTAAAATTATTGCTGTCCTCTCAGGAAAAATCACCGTACTAATGATGGCTGTTTTCTCGTCGGGTACTTGAGATACTTTTACTTCTTTCCGCAGAAAATCATTGATATTACAATAAATTTTCAATTCATATTTCTATTCAGCAACACCTATTTTTGCTAACTTACCTAATTACCCACAACTTTCCCGATACCCTGTGACCATTGATACAGCCGCAATCGGTGCGCTGATGGCTCTAAGGATGCGTTTTCCCAAGGATACGGGTTGAAAATTGGATGCGATCGCTAATTGGAGTTCCTTGTCGCTCCATCCTCCTTCTGGTCCTGTGGCGATGATAATTGTTGGATGGGGTAGGTCGTTGACTGGGGATATTTTTGTTAGTAGGTGAGGATAGTTACCTCGACCTTCGCAAATATACTGGTGGGTGCTGGGAAATAAATTTAATCCGGTTGCGAAATCGACAGGTTGATGGATTGTGGGAATATAGGCTCTTTCCGATTGTTCAGCAGCTTCTTGGGCTATGCGTTGCCAACGTTCTCGTTTTTGGGAACTAGGGTTTAAAAGAGTGCGATCGCTCAATATGGGCACGATTTTAGCTACTCCTAGCTCTGTACAAATACGGACGACATCATCAAAGCCGTTACCTTTGGGTAGGGCTGTTAATAATATTATGGTGGCTGGAAGTTCTGTATCAACGGTTAATTTTTGGATAATATTAGCGTTTTCTCCGTTTAAAGTTGTTAACCACCAATTACCGATACCATCAATGGCAATTACTTCGTCCCCATCTGTTAATCGTAATACTCGTATTAGGTAATGGTATTGTTCACGGGTGAGATGGATTTGGTGATTGCTAATTTGAGAGGGAGAAATGGCTATGCGCTGCTGTCGAAACATGATAATTTTTGCACAAAAAAAGTGCTAGGAGAGAATTTAGGAGATTTTTAATCAAACTGTGGCAAAAGATGCTTTTTACTTAGCTGTTTTAGTTATGATGTGATTATACTTCAAGCAATTGACTGTTAGTTATTAGCTTTTAGCAGCAGGTCGTTTTAATATGAAGTCGCACATCACAAGTTGTCCGAAGCGAGGAGGAATGACGAAGCAATCTCAGAGGATGTTTTAAAAGTCGATTTTAATACTTAAATTATCGTTTTTGGGAATAGGGAGAGATGCGACATGTCGCGTCTATACTCTCGAAGGAAAAATCAGATTTATAACCCCATATCCAGAGTCAGGACAATAGTCAAGATAGTGATAATTAATACTTTCTAAACAACCTCTCATAATCTTCCATGTTAACAAGTTGCTGAGATTACCGAGTTTCAGTTGTTTCCGCACTGCGAGAGCAAAAAGCAAGCTACACAACGACAGGCAAAAAAATTATATGCAGTTTCATCTCAAATTGGTACAAGGTGAATTTTAAATATTTATAGAGCATCAGATTATTATATTGACTATCACCTGAAGCCTATATTATCTATTCAACCTAATTCATAATTAAAAATTCTTACATATACACAGCCTCACCATCTGCTATTACAACTTAAAAATTACGTAGACGCGAAGCGGCTTACCGTAGACTATTACGTAGCTTGCTTCCCGCGTAGCGGGTATTACGAATTAAATTTGCCTTTTTCACTCCAATTATCGGCATGGAATTATGACTAAACAACCCCTGCGAATTGCAATTATTACTAGTTTATATGCACCCTATTTAACTGGTGTATCTGTAGCTGTACATCAACGAGTTTGTTGGCTTCTCAAACAAGGACATGAGGTATTTCTCATCCATCCAGAATACAATCAAAATTATCCAGCGCATGTGGGAAAACGGTCAATGCCAGGAATTGAAGAAGCTAAATTATACCCGAATTTTTCCTCCTATGCATTTCCCACCCAACCATTAATTTTCTATCGTTCCCTTCCCCAACCATTAAATTATCGCCACTGGAGTGATACAGAACAATTACAAAAATTCCGACCGGATATTGTCGTGGTGGAAGAAGCACCCCAATTACGAGGATGCTATTCGATGTTTTTACAAGGGTATGGTAAACCAGTGGGAGTTGAGTATGGACGCTTGACGGGAACTCCCATTATTACCCTATTCCATACGGATATTGTGGCTTATATTCGCTATTATTTGGGAAGCTTTATTTACAACTTAATTAAACCAATTATCCCTTGGTCTACCAAACAATTAAGCCAAGTCTATGATTACAATTTTTTTTCATCCCGTGAACAATTAACCCGTTATCGAGCGCTCGGTTCCTACCCCAGCGAATATCTACCCTACCAAGGAGTTGATTGCGATCGCTTTCAACCTGATAATATTCGTTATAATCCGATTCCCCACGATGATCGACCGATAATGTTGTTCGTGGGCAGAATTACGGCAGAAAAAAATGTCACCAAGTTAATCGATATTTACCCCTACGTGGCAGAACTTGTACCCAATGTCCACTTAGTAATTATTGGTACTGGCCCTATAGATGGAGAAATTCGTCGTCGCGCCCAAGCCTTTGTTGATGGTATCACAGTTTGGGGCGAATCCCACGGCACAGAATTATTGGGATGGTATGCTCGAGCAAATGTATTTGTTAATCCCTCAGTGACGGAAAATTTCTGCACTGCAAATAATGAAGCTTTAGCATCAGGAACACCCGTAGTTGCAGCCTATGCACCTTCAACTGCGGAACAAGTGGAAGATGGGATAAATGGTTTTCTCGCTGATGCTGACCAACCCCAGGATTTTGCCCAAAAAATCGCCACTATCCTCAATAATCCGGGTTTACAGACACAAATGTCCCAAAAAGCCCGTGAGTTAATTTTGGAGTTTGACTGGAATGTTTGCTCCCAGAAGTTTGAGGATAAGCTGTATGAAATTTTAGCAGAAAAATTATAATTGATATATTTTCCCCTGACGCTTGAGACCGCGACTGGGGAAAATTTGGTGGCGAAGCGGAGTTCTAAGTGCGGGCTAGGTTGATTTGTTATGCTCACAAATAGTTTTAATCCCCCCACTTGGTGCCACCAAATCAGCGAAGCCTTTCCCCCTGTCGCGTCATTTTATTTTTTGCGATCGCTTGACTTTTAACACAGTCGCTACAGTTATCTTTCACTAACCGTATTGATTTATACCCAAATTCAGCAGCATCCGGGTTTTTATGTCTTTGACACTCCTCGTCCTAGAAGTGCGAGGATTCTTGAGCTAATCACTGAGCTTTTTGGTCGTCCTTACCTATGTCTGACACTGATGATGTCTGAACCGAATTTACTAGAATGAATATCACTTGCTATCTAGTTGTACTTTTAGTGGCTCACTCCCCAAGGGTTTTCTCATTTCAGAGAAGATTCGGGTATCCCCGACCCTATCTGTCTGACGACAAAGGCTTTTACTTGTTTTCATTCACCGTTGCTTATCGGCTACTGCGCTATGTTTTACGAGGTTTTCACTACCCTACCTTTTTGTCTCTGATGCAGACTTTCGAGTTCTAGGGTTCAACTCAATTAAGCCATTCACTACCGCCCACTCAGGGAATTCAAACCAATATTAGTTTAGCATAAAACCGTCCTAGAAGGACGTGGCTCTAAACCCGATTTTTCGGTAAAATTTTAGTTTAACGATTCCCGATTATCAGTACTTTTCAAGACACGAGGAATCTGGGTGAGGATTTTGTCGGCGATTTGTGTTGGTGTTTCTTGGGAAGAGATGGGAATATGTAAATCCGCTTGGGCATACATGGGTTGTCGTTGTTGGAGGAGCGATCGCAATTTTGCTTCCGGATTGGTATCCTGCAACAAGGGGCGAGATGTATCTTCCGCAAGTCGTTGTATCAGTAGTTCCACTGGTGCATCGAGCCAAATTATTAAGCCGTAGTGCATGTAGCTCCAGTTTTCTTGGTACATGACGATACCACCTCCTGTTGCTACCACCATTTGAGTATAGGTGCTAACTTGAGCAAGGACATTCTTTTCTACGGAACGAAATGCAGCTTCTCCATCTTGGCGAAAAATTTCGTTAATGCTTTTTCCCGTAGCTTGAACAATGACATCATCTGTGTCTACAAATCGATAGTGGAATTTTTCCGCTAACACTTTACCAATGGTGGTTTTGCCAACACCCATCATTCCCACTAGGTACAGGTTTAGTCCTTGCAATCCGTTACTTGTCACGTTTTTTCTTGTTTAGATTCACCTTCAATTATTTTCTCCCATTTTGGTGGAGCATGTAAACTATCGTTTTCTGGGAGTCGGGAGGAGGTAATTGGGAGTAGTCTACATGTACTGTTGACCTGTTTATCCAGGATGATTGATAAAAGCATAAAACAACGTATTTTCGATAATCAATATATATTTATGTAATTTTTTGTGCAGTGTGTAAGTTCTAACCACAACCAATAAAAGTGCTTTTTCCCTACTACTCCCTACTCCCTATTCTCTACTCCCTAAATTAAATTGCTTGATGTAAACGGCTTTCGCGGATGTAATTTTTCAAATGAGCTTCAAACATGGTTTGATTAACTAGCAAGGAGTTAGCTTGTTGTTGACTCAATAAAAAGTTTTCCTCAATCAAGCGTTCAGCGATATATTCAATTAAAACCGGATTTTGGCAAACACTGGTGGTGAAGCTTTCAATTAGCGATCGCCTTTGCAGGAGTTCGATAGCTTCGAGAATTACCCGTTGGGAAACCCGGGGAGTAATTTCTTTTTGGAGTTTGCGTACCGACAAAAAATCTTGGTTTAAGGCTAACCAGTACATAATCTGGGTTTCCAGGGTCGAAAGTCGTTGAAATTGACTATCTAAAACAGCGCGTATTTCCCCAAATACTAGCGTTCCCTGCTGAATAAACTCGTGAATATTGGCGGCAAATAACTCATTAATCGCTGTAGCAGCCAACTTTAAAAATAAAGGATTTCCCCCATACCAGTCAATCAAAGCCTTGGCTTCGTCATCACTTAACTGGGTCAACCCCTTTTCTTGGAGGATTTGCAAGCTCTCATCTGCATTTAACCCTGTTAATTTATAGCAGCGAACAGGAGACCTATCCCCCTCCAAAGCTGCGATCGCTTCCGGTTTTTCTCGACTTGTCACCAATAAACAACTTTGGTGGGTTGATTCACCTACCCGTCGAATCAACTCTCCATATCCCTCATATCCGGGACGATATTTAATTTGGGGTAAAATTCCTGTATATTCTTCTTTATCGTCCCACTCCTCTGGATGACTGCTAGCCAAAATTGCATCGAGATTATCAAATACAATTAAACAGCGTTTTGCTCGCAGGTATTCCATTAATAGGGAAATTCCTCCATCTTCCCCATCCCACAGCACTGCTTCACTCTCAGCACCCAGAATATTTAATAGCTGCGTCAACAAACTTGTAAACGAAGGAGCATTCCGCAGCGATCGCCAAATTAAAAAGTCAAATTCCCCCTGTACCCTTTGAGCTAACTTGACCGAAAAAGCTGTTTTCCCCACACCAGCCATTCCCAAGATCAAGATTAATCGACATTGCTCCTGTCCTATCCAAAGATGAGCTTGCTCTAACTCCTTTTCCCGACCATGAAATGCTGTCACGTCGATTGCTTCTCCCCAATCAAACTGGGATAACTCACCAGATGTCATAGTTTCAGCTTCTGAATCCGCAAGAGAATTGGTCAAGGAATTTTGAGATGCTTCCATCGGGAACCAAGCTTTTTTGTAACCAGCTTTTTCCAATAAATGGGTGACATGACTCCAATTTTTTACCTTCACTGTTTTCCCCGCTAGGTTGGCAAGCATTTCCTCGATATATTTATATAATCCATTGGATAAGTAAACCCTTACTGTACTACTACTACGACTTTTGTAAACCGTATTGGCAATTTCTGCTGGACTAAAACCACATAATAATCCGCGCAGAAACTTCTTCTCCACAGGAGTGAGAGCTTTCCCCTTTGCAGATGCCAAATCAATATATAACTTTTCTAACTCCCAGCTGTTATTTGCTTCGACAAATTCTTCTCCAGTTTGATTGGTATCAGTTATTTCCATTTTTTATATTAATTTTACCTGTTGATATTTTACGTATAAAAACGTAATCATATACAAGACCTGCGCAGACGAAAATCGGCAAACAGTATCTTGAGTAGCCTTTTCAAAGATTATCCACCAATTATACGTCTTGCGTGTTTACACTCACAATGTTGTATATACTGCAATATATTAACGATTTTTTCATGAAGACCGAAAAAATGAACAGTAAATTTATAACGAATTTAATAACTATCGTTAGG